>URZX01000057.1 GCA_900552455.1 uncultured Peptococcaceae bacterium | reverse complement strand
GTTTGAAACAATATTTTTGTTATTTACCCTATCTACTTGACAGGGGGCGGTTCAATCCCAGCAAACGGCTCTTTGCTTTTTCATAATCTGCCGTGGTATTTCTTCCAATAATAAATGTAGGAAAGCACGCCGGGAAGTCCGACCCAGAGCGCCATGGCGGCGATGCTGACGGTCTCGAAATCGTCGAGGGTGAGGCTGGCAGCGACGTACAGCAGCGCCAGTGGCAGCGAAATGATGCCGAGGATGCGGTGGGCGACGTTCCAGGTGTCTTCATCGCGTACGGTCCAGGGCAGACGCAGGCCGGTGTGGCGTTGGAAAGGCAGACGTGGCGACACGAGGCCAAAAAAGATCATTAGGACGGTGATGAAGCACATGGCCGTGAGCCGTTCTGAGCGCTCGGAAAATACGAGCACTCCGGTGGCGGATAAGAGCCCGATCACCATGGCCACGAGAATGATGCCGATGTTGACGAGCGTTGTCAATCGCAGCACGCCGAGCCGCAGATCGTCGGTGGAAACGCTGGTGAGGAGCGCCAGATTGCGATAGAGAATGATCACTGCTGCGAGCGCACAGCCGCCGACGAGCACGAGGGAAACGATCGGCTGCTGCACGGCGAGGGCGATAAAGAGCGCCGCGAAACAGAGAAAGAGGATGAGATTGCGCTTGTTCGCTGCTTCTTTTAAGAGCGCGCTGTGGCGCTTGCGGCTGGCGAGCTCGGCGTTGAGTGCAGCGAGCTCTTCTGCCAGCGCGTCGGCGCGCCAGTTTTTTTCTTCGATGCCCAAGAGCGTGCTCACGGAAACGCCGAGCAGATCGGAAAGCTGGATCAGCATATCCGCATCGGGCACTGAGGTGCCGCGCTCCCATTTCGAGATCGTCTGGCGCACGACGTTCAGCCGCACAGCGAGCTCTTCCTGGCTCCAGCCTTTTTGCTTGCGGTATTTTTGGATGTTGTCACTGAGCAATGGGATTCAACTCCTTGCGAATATTTGTGCTCCGGAACTGTGTTCAGTATACGAAAAGCCGGTGCGAATGGCAAGCAACGTAAAATAACATCGGCAGGAAGGGCGGCGCAGCGCGGCTTTGCGGACAGAAGAAAACGCTGGCGAATGATTCGCCAGCGTTTGGGATTTATTGTATGGAAGTTGGTGGCAGAGCGGAAATGCGCGCCAGGAGCTCCTGCACGACGGCTGTCTTGGCGTCGGCGTAATCCTGAACGTAGGTCCATTTCTGCGCGGCGAGCCGGCGCTTTTCTGCGGCGTAGCGTTCGCGGTCAGCGGCATAGCTGCGCAGATGGTCGCGGAAGGCCAGCATGCGCTGTGCTTCGTCGCAGCCCTGACTGAACACATGGAGGTTGACAGCGGGCGACTGGCCTTTGAACATGCGGTGCTCATACCAATCTGGTTCGCGCACGCGCAGCGTGTAGCCAGCTGCTTCGAGCGCTGGCGCGTAGCGGTCTTCGCTCGCGGCGTCATCGACGAGCAGGAGGATATCGATGATCGGCTTGGCGCAGAGCCCAGGCACAGAGGTGGAGCCGACATGTTCAATGCGCACCGATTGTCCCGCGAGGGCGCGCGCGATCTTGGCGCGTTCCTGCGCGTAAAGCGCGGGCCAGTGTGGATCATAATCGCAGAGGACGATTGTGTCTTTTGGCGTTTCCGGCGCGCCGATGGTGACGGTTTTGAGATAATCGTGATCAGGCATAAGAGCACTTCCTTTCATAAAAGCGCTCTTATTATAGCAGAAAATGCTCAAAGCTGGTAGTCGTAGATGAAAAAGGTCATTTCGACGCGATCGCCGTCGATGTTCAGCGTTTGCGAGCGCTCGGCGCGGCGGGTGAGGCCGAGGTGTTCGTAAAATTGCCAGTTGCAGCTGGTGCGGACGCAAAATGTGAAGCGCCTGTACGACGCAGCTTACGGCGCGATGCTGCCGGTCGCGGTGCTTTACGAGGGGCGCTTCGACGATTACACAGCGGTGACGGTGGCGCTGCCAGTGGTCCATCAGCAGGAGGGATTGCACGCATAGCCGGCAGGCACTTATCTCCGCGCGTATCACCAGGGAGATTGGTCAGAGCTGCCTGCGCGTTATCAGGAAATCCTCGCCTTTGCCACGCGGGAAAATCTGGAATTATACGGCTACGCTTACGAAACAGGGCTCAATGATGCTGTCGCGAAATCCATGGCAGACAGCATCACCGAGATCCTGATCCCGGTGCGGCACAAATAAATAGCAGCCCCGATTTTTTGGGGCTGTCAGACTGTAGATAAACCCTATTTTGGCATCTAGCCAAAATAGGGTTTTCTCA
>URZX01000056.1 GCA_900552455.1 uncultured Peptococcaceae bacterium | reverse complement strand
GTGTAGGCTCGATTTTTGTTATTTCGAGTATCTACTCTATGGGGAGCATATCATTGAACGGGGGCTGTTTGTCGTCTGCGGGTGCCCTTGCTTTGCATAGAGCCGGTGCAGGCGTTTGGTCGCGGCCTGTCTTCCTGGCAGCAAGATGGAAGGCGGGCGCTTTTTGTTACGGTATTAGTATACCGCTATTTATGGCGCAGGTCAAACTTTTCTGAAAATACTGCGTTTGGCCCCAAACGGCGTGGTTGAGCGAAAAATGGCCATCCAGACGGATGGCCTTAGTATTGGATTCTTTTATCCTTGCGATGGCTTTAGAGATACAGGGCTGGTTCTTTGCGAACGCTGCAGATGTCGCGCAGATGCTCGGCGATGCCTTGCTGTTTGGCTGGATCGATGGCACGCGCGCCGACGGGACAGATGGCGATGCAGCGCATGCAGGAAATGCAGCGGTCGGGATCGGCGGTCTCGATATGCTCTGGATCGATGGCGCCGTTGGGGCAGGCTTCGGCGCATTCGCCGCAGTGCACGCAATCGCTGGAGGCCTGCGGCACGTTGCCACCGCATGGTCCTTCCTTGTACGGACGGTTGCCGGGAACATCTGGCACGCTGTCGTCGTTGCGCGCGCATTTTTCTGCAATGCGTTCGGCAATGCTGCGCAGAGCGGCGACGTCGGCTTCGTCTGGACGACCAGAGGCGTACTCGCGCACGATGGAATGCTCGGCGAGGGCGCTGACGGCGGCGACGACGCGAAATCCGCCAGCTACGGCAAGATCGGCGAGCTCGACAAGCTCATCATCGAAATCGCGGTTGCCATAAACGGCGACGATGACGGCGCGTGCGCCATTTCCGCGGATGTGCGCGAAGCGCTCAGCGGCGAGCACGGGAACGCGGCCGCAAAAACAAGGCATGGCGATGACGACAAGGTCATCAGCGGCGAGCGCGACCTGCTCGTGATCGGCGAAACGATCTGTCAGATCGATGTCGAACGGATCTGGATCAAGTGTGCGCGCGAGAATATCAGCGACTGCTTTTGTGCCACCGGTTGGGCTGAAGGTGATGGTTTTGATGTTCATGCTCTCTGTCCTCTCTTTGTTCTGTTTGATCTATTCTGCCACCCAGCTGATGTGGTAGAAGGTGTCTTCTGGAATGCGCACGCCGGAAAGCGGCGCGTGGGCGAAATGTCCGCGCAGGCCGAGGGCCTGGGCGGTGAGATGGAAGTGGCAGATGCCGATGCCGAGATCGATCTGACGCAGCCGCACCTGCTCCTGACCGAGGCTGGCTTTGTGGGTTTCGTAGAAATGGAAATGATCGCCGCATTTAACAACGCGCCACGGCTGTCCGTTGGCCGCTGACGGCGCGAGTCGCAGCATTTCCAGCGGCAGCGCATAGGCGCCGGCGACTTCTTCCGAAAGCTGCACCTGGAAGCTGTCCTCGATGAAAAGATCGCGCCAGAGCTCGCGCTCATCGGCTTTGGTCAGTCGGCGCATGGCGCGCTCAGCGGTCGACGGACGCGCGGCAGCGTAGCCGATCGGCAGCACGACTGGGAACCAGGCACTGCCGGGAATGTGCATGGCTTTGGCAAAGCCAGCGCGCTTGAAGGTGCCGCCAAGCCAAACGCTTGCGATGTTGCGCGCAGTCAGCCCGAGCACGAGACTTTCCAGCTGATAGCCCAGTGCCAGCGGGGCAAATTCGCTCCACGCACAATCGGCGCCGATATAGGTGCGCGCATCGCGGATGATGCCGTAAGTGCTGAGTTTTTCATGGCTTTCTGCGGCATCGAGCAAATGCAGGCGCACGCGCACGTCGAAAGGATTGGTTACTTCCTCCATCAGCGCCTGCACATAGGCACGATCCTCCGGCGAGAGCGGACGACCGTCATACGTGCGCACGCTCTTGCGGCGGCTGATGATATCTGTGATCTCCGGTTGTTGCATGATTGTCACCTCGTTTTGATCTCATGGTAAAAGAGTACCACCTCCCGCTGCGAGCGTCAATTCGCGCGAGGGGCAAAGTTTTTGTTTACACAGGCAAACCGGCGCGCTACAATGAAACCAACGATCCGGCTGCGTTTTATAATGAAAGGAGTTCTCATGAAAATTCTGCTCTCCGCTCTGCTGGCTTTCCTGTTGGTGCCGGTCTTCGCCGGCTGCAGCGGCCAGGAGGAAAAATCCTACACGATCGCCGAGCCTGGCAGTTGGCGCGACGGCACCTACACTGCACAGGCTGACGGCTACAACGGCAGCTTTTCTGTCAGCGTGACGATCTCAGACGGTCACATCTCAGCGATCGACGCCGACAGCCACAACGAAACGCCCGACCGCGGCGGCGTCGCCATCGAGACGATGATCCCGTCTATGATCGATGGCCAGACATACGACGTCGACGCCACGTCCGGCGCGACGATCACTCGCGACGCGCTGCGCGATGCTGTCGCCCGCTGTCTCGAAGAGGCTTCTGCACAATGAAAAATCGCCGCATGTTTGACGATGTTCAAGCATGCGGCAATTGTTATTTTACATGAAAAACGTTGTCGTCAGCCCCAGCGGAATGACGGTGACGCCGATGGCGCGGCAGATCTCGTGAGAAGCCACATAGCCGACTTTGCGCACAGTTTCCGGCGTCGCCAGCGGCCATTTCGCAACGACAAATCCAAGGAGCGCCACACCGACGCCAACCATCTGCTCATTGCGCGTGATCGGTCCCCAGAGGATGACGAACAAACTGACGGCAATGCCGATGAGCAGCCATTTCAGATCGCTCAGCTTTGTGCCTGTCGCTGTGCGATACGCCGATGCACAGCTGTCGCTGCAAAAATCCTCGCCGTCTGCGATCTCCTTGCCGCAATACTGGCAGCGTGTGTTCATGATGAAGCCCTCCCTTCCGCAGCAGATGGCTCTGCCGCCTTGCTATTGTTCATTATAACAAATGGCTGCGCGCTTGTGAACAGAAAAAACCGGCGGTTTCCCGCCGGTCTGCACTCATTT
>URZX01000055.1 GCA_900552455.1 uncultured Peptococcaceae bacterium | reverse complement strand
AGTGTAGGCTCGATTTTTGTTATTTCGAGTATCTACTCTATGGGGAGCATATCATTCAGTGTGCATTCGTGGCTTTCCACATCCAGCACCAGACCACCGTAGATGATCAGCCCCTCCGGATCTTCCGGCTCCTGCATCTGGTTGTAGGTCTTGTAGCGGCGCAGCTGCGCTTTCACGCGCGCCACCAGCTCCAGCGGCAGGAAAGGCTTTGTCATATAGTCGTCGGCGCCGAGGGTCAGCCCCGTCACCTTGTCCATCGTTTCGCCTTTCGCTGTGAGCATGATGATCGGATACTGATAGCGCTGGCGGATCGCCTGACAGAGGGAGAGTCCGTCAACCTCCGGCATCATGATGTCGAGGATCGCCAGATCGAAGCGCTCGTGCTTCACATGAGCCAGTGCCTCCACACCGCTGTAAAATGCCGCCACCTCGTAGCCTTCATTTTTGAGATAAAGTGAGACCAGATCCACAATTTCCTTCTCGTCGTCCACCACCAGAATTTTGTCAGCCATGTCGTCATCCTCCTTTTGTTTCTTCTTCATCTATTATACAGTCTAGCAGAGTGCGCCGCATCATTTATAAATAAAAGATGAAGGAATTCCTAATTATTTCTTAATTTTTCTCGAAAACCTTGACAGGAGAAAATGAAGAAAAAATGAAGAAAGTGAAGAAATTCTAAATCTTTGCGATACAAACCATTAATTATTCTGAATACTCTTGATTTGTCAGCGAAAGCGTGGTAAGGTCAAAATAGAAATCAATGAACGGAAAGTTTTCAGCGAAGGGAGATGAGTGAAATGTTGAGGCGTGTGATCAGCGTGCTATGCCTGGCGCTGCTGCTCGTTCCTGCTGCCGCGTTTGGCGCGGAGGAGGCGGATTGGACAGAAAACATTCGTCGTCAGGAGCGTTGCGCGGAGCTTGCGAAAACGCTGCCGGAGCGCAGTATGAATGGAGATGGATTTTTCGTCATGGGCACAGACAAAACGCATATGAAGCCATTTCACGAACTTGCGAAGGATAAGATTGAAGTCATTGTTACCAATAATACCGGAATCATCTCTAATCTGATCAATACCATCTTCCACCGCGAAGATGCAGAGGCTGTTAAAGAAGTTGTGGAGAGTATCAATCGTTATTATCTTTCCTCGATGGCGTCTGGCTATTGGAAATTGATGCCGCGCAGCGATTTTACGAGCGACGGCATCTATAAAGAAGCGAACGCGCGCAACCTTTACCAGATTTTCTACTGGCAGGATGTGGGCGTTGGAACGAGCGAAGAATATTTTCGTTACGAGATCAATAAATTACGCATCGATGGCGATTACGCGCAGGTGGTCATCACGCGTTTCGCCGAGCTGAGCAGCTCGGAGCCTGTTGATGGCGTGATACAGTCTGCCAATCTGGAAAATGATATTCCGGAAGCCTACCTGTTGCAAAAACATGACGGTGAGTGGAAAATTGCGAATATCATGTTTGGCAACAGAGGAGATCTGGACGCCAGTTCAAATGAGGCGATGGACACGCAGAGAACAAAACTTAATAAATTCCTGATGTTCGCTAAAGCGGATGGTGCAGAAACCTGGAAGAATGGATTTACCTTTGAAAGTTGCCCAACAGAAGATTATTCTCCGTTTGGCAATTACTCCGATTTTATCATCGGCGATCTGAACGCGCCACAATTTGATTACGATCGCTTTCTGTATTGCTGGGAGAACGGACCGGCGATCCGACAATTCTGGAATGAATACGCTGGTGCTCCAGAAAACACGCTGGAGGATTTTCAAAAATATAAAGAAGGGATGCAGTCATGAAAAAGCTGGTGAGTGTGCTCTGTTTTCTGGCTCTGTTGGTTCCTGCTCCAATGATGTCGGTGGAGTCTACCTGGTCGGTGGTGGAGATGCAGCACGCGATGATCGCAGAAAATATTCCCCAGTTTGAGCAGGCGGATGGCTCCTTTGAGATCCTTGGCGGGGACAACGCCCGCAGCGCCTTTGCGCCGGATGCCATCACCATCGACACGGAAAAGCCCCTCTGGCTGAATCTCAGGAACACGATCTTTCACCACGCTGATTTTGCTCAGACTCAGACGCTGCTGGAGGACTACCACCGCACGTATTTTTCCTCGCTCGCTTCCGGCAGCTGGCGACTTTTCGACCGCGCGCATTTCACTGAGGATGGCATCTACGAAGAAGCCAACGCCCGTACGCTTTACCAAATGTTTGCCTGCGCCGGTGATGGCGAAACCGTCGGCGAAGGGGATTTTCACTACACGTATGATCTCTACCGGATTAGCGGTGACCTCTGCAAAGTGGTGCTCACCCGCCACGCCGAAGTGGTCGCGCCGTCCGATGAGGAAGCGCCGTATCTGGCGTTCGATGGCAGGGTGTATGAAGACGCTGTGCGCGAGGGCTATCTGCTGCAGAAGGTGGAGGACGAGTGGAAGATCGCCAACATCATCTTCGACGAATCGGAAAACTGGGACGGCGACCCCGACCGCATTTTCAACGACAGCTACACAGCGGTGAACTCGCTGAATCTTTTCGCCGACGCCAAG
This sequence comes from uncultured Peptococcaceae bacterium, assembly GCA_900552455.1. Classification (GTDB taxonomy): domain Bacteria; phylum Bacillota; class Peptococcia; order Peptococcales; family Peptococcaceae; genus UMGS1590. The sequence continues at coordinate 2,015 of URZX01000055.1, read as the reverse complement.
GAGCCGGAAGTCTGGCAGAGCGGCTTCAGCTTTGAGAAATGTCAGCGGGAAATGTATTCGCCGTATGGCAATTATATGAGTTACATCGAGGGATCGATCGAATCGCCTGTATTTCTCTACGAAAAACTCACCTACGAGCGCGACGATCCATCGGCAACGCTTGAAGGATGGGAGCAAATGCAGGAAGGAACAGCTTCGTAAAATGAACAGCATAGAATATCTAAGGAGGTTATGATCATGTTGAAAAAGAAAAAACGCACAGCTGGCGCACTGCTGGCAGCATTTACGCTGAGCACACTTGTTGCCGTGCCAGCTTTGGCCGTAGAAGGCGATCCTTATGACAACGTCGCACAGGCCTGGCAGGATTTTAACGACGGCACGATCGATTCGCAGGAATTCTGGGACATCGGCATGGAAAATTTCCTCGCTGTTTATCCGGATTATTTCACGAGTGACGCCGTTACGCTGCGCATCAATGGCGATAAGGTGATCACCGATGAACAGATCGGCGAGCCGTACATCAACGAAAACGACCGCGTGATGATCCCGCTGCGCATGGTGAATAGCTATCTCGGCTACGAGACCGACTGGCAGCCGGACGGCAGCATTCGCATCACCGGCGACGGGCTGGATGTAGAGCTTGCGATCGGCAGCCGCGATGTCACAGCGAATGGCGACGCGCAGGAACTGGCCTGCGTGCCAATGCTGAAACAGGGCCGCACCTATCTGCCAGCACGCGATTTTGCAAGCCTTACCGGCAGCATTCAATGGAACGGCGACACACGCACAGTGAATATCTTCCCGGCCGCTGATTACGACACAACCTACCGCGTGACAGATGAAGGCGTTGTGCGCGAAAGCGACGGAGAAACAACGCTGCTCGCTGTGAACGCGCCATATGAGAGCAACGATATTGACGAGATCGTTTCGCAAAAAGTCATCGGCGATACCACCTATCTGCAGGTTGGCATGGGCGGCGACGAGACCTTGCGCAATGTCTACGCCGTTTTCAGCGACAATGGCGAGCGCCTGGTTTACGAATTTGCGAGTGGCTGCGACGCGCCGTATTATATTGACGGCGGCACGATTTATTACGCCGAGCCGCAATACGACGGTCCCTGGACGCTGCTCATCCGTTCCAACAGGCTCTACGTGGACAGCGTCGTCACAGATGAACCGCTTGGCGTCTACGATCTGAGCTATTCTGTCAACCATTGGGTCATCACCAAACAGAATGGTGAGATCGGCGCGATCACACCGGAAATGGAATTTGTGCCGTTTAATGTCGACGAGCTCACGCCAATTTCGTGGCCAGATTATGTCGGCTATTGACGTTCTGTAGCGCATACGAACAACCGCAGCGCAGCGGCATCACGCTGCGCTGCGCCTTTGCCCTGAAAGGCAAAGATCATCGTCAGTCGAGTCGTGACAATCCGACAAAAACGCCGGGCGATGGCTTGACAATCACCAAATTTTCGACTAATCTAAAAATATACTAATTAAATGTTGATTTTTTTTACACTAAATACCCATATACAGTTACAGATGAGGAGGGAGCATTTGTGGGTAAAAACATTCTGGAATATAAAGGGTATGTAACAAAAGTCACTTACGATGTACATACGCAATTGCTCAGTGGAAAAGTAGAGGGCATTGTCGATGCCGTGACCTTCGAATGTGCCGATGTCCACGGCGTCGAGCGCGCATTCCACGATGCCGTGGATCATTATCTGGCTTTCTGCGAAAATGTTGGCCGCCGTCCGGCGAAAGCCTACAAGGGCCAGTTTAACGTGCGCATCGATCCAAAACTGCACAGAGCGATCTCGCTGCTCGCCGCGCAACAGGATGAAACATTGAATGCCGCCGTCGAGCACGCGCTGCAGGCTTACGTGGACGCGCATCAGCGAGAAGCTGCGCAGACTCCCGAAGAATAACGACAGGAAAAAAGCCTCCATGTGTCTTGATATGCTCCCCATAGAGTAGATACTCGAAATAACAAAAATCGAGCCTACACT
>URZX01000054.1 GCA_900552455.1 uncultured Peptococcaceae bacterium | reverse complement strand
GGGGGACAATCTGTATCGTTCAGATTGTCCCCCTTGTCTGTTTTGGTTGAAAATATCGTGTGCATTTAGTGATTGAGGACATTTTTGTGGGGATGAAATTTCAAAACAAGCACGGCGGCAGCGAGGATAAAAAGCGTCAGAGCGAGATAGGTATCCGCGTAGCCGATGAGGTCGCTGAGAATGCCTGCGAGCAAAGCGCCGAGCCCATAGCCGAGATCGAAACCGATGAAAAAGGTTCCGTTGGCTGCGCCGAAGTGATCGCTCGATGCGTTCATCACTGCCAGGCTTTGCAGCGTGCTTTGTGCGCCGCCATAGCCGGCGCCGTAGAGAAAGCCGCTGACGAAGAGCAGCATGATGGTGGTGCTGTGCGCCAGGAGGATCAGTGCAAGGATCAGGCAGATGAAAGTCGGCAAAGTGGCCACGGTGACGCCAAAATGATCGACGAGCGAACCAATTATCAGACGGACGCTGATCAGACCGATGGCGTAAAACAGAAAGAAACCGCCGGCATTTCCGAGCCCGATGGATCGCGCGTAAGCAGGTACATAGGTGATGACCGCGGTCATTGTCATGGATACGCAGCAGATGATCACCGCTGGCAACAGCGCCGAGCGTTCGAAGAGCGCATCTTTGTTGAAGTGATGGCGATGCGGGCTCACTGGACGAAGCGGCTGATTTTTGTGCTCATGAAATGGGTAAAAGAAAGCGATCACCAATGCAACCACGACAAACGCGGCGCTGACGCGCATCATCCCGGAAAAGCCAATGCGATCCATCAAATTTACAGCCAGCGTTGGGGCGCCAGCGGTGGCGAAAGACATAGAGATGGAAAAAATCGCGATGCCTTTGCCGACGATGTGCCGTGGAATGGTATCCGTTGCCAAGGTGTTGGTCGATGTTGACGCGAATCCCCAATCAAAACCGTGTATGACGCGCAGCACCAGAAGCATGACGATGGATGCGGCGATAAAAGAATAGCTGAAAATGATCGCTGCCAAAAGCAGGGTGCTGACAAAAAACACCGTGCGTCTGCCAAAGCGATCCAAAATGCTGCCGGCGATGGGGCGCACGAGAATCGAACCCAGCATGAACATGCTTACACAAATGCCAGCCAGTGCGCCATTGACGCCAATGGATTGGAAATAAATTGGTAAAGATGGATTGATCATCATGTAGCTCAGATACAGTAGAAAGTTGATGATCCAGATCATCACAAAAGAGCGCTTGAATAATTTCGATGCCAATAGTAACGACCTCCCTACGTCTGGACGCTTTTTCTTGCCCATAGTATAGTCCTTTGCTAGGTGAATGTAAAGGCGGAAGTGCTCTTAATAGGATAAGGGATTTTTCAAGCGTGTGGCAAATGTGTAGATTTTTTGTATAGGTTGCAGTTTCTGGCGATGGATGAAATCTATCGCTCAAATCGTTTGAAAATGGCGTGGGCGTAGCAGGTGATGATAAATGCAGCGAGGCTGGCGGCGAGCAGTACGATTTGCGGCGCAGTGCTGAAGTGATCAAATAATACGCCGTAAAGCGCCTGGCCGATTGGTTGACCACAGAGCGCGAAGGCGATGAGTGCAGCCATGACTTTGCCGACAAGATGAGGCGGCGTTTGAGTCTGTATGATGGTGTAAATCTGCACCATGAACAGTGTAGAGCCCAGCATAACGAGAAAACTCATTCCGGTGATGATGCAGTAGCTTACGAGAGTGGGCAAAGAAAAGCTGAGTGCAAGTCCCATTCCGGCGACGGAGAGCGTGCAGAGCATGAGCCAGCGGTGAGCGTAGCGCTCTGAAAGAAGTGTGGCAAAAATAGATGCGAGTACGCCGCCACACAGACCGCCGAGCGCTTGGATGCCCTGCGTTAATCCATAGAGCGTATCTGAAAGCGTCAGCGTTTGCGTGATCAAAATCGGGGATTCAACGATCATCACGGCTGTGAGCACAAGATTGAAAAAGGCGACTATGCCAACAACTGAGAAAAAGACAGGGCGTTCCTCGCGCACAAAGTGATAGCAGCTGGATAGATCATTGCGAGCGACTGCAAAGATACCAGCTTTGCGTGGCTGTGGTGTGTGCGGAATATGAATGAAACATTCCATGACAGCAGAAATGAAAAAACAAACGACGCTCAGCATGAGAATTGGCAGAATACCCCATAGGCTGAAGAGCACGCCGCCGAGCACAGGGCCGAGCAGATTCGAAAGGGTGTTGACTTGATTGATCACTGCGTTGGCTGCGATGAGCCGTTCGGGATGAACGAGCAGCGGAATGCTCGCCTGCACAGCTGGTTGATAGGTGCCGGAAATGCCGTAGAGAAGCATCAGCACGATGATGAAAAGCGGCACTAGCGGCGCACGATCAAGGAGCAGCGTGAAGATAGCGATGAGCGCAGCGGTGGAGAAATCCAGCACGACCATGATGTCGCGTTTGTTGACACGATCTGCCAAAACGCCGCCGACGAGCGAGAGCACGACCATTGGCGCAAAGGAGCAGGCTGTGACGATGCCGAAGAGCGCCGGCGATCCGGTGATGCGCAGCAGATAGAGAGGGAGAGCAAAACGAAGTATAGCGTTGCCAAAAAGAGAGATGATCTGTCCGATGACGACGAGGGTGAAATCGCGTTGGAAAAGGGGTGGTGTGGATGTCATGGGAAATCCTCCTCAATGATATGGGGTGATAAAAATTTGATAAAAAACCGACCGTCGGTCTATAATGTGGCTGAAGAAAACTGCTCAATCTAGAGCAGTTATACAGGGTCAATCGCTAGATATCGAACAGTGCGCGGTATATCTGGAGATCGCTTTGTTGTTGAGCCAGAAAACTGCTCAAGTTAGAGCAGTGACGCACGATCATTTGGCAGAAGTTGGGCAATGCGCGACATAGCTGGCGATCATCTCGTCGTCGAGCAGCGGTTCAATGCCGATGCTTTCCAGCAGCGTATTGAAGGTTTCGCAGCGTCGGCGCATGGTGGCCGCGTCCGGCTGGCTGACGAGCGGATTGAGCCAGACGTTGGAGAGAACCATGATCGCTTCGGCCATGGTAGCAGGATCTTCCACATGGAGCGTGCCGTCTTCTGTGCCCTGGCGCAGGATCGGTTCAATAAAGGCCGGGGCGACAATCTGATAGATCTGGTGAATCTGCATCGCGAGAAAGCGCGGATTTTCCAGCAGATTTGGCGTTACCGTCAGCATCAGGCTCTGATTGTGGCCGGATAGCGCCGCTTTGAAGATGCGGCGCAGCTTTTCACGGCCGCTCATCGCTGTGTTGTCGCGAATGCGCGCCAGCGCTTCGGTGTTTTCCTGGCTGATGCGCTGAAAAATCGCTGCAAATATTTCTTCTTTAGATGCAAAATGATGGTAGATCGCGCCCTTCGAGAGATGGGTGTCGGCAATGATGTCTGCCAGTGATGTTGCCTCGTAGCCTTTTTCGATGAAGAGCTGCGTGGCAGCATCAAGAATGCGTTTGACCGTTTCTTCAGGATATTTATTTCTAGCCATGGGTGCACCTCTTTACAAACCGTCGGTCTATATAGAAAATAGCACGGAGTCCCAGCTCTTGTCAATAGAAAAGCATGAGATTATTTTTGGAAGAATCAGGCGCCGGCATGGTACAATGGAGACAATGTTTCCCTGCTTTCAACTTAGCGGTGAAAATGTCGCGCGGCGCTCCATTGATGAATGGTGGGGAAACAGGGTATGCTGGAGACAGGAGGTGAGAGAAATGAATGAATTGAAACTCTCAGAAAATCTTGTGCGCTTACGGCGCGAAAGGAATGTGACGCAGGAGGCGCTGGCGGCTTTTGTCGGTGTGACAAAGGGTGCGGTCTCAAAATGGGAAAATGGCACGACGCTGCCGGATGTGGCGACGCTGCCGCTCTTGGCGTCGTTCTTTGATGTGACGGTGGATGAGATCCTTGGCTATACGCCGCAGATTTCGTCGGAAGAGATCGGCGAGATCTACAAAAAGCTGGCGAGCGATTTTGCCAAGCAGCCGTTTGAAGCGGTGTGGCAGCAGATACAAGCGCTGACGCGGCGGTATTACTCGTGCCATCCGTTCCTATTTCGCATGTGCGTGCTGCTGGTGAACCATTTCCAGCTGGCGGATGCGGCCTTGCAGCCACAGGTGCTAGCGGAGGCGGAACGCTTGCTGGAGCATGTGCAGGTGGAGGCGACGGACAGGGAGCTGGCGCGGGATGCGCGCATTTTTGAGACGATGGTACAGATGCAGATCGGTAAGGTGGAGGAAGCGATCGCGACGCTGGAAGATGCGCTGGACCCGATGCATCTGGCAAACAGCAGCGAGGGGTTGCTCGTCAGCGCGTATCAGATGCATGGCGATCTCGAGAAAGCGGACAGCTTTGCGCAACTGCAGTTGCTGTTTGCGCTGCAGTCACTGCTCGGGATGAGCGGCGCGCTTTTGCGAACGTCTGCTACGTCGCCGGAGCGTGTGCGCGAGACGGTGGCGCGAGTGGATGCTGTGGCTCGGGCGTACGATCTTGCGCAGGTGATGCCAAATGCGGTGGGACAGTTCAACTACCAGGCGGCTGCCATGCTCTGCGCGCTTGGCGACCGCGAAGGGGCGCTGGCGCAGCTGGAGCAGTTCGTGCAGGCGATGACGGCACTCTTCGGCGCAGACGACTTGCAACCATTTATGGCGGATGCTTATTTCGACAAGCTTGGCAGCTGGCAGCAAAAGCTTCGGGAAAACAACGACACGCCGCGCGATCGTGCGACGGTGCGCCAGGAGCTGTTGGCCCAGTTCGCCGATCCGTTCGCGGCGTTGGTGGAGGATGCAGACTTCCGCCGCATTCTGACGAAGCTGAAGGCGGTGATGGCATGAACATCCAGGATTTGCTGCCTTTTTTGATTCCGCTGCTCATCGTTGAGCTGGCGCTCCTGGCTTACACGCTCTGGCATATTTTCACTCACGACAGCTACAAACGCGGTAGCCGCGCGCTCTGAACCGCCCCCTGTCAAGTAGATAGGGTAAATAACAAAAATATTGTTTCAAA
>URZX01000053.1 GCA_900552455.1 uncultured Peptococcaceae bacterium | reverse complement strand
GATGGTACCGATGTTTACGTGTGGTTTAGTACGCTGGAAAGTTTCTTTTGCCATTTCAGAAATTCCTCCTTAATAGTCGTCTTCTGACGATAACAGCTGGATAAAGTTTAGCTATTTCCAATAGTTTGATTGTATCTGTTTTACGTAACGTTGTCAACATATGAAGCACACAAAAAAAGCAACAGTCGATAGCGACTGTTGCTTACTGCGGTGGACGGGACTTGAACCCGTACGAGTTGCCTCACACGCCCCTCAAACGTGCGCGTATGCCAATTCCGCCACCACCGCTTGGTGATTCTCGCCGCTTCGGTCATCCCTCAGCGACGAGATTTATTATACGAAATGAAAACGGTTTCGTCAACACTTTTTTCGAGATTTTTTACGGATTTTTTAAGAAAGTTTGAATCTGCTCATACAAATGGGCGCTGTCGCCGTCGTTTGTGAGCACGCGCGGCCCGCGGGCGAGGCGTTCTTCCTCGCTCATCTGGGCGGCGATCTTCTGGCGGGCGTAGTCGGCGTCGATCGCGTCCCGCGCCATCAGGCGCTTTTCCCGCAGCGCTGCGTCGGCGTGAACGAGCCAGACGCGGTCGCAGAGGGCGTCCATGCCGCTTTCGTAAAGCAGCGGCACGACGAAAAAGACGAGCGGCGCCCCGCCGTATTCTGCGAAGCGCGCCTGCGCCAGTTTTTCTATGGCTGGATGGGTGATGGTATCGAGCCTTTGCCGCGCCTGGGGATCGCTGAACACGCGGCGCGCAAGGGCGGCGCGGTCGAGGCTGCCGTCGGCGCAGAAAACGCCGTCGCCAAAAGCGGCGCGCACAGCCGCCAGCGTTTCTGGCTGAGCCATGACCTCGCGCGAGAGCAGATCGGCATCGACAACGGGATAGCCGAGCCCTTTGAGATAATCGCTGACGAGGGTTTTTCCTGAGGCGATGCCTCCTGTAAGTCCGATGATCATTGGGCGCCTCCTAGCTTTTCTGACAGTGTGGGCAGTACACGCTCGAGCGCCCGCCGACCGTGACGCTTTTGAGAATGCTGCCGCAGCTATAACACGGTTTCCCCGCGCGGCCATACACCTGATGCGCGAGCTGAAAGCTGCCGGCGCGCATGCTGCTGTCGACATAATCGCGGATGGTGCTGCCGCCGGCGCAGATGGCCTCGGCGAGGATCTCCTTTGTGGCGCGCACAATGGCGGCGCACTCTGCTTTCGTCAGACGCGCGGCGCTCTTTTTCGGACGCACACCGGCGCGAAAGAGGATCTCGTCGGCGTAGATGTTGCCGATCCCGGCGACGACGCCCTGGTCGAGGATGTGCGACTTGACGGGGCGTTTGCGTCCGCGTGCGGAAGCGTAAAGATAGGCTGCGTCGAAATCCTCCTCCAGCGGCTCCGGCCCGAGCGCAGAAAGCGGCGCCAGCGCGCGCGGATCGCTGTCGCTCCAGGTGAATCCGCCGAAACGGCGCACGTCGTTGTAATGCAGGGCGAGGCCGCCGTCAAGGGCGAAGACCACGTGCGTATGCAGCTCCGGCGCAGCCTCCTGCGCACGCACGAGGAGCTTGCCGGTCATGCGCAGATGGCAGACGAGCCAGCCCTGATCGAGAACGATGAGAATGTATTTGCCGCGGCGTTCAACACCGCAGATGCTGCGCCCCCTCAAGCGCGCAGCAAACTCCTCCGGCGCAAGGTTCTGGTGGATGACGGCGGCGTTCCGCACCTCCACGCCCTCGATGCGCCGGCCCAAAATCTGCGCCCGCAGACCGCGACAGACGGTTTCAACTTCTGGCAGCTCCGGCATCAGATCTTCTCCATTTCCTGCCAGTTGAAGCCGGCCTTGAGATCGACCTTGAGGGGCACGTTGAGCTTGAGCGCGTCCTCCATGCATTTGCGCACAACCAGGCTCAGCCCCAGCGCGTCCTCGCGGGAAACCTCGAAGATCAGCTCGTCGTGAACCTGTAAGAGCATTTTCGCGTCGAGGCGGTTGTCCTCGATGGCCTTGTCACAGTGGATCATGGCGAGCTTGATGATGTCCGCTGCGGTGCCCTGGATCGGCGAATTGACAGCGGTGCGCTCAGCGAACTGGCGCAGATTGCGGTTGCGGCTGTTGATGTCCTTGATATAACGGCGGCGGCCCATCATCGTCGTCACATAGCCCTGGGCGCGCGCCTGCTCGATGGTGTCGTGGATGAAGGTCTGCACCAGCGGATAGCGCGAGAAATAGAGATCGATGTAAGCCTGGGCTTCGCGGCGGCTGATGCCCAGCTCCCGCGACAGGCCGTAGTCTGTCTGGCCGTAGATGATGCCGAAATTGACGGCCTTGGCGGTGCGGCGCTGCTCGGCGGTGACTTCCTCCATCGGCACGTGAAAAACCTCCGAGGCAGTGCGGCGGTGGATGTCCTCGCCCTTGGCGAAGGACTGCATGAGCATGTCGTCGCCGGAAAGATGCGCCAGCACGCGCAGCTCGATCTGAGAATAGTCGGCGCTGATCAGCAGGTTTTTCTTTTCGATCGGGATGAAGGCGCGACGGATGCGCTTGCCCTCTTCGGTGCGCACAGGAATGTTCTGCAGATTTGGCGCTGTGCTCGAGAGACGACCTGTTGCCGTCACCGTCTGGTTAAACGAGGTGTGCACGCGGTCGTGCGCGTCGACAAGCTTCAGCAGACCGTCGACATAGGTGCTCTTGAGCTTGGCCAGCTGGCGATAGTCGAGCACGCGCCCAACGATCGGATGGCTGTCGCGCAGCGCTTCCAGCACCTCTGCGCTGGTGGAATAACCCGTCTTCGTCTTTTTCACGACAGGCAGCTCCAGCACCTCGAAAAGGATGTGCCCCAGCTGCTTTGGCGAGTTCGGGTTCACCGGCTCGCCTGCCAGCACCTCGATGTCCTTCTCGATGGCGCGGATGCGCTCGTCAAATTCCACCTGCAGCTTTTCCAGATACGGCACATCCACCTTCACGCCGACGATCTCCATCTGCGCCAGGATCCACACCAGCGGCAGCTCCACATTGCTGTAAAGCCCCGCCGCGCCGCTTTCCACAAGCCCGGCGTTCATCTCCGGCTGCAGCTCCTCGATGGCCTCCAGCGCCGCGAAAATGCGCGCTGGCTCCTCCTCTGGCAGAGATTTGCCGAGCAGCCCTTCGTACACACGCTCCAGCTCATGCTCCCCTTCCGGCTGCAGGAGATACGCCGCCAGCGCCACATCGAAGCGCAGCTGCTCCGTGTAGCTGCCGGAAAGCAGCAGCGCATGCGCCAGCTTTTTGGCGTCGTCGGTGTACACCGCGAACGGCTCGCGCTCAAAAAGCTTGTCCAGCACATCCACAATACGGTCCCAGTCGTGCCGCGTGGCGATCTGTACCGTCGCATTTTTGCCGCCCACACGCCAGGAAAAGCGCGTTGGCAGCTTTTCGTCGTTGACCTCGCAGAGCAGCACACAGCGCTCCTCCGTGATCGCCGCCAACAGCGCCAGCGCCTGGTCCACATCTGCGCAGACCGTGCCCTCGTAGCTCGGCGCTTCCGCCGCGACATCCTCCAGCGTCGTCGTGCCAAATTCCGCCTCCAGCTTGCGCAACAGCTTCGTCAGACCCAGCTCCTTGTAAAACGTCGTCAGCCGCGCCACATCCGGCGCATCAAAGGAGAAATCCAGCTTCTCAAAATCGATCGGCACATCGCGTTTGATCGTCGCCAGCTCTTTTGAGAGTAGCGCGTCCTCCTTGCCCGCCAGGAGCTTGTCGTAGAGCTTTTTGCCCTTGAGATCCTCCAGATGCGCGTAGAGATTTTCCACCGTGCCGTAGTCCGCCAGGAGCTTCTTCGCCGTTTTTTCACCGACGCCAGCCACCCCCGGGATGTTGTCGCTCTTGTCGCCCATCAGCCCCTTCATCTCGATCACCAGCTCCGGCGTCAGCGCGTAATGCTCCGCCAGATACTCCGGCGTCACAATCTCCATCTCCTGGCCCTTGCTCTGCGGGAAGCAGACCGTCACATGCTCGCCCACCAGCTGAAACAGATCGCGGTCGCCGCTGAGGATGATGCTCTCGCCGCCCAGCGCCGTCTGGTGCGCGCTCATCGTGCCGATGATGTCGTCGGCTTCATAGCCCTCCAAGCCGAAGGTCTCAATATTCATATACGAAAGCGCTTCCTTGATCAGCGGCATCTGCACCAGCAGATCCTCCGGCATACCGGTGCGCGTGCCCTTGTAGTCGGCATAGCGCTCGTGGCGGAACACCTTCTTCGAAATATCAAAGGCCACAAACAGCGCGTCGGGCTTGAAACGCTCAATAGCTGCCTGCAGCGTGTTCAAAAAACCGTAGACAGCATTCGTCGGCACACCCTTGGCGTTGGTCAAGTGCGGCACCCCGTAAAAGGCACGGTTGGCCATGCTGTTTCCGTCTATCATCAATAAGGTACTCATTGCGTTTCCTCTCTTTGCTTCTGATACTGAGCCGCGAGCGCCGCCTTGGCCGCGTGGCTCATCTGTTTGATCTGCCACTCGCGGCTCAGTGCCTGCGACTTCGTGGCAAAAGCTTCGGTATAAACGAGGGTGACTGGCCGGCGGGCGCGGGTGTACTTGGCGCCGCGGCCGTTGTTGTGCGTCTTTGTGCGTGCGATCGGGTCCGGCGAATAGCCACAGTAAAAACTGCCGTCGGCGCAGCGCACAAGATAAGTATAATGTTCTGCCATCGTCATCCCTCCTCCTGCTTATTATGACAGATTCCTCCGCTGGTGGCAAGGCAGGAGGGCAGCGGAGATTCTCCCTCATCTTTTGTGCAGAACCGCCGGATTTTCGCTCATGTTTTGTGCAGAAGCGCCAGATTTTCGCTCATGTTTTGTGCAAGAACGCTGGATTTTCCCTTCACACCGGGCTATAATAGGTGTACAGAAAGAAGGTGTGCCATGTATCTCAAAAGAAAGATCGACGACGCCCTCATCCAGTGGCGACAAGCAGCGGACAAAAAGCCCCTCATCGTCAAAGGGCCGCGCCAGGTTGGCAAAACCGCATCCATCCTCCACTTTGGCCAAAGCCACTATAAAAGCGTCATCACCATCAACTTTGTCGAAGAACCCAACTACAAACAGATCGTCGCAGACGGCTACAGCGTCGACGCCATCATCAAAAACATCTCCCTCCTGGATCCTGCCAAAAAATTTCTGCCGCACGACACACTCCTTGTTTTTGACGAGCTCCAGGAATTACCCGAGATCGCCACGAGTCTGAAATTTTTCTCCCTGGACGGTCGCTTCGATGTCATTTGCAGCGGCTCCATGCTCGGCATCAACTACCGCAGGATCGAGAGTAACAGCGTCGGCTACAAAACCGACTACGAAATGCGCTCCTTCGATTTCGAAGAGTTTCTCTGGGCAAAAGGCTATGGCGAGGACACCGTGCAGGATATTCTCAGCCACATGCAGGAAGAGCGCCCTTTCAGCGAGCTGGAGCTCTCCGTTTTTAACGCTCTTTTTCTCGATTACTGTGTGCTCGGCGGCATGCCAGCCGTCGTGCGCGCCTACATCGAAAGCGGCACCTTTGAAGGCTCCCTCGCCATCCAGCGCCAGCTCATCATCGACTACAAAGAAGACGTCCGCAAATACGCCGAAGGCATGGATCAGACGCGCATCCTCAACGTGTTCAACCACATTCCCGTGCAGCTGGCGCGCGACAACAAGAAATTCCAGATTTCCAGAGTCACCTCCGGCGCGCGCTTCCGCGATTATCGTGGCTGCATCGAATGGCTCGACGACGCCGGCATGATCAATCTCTGCTACTGTCTGGATTTTCCCGAGCTCCCACTCCGCGGAAATTACGATCCCGACAAATTCAAGATCTACGTTGCCGACACCGGACTCCTCGTCGCCATGCTCGACGAAGAAGCCCAGGAAGATCTGCGCGCAAACAAAAACCTCGGTGTTTATAAAGGCGCCCTCTACGAAAATATGATCGGCGAAGCGCTCGTCAAAAGCGGCTACCAGCTCTACTACTACAAAAAAGGAGATTCCACGCTGGAAGAGGATTTTTTCGTGCGCACCACCGACAAGCTCATCCCCATCGAAGTCAAAGCGCGCGACGGCCGCAGCAAATCCCTGAAAACGCTGATCGAAAGCAGCCACTATCCCGACATCACCAGCGGCATCAAGCTCAGCGGCGCAAGCAACATCGGCCGCGACGGCGCCATCACCACCTACCCCCTCTTCTGCGCCTTTCTGCTAAAGCGCCTGCTGAGCGGACACTAAACCGCCCACACAAACGAAACACAGCGCCTGCTTGTCATTCGCCTCTCCAGATGGTATGATCGAAATAAAGATTGCGCTCTCTCGTAAAAATGACTATATTGCTCGAAAGGAGCGGATGGATAATGAGAACATTTGACGATTATCTGAAGCATTTGGAACAGGAGCGTCCCGATCTCATTCAGGGAATGCTTGAAGAAGAGCAGAGAATGGATGCCAAAAATCGCTGCAAGATCGTCGGATACAGCAGCCAACAGATCGCTGCCATGAGCCGACTTCCAAAAAAAGAACTGCGAAAAAAGCTGCATCAGTAACGTGATACAAACGAACACAGCGCCGAGCCACATCCCATCGATGCGTGCCCGGCGCTGTTTGTCATTTAAAAGGAGCCCCATTCTCACGAATAGGGCTCTGATTTTGTGCTCGACCTTTTATGAGTCGCCTATCGAGTAGCGACAATTATTTATACCTTTATGGTACAGAAAAAGCGGGATTCTGTCAAGCCTTCCTTTACTCAGAGAGGAATCGCTGCAAGATCGCCGCCACCTGGGCGCGGGTTGCGTTCCCCTGCGGCTGGAGCTGGTCGTTGGTCACGCCGGTGAGCAAGCCTTCTGCCACTGCCCAACTCATCACGTCGTTCGCCCAGCCGGAAATTGCTGTGGCGTCGTTGTAGGTGTCGAGCGTTGCTCTGACGGAGACATCCTGACCTTTATACTGGGCGTAGTTCATGAGGATGGCGGCGAGTTGTTCACGGGTGATGGCGGCGTTTGGCTGGAAAGTGCCGTCGTCAAAGCCGTTGACGACGCCGACGCTGGCGGCCCAGTTGACGGCGGTAGCGTACCAGTCATCTGCTGCGACATCGGTAAAGCCTGCGCTTTCTGCGCTCTCTACGCCCTCCAGACGGGCGAGCATGCTGACGATCATGGCGCGCGTCGTTGTTGCTTCTGGCGCAAATTCATTGGCGCTCACGCCGGTCATCAGGCCGCCCGCATAGGCGTATTGCACGGCGTCTTTATACCAGGCGTTTGGCGTAACGTCAAGGAAGATGTCGCTGACGTCTGTCACTGGTTCTTCTGGTTCCGTCCAGTCAGGATCTTCGGCGAATGTGGCAGAAATTTTCACATCGACGCTTGGCATGGTGAAGGTGTAGGTGCCGTCGCCGCCCGCGGTGAGCGTTACTTCTTTGCCACCAGCGGTGACGACGAGTTCATCCAGCAGATAGGCGTCGTCAGGCGTGACGGTGATGGTCACGCGTTCCCCTTCGGTGGCG
>URZX01000052.1 GCA_900552455.1 uncultured Peptococcaceae bacterium | reverse complement strand
GGGTGATATGACGAGAAAAAGGCAGCCGATTGGTGACCTTTTTCGACAAGCTGAATCGCTCACCCGAGGGATGAGCGATGGTGGTTTTAATGAAAATGCTTCTGTGCGCGCAGGCGCGCAGCTGCTTCGAGCTGCCACGGGTCGGTACCGCCACTCATGCGGGCGATCTCGCGAACGAGCGCGTCCTCGCTATCGAGCAAGGCAACGTGGGTTTCGGTGAGATCGTTCACCGCCTGTTTTTCGATGAAGAAATTGCGGTCGCCGCGGGCAGCGATGCTTGGCGCGTGGGTGACGCAGATGACCTGCTCGTGCTGACCGAGGGCTTCGAGCTTATCGGCAACGGTGGTGAGCACGAGTCCGCCGATGCCGGTGTCGATCTCGTCGAAGATGAGGGTTTCGATGCCGCCGGCGCCGCTGAGGATGGTTTTGATGGCGAGCATGATGCGGCTCATTTCCCCGCCGGAGGCGATGTCGTAAAGCGGACGCAGCGGCATGCCAGGGTTTGGCGCGATCATGAACAGACAGGTGTCGGTGCCGGAGGCGTCGCCGGCGAAACGCTCGAACTGTACGTCGAAGCGCACGGCTTCCATGGCCATGTCAGCGAGCTCTGCGATGAGGCGCTGGCTGAACGCTTCCCCGAGAGCAAGGCGGCTTTGGTGGAGCTTTTCGGCGAGGGCGGTGTATTCAGCGCGATCGTGGGCGTAGGCTTTGCGAAGATCAGCGATGTCGGCATCCATGTCGGCGAAGTGGTCGATCTTTTCTTTCCATTCAGTGAGCGCGTCGACGAGGCTGTCGATGTCCATCTGATATTTGCGGCGCAGCTTGGCGAGCTGTGCGAGACGCGCGTCCATGGCTTCAAGGGTGGCTGGATCAAAATCGATGCCTTCGCGATAATGCTCAAGATCGCGGGCGGTATCGTCGATGACGATGCGCACGCTTTCGAGATCGCGCACATAGGCTTTAACCTGCTCGTCGTACTGGGCGACAGCTTTGAGACGCTCAAGGGCGTCGGTGAGCACTTCGTGGACGCTGCCCTGGGCGTCGTAGAGCGCGCCGGAGGCGGCGTAGGCGGCATCGTAGAGATCCTGCGAATGGGCAGCCTGCTTGTAGCGCTGGGCGAGCTCTTCTTCCTCGCCTTTTTTGAGCTCGAGGGGCGCGAGTTCTTCGACGCGTTCCTCGAGGGCGCTGAGCTCCTGCTCAAGCTTGGCCTGCTGGCGCAGAGCGCGCTTGAGGGCGCGGCCGCTCTGCTGCGCCTGAGCGTAAGCGGTGACGACCTGCGCGCGCAGATCCTGATGGGCAGCGTCGCCCATGGCGTCCAACAGCGCGAGACGTGTGGCGGGATCGCCAAGCTCGTCGTAATCGTGCTGGCCATAGATGCTGATGAGCTGGGCGCAGATGGATTTGAACTGGCTCAAGGTGACGATCTGACGATTGACGCGGCAGATATTTTTGCCATTTGAGCGGATCTGACGGGTGAGCACGATGGTCTGTCCGTCATGCTCGAGACCGAGGTCGTCCAGCGTTTGAAAAGCGCTGTGCCCTTCTGCCATGACGAAGACGGCTTCGACGAGGGCGTGGTCTTCGCCAACGCGGATGTCTGCGATGTTGGCGCGTTCGCCGAGGACGAGCTTGACGGCGTCGATGATGATGGATTTGCCGGCGCCGGTCTCGCCGGTGAGCACGTTGAAACGGCTGTCGAACGACAGATCGACATGCTTTAAGAGCGCGAAATTATCTACGGTAAGTCGTGCCAGCATGTCGATCCCTCCTATCTGGATGTATAGTCTTCTATTTTCTCAACAACTTCCTGCACTGCTTCCTTTGGCTTGATGACGAGCATGACGGTGTCATCTCCGGCGAGTGTGCCGATGACCTGCGGCCAGCGGGCGCGGTCGATGGCGGAGGCGACGGTGTTGGCGTTACCGGGCGCAGTGTTCAAGATCAGCAAATTTTCGCTGTAATCGTAACTGAGGATAAATTCCCGCAGCACCATGCGCAGCTTGGCGTCGGTCACTGGCGTTTCCTGCGCGATGACGTATTTATATCGGTCGCCGCCGATATTGACCTTAACGAGCAGGAGCTCCTTGATATCGCGGGAAATGGTGGCCTGAGTGGTCTCAAAGCCTTCCTGCTGCAGACGCTCGGCGAGTTCCTTCTGGGTGCCGATGGTCTCGTTGGATACGATCTCGAGGATGCGGCGTTGTCTTCTGTTTTTCATTCTGATCCCCCTCTATGATGCATTCGGCGATAATTGCGGTCTAAGAGTTTGTTGCGCACGGTCTCGAAGAACTGGTGCTTTTCGAGCTGGACGATGCGCGTCGGCGTTTCTGCCTTGTACACGCGCACAGTGTCTCCCTGCCTGAGATGGGTGGCGTAGCGCCCGTCTGTGAGCAGGTAGGCGTCTTTGCTGGAGCGCGTGAGATGGATCTCGATGCCGCCGGCGGCTGGCACGATGATGGCGTTGGTGCCGAGCACGTGGGCGCAGATCGGATTGACGATGAGACATTCTGTGCCGGGATAGATGAGCGGTCCGCCGGCAGAAAGGGAATAGCCGGTGGAGCCAGTCGGCGTGGCGATGATGATGCCGTCGGCCTGGTAGCTGTCAACGAGCTGTTCTTCGAGGTAGACGTCGAGCTCGAGGGTGTTTTCGACGGGATCGCGGTTGATGGTGACGTCGTTTAAGCCGACGGTCTGGCAGATGCGCGCGCCGTCGCGGTAGAGCTCGCCGCAGATGGTCATGCGCGCTTCTGTGCGATAGTTGCCGGCGATGAGCTGCTCGAGCTTTTCTTCGAACTCCTCCACCTCCAGCTCTGCGAGAAAGCCGAGGGTGCCCTGGTTGATGCCGATCAGCGGGATCTGGGCGTTGCGCACGATGGTCGCTGCGCGCAAGAAAGTGCCGTCACCGCCGATGACGACCATGAGGGTGATACGCTCAAGAAACTCCGGCCTTGGCAGATAGGGAATCCCAGCGCGCTGTGCCTGCAGCTGGTCGCCGGCAAACACGTCGACCTGACGCGCCTGGAAAAGCCCGGCGACATACTGCGCGATGGCGCAGGTGTCCTCCCGTTTGATATTATAATACATGCCTACAGCCTGATGCATCACATTGTCTCCTTCGTCATTGGTAGGAATAGATGAACACAACGAGGAGCACGCCGACGAGCAGTCCACTGAGAAAGGACTTGAGCGGCAGCGCGCTGGTCGCTGGATCATCAAACGCTACTTCAATGATATCATATTTATTCATGTCTATAAATAAAATTCCATCGGTCTGGAAAATATTCTGGTATTCAAAAAGCTGCCTGCGCACATTTGGCAGGCGCACGTTGGCCTGTTTGCCGGTTTTCACCTCGACGAGAAAGTCGCGCCCATCCTTGCGCACGAGATAGTCGGCCTTGATGAAGCTTTCGACGCGCTCGCCGTCGACGCTCATGAAAACGGGACGGCGCACCTGGGCGTCGAGGATGGTGTAGCCGCGCTGAGCGAGAAGCTTTTCGGCGCGGTTTTCGCCGCTCTGAGCGCGTCGGGCCACGGCGCGGCGCTGGTGGCGCGTCCATTTGTCGCGGCTCCAGCTGACGAAGAGGAGCGCGAGGGCGACGCCGAGGACGAGCCAGATGAGCTGCTTTTCCATCAGGAGTCGGTCCGCTTGCCGAAATCGGCGAAGGTTTTTTCGACGAGAGCGTGTACGTCGACTGTCACAGGCTCGGCGTCAGGATCCTTGGTAAACCAGTAAAGGTATTCGATGTTGCCCTGTGGTCCCTGGATCGGTGAATGGACGACGCCGAGGGTCTTGAAGCCGAGCTCGGCGTTGAAATCGAGGATGCGGCGGATGACCTCTTCGTGCACGGCGGGATCGCGCACGACGCCATTTTTGCCAACCTTGTCGCGGCCAGCTTCAAACTGCGGCTTGATCAGCGCGACGCCGCTGCCGTTCTCCTTGAGAATGCTGTACGCAGCAGGCAGGATCTTCGTGAGGGAAATGAAGGCGACGTCGGTGGTCATCCAGTCCATGAGTTCAGGAAAATCCTCTGGCGTGAGGAAGCGGGCGTTGGTCTTTTCCATGTTGATGACGCGCGGATCGGTGCGCAGCTTCCAGGCGAGCTGGCCATAGCCAACATCGACGGCGTAAACGCGCTTGGCGCCGTTTTGCAGTGCACAATCGACGAATCCTCCGGTGGAAGCGCCGAGATCGACGACGACGGCGTCCTGCATGGAGATCGGGAAGCGCTTGAAGGCTTCGGCAAGCTTGAAGCCGCCGCGGCTGGCGTAGGGCAGCGGTTCGCCGACGAGGCGCAGCACTGCGTCTGTCGGCACTTTGGTGCCGGCCTTGTCCATTTTCTGATCGTTGACGAGGACCATACCGGCCATGATGTATTTCTGTGCTTTTTCGCGGGTGTCAGCGAGTCCCTGCTGCACGACGAGCACGTCGAGTCGTTCTTTTTTCGCCATGGTCTCAGTCCTTCCCGAGAAATGCTGCGATGCGCGCGGCGATCTTTTCCGGCGAGAGGCCGTTGTCGTCGCGCAATCTGCTGGTGTCGCCGTGGGCGACGAAGTGGTCCGGCAGGCCGATGCGGAGGATCGGCGCGGTGAGGCCGGCGTCGTTCGCTGCTTCGAGAACGGCGCTGCCAAAGCCACCGGCGAGCACGTTTTCTTCGACGGTGATGAGCGGCTTGTCTGCGAAAGCGAAAATGGTCTCTGTATCGAGGGGCTTGGCAAAGCGCGCGTTGATGACGCCTGCAGAAATCCCCTGCTCAGCGAGGCGGTCTGCTGCGACGAGGGACGGCTCAACCATGGCGCCGATGGCGACGATGGTGGCGTCTGTTCCCTGGCGCAGGACCTCGGCCTTGCCGTATGGGATGAGCGCGTAATCGCTCACAAGGGTGTGCCCTGGTCCGCGACCGCGCGGATAGCGCAGCGCCACGAGCTTGTCGTAGTGAATGGCGCTGTAGAGCATGTTCTGCAGCTCAGGCTCGTCCTTTGGCGCCATCACCGTCATGTTCGGGATGGTGCGCAGGAAGCTGAGGTCGAAGACGCCGTGGTGCGTTGGACCGTCGGCGCCGACGATGCCTGCGCGGTCGAGGGCGAAAACGACTGGCGCGTTCTGCAAGGCGCAGTCGTGGATGAGCTGGTCGTAGGCGCGCTGCATGAAGGTGGAATAAATCGCGACGACAGGCTTGAGACCGGAGAGGGCCATGGCGCTGGCCATGGTGGTGGCGTGCTCTTCGGCGATGCCGACGTCGAAGGCACGCTTCGGATAAGCCTTGTGGAAGGCGTCCATGCCTGTGCCGGATGCCATCGCTGCGGTGATGCCGCAGATGCGGCTGTCGCTCGCGGCGAGGTCGACGAGGGTGTTGGCGAAAACCTTGGTGTAGCTTGGCTGCGTCGATTTGTCGAGGGTTTCGCCAGTGGAGATGTCAAAGGCGCCGACGCCGTGGAATTTGCCAGGATTTTTCTGCGCTGGCAGATAGCCGCGGCCTTTTTCGGTGAGACAGTGGATGAGCACAGGACAGTCGAACTGTTTACTGTTTTCAAACACATGGATGAGCTCTTCGATGTCGTGACCGTTGACAGGGCCGTAGTAACGCAGCCCCAGCTCCTCGAACCAGCTGCCACTGGTGAGCATGTGCTTGACGGTGTCCTTGAGACGGTCGGCCATTTCTGCCATGCGCGGACCGATGTTTGGAATGCGCTTGAGGAAATATTCCATGTCCTCCTTGAAGCGGTTGTAGCCGGGATCGGTGCGCATGCGGGTGAGATACTGGCTCATGCCGCCGACGTTTGGCCCAATGCTCATTTCATTGTCGTTTAAAATGACGGTCATCTTTGTCTGCAGATGCGCGGCGTAGTTAAGCGCTTCAAAGGCCATGCCGCCGGTCATGGCGCCGTCGCCGATGACGGCGATGACATCGCGGTCTTCGTGAAAGAGATCGCGCGCCACAGCGAAGCCATCTGCTGCCGAGATCGAGGTGCTGGCGTGGCCTGCGCCGAAATCGTCGTAGATGCTCTCGCTGCGCTTTGGAAAACCGGACACACCGCCGTACTGTCTGAGCGTGTCGAAACGGTCGTTGCGCCCGGTGAGCAGCTTATGCACGTAAGCCTGATGGCCGACGTCCCAGACGAGCTTGTCCTTTGGAAAATCGTACACATAATGCAGCGCCAGCGTGATCTCGACGATGCCGAGGTTTGGCGCGAGATGGCCGCCGTTTTTGGCGCAGACCTCGATCAGCCGCGCCCGGATCTCTTTGGCCAGTGCGCGCAGCTGGTCCATGGTCATATTTTTTATATCTTTGGACTGGATGTCTTCCAACATTCTCCTGTTCCCTCCTTCACGAAACGTCACCTGAGGTTATTTCTGACGGTTCACGATGTAGTCGGCGATGTAATGGAGCACATCGCAATCGCCTGGCAGCCCTGTCAGACATTCCTGAGCAAGGCGGCACTGCTCCTGAGCCATAGCGCGGGAAGCGTCGAGGCCGTAGAGCGCTGGGTAGGTGGCTTTTTCGTTCTTCTCATCGCTGCCGACAGGCTTGCCGATGACGGCTTCGTCGCCGACGACGTCGAGGATGTCGTCGGTGATCTGGAACGCCAGACCGATGTGCTGGCCGTAGCGGCTGAGCGCAGCAAGCTGCTCCGCGTTCGCACCGCCGATGATGGCCCCGATGCGCACAGAGGCCGTGATGAGGGCGCCGGTTTTGTGGGCGTGGATGTATTTCATGTTCGCTTCGTCGATGTGCTTGCCTTCGGCGAGGAGATCCTGCGCCTGACCGACGACCATGCCCTGATTCCCTGCGCCAATGGCCAGCTCATGCGCAGCGCGCAGACCGATCTCCGGCTTGTTCTGCGCCAGCCAGTAGCCAGTGATGTTTTCAAAGGCCTGGGTCTGCAGGCCGTCGCCAGCGAGGGTTGCCATGCCGACGCCGTAGACGATGTGGTTGGTTGGTTTGCCGCGGCGCAGCGCGTCGTCGTCCATGCCCGGCAGGTCGTCGTGGACGAGGGAGTAAGCGTGAATGCATTCAATGCTCGCTGCGCTCACAAGGGCATCCTCCAGCTTGCCGCCAACAGCGGAGCAGGCCGCCAGCGCCAGAACAGGACGCAGGCGTTTGCCGCCGGAAAGCAGGCTGTAGGCCATGGCATCGACGAGCACGTCGTTGTAGCCATCTTTTTCAGGCAAAAGCGTTGGCAGGGTCTCTTCGACGAGCTGCTGCAGCGCGGTCATTTTTTCCTTGCTCATGATCATTCCTCCATTTGAAAGGCTTTTTCGACGCCATCCTGCAAGATCCTGATCTCGCCTTCGGCGTCGCGCAGCATCTTTTGACACTGGCTGGCCATATCCAGGCCCAGCTTGTACTGCTCCACCGCCTCTTCCAGAGGCAGCTCGCCCTGGCTGAGCGCCTTCAGCGCCTGCTCCAGGTTGGCCATGGCCTGTTCAAAAGTCAACGTTGGTTGTTGTTCACTCATTGTTCGTCCCTCTTCTGATCGATCGACGTCGTTGTGCAGCTGGCAGCGCCATCGGCAAAATGCAGCGTCAGCGCGTCGCCAACAGCGAGCTGGCTGGTCGAGCGCACAGCCCCCCCCTCCTTCTCGCAGAAGGAATAGCCGCGCGCCAGCACCTTGAGCGGGCTCAGCGCATCGAGCGTCGAGATATTTTCACTGAAACGTTTCTGTTTGTCGTTCATCGTTTGCTGCAGCGCCTTGTCCAGCTCGGCCCAGCACTGGTCCAGCGTGAGATGGTAGCTGGCCAAAAGCCGCGCCGGATCCTGCAGCAGACTGCCCGAGAGATAGCCCGCGAGCACCTGCGCCTTGCGACGCAAGAGCGCCTGCACAGCGCTTTCGCAGCGCGCGCGTGCTTCGCTGATCTCTCGCCACACCTGGGCGCGATCAGGCACAGCCAGCTCTGCCGCCATCGACGGCGTGCCAGCGCGCACATCCGCCACGAAATCTGCCAGCGTCACGTCTGTCTCATGTCCAACGGCGCTGACGATCGGCACCGGGCTTTGGGCGATCATGCGCACGACTGGCTCTTCGTTGAAATTCCAGAGATCCTCCAGCGAGCCGCCGCCGCGCCCGACGATGATCATATCGATGTCATCCCGCGCGTAAAGCGCAGCCAGCCCCGCGCAGATCGAGCGTGCGCCCTCCAGCCCCTGCACCGAAGCCGGCACCAGGAGCACCTCGCTCATCGGCCAACGCCGACGCAGCACGCGCAGCATGTCGCGGATCACCGCGCCCGTCGGCGAAGTGACAATGCCGATCTTTTTCGGCATGCGCGGCAGCGCGCGGCGCGTTTCTTCTGTTTTGAACACGCCCTCCGCCTCAAGCTTGGCCTTGAGCTTTTCGTACTGGAGCTGCAGATCGCCCACGCCCACCGGCAAGAGCCGCTGCACATAGAGCTGGTAGCTGCCGCTTTTCGTGTAGACCGAAACACTGCCCTGGCAGATCACAGCCTGGCCGTTTTGCGGCAGCGTGCGCAGCTGCTGCGCCGCCGAGCGGAACATCACACAGTTGATCGCCGACTTCTCGTCCTTGATGGAAAAATAGCAGTGGCCACTGGCCGCGTGACGCTTGAAATTCGAGATCTCCCCCTCGACGCGGATGTTTTGCAGCACATCGTTTTTGTCGAAGAGGGCTTTGATATAGTCGTTCAGCGCCGAAACCCTGACCACGCCTGGATTACTCATCGCGCGCAGCCTTCTTGGCGATCGCGTCGAGGATCGCATTGACAAATTTGAAGGATTCGTCCTCGCCGTAGAGCTTCGCCAGCTCCACCGCCTCGTTGATGACAACCACCGGGCTCGTTTTTTCCGGCGCAAAGCAGAGCTCGTAGACCCCCATGCGCAGAATGTTCTTGTCCGCGCTCATCATGCGCAGCGTGCTCCAGTTTCTCGCCTGGGCGTTAATCAGATTGTCGATGTCGACCAAATGCTCCATCGTGCCCGATACCGTGCTACGGATGAAGGCCTTGTCGTCCGCCTCGATCGCGCTTTCCAGCGTGTCCACATCAAGCTCCGGAAAGATCTGGATGATGTTCGCCGCTTCCAGAAAATCCTCGAGGTTTTCCTTGTCCTCCAGATAATACTGCAGCACCTCCTGGTGATCGGTCTCGCCCATGTCGCTCGAATAAATGAGCAGAAATGCAATTTGTCGCGCTAGTTTACGCATGTTGATCCCCCAATCCAGTTTCGTTTATATTGCTAAAATCGATGCCCTGTACAAAAATATCCACCGCGCGCACCTTCGCGCCGGTCATTTCCTCCACAGCCCGCTTCACCCGCCGCTGGATGTCGCTGGCGAGATCCGGGATGCAGAAGCCATAGCGCACCTTGATATTGATCACAATGTTGTAGCCGTCGTTTTTATAATCCACGCGGACACCCTTCGCAGCGTTCTTTTTGCCGAGCATACCGAGCGCGCCATCCGTCACATTGCCGATGAAGCCCTCGCTCGCCGCGCCAAAGCTGTCCACAACCCCGTCGATGCTGGCCGCAGCGATCACCGCCGCATGCGCCACCACCTCGTCGTCCAGGCGGATCGTGCCAAATTCCGTCGTCGTCATCTGGCCATTTTCCGTGCGTTTTTCTTCAGCCATACGCTCATTCTCCTTGTTCTCATCCATCTGCGAAAGGTCACACTAATTTATTATATCACATCCATCCCCGCTGGTCGACCATTCTGACATGAAATAAGAATTTTTGCTGCAAGCATAGGGTAAATTGGTAATTAGGAATTTTTAATGATAAATTGATGTAGCCTTTCGCTTTCGCTGTCGCTCAAGGCTGAATAAATTTCAAACTTGAGCACGCTAGCAGACAAAATCAAAAAAGGATATCTGCGGTCGAGACGCGTAAGCGGTACGATCGCAGATATCCAACATCAATTACTAATTAATCATTAATCATTTGCGAAGCAAAATCATTTACCGCGGGCTGAGCTTGTCATATTGCACGACGGCTTCGCCAGTGCGAAGATTGCGCTTTTCTTTGTAGAGCAGGGTGTATTTTGTCTGACCTTTTGTGTAATCCTTGCCGTCGAAGGGAAACAGTGAGCAGCATACATGCGTATCGTCGCCACTGCGCTTGATCAGAAACAAATAGATCAGCTTTTCCTTAAACGTATTTTCCAGCAAAGAATCTGCTTCGATCAAGGACATTCTGTTTTTCTCTTTATCGTATCTGAAAATGATCTCATTATTGTCCAGCATGGCTTCCAGCTCAAGAAGCGGCAGCATTCTCTCTTCCATTTTTGGATAATACTGGCTCTTTTTCGCATCTTCCAGACTTAGACGCCCTCGCAAAATTCTCTCCATGATCACAGCGCGTCTGCCATCCTGAAAACGAACCGCATCTTTTAATTTATGCAGGCCAACCAGATGGTGAAAATCCGAATGTCTGAACGACAGGTCGAACGCTATCGTATGGCCCTTTCGCCCAATCACAAAATGATATTGATACGCACACAGCCCGTCAAATCGCTGCGCACACAATTGCAGAAGATCCATTGCGCCCTCCCCCTTCGTTCATTAAAAAACCCCGCTGTGATCAGCGGGGTCAGCTTGTCGAAAAAGGTCACCAATCGGCTGCCTTTTTCTCGTCATATCACCC
>URZX01000051.1 GCA_900552455.1 uncultured Peptococcaceae bacterium | reverse complement strand
GGGATGATTCGACCAGTCCCGGACGCAACCGCTGACGCGGTCGTGGACGTACAGGCAGGCGCGGGCGGCGAGTCCCGAGTCAGCCAGCCTGAGTTGGGCAGGGAACCCCAACGCCGAATGCGGGCGGCAAAGCAC
The DNA here is from genome assembly GCA_900552455.1 of uncultured Peptococcaceae bacterium. GTDB lineage: Bacteria > Bacillota > Peptococcia > Peptococcales > Peptococcaceae > UMGS1590. Next base: position 10,824 of record URZX01000051.1, on the reverse strand, counting down.
CGCAGAAAATTTATTGGGAGGGAATATAATTGAATAAGATCTCTAAAAAGATTGTAGCGCTGGTAACCATGGCAGCATTTGTGCTGACCCTCGTACCAGCTGCTGCTTTCGCAGATACTACTGTTAGTACCTATACTGTAACTGGTAATACAAATTCTACCAATTACAATACAGCTACAGTAGATATTAGTTTAACAGACAGTGATGTCACTGAGTATTCCGCTGGTGGTAAAAACATTATTGTTTGGGCAGAAGATGCACAGGGTAATGCATTAGAAGTAGGAACAGATGTTACTACTTCTACTACCGGTTGGAACATTCACAAGGGTTTTGGTAAGGGCAAAGATAATGTATACTATCAGAATGCATCAGCAAAGATGAGCATCGCCCTTACCTTTACTAAAGTTGGTACTTACACCATCTATGTAGCGAAGAACGACGGTTCGACTGTAGCTGATCAAGTTAGTTCTAGAAGTGCTGCACTTGTTGAAAAGGGCGTTTCTTTCACCACTGCTAATGCAGCAGACCGTTCCAAGTCTGAATATGGTGTAATGGATGATAATGGCGTGCTTCAGGCAACTGCAACTGTTGACATGAACGAAGACCTGACCACCACCTTTAAGATCAATGATTATGATAGTCATGCAACCAACGCTCCTTTGAATGATGTCGATGTATATGCAATCGATTCTCGCACCGATTCAAAAACCAGTTACATGACTGTAAATGGTCAGACTGTTAGTGGTCCTGCTTATGTGTATGAAGTAGATGCTACTAATGGTTTGGATCTGGATGTCCAATTCTCTCGTGCAGGTGAATATACCTTATATGCAGAAGATGCTACTGGAAAATTGATTGGTGCTACCAAAGTTACTGTTACCGATACCACTGCTGTTGACAGCATGGAACTCACCGCTAGCTGGATTGATGAGAACGTTGCGACTAATGAAGAAGTAGTTAGTAATGATGCTTTCAAATATGATGAAGACGCTAAAACCTATACTTTGGATTTAACTAAAGTTGATGGCTTCAATTTTGATGGCATTGACAGAGTTGTTTTGAATGGTAAAGCGTTTAACAAAGATGGCTCCGATGCATTGAATCAGACCATTAAGTTCACCGCAAACGAACCAAACACCGTTGTTGAATTTGACAATACCAGCGACAACACTTCCAACACTGGTACATTTAAAACTTCATTTGCTATGCATAGCCAGAAGAATGCTGTGATCACTGTTACCGATGAAGCTACTGACGTATCTTACGATGTACTTGTTATCGCTCAGAAGACCACCGCTACTAACATCGACCGCACCAAGACTGGCGGCTATGTATTGGCAACCACCGACACTCAGTGGACCAAGGCGGTCAATGCTAATCTCGGCGATGCTGTTGAATTTAAAGTAACTGATGAAAAAGGCAACGCTGTTGAAGGCCTTAAAACAACAGATTTTGTTATTGATGTAAGAGAGCGCGCTGCAAAATCCTCTCTGACTGCTTCTGCTCTGAAGGTTGTAGAAGTTGGCGACGGCTTCTATACTTTGAAAGTTGATGCAACTAAGGGCAGTGATGTTTTGACCGAAGGTAAATACGAAGTTCGTGTTGCTCTCAACGGTGTTGACAGCGAAAACGATAATGCTACCGTTACCTTTAACGCTGCTGAATTTGGTAAGATCAAAGACGTTGAACTCAATATTACCGATATTACCGGTGGAAATGATATTGTACTTGACGACCAGATTACTCTTGGCACTACCGCTGAAGTAAGTCTCGTCTATGTCGATGCTAATGGCGTAAAAGTTGCAGGTCCAAAGAATTTCAACTGGAACGCAACCAACAGTGCTTTGGCATTGGAAGATCTTACTGGTGGCAATAGCTTTACTTTGAAACCAGACACCATTGAACATCAGGGCGTTATTGGGTCTGTTGTAAAGGTTCAGGCTTCCGTGAAGGACTATGGCCTTGTTGAAAAAGAACTGACCATCGTTTCTTCCTACAACGAATACAGCTTGGAAATTGATCCAGTTGAAGGTCCTGTTAACGAATACAACAAAGTTGACTTGAGCGTTCTGAACAGCGACGGCGATGTTGCTAAGAACATTTCCGGCAAGGTAAAAGTTGTTGCTATTGATTCCAGCAACGACGATGCAAAAGTTAGTGTAGAACCTAATGGCCGGGTAAAGAATGGCGAAGGCGCTCTGACTGTTTACGCCAGTCAGGAAACCGAACTGGAAATTGTTGTAACCATTGTTGATACTGAAACGGGTAAGATCATCGCAGCTGGTACCCTCAACTACACCGTTGGTGCTGCTGATCCTCTCGCTGGCCGCAGTGTTGTTATGACCATCGGTTCTACCGAATACGTTGTTAACAACCAGATCATCACTGGCGACGCTGCTCCATTTGTGGACAGCAACTGGAGAACCATGGTTCCTATCCGTGCACTGGCTGAAGCGTTCGACGCTGAAGTTATCTGGGACAACGATGCTCGCACCGTTACCATCAACTACGATGCAAACACCCAGATCGTTATGACCGTTGGTGAAGAAACCTACACCGTAAACGGTGCAGAACAGACCATGGATACCGAACCTGTTATCCAGGGCGAACGTACCTATGTACCAATCCGTTTCGCTGCTGAAGCTCTGGGCTTCACTGTAACCCCACTCTACACAGCTGAAGGTACTACTGGTTCTGTTGTATTCCAGAAGTAATCGTCGTTGACGATCACACTCTGACTGAGTGAATCACAACCCTCGTCTCAGAAATGGGACGGGGGTTTTTTGTTGGTGGTCATGAGTGGAACGTGGTATGATTGAATCATACAAGGAGGGCGATAATAATGGATGCGAAAGAAAAATTGTTGCATGAAAATGAAGTGGATGCAGCGATTCGCGAGGCGGAGCTGGAATTCGCAGAGAATGGTGAGCTGATCGCTGCAACGAAAGCGCTGAAGAATTTGCGAGAAGAACATTTTGGCGTTCAATGATTGTGACGGGGCTTGCATTAAAAACATGGCGCAGTGGTCGTAAAACACCTACTGTCGTACAACAGAAATAAATCGCTGTGCTATTTGATATATCAAAAGAGAATTGTTAAACGATTATTGCACATTCATCGGAAAACAGTTATAATAAGGATACAGTAAAACGTATGTTTCATACTAAGACTAAGGAGTGAACGACTATGACTCAGCGTGTTGATTTACGTGATTTTGTCGAAGATGAATATTGTGAAGACGTTAAGGAAGTTGCTTCCAAGGTTGGCGTTCAGGTTGTTTGCAACGACGAAGATTCCGAAGCTGCAGACGATAAGAATGCGATCCATGTTCAGGACTTCGACGGTTGCGACAATGTTGTTGAAACTGCATCCAAGTTTGGTGTGCAGGTTGTTTGCGACGACGAAGAATAATGACAAACGTCCAATGAAAAGGCTCCGAGGGTTCGGGGCCTTTTTTCGTTTATGAGGAGGGTGTATGATGTTAAAAACGAGAGAATTGTTCGCGGGGCTGTATGCGCTGAAGGATGAGCGAGTGCGGCAGTTTCTGGTGATCGGCGAGGAGCGGGCGCTGCTTTTTGATGCGGGATTTGCGGACAGTGGGGTGCTGGAAACGGTGCGCGCGCTGACGGATCTGCCGATCGATGTGGTGATGACGCACGGCGACCCGGATCACAGCGGCGGGCTGGCGGATTTTGGCAGCTGTCGTATGAACGCTGGTGACTGGCCGCTGGTGCAGGATGGATCGATCGCGCTTGCGCCGCTGGACGAAGGGGAGATTGTGGCGTGCGGGGACTATCGTTTTCGTGTGATCGCGATCCCTGGGCATTCGGCGGGGAGCTTGGCGTTTTACGACGAAGCGAAGGGGATCTTGCTGGCGGGGGACAGTGTGCAGAGCGGTGGGCCGATCTTTATGTTCGGCGGGCATCGCGATCTGGATGCGTACATTACGAGTCTGGAAAAGCTGGAGCAGCTGATCCCGGCAGATGTGACGGTGCTGCCGTGCCACAGTGCATGCCCGATCGATGCGGGCTGTATCGCGCGGGATCTGGCGGATGCACGGGCGCTGCGTGATGGTGCGCTGGCGAGTGATCCACATCCGACGCTGCCTTGTCGGGTGTATCATGGAGAGGCGACGGATTTCCTCTTCTGAGCAGGGAATCGTTACTGAATCATGATGTCTCAGAAGGGTCGAGATATGCTATACTAATCATATCATCATTGCACTGGAGGATGCACAATGCTGCAACTGAGAAATATCCGCAAGACCTACACGACGGGCGATTTCACGCAGGTTGCTCTGAACGGGGTCTCGCTTGATCTGCGTGACAACGAGTTTGTGGCGATCCTGGGGCCGAGTGGTTCGGGTAAGACGACGCTGCTCAATATCGTTGGCGGGCTGGACCGCTACGAGGACGGCGATCTGATCATCAATGGAACGTCCACGAAAAAATACCGCGATCGCGATTGGGACGCGTATCGCAATCACACGATCGGGTTTGTGTTCCAAAGCTACAACCTGATCCCGCACCAGAGCGTGCTGGCGAATGTGGAGCTGGCGCTGACGATCAGCGGGGTTTCCAAGCGGGAGCGCCGCCGTCGCGCGAAGGAAGCGCTGGAAAAGGTGGGATTGGCGGAGCATATCCACAAGCGTCCGAACCAGCTTTCCGGCGGGCAGATGCAGCGTGTGGCGATCGCCCGCGCGCTGGTAAACGATCCACACATTGTTCTGGCGGATGAGCCGACGGGCGCGCTGGACAGCGAAACGAGCGTGCAGATCATGGAGCTGCTCAAGGAGGTGGCGCGCGATCGGTTGGTCGTTATGGTGACGCACAATCCTGAGCTGGCGGAGCAATACGCGACGCGCATTGTGCGTCTGAAGGATGGGGTTATCACGGATGACACACGCCCTGTCGAGCCGGACGAGGTGGACACGCAGACGCCTGTGGACCGCAGCATGGGTCGGGCGTCGATGAGTTTTTTCACGTCGCTGAGTTTGAGCTTTAAGAATCTCTGGACGAAAAAAGCGCGCACGATCCTGACGGCGTTTGCCGGATCGATCGGGATCATCGGGATCGCGCTGATCCTGTCGCTGTCGAACGGGGTCAACACGTATATCACGGATCTGCAGCAGGATGCGATGAACGCTTATCCGATCATCATCAATGCGGAAACGGTGGATATGTCGAGCCTGATGAGTTCGGCGGGGCTGATGGCGGCGGATGCGGCGAATGTCGATACAGACCGGGACCGTGTCTACGCGGACAATGGCTTGCTGGAGATGGAGGCGAACATGAACGCATCCATCACGGAAAACGACCTCACGGCGTTCAAAAATTATCTCGACGATCCGGACAGCGACATTCACCAATACCTTGGCAGCAATGGCGTTGTTTACACGTATAATGTGGATTTCGATGTGCTGACCACGGATACCGACGGCAGCATCATCAACACCAACCGCGATACGAACACCTCCATGGACGAGATGGAAGAAAGCCAGGAGAGCATGGAGGATTACGACATCGCTGTCAATATGAATCCGATGCTCGCCGGCAGCACCGTTGGCGCGGAGAATTTTGACGAGATCATCCCGGGCGCGGACGATGCGCTGATCAGCCCGGTCGTGACGGATAGCTACGACGTTGTCGCCGGGCGCTGGCCGGAAGCGTACAACGAGATCGTGCTCGTGCTCGACGACAAGAACTGCGTTCCGAGCACGGTGCTCTATCAGCTTGGCGTGCTCTCGGATGAGGAGTATAAAGAGATCCAGGATGCTCTCGAAGCTGGCGAAGAAGCGCCGGAACCATCCTGGAGCTACGATGATCTCATGGGCAAGACGTTCCAGCTTGTGCCGGCGTGCAATTATTATGTGGATAATGGCGACGGCACCTTCACCGATGTGCACGACGATCTGTCCTATCAGCAGGAGCTCTACGACGGCGGCATTCCGCTCACTGTGAGCGGAATCATCCGTCCGCAGGACGGCAGCGAGAATGCGTCCATCCAGGCCAACCTCGCCTACACCCGCGCGCTGACGGATTATCTCATCGATCTCACCGATCAGAGCGCCGTTGTCAAAGCGCAGGAAGCCAGCCCTGAGACGAACGTGCTCACCGGCGTGGAATTCACAGCGTCCGACGATGCTGCGAAGGCTGCTGACGCCACAGCGTATATGCAGAATCTCGGCGTCAGCGAAAAAGCCTCGCTCTACGCCATGTTCATGGTCGCAGCTTCGCAGCAATCTGGCGGCGAAGCAGATGCGAGCGCCATGGCTGCGATGGGCAGCATGAGCGGCGATGAGAGCACAATGGCTGCTGCGCTCGATGCCTGGCTCGCGAGCGAACCAGATCAGGCCGTGCTCGTCGATTTCTACGATCAGTATCTCGGCGATGTCACCTACGAAGACAACCTCACCGAATTTGGCAAGGTCAGCCTCGATGCGCCATATTCCATCAGCATCTATACCGACACCTTCGAAGACAAGGAAGGCGTCACCGATTGCATCGAAGCGTATAACGCCGATCGCGCCGACGACGAGCAGATCACCTACACCGACTACGTTGCGCTGCTCACCAGCTCCCTCACGAGCATGGTCAACGTCGTCACTTATGTGCTGATCGCATTTGTGGCCGTGTCGCTCGTCGTCAGCTGCATCATGATCGGCATCATCACGCACATTTCTGTGCTCGAGCGCACCAAGGAGATCGGCATCCTGCGCGCCATCGGCGCATCCAAGCGCAATATTTCGCAGGTATTCAACGCAGAAACGCTCATCATCGGGCTGTGCAGCGGCGCGCTCGGCGTCGGCATCTCTGTCGCGCTGACCTATCCGATCAACGCCATCCTGCATCACCTGATCGAAAACACCAGTGTCACCGTCTTCCTGCCACCAGTCGCCGGCGGCGTCCTCGTCGTCATCAGTGTCTTTATCACCATGATCGGCGGCATGATCCCAGCGCGCAAAGCAGCGAAGAAAGATCCAGTCATCGCCCTGCGCACAGAATAACGTTTGCAAAAAAACACGTCTGTTATCTGGCAGACGTGTTTTTCTTTTGCGCGCGTGGGGAGGTATGTGCGACAAATTGAGAAATTTTCGCGATTTGTCGCACATTGTTGAAAAGAACGTGCGACAAATCTTGATTTTTTCGTGATTTGTCGCATATAATGATAGAAATGGAGGTGCGACCATGTATATTAAACGCGAACGTTATCTGGAAAAAATCCGTCCGTTTTATGAGCTTGATCTGATCAAGGTGTTGACTGGGGTTCGTCGCTGTGGGAAATCTGTGTTGCTTTCCCAGATTGAGGAAGAGATCGTGAAGAGCGGCGTTGCGAGCGATCATATTGTCCGCGTGAATTTCGAAGATATTCAGTTTGAACACATTCGCAAGGCGGAAAAGCTCAACGAATTTGTGTTGGCACATATCGCAGACAGTGAGAAATATTATATTTTCCTGGATGAGATTCAGCACGTGCGCCAGTTTGAAAAAGTACTGGCTTCGTTGCGCGCAACACAAAATTGCTCAATCTTTGTCACAGGGAGTAATTCCAAGCTGCTGTCTGGCAAGATGGCAACGCTTCTTGTCGGTCGCTGCATTGAATTTCGCATTATGCCGTTTTCTTTCAGCGAAGCGTGTGACTATCTCGCGCAGACAGGCAAGTCAGTGACGCCGGACGCATTTATTGTTGATTACATCCAATGGGGTGGTATGCCGCAGCGTTTTGCTTTCGAGGGGGAGCGCGAGATCAAAACCTATCTGGAGCAGACCTATCGCGGCATTATTGACAAGGATATTGTCACCGATCCCAAGCGAACAAATCGCGAAAATCTCCTAAAGATCGCTGGTTATGTTATGGCGAATGCGGGCAAGGAGTTTTCTGCGCGCAATATTTGTGAGTATTTCAAAGTGCAGAACAATGAAAGCATCGATCGCTCTGCGATCTATCGCTATCTGGACCGCATGGAGAAAGCATGTCTTATCACGCGCGTGAAACGATTTAATATCGTGGGCAAACAGGCGATGAGCTATGTGGAAAAGCAGTACGCCGTTGATACAGGTTTTCGCATGATCAATACCAACCTTGTGAATTTTGAAGACACTTTCTTTTTGGAAAATGTTGTCTATAACGAGCTTGTGAGCCGTGGTTACGAAGTGTTTGTCGGCAAAACCTATAAGGGCGAGATTGACTTTGTTGTGATCGATGGCCGACGAAAATGCTTTGTTCAGGTGGCGTATTATTTGAACGCTCGAGAAACGATCGCGCGCGAATTTGGCGCTTTTGCACCGATCACTGATGCATCGCCGAAGTATGTGCTTTCGCTTGACCGCTTTGATTTTTCGCGAGATGGGATCAGTCACATAAATATCGTGGATTTCCTGCTTGGCAAAAAAGACATCACCTTGACCTGAAGCGATGTGTGCTTTTTGTCGCAGATCGCCGGCAGATATGTGCGACAAATTGAGAAATTTTCGTGATTTGTCGCATATTGCTTTCATCTCCCGTGAAAATGCGGCATCGGGTCATTAAAATTCGCTATGGCCGGGCGTATGTTCGTGGCGCAGGCGGCGTGGTACAATGGTAGAATAAATGTGCGGAAGGAGCGGAGAAACGATGATCGAACTGATTTTATACGGTGTGGTGATGGTGATCGCGATGACAATGGCGGGGATCATTGGCTTTGCGGCGAATGTGATCGCGCTGCCGCTTCTGAGCATGTTCCTGCCGCTCAATCTCGTCGTGTCGATGCTGGTGCTGATCGCTGCGCTGCAGTCTGGTGTGCAGGCGTTTCGCGTGCGCGACCGCATTCATTGGAAAGAACTGGCGCATATTGTGCTCTATCTCGTCATCGGGATGCCGTTTGGGCTGATCATGCTGAACTATCTGCCAGAGCTGGCGCTAAAAGCGATCCTCAGCGTGTTCATCGCTGCCACCGCTGTGAAGGGATTGGTGGAAACCTCGCGCGGCAAAAAACGCGACACCTTTCAGGAGCGCCCATGGCACAAGCTGCTGCTCGTCTGCTCCGGGTTTATTTCCGGCGCATTTGGCTGCGGCGGTCCGTTGACCGTTATCTACACGCGCAACCGTTACCGCGATAAAGATATGTTCCGCGTCATGCAGTTTGGTTGCGGCACATTTTCCATGGGACTGTCGACCCTCGGCCATGTGGCGAGCGGTTCCTACACGATCGCCAGCCTGCCGTACGTCGTCATCGGGCTCGTCGCCGTCGCCATCGCGCTGCGCGTCAGCACCTGGCTCGTGAAGCGGATGAACACCACGTTTTTCCAGCAGCTGGTCAACGTCGTGCTGCTTTTCTCTGCGCTCTCGCTGATGTCGCAGGTGGCGCAGGGCGTGTTGGCGTAACGCTTGACATTGCGCGCCCCTCCTGATAGCATATAATTATTCGCCGGAGGTTAACAAGGACCGGATAAGGCTGCGGACGTTGTTCGCGATCTTGTCCGGCCCTTTTTTGTTTGTCGGCGTGGAAGGAGAGGATCGTTCAATGAACAAACGCTTCATCATTGTTCTCATCGCGTTTATGAACATGATCGTGCCGCTGTCGCTGGATATGTATCTGCCGGCGGTGCCGCACATGACTGCTGCTTTTAACACGACAGAATCCACCGTCAATCTCACGCTTGTCGGATTCTTTTTCTTCATGGCCATCGGCACGCTGATCTTTGGCCCGCTTTCGGACAAATACGGTCGCCGCGGATTGCTCGTCGCGGGCACGCTCGTTTACACGATCTTCAGCGCAGCTTGTGCGCTCGCCACGAGCATCTGGCTGCTCATCATCGCGCGCGTGCTGCAGGCGCTCGGCGCTGGCTGTATGGTCGCGATCTCCACAGCGATGATCAAGGATTGCTTCGACCGCCGCACGCGCAACACCATCCTCGCCGTTGTGCAGGCGATGGCCGTGATCGCCCCGATGCTGGCGCCGATCGTTGGCGCGTTTATCGTTACGCACGCTGGCTGGCGCGCAACCTTCGCCGTGCTGGCAGTGCTCGGCGCCGGCTGCACGATCTCGCTCGTTTTTCTCAAAGAAACCCTCGCCGCAGAGGATCGCTACACAGGCTCTCTCGTCGGCAGCCTGGGATTGCTCATCGACGTTGGCCGCAATCCGGGCTTCACCGTGTTTCTCTGCAGCGCTGCCATGCTCGCTGCGCCGTATATGGGCTATGTCGCTGTGTGCTCTTATGTGTACATCGATTTCTTCGGGCTATCGGAGACGAGCTACAGCTATTATTTCGCCGTCAATTCTGCCTGCGCGATTCTTGGACCGATCCTTTATGTGCGGCTTTCGCGACAGCTCACACCGCGTTTTATGATGAATCTCTGCATCGTCGTTGCAGCGGCCTGCGGTGTGCTGCTCCTGGTGTTTGGTAGTTTGCTGCCGCTGGCGTTTTTGCTCTGCTTCCTGCCGTTCACCATTATCGAGAGTCTTCTGCGCCCAATGAGCACCGCCGTGCTCTTAAACCAGCAGGAAAAAGACACCGGCTCCGCATCGTCGCTGATCAATTTCGTCAACACCGTGCTTGGCAGCCTTGGCATGGTCCTTGCGCCGATCCTGTCGAGCAATTATGTGCACGGGCTCGGGATTTTGCTCGTTGTTTTTGCGCTTATCGCCTGTGCGCTCTGGATCGTCGTCATTCGTGGGCTGCGCAGCGGCTTGAAAGGCATGGACAGCGTTGGATAATGATTCATGTGGGATTGGTTCCTTCGGGAGCCAATCCCTTCTTATATTATAGAAGGAAATCCTCGCGCAATCGGGGGGGCTTTCTCGTAAAGCCCCGTCAAACGCCAGGGGGGATGATCCATTTTTGG
>URZX01000050.1 GCA_900552455.1 uncultured Peptococcaceae bacterium | reverse complement strand
GGGATGATTCGACCAGTCCCGGACGCAACCGCTGACGCGGTCGTGGACGTACAGGGCGGAAGCGGGCGGCGAGTCCCGCGGAAGCCGAAGGGTTTCTTGTTTGACTGCTTGTTTTGCCTGCGGCAAAACGCGAGATGGCAGGGGAACGAGGAACGCTCCAGGCTGGATGGAGCAAAATTATTCCAGCGCCCCATTGCGGAGGGGCAAGGTTCCGCAGAAAATTTATTGGGAGGGAAATATTTTGAATAAGATCTCTAAGAAGATTGTGTCGTTGGTAACGATGGCAGCGTTCGCGCTCACGCTCGTTCCAGCGGCTGCTTTTGCAGCTCCTGCAGATGATAACAATGGGATCATCATTGAACAGCGCGCAGTAGATTCTGTCAATGTTGACTTTGCAGGAATTTCTCAGGACTTAACTAAGGTCAAAATTAATGTAACTGATGCTGATGGCGATGCTGTTGTGGTTGATCTGCAGAGCCAGGATGGTTCTCCTCTGACTGATCCAGCTGCTGTTGGTAAGACTAGTACTACTGAAATTGCAACAGTAAATAGCGGATATGATTATCGTATTCCACTTGATGCTGGTAGCTATGACATTGACGTTGTTGCTAATGGCACAACTGTTGCATCTGTAGATGATTTTATCGTTTATGGTCGTGCTGTAGGAGATGCTTCTAAGTACGGTGTTTACGACGGCGCTGTATTCCAGAAAGAAGCTAACATTGCTGTTAACAAAGATCTGACCACTACTTTTAAGATCAACGACATCAATGGCGACGCTACTGGCGACAACTTAGATAATGTTGTTATTTGGGCTGTTAATAAAGCAAACAGTCAGGTCACTGAACTTGCAAAAGTTTCTATTAACGGTACTGCTGTAACAGCACATCCAGCGGGCACAGATCCTGAAGATGCTAAAGCATTTGCTATTGGTACTGTAGCTAATAACACTGAAGTTGAAGTGCAGTTCAGCGTTGCAGGTGACTACTATCTCTATGCAGGTGTTGGTACTACTTACGAGGATGCTAACAAAGCAAAGCTCGATAGTGAATACACTCTCGTTCATGTAACGGATAACACCGAAGTTGATTACTTTACTGTAGAAGCCGAAGCTTTCAACCATGGGAATGGTACTGCAATTGCTTCTCAGGAGCTCGTATTTGATGAAACCAATACCGCAGTCCTGAATCTTACCGAAGGTGACTTTGCTGACTTCCGCTTCAATGGCGCTGACAGCATCAGATTTAGCGGTGTTGCTTACGAAAAAGACAACACTCCAGCAAAAGGACAGACTATTGATTTCACTACCGATCGTAATGATGTCGTAGAATTCGTTGGCGTTACTGGTAACACCGATACCGACAATACTGATACTGATGGTAGATTTGACACTGAGATCACCATGCAAAGTGCTCAGAATGCATATCTCACCATCACTGATAAGGCTACTGGCCTGAAATATGATGTACGTATCATTGCTAATGTTGCAACTCCTGCAAGTATTGACAGAACTCTAACTGGTGGCAATATCCTCGCTGGTACTGATGATCACTGGAATCAGGAAGATCATGGCATGTTCACTGATGCCGTTCAGTTCCAGATTATCGACACCAAAAATGACATTGTAACTGGTGATCTCGATAAAAACGATGACTACATCATCGATGTACGCACTGTTCCAGGCGGATCTGATACAGTTGCAACTGCACTTGAAAACAGCCTCTTCCTGACAGACTCTGGTAATGGCGTATATACTTTGGAATTCCAAGGGGACAAAGCCGCTGCAGAACAACAGCTCAAGGAAGGCAAATACGAAGTACGCGTTGCTCTTGTTAATGCTAACAGCAAAGACGATAACGCAACCGTAACCTTTAATGCAATTGAGTTTGGCACCGTTAAAGATACCGTTCTTGACATTACCGCTACTGATATGAGCACCCTCGGCGGCAGAGAAGTCGAAATCGACGATGAAATCACCCTTGGTCAGCTCGTTTCTGTAGAAGGTAAGTATGTTGACGAAAACGGTCTCAAGATCGATGCAACTGGCCTTGTTATCGGCGCTGATGGTGAAGCTGTGATTGATGCACAGGCAGGCCCTGTTTTCAACTTTGCAACCAAAGCTGACGTTGCTGCTAACGAATCTCTGCTTGGTACCACCATCACTGTATGGGCACAGAACTCCGCAAACAAGCAGCTCGTTTCCCGCGAACTGACTGTTGTTAAATCCTACAATGCTTTCACTCTTGAATTTGACAAGGCTGAAGGCGCTGTTGGCGAAGACAACGACGTAACTGTTAACGTAGTGAAGGAAGACGGCAGCCGTGCTCAGGTAACTGGTACTCTGTATGCGTTCATCGCTGACCAGAGCAACAAAGATGCTAAAGTCAGCCTTGACGGTGACAACACTGATGTAACCAATGGCAGAGGTCACCTCTCCATCTACGCTTCCGAAGAAACCACCGTTGACGTTGTTGTAGGTGTTAAGGATGCCAACAATGATGGCTTCTATGCAGCTACTCTCGAATACACTGTTGGTGCAGAAGATCCACTTGCTGACTACACTGTCGTTATGACCATCGATTCCTCTGAATATGTTGTGAACAACAACGTTATCAAAGGCGATGCCGCTCCATATGTAGACAGCAACTGGAGAACCATGGTTCCTATCCGTGCACTGATGGAAGCTTTCGACGCTGAAGTTGTTTGGGATGAAGCAAATCCAGACGTTGTTACCATTAACTATGATGGCGACACCCAGATCGTCATGAATGTTGGCGAAACTGGCTACACCATCGATGGTGAAGAAGGCGAAATGGATACTGTACCTGTAAACAACAACGGTCGCGTCTATGTACCAATCCGCTTCGTTGCTGAAGGTATTGGTTTCCACGTCACCCCACTCTACAACGCTAACGGTCTCACCGCTTCTGTTGTATTCCAGCGCTAATCATTGTTGATGAACGCTTGACTGAGTGAACACAACCCTCGTCTCAGAAATGGGACGAGGGTTTTTCTATTGCGCTGGAGCGGGCGCTCTGGTACGATAGAAACATAGTGGAAAAGGGGAGTGGATGGCATGTCAGAATACAAGCGCTGGCTTTCGCTTGATGAGCAGATTGCTCAGCTGAAAGTGAAGGGTGTGCAGTTTTCTATTATGGATGAAAATGCGGCGCGTGACTATTTGTTCAGACAGAACAATTATTTTCGTATCACGGCGTATCGCCGCAATTTCCAGCGGCATCCTGGCGGGCCAAAAATGGGGCAGTATGTGCGACTGGAATTTGCTTATTTGGTGGATCTCGCAGGCATTGATCGTGTGCTGCGTGATCTGATCCTAGGTATGGCGCTCGATATTGAGCATCTGGCAAAAATGGAGATTCTGCAGCTGGTGGAAATAAACGTCGAGGATGGCTATAGTCTGGTGCGTGATTTTGTGGTGGGAATGGACGACAAAGAGCGCCGTATTCTTGACGGCGAGATCGCGCGCAATCGTCACAATACCTATTGCGGCGACATGGTGCGCAAATATGAAGGGCATTTCCCGATCTGGGTGTTTCTCGAGCTGCTCTCTTTCGGCAAGCTGTGCTCGTTTTACCGCTTCTGCGCGGAGCGGTACGGGCGACGAGATATGGTGGAAAACTATTATCGCTTGCGCATGTGCCAGATTCTGCGCAATGCAGCGGCGCATGGGAGCTGTATTTTGAATGATCTGACGGGGCGAAAATCGCGGGTGAGAACGGATGAACAACTTAGTCGTGCATTGGCAGAGATTCCAAAGATCACGAAAGGGGTACGTCTGAAAAAGATGAGTAATGAACGTGTGCAGCAAATTACGACGCTACTGTTTACTTACAGGCAGATGGCGCAGTCGGGAGAGGATCATGTTTATCAATGTGAGAAGATAAAATCTTTTGTAGAGCGACTAAATAGGAGTCGTCCATATTACAGCGATAACAGTTTGGTGGACAGTATCTTTGAATTTATCGAAATTCTCATTGACAAATGGTATGATATTCGATAGACTGAATTCAGACAAAAAAAGGTTCGACCTTTTACGGGGTGGGTATTGCGTAGGTGATACCGGCCCCGGTTGTTTTTTATGGAGAGACATTGACAGTTGGCGTTGAATTTGGTTAAACACAATTAGGCGTTAAAAGAACATCGGTTCTTTTACGGGGCGGCATTGCGCGAGTGATGTTGGCCCCGGTTTTTTATGTTCCGGCGAAAAATGGGCAGAAAATATTGCCCAAATCGTCTTTGTGTTGATTGAGTGAACACAACCCTACGACGAATTTTCGTCGTGGGGTTTTTCTGTTGTTGACGGGCGTTCGCTGGTGGCTGGCGCGCGAAAAAATGCTGAGATTTTCTGGATTTTCCTGCGAAAATCGCTCAAAAATAATTGACCAAAATGGCTTTCTGTGATATTATATACAACGATGCAACAAGCAGAAACCATCCGTTTCTCACCCTCCGCCGTTCGTGGCTGTTGGTCGCAGTGATATGAAAATAACAACGCGCGCATTTTTGCGCGGCGAATTATTTTGCGCTGTCAACGGGTGGATGTCACCCGTTTTTTTATTGGGAAAAATTGATGGAGGTGATAACGATCAGCAAGGAATTGCGCGTTAATGAACAGATCCGCTGCCGTGAGATCCGTGTGATCGACGAGCAGGGATCGCAGATCGGTGTGATGAACCCTCGCGATGCGATGAAGCTGGCGGATGAAAAGGGTCTGGACCTGGTTGAGGTTTCTCCGGGCGCGAAGCCACCGGTTTGCCGCATTATGGATTATGGCAAATATCGCTATGAACAGAACAAGAAAGAGCGCGAGACCCGCAAAAACCAGAAGGTGATCTCGATCAAGGAGGTTAAGCTCCGTCCAAATATTGAGGATCACGATTTCAACACGAAGGTGCGCAACGCTGCGAAATTCCTGGCGGCTGGGGACAAGGTCAAGGTTACGATCATGTTCCGTGGTCGCGAGGTGACGCGTCCGGAAGCCGGCAAGGAGCTGTGCGATCGCGTGGCCCAGGAAGTGGCGGATGTTGCCAAGGTTGAAAAGGAAGCGAAGGTCGAAGGCCGCAACATGACGATGATGTTGGTGCCTTTACGCGAAAAAGATAAAGAAAAAACAAAGTGATTGAGAGGAGACATTCTAATGCCTAAGATGAAAACCCACAGAGGTGCCGCTAAGCGTTTTTCCAAGACCGGTACCGGTAAGATTAAAAGAAATCATGGCTACACCAGCCACATTCTCGAAAAGAAATCCCCAAAGCGTAAACGCAATCTGCGCAAGAGCGCTATCATGGCTAAGGGCGATTCCAAGCGTCTCAACAAAATGATCTAAGGATATCGGAGGTACATATAAATGGCAAGAGTAAAACGCGGTGTAAACACCCATAAGAGACATAAAAGAGTATTAAAGCAGGCTAAGGGTTACTACGGCAACCGTTCCAAGGTTTTCCGTGTTGCTCATGAAGCTGTTATGAAATCCGGCCAGTATGCATACGAACACAGAAGACTGCGCAAGCGCGACTTCCGCAAGCTCTGGATCGCTCGTATCAACGCTGGTGCGCGTCAGAACGGTCTCAGCTACAGCACATTGATCCACGGCCTGAAGGTCGCTGGCATCGACATCAACAGAAAGATGCTGTCTGAGCTCGCTACCAACGACGCTGCTGCTTTCGCAGATCTCTGCAAGATCGCGAAGGAAAACGCGTAAGTGTTATAAGGCCTTCTATACTCATAGAAGGCCTTTTTTGCTATTTTCCGGGAAGGAGGGGCGCGATGGGTGTGAAGGAAGAGGTGCTGCGCACGCTGCGAACGAGCGCTGAGGAGTATATCTCGGGGCAGGCGCTGGCAGATGGCCTTGGTGTGTCGCGGCACGCTGTTTGGAAGGCGATCGATGGCTTGCGCGCGGAGGGCTACGAGATCGAAGCGCGCACGAAGCGTGGCTACCGGCTGGTGGCTGCGGCGGACGGGTTGAGCGCGGAGGGCGTGGCGGCGTTTTTGCCGCAGCATGCGCCGTTTGCGCTGGAATACCACGATGTCATCGATTCGACGAACAATCGCGCCAGACAGCTGGCGGAAGACGGCGCTCCGGCCTGGACGGTGGTGCTGGCAAATGCGCAGACTGCCGGACGCGGCCGCATGGGTAAGAGCTTCTATTCGCCGGAGGCGAGCGGGATCTATATGAGCATGGTGGTGCGGCCGGATTGCGATGTGCGCGATGCGAACCTCTTGACGATCGCTGCTGCGGCTGCGGTGGCGGAATCGATCGAGCTGGTCTGCGATGTGAAGGTTGGGATCAAATGGGTCAACGACCTTTTCGTGGAGCAGCGCAAGGTCTGCGGCATTCTCACAGAAGCGGCGGTCGGTGTGGAGGAGCAGCGGCTGCGCTATGCGGTCGTGGGCATCGGCATCAATGTGGCGCCGCCGGCAGGCGGCTATCCTGCGGAGATCGCGGATGTGGCGACGAGCATCTACACCCAGCCACCGCAGACGGAGATCCGCAATCGCCTGGCGGCGGAGGTGCTGCGCCGGTTCCAACCTTATGCGGAAGCGCTGCCGCTGAAGGCGTATTTTTCGAGCTATCGCGAGCGGTTGTTTGTGATCGGGCGCGAGGTTGCGCTGGTGCGCGGCGGTGCGCGGGAAATGGTGCAGGTGTTGGCGCTGAACGACGACGGCAGTTTGCATGTGCGCCGCGCAGACGGCAGCACGAAGGATGTGGCATCGGGCGAGGTCAGCCTGCGCTTTTGATGTGTGGAAGGAGAAGTCATTATGAACGAAAATACAGAACGTGTGAAATCTTATCTCGATCAGTTCGGCTATGGCGAGCGTGTCCACGAGTTTGAGCCGGGCGCAACGGCCACGGTGCCGCTGGCGGCTGCTGCGATCGGCTGTCAGGAAGCGCAGATCGCCAAGAGCATGAGCTTCAAAACGCCGGACGGCGGCGCGCTGATCATCGTCACCGCTGGCGATGGCAAAGTCAACAGCGGCAAGTTCAAGCATCGTTTCGGTTTCAAAGCAAGCATGCTCAAGGGCGACGATGTGCTGAACCTGACGGGCCATCCGATCGGCGGCGTTTGTCCGTTTGCCCTGCCGGAGGATGTGCCGGTGTATCTCGATGTGTCGATGCAGCGCTTTGAAACGATCTACCCAGCCTGCGGCAGTCCAGCGAGCATGGTGCCGCTGACGCCGGACGAGCTCGCGGAATCTTCCCGCGCTGTGGAATGGGTGGATGTCTGCAAAGGCTGGCAGGAGGAGGAAGAAGCATGAAAACAGGACTCGTGATCGAAGGCGGAAGCCTGCGCAGTGCGTTCAGCTTCGGTGTGCTCAAAACCTGGGCCGATGCCGGCGTGGCCTTTCCGTTCACAGCGGCGGTCGGCCTCGGTGGGCTGGCGGCGGCGTATTTCCGCGCTGGTCAGAGCGACGCGCTGGAAGAAGCCTACGGCAATTATTTCGAAGCCACCGGCGAGATCGGCCGCCTGCAGGCGCTCAAAGGCGAGCGCGTGATCGACGGCGCAGCGTTTCTTGACACCGTGCTCGAAAAAGAGCCCGTCGATATGGACGCTTTCGCTGCCGCAAGCGGTGCGCTGCGCTACGCCACGACGCGCTCCGATAATGGCGACGGCGTGTTCTGGCCGCTGGAACGTGTCGGCGAAGCGAAGCATCTGCGTCAATTTTTGCGCGCTGGGCTCGTTGTGCCTGGCGCTGGCGAACCGGTGCAGCTCGTGGAGCGCAGCTATTACGACGGCAGCATCGCCGAACCGCTGCCTGTGCAGGCCGCCCTCGATGCTGGCTGTGATCGCGTGGTCGTGATCCGCACGCATCCAAGCGATTTTACCATGCCGCGCCAGCGCCTGACGCCAGCGCTCGCCCTAGCGCTGAACGCCGTGCCGATGACAAAGAACGCCTATCTGCTCAGCCATCTCCACTACAATCGTGAGCTCAAGCTCCTCGACCAGCTCCAGCGCGACGGGCGCGCATTCGTCGTTGCGCCTGTCGTCGAAAGCACCGACCTGCATCGCTACGGCGTCAGCCGCTCCGCAGCCAGCGAATTTTACAGCGAAGGGCTGCGTCTTGGCGGCGAAAGCCTCGCTCGCGTGCAGCAATTCCTTGCGGAGGACGCATAATGGCGAAGGATAAAGAAAAAAAGACCAACGCCATGCGCATCGTCGAGCGCGCCAAAGTGGCCTATAACGTCTACCATTACGCCTGGAAGGAAGATGCCTTGGACGGCGTACACGTTGCCGCTGAACTCGAGCGTCCTGCCGAGCAGGTGTTCAAGACCCTCGTTGCCATTGGCGACAAAACCGGCCCCGTCGTCGGCGTTATTCCGAGCAACCTCGAGCTCGATCTCAAAAAATTTGCCCGCGCCAGCGGCAACAAGCGCGTAGAAATGCTGCATCTGAAGGATCTGGAAAAAACCACCGGTTACATCCGCGGTGGCTGTTCACCCATCGGCATGAAAAAAGAATATCCTACCTACGTAGGCGCCGAGATCGCCAAGATCGACGAGATTCTTTTTTCCGCCGGGCGCCGCGGCACACAGATGGGCCTCGCCGTGGACGATTTTCTCAGCGTCACCGGCGCCCATGTTGCAGACATTACCAAGGATCATGAATAAAAGGGAGAGATGACCCATGGCAAACATACTCATCACCGGCGGATCCCGCGGCATCGGCGCCGCCAATGTGCGCCGGCTTGCCCGCGAAGGACACCGCATCTGTTTCGTTTATAAGGAGAGCATCGAAACCGCCCACAGCCTCATGCGCGTGCTCCAGGCCGAAGGCTGCGAAGTTGTCGGTGTGCAGTGCGACGTGCGCCAGTCCTCGCAGGTGCAGAGCGTCGTCGAAACCATGCAGGAAAACTGGGGCGGCGTTGACGTGCTCATCAATGGCGCCGGCATCAGCTGGAACGGTCTGCTGCAGGATATGCTCGACGCCGAATGGCTCGACCTCTTTGATACCAATGTCAACGGTACCTTTTACTGCACACGCGCTGTGCTGCCGCATATGATCGCCCAGCAGAAAGGCGTCATCATCAATATCAGCTCCATCTGGGGCAGCCATCCTGGCAGCTGCGAAGTCGCCTACAGTGCCACCAAAGGCGCCGTCGACGCGTTCACGCGCTCCCTCGCGCAGGAAGTCGCCTACAGCGGCATCCGCGTCAACGCCATCGCGCCTGGTGTTGTGCACACAGACATGGTCGAAAAGCTCGGCGAAGAGACCAACGCCGTGCTCCACGCCGACATGCCGATGCACCGCTACGCCAACCCCGAAGAGATCGCCGGCCTCATCAGCTACCTCATCAGCGACGAAGCCAGCTACATCACCGGACAGGTCATCACCATCGCCGGCGGATTTGTGATCTGAAAACAGCATAGAAATGGATTGGAAATTTGCGCTTCCAATCCATTTTTTTCGTGAAAAATTTTGCAAAAATTCCAAAATGAGCAAAACTGGTCGATTTTACGCAAAACTGGTAAGATTTTTTGCTTGCAATCGTGGTAAAATAAAGACAAAGTTATTATTTCATTTTAGAAAGGAAGGATTCATCATGAAAAAAAACTGTTAAGTGCTGCGCTGATCGGCGCCATGCTCGTGACCAGCGTACCGGCTTTCGCAGCCAACGAAAACACCGGCGGAACCTCTCTGCCATTCACAGACATTGCCGATGGCGCCTGGTACTATGACGCCGTTGCCTATGCGTACGACAAAGGGCTCATGACCGGCACCAGCGCAACAGAGTTTGCGCCAGATGTCACCATGACCCGCGGCATGATCGCAAGCGTGCTCTATCGTCTCGAAGGCAA
Source organism: uncultured Peptococcaceae bacterium (assembly GCA_900552455.1). Lineage (GTDB taxonomy): Bacteria > Bacillota > Peptococcia > Peptococcales > Peptococcaceae > UMGS1590. The sequence continues at coordinate 1,649 of URZX01000050.1, read as the reverse complement.
TCCAGCCATGAGCGACGGCAACCTCGGCTATCCGTATGAGGACGTCGAAGGCGACGACTGGTACGCCATGCCGATCTACTGGGCACGCCAGAACGGTATCATGAATGGCTACAGCCAGACAACCTTCGGCCCGAACGACACCATCACCCGCGAACAGCTTGCCGCCACCCTCTACAACTATACCGCGTATAAAGGCGGCGACGTTTCCGCGCGTGCCGATCTCAGCAAATATGCCGATGCCGCAAGCATCAGCAGCTGGGCAGAAGACGTTCTCTCCTGGGCCAATGCCGAAGGCCTTGTCAACGGCATGACCACCACTACCATCGATCCGCAGTCCGGCGCCACCCGCGCACAGGTAGCAGCCATCATGCAGCGCTACCTTGGTGACACAGAAGAACCGGAAGAACCACAGGGCCAGACCGTGCAGCTCGTTATCGGCCAGCCTGACAGCCTGCAGCGCGTCACCGCCACCGTCGATGAGCTCACACCAGATGCCGTCATCGCAGCCCTTGCTGAAGAAACCGGCTGGAACCTCGATCTTGCCAAACCAGTCAGCATCGATGACGACGGCCTCGCCACCGTCACCCTCGCTGCAGATGGCAGCATTTACGGCAACCCACCAGAACCACAGAAAGATCAGTATTTCGTCTACGATGTCGAAAGCTGGATCTATGGCGTGCTCAACAGCATCGCCGAATCCCTCCACGCCAACGGCTGGAACTGGGTCACCTTTGCCGCCGCTGACGGCAACGCCATCGTGCGTCCGTTTGGCGACGATCAGTTCGTGCTCATGCCTGGCTTCGTCTGGGATTACGACGTCGCTTATGAAAGCAACCATGAAAACATCGGTCAGATCGATTCCATTTATGTAGATCCTTACGGCGAAAATAATCTGCTGGGCTACGACGCCCTCATGGTTAAGGTCGGCATCGACGATGTTACCATCCAGGAAGGCAGCTATGTTACCATCTACAACAGCGATGGCAGCGTTTACAAGCGCGTCGACCTCGCTGAAAACGCCAAAGTATTTGGCTACCTGGATGCCGACGACCAGGCCTATTGGCAGAGCAATGTAAATATGCAGGGCTTCAGCCGTGTAGAGATCTACCTCGGCGAACCATTGCCAGCCGGCAGCTATAACATAGAGCTCGACGCTGGCGCCCTCGTTGCGCCGGACGGCCGCACCTCTGTTAGTATCTCGGCAGACTTCTGGACATTGAACATCGCCGACTACGGCATTAGCGGCAGTACCATTCCGGGCGGCGTGCCAACCGTCATTCAGCTTGGCACCGAGTATACCATTGATATCGCCCTTGATGGCGAAAACGTTGATCGTGCCGTCTTCACCTGCGAGGATGGCCTCATCTCCAGCGACGACACCACCATCACCCTCACCGAGAGCGGCAGCATCACCTTCACACCGGAGAAAACCACCGACGGCGAGCTGCGCTCAATATATTCCGTTTATTTCTACAAAGGTGACGAGTTTGTCACCGGCGTGGACATGAGCGCAGTCATTGCAGAATGACCCAGCTCGCAAAAGATCGGAACCACCGCGTTCCGATCTTTTTTTGTGCGCATTTTGCGTCAGGCTGGGGGGCTTTCTCGTAAAGCCCCGTCAAACGCCAGGGGGGATGATCCATTTTTGG
>URZX01000049.1 GCA_900552455.1 uncultured Peptococcaceae bacterium | reverse complement strand
TTCAGGATTTCTCGGGAAGAATATGACTTCATATCCCCACCTCCTGCAGCTCCATCATAACACATAGAATAACATGTGTCAAAAGAAAGCATCCGCCCGCCATTCAGATCTACAGGTGCACGAAAAAAGGCCGGGCCCTTTGGCCCAGCCTTGATGACGCGTCGCTCAGTCTTCCTGTTCGTCGACGTAGTTGTTCCAGAATTCGACGATGGCTTCCCATTCGTCGTCGTCTTCGATGTCGTAGAGCAGCTCTTCGCCGTCTTCGACGACGATCTTGAACGGAATGGCGCTGTCGTCTTCTTCCTCGTCCCAAGGCACGAGGATGGCGTAGTCGTTGCCGTTGAGTTCGACGCGTTCGAGCACCTGCAAGGTGTGTTCGTGGCCGTCTTCGTCTACGAGCACGACGAGGCCGTCTTCGAGTTCTTCTTCGTTGTCGAGATATTCTTTGTTTTCGTCCATGAGGATCCTCCTTAATGAGCGTCCATGTATGCCTGCAGCATAAACACGGCCGCGATCTTGTCTACAAATTTCTTTCTTTTCTTTCGAGACACGTTGGCCTCGAGGAGCACGCCTTCGGCCTGCACGGTGGTCAGTCGCTCATCGATCCAGTCGATGGGAAAGCCTTCTGGCAGATGGGGCTGGAATCCGGCGATGAATTCCTGGATCTCCTGCGCCTTGAAGCCAAGGGTGTTGTTCATATTTTTGGGAAGGCCGACCACGAGCTTCACGGCTTCCTGGTCGCGCAAAATCTTCGCCAGATACTGGTAATCTTCTTCTATTTTCCCTGTGCGCGTGTACGTTTCCACCGGCTGCGCTGTGATCCCCAAGAGATCGCTGGCGGCGATGCCGATGCGCCGTTCGCCCACGTCAAAACATACGAGACGTCCGGTCATCTCAGCGCTCATCCAAATAGTTGACCAGCATTTCTTCGATGTACTGATCTCTGTCAAACTTCTTGATCAATGCGCGGGCATTGTTGTAGCTGGTGATGTAGGCTGGGTCTCCGGATAAGATGTAGCCGACCATCTGGTTCAGCGGCTGATAGCCCTTGGCTTCCAGCGCGGCGTAGACTTCGCGGAGCACTTCTCTTGGCCCCATCTCCTTCTGCAAGTTGTTCTTGTCAAAATACATCGTCTGATCGAGATCGTCTCTCATGTTGGTTTCACTCCTTATATTGATTTTCTACAATGCCGGCAAAGGCTGCGAGGGCGCCTGCCAGCGCTGCCACGTCCTTGCCGCCGGCCTGGGCCATGTCTGGGCGACCGCCGCCCTTGCCGCCGACCATGGCGGCGACTTCCTTGATGAGGTTGCCGGCGTGGAGATGCTTTCTCGCTTCGCCCTGGGTGAGCATGCAGCAGAGCTGCACCTGATCGTCGGCGGTGCTTGCCAGGAGCACGACGCCGTCGTCGAGCTTGTTGCGGAAGAGGTCGGCCTGGTTGCGCAGGTCTTCCATGTTGGCTGCGGCAACCTGCTGGGCCACAACCTGCAGGCCCTTGACGCTCTGGATGGCGTCTTCGGCGCTGGCAGCGGCTTCCTTCATCTGGGCGAGCTTCATGTCGTCGATGGTCTTCTGCAGGGCTTTGACCTCTGCTTCGAGATCGGCGATGCGGCCGCAGATGGCGTCGTCGGTGTTGACCTTGGCCTGCTTGCGGATCTGGGCGATGAGGGCATCCTGCTCAACGGTGCGTGCGTAGGCGGCGGTGCCGGTGACGGCTTCAATGCGGCGCACGCCGGCAGAGACGGAGCTTTCGCTGAGGATCTTGAAGAGGCCGATCTCGCCAACGTTGGCGACGTGGATCCCGCCGCAGAGCTCCTTGGAATGGAGCCCGGCATCAACGCAGCGCACGGTGTCACCGTATTTTTCGCCGAAGAGGGCCATGTGGCCGCTTTCCTTGGCGTCGTCGATGGAGGTTTCGTAAACGTTGACGCTTGCTGCGGTGAGGATCTCGTCGTTGACGATGGCTTCTACCTTTGCCAGCTCATCGGCGCTCAGGGCATGCAGACAGGAGAAGTCAAAACGCAGATGGCCTGGCGCGACCAGCGAGCCGGACTGATGCACGTTATCGCCGAGCACCTGGCGCAGTGCATAGTGCAGCAGGTGGGTGGCGGTGTGGTTGCGGGCAGAAGCACGGCGTTTGTCGAGATCGACGACGGCATGGACGCTGTCGCCAACGTTGAGGCGACCGTCGATGTAGCCCTGATGCAGGTATTTGCCGTCGGCCAGCTTGATGGTGTTTTCTACATTAAAGACGCCGTCCTTGGCCAGCATCTGGCCCACTTCGCCAACCTGGCCGCCGCCCTGGGCGTAGAATGGCGTGTGGTCGAGGATGACAATGGCGTGGGTGTCGTAGCCAAATTCCGCGCCCTGCTTGTCGATGAGGATGCCGAGCACGGTGGCGTCGTCTTCTGCCTTGCTGTAGCCGGTGAAGGTCGTCGCTGCCATGTCTGGATACGCTTCCGTGACATGCTGCGCCAGATCCCACACGTTCGCCACATCCTGGGCTTCCTTCGCCTTGCGGCGCTGTTCTGCCATGGCGGCTTCAAAGCCCTCGATGTCCACAGTCATGCCTTCTTCGTCGGCAGTGTCCTTGGTCAGGTCGATCGGGAAGCCGTAGGTGTCGTAGAATTTGAAGGCGCTGGCGCCGTCGATGACTGTGCCGCCCTTGGCCTTGATGTCTGCGATCGTTTCAGCAACGATCTTCATGCCATCCTGCAGCGTCTGGAAGAAACGCTCTTCCTCGTTGCGGATGATCGATTCGATAAAGCTCTGGTGCTCGATGATCTCCGGATAAGCCTCGCCCATCTGCTCGCCAACCTTGGCGACAAATTTGTAGAGGAATGGCTCGTCCAGCCCGATCGTCTTGCCCAGACGCACCGCACGGCGCAGAATGCGACGCAGCACATAGCCGCGGCCTTCGTTGCTTGGCAGCACGCCGTCAGCGATCAGGAAGGAGCAGGCGCGCGCGTGGTCCGCAATGACGCGGAAAGCAAAACCACGCTCATCCTTGTGGTATTCCCTGCCAGAAAGCTCTTCCACATACTGGATCAGCGGCACAAAGAGGTCCGTGTCGAAGTTCGTGTCCACACCCTGCATGATCGAGGTGATACGCTCCAGGCCCATGCCAGTGTCGATGTTTGGTTTTGGCAGCGGCGTGAGGTTGCCTTCTTCGTCGCGGTTGTACTGCATGAACACGAGGTTCCAAATTTCCAGCCAGCGGTCACAGTCGCAGACACCCAGGGCACAGCCATCTTCGCAGTCGCAGGCGTATTCTTCGCCGCGGTCGTAGTGCACCTCGCTGCAAGGGCCGCATGGGCCGACATCGCCCATCTGCCAGAAGTTGTCCTTCTCGCCCAGGCGCAGGATGCGGTTTTCATCGTAGCCCGTCACCTTGTGCCAGATCTCGTAGGCTTCGTCGTCGTCCTTGTAGATCGTGATCCAGAGCTTTTCCTTCGGCAGCTTCAGCTCATTGGTGAGAAAATCCCAGCAATATTCGATCGCCTTTTCCTTGAAATAATCGCCGAAGGAGAAATTCCCCAGCATTTCAAAGAAAGTATGGTGGCGCGCCGTTTTGCCGACGGTTTCCAGGTCGTTGTGCTTGCCGCCGGCGCGCACACATTTCTGCACCGTCGTCGCACGATGGTAGTCGCGGCTTTCCAGCCCCAGGAAAACATTCTTGAATTGGTTCATCCCAGCGTTCGTAAAAAGAAGCGTCGGGTCATTATATGGCACTAACGAAGAACTTTTTACATGAGTGTGTCCATGCTGTTCGAAATACTCAACGAATTTTTTTCTGATCTCATTGCCTGTTAACATGTAAATTCTCCATTCTCATTGAATTCATTCTTTCCCTATCATATCAAATATTGCTTCATAAGTCTATACAGGCAATGCCTTGGATTTGGTGTCGATTTGCTAAGATCCCGTCTGACTTCATCACAATTTCTTATAATTTTTTTGCAAAGAATGACCGTCGCCCCCTCGCGCCAATATTTCATGAAGCCAGTCCCATTCAGATGCTCTACATGCTGCCAGCCATTGCTTTTCACAGGCATGAGAAAGAGCTGCCACACAACATGAAGCAGCTCTGCCTATTTACAAAAATCACCTATCCAATAAAGAACGCCTCGAGCGCTTGAACATACTCATCACTGAACGGTCCTGCACAGCGTACATGACCTTTTTCGAGAAACAGCAGATAATCGCAGACCTGTACAATGAGTTCCGGGTCGTGTGTGATGACAAATTGCGTTTTGCCTCGCGTTTGCATCGTTTTCATCACTTCAGCCACATTCAACATACGCGCATGATCAAGCCCGCTTGTTGGTTCGTCGTAAACCAATATTTCTTTATCGCTGGCAAACGCGCAGGCGACAGAAACACGCTGCTTCTGACCACCGGAAAGTGCCATAGGATGTATCTGCGCAAAATCTTCCAGATGCATTGTCTGAAGAACCGCCTGCACTTGTTCACACTTTTGCGCGTCGCTCAGGGGAGATTTTTCCATTGAAAGCATGACTTCTTCCTCGACGCTTTCGGTAAAAAGCTGGTGATTCACATCCTGCATGACGAGGTAGCTTCGCTTGATGCGCTCCTTGTAACCGAGAACTTTTCCCCGCAGAGAAATGGTTCCTTGCATTTTCTTTTCAAGCCCGCAGAGGCAGCGTCCGAAGGTGGATTTGCCGGCGCCGTTCACTCCAATAACGGCCACAATACTTCCACATGGGATCTTTAGCGTGGGAATCTCCAGCGCGCGCTCGCGTCCATAGGAAAAAACCACGTCGTTAAAGCAGAGCGCTTCATCTGATGCAGCACCAGGCAGGCGTAATCCGTCAAAAGAAATCTCCCTTGCACGCAAACCGCGTTCTGTCAGCGCCTGAGGCGTGAGCCTCCGAAAATCGTCGATAGGAAGATCGTCCACGATACGTCCGTGCTCCATGATGACCACACGATCCACCAAATCCATCAACCAATAGAGACGATGTTCAGCAATCACAATGGTGCGCCCCTCTTCTTTCCACTTACGTATTATTTCAGCAAGCGCGCTTACAGCGGCAATGTCCAGATTGGATGAAGGCTCGTCCATCACAAGCACCTGCGGACGCAGCGCAGCCACTGACGCGCAGGCGATTTGTTGCTTTTGACCGCCGCTAAGAGCGAACAGGCTGCGCCCCAACAACGCCTCCAGGTTGAGTGCCGGCACAACGGTTTCAAAGCGTTCATAAATCTGTTCTTTTGGCAGGCCAATATTCTCGCAGCCGAAAACGATCTCAGAATCGGTCTCCACTGTGTAAAACTGGCTCTTGGGATTTTGAAACACCGACCCAACAATCGGTGCCAGCGCGTGAAGCGGTGTTTCGTCCACTGTGCATCCATCTACCGTGACATTTCCTGTGAGCGTGCCTTCGTAAAAGTGCGGAATCAACCCATTGATGAGCCGCGTCAGCGTCGTCTTTCCGCAGCCTGAGCTGCCGCAGAGAAGAACAACTTGGCCTGCAGGAATGTCCAGATTGATGTCGTGCACACCAGCATCCACTCCGGCGTTGTTGTAGGTAAAACTCACACGATCAAACGTTATCATCACGCACCTCCTAACGATAGATGAGAAAAATGGCAATACAGCCGCCTGTCAGGACAAATGCCAGCCCGTCGCGCCAGGTGAAGCCAATGGGGCACACGTTCGTGCGTCTGACTGGTGCAGAAAGTCCTCGTGTCAACGCCGACGCCGCCAGATCGTTGCCGATGGAAACGATGCTCGTCATAAAGGGCACCATACGGTACTCGAGCATGGCCATCGGCTGGCGCAAATTGCCAACCTCGCGCATGCGCATGGCATCGCGCACATGTCCATATTCTTCCACGATCGTCGGAAAGAAGCGAAAGAGCACCGACATTGGCACGCTGATGCTCTTGGGTACGTGCATCCTGTCCATCGCCGTTACAAATTCACTCACCGAAGTACTCACGATGAGAAAATAGGCCATCATCATTCCCGGCAGGATCTGCGTCATGAGCGCGATCATTCCAGTAAAGAGCAAATTGATAATCGCCGGGAGCAGCGGAACAAGCAGCTGCGGCACCAGCGATGCAAAGACGTAGGCGCACAGATAATAAGCCGCCATTTTATATTTGCGCAGCATCAGCAGAAAGATGAGCGGCAGCGCCGCCAGCGTGATCTGCAACGCGTTCACCACCGGCGAAATCGTCGAATCCAACATAATAAAGGAAACCGCCAGACAGAGCACGATTTTCGTTCGTGGATCGAGGTAAAGCTGCTTGGCTTTCGCCGTTGGCGCATAGATGTCGCTGAGGAGATGGGCCACCTTCATACAAGCCCACTCTTTTCAAAATGCTTCTTCATCACCCGTTTGCCGATAAGCCCGCCAACGACGCCAGCGAGAAAGGCGCCAACGATCATTGCCGGAAATCCCCAGCCAGTTGTGAGAAAACCATGGATAGTCGTCACATAAGTATCGCCATAGGTCGCTGCCTGCATATCAAGCCAATCCTGACTGGCAGAAATCCAGTGAATATAGTTCCCGCAGATGCAGGTTGAAAGTACGCCATAGGTGAAAATCGCCATATTGGCGCTCTGGTAATGTGCAGCGCGGTAAAGAATTTCACCAATAATCCCAACAGCGACACCCCAGATCAAAAGGTCCACGCCCATTCCAGTCAAGATCATGACAATACCAAATAGGATCTCAAAGATCAACAACATGCCAGGCTTTTTGATCTTGGTAAAATAAAGCATCATTGGAATCCCACCGATAATCGGCAGGATGATGGGCAATAGAATAAATCCGATTGGAATCAGTCCCACCGTGCAGGCGATCGCGATCACGATCACCATGTAGATTGCTGTGAAGATACCGATGTTGATAAAATCTTTGCCGTTTAACGCGTTGTTGTTTTTCATATTTATTCCATCCTTTCTGTTCGTCCTGTGGTTTTGCGATAAAGATCGGCGTAAAGGCCATTTTGTGCCAAAAGCTGCTGATGCGTGCCACGCTCAACGATATGTCCGTCATCAAGCACAAGGATTTGATCTGCGCGCTCGATGGTCCGCAAACGATGTGCAATCACCAAAAGCACCTTGCCGCGCACCAGTGCGTCAATGGCTTCCTGAATATGGCGCTCGTTGTCGCTGTCAACACTGGCTGTCGCTTCGTCAAGAATGACGATCGGTGCGTCTTTGAGAATCGAGCGTGCAATGGAAATGCGCTGCTTCTCTCCGCCGGAAAGATTCGCGCCGCCTTCGCCAACCATCGTTTGAAAGCCCTCTGGCAATGCCCTGATGAAGTCATAACAACGCGCTTTTTTGGCAGCACGCACGATCTCTTCTTCCGTTGCGTCTGGTTTGGCCATGGCGATATTATTGGCGATCGTATCGTTGAACAGATACACATTCTGGAAAACCATGCTCACTTGATCCATCAACGTTGTAAAGGAAAGCTCCCGCACATCGACGCCGCCTACCAGCACCGCGCCGTCTGATACATCCCAAAAACGCGGCAGGAGATTTGCAACGGTCGATTTGCCGCTTCCGCTCGATCCCACCAGCGCCGTCATCGTTTTTGGCTGCATGGCAAAAGAAACGTCGTGCAACACTTCGCCTTCGCCATACGAAAAGCCCACATGACGGTATTCCACCACCGGCCCCTGCCAATCATCCGGGAACGTGGTGCGTGCACCGTCGCAAAGTTCCGGCTCGGCAAAAAGCGCATCAATGCGATCTAGGCAGCTATCCATGATGGCGAGATTCGACGACTCAGCGAACAGCGCTTTGAGCGGGCCGAAAATCTCGAGCACGAAAAGCAGCATACCAAGCAGATACAACAATGAAAGCCCATCGTTCATGTAAGCCCAAAGCCCGGCAGCAAAAACGCCTGCCGTGCCAAGCCCATACAGCACGCCAAGCCCCATCATCCAAGGGAGGATACTCTTTTCAAAAGCGATTGCCTGATCCCGCGCATCACGGAAGCTGTTTCTGAGCAGATCAGACTGTTCACCGACCAAATTGCAGCTCTTGATTACAGCAATGCCGCGCACAAATTCCAACACTGTTTCGGTGAGCCGCTCGCTTTGCGCCTGGCGCGCCACAGCCGAGCGCTGCGAAACGCGGTTCATGCCGCCAGCGACAGCGAACGCAGCCAGTGTCGTCACCAGCACAATCAGACCAAGAACCGGGCTTAGCACAAAGAGAAACACGAGCAGCACGACCGCCGAAAGAATATAGGTCATAATCGTCGCCAATTTCTGCATCACATTTTCTTCAACAAACAGCATGTCCGTTGAGAGCACCGAGCTGATACGCCCAATGTTCCCTGCGTTGAAATAGCCCATCGGGAGCCGTTTCAGATGATCGCCAAGCGCCAAACGTTTATCTGCAAAAAGCATATACCCGGCGCCGCTCTGCAAGCGATCAGAAGCATGCTGGCAAAGCATTTGTAGCACCAGCGTCACAACCATCGCCACCGCAATGCCGCCCGCCATGCGAACGGTCATTTGTCCCTGGGAAAGCCAGTAAACAGTGATCATTGCATAACAAATTGGCATTTTTGAAAAAATAACATTGAACACCGAGAAAACAAACGCGCCTTGGATGCGTCCCTTATAGCGTCCCGAAAGCTTCAGGACACGTGCAATCATACGTCGAATCATGGCTCATCACTCCCTTCTATCTGCCAAACATCGCTTTCTTCGTTTGCCTGCCAGAGTCGTTTGTAAATGGCGCAGCGCCCAAGCAGTTCCTCATGGGTGCCTATATCCTGTATGCGGCCGCCATCCAGCACACAGATCTGATCGGCATCGCAGATCGTCTGTAATCGGTGCGCAATGACCAGTCGCGTCTTATCTCCGCAGGACTGATTCAACACTGCTTCTATCCGACGTTCATGTTCAGCATCGCTGAAAGCCGTCGCCTCATCCAGCACCAGCACCGGTGCATCTGCGAGAAGCGCCCGTGCCAGCGTAATGCGCTGACGTTCGCCGCCGCTGAGTCTGTTGCCACAGTCACCCGCCAGTGTGTGAATGCCTTCGGGCAGCGCATCAATGAAATCTGCGCATTGTGCGGCTTCCGCTGCGCGGAGCACCTCTTCATCCGTCGCCTCTGGACGGCCGAGGCGAATGTTGTCAGCCAAACTTCTGTTGAAAAGAAAATTATCCTGCGACACATAACTTACAAGCGCATTCAATCCGGCAAGCGACAAGTCGCGCAAGTCTCTGCCGCCAATACGCACAGCGCCACCGGACACATCATAATAATGCACGAGGAGCTTCGCCAGCGTGCTCTTGCCCGCGCCAGACTCGCCGACAATTGCCGTCTTGGTTCCCGGTGCAAGCACAAGCGACACATCGTGCAAAATTTCCGTGCCATCCTCATAACTGAAATCAACATGGTCGAACACCACATCAACCTGCTTGGCAGTTTCGCAAATGCGCCCTTCGATCAGCGGCTGATGATCCAGCACACGCTCCAGCTCCGCCAATTTGTAGCGAATCTGCGGCATCACCGACACGAACGACATCGTGCGCAAAAGCGGCATCCCCAGCGCCAGTGCCAGGCAAATTGCCAGCACAAAATCTGGCAGTGCCACCCAGTTTTTCATCACCATAACCGCGCCGACAGGCAGCACAAAGAGCAGCGTGCAGGGAAGAATTGACGTATATGCCGCCATCCATGGCCAGCAGGCACGATACCAACGCAGCGTGTAGTCACGATAATCGTTGACAGCATTGGTGAAACGTGCGTAGGATTCCCCGGTTTTATTAAAGACCTTGACCACTTCCATTCCGTTGACATATTCAATGATGGTATTGTTCATGTGCCGGCTCGCATTGTAGTAGTCGGCCGCACCTTTGTTGCCAATGCTCCCCATCAGCATCACCGGCACCATGCCCAACACGATCACCGCAAGCACCAGAAGGCCCAATCGCCAATCACAAACGAAAATCGCTGTCAGCACAAGGAGCGTCGAAAGCGCATTAGCGACGCCCTCCGGCAAGGCGTGTGCCAGAAGCACTTCAAAACTGTCAATGTCATCAGTGAAAATCTTTTTCAAGGCACCCACGCCCTTTTGCTGGGTCACGCCCAGCGGCAGTTTTTCCATCTTTTCAGCGAGCGAGAGCCGTAGATTCATCAAAGTGCCGTACGCTGCCTGATGAGAAAGATCCAGCCCCTTCGTATAAAGCACCGTCTGCACAATCATCAAACCACCAATAATGAGGGCGTGCTCGGCTATAAACGCAGGCGAAAATGCGCCTCCGTCCAACAACACAGTGACTGCACGATAAACAAAATAATACGGCATCACCAACAGCACCGACGCAACGAACAACACGACAACCGAAAGCAGCGTACGGCGATTGTTCGTGCCTCCGTACGCAAAAATACCTTGCATCATGATCACTTCCTTACAAAAAAATGACGTTAACCAGTGCTTACTGATTACCGTCATTATAGTTTGTCATATAAAACTTTTCCTGCTCATTTCAGGCAAAAATGCTCATTTCAGACATTTTTCTCGATACACCTTCGGCAGCATCCCGTACACACCTTTGAACGTGCGCGTGAAATTGCTCGGATTGTCATAACCCATCATCTGTGAAATTTCTGCAATTGATCGTTTGGAATCTGCCAGCAGAATGGCCGCCTGATTCATGCGCGCAGTACGTAAAAAATCACCAGGGGTGCGCTGGTAAAGCGCTTTGAAACAATCTTTAAAGGTTGTTTCCGAAAGTCCTTCGTCGCGGCAAAGCTCGGCAATCGTTTCACGACGGCTGAGATCAGCCAACATGCGCTCGTGAATCCGCATGGTTTTTTCGATGTGCGTCGGCGAACAGTGCTTTGTCGAAGAAATAAATTTAAGCCCGCCGGTGGTAATCGCATGAAAGAATTCCAGTACTTTGAGACGCACCATGCCAATCGCCTCGTCCTTTAGATAGTCTCCAAGCTCTCCGGCGATGTGCAGCAAACGCTCGTTTGGAATAAAAGACGCCGCAATCGCAGCCTCATCGAGCAGCGCCATCGTATCGGCAAGCGACACATCGAAATTACGTACCAACATCTCAGAAAGCTCCCGCTGAATCTGCTCCGGAAAAAGTATCACATTGTAGCCATGCACGCTTTCCGCACGCACCGCAGTCTGCGCGCTCACAGGATGATCACGCAACACGTCAATGATTCCCGGCATCGCTTCCCGTCGTCGATGGTTACCAAGATCCGCTTCTACCAACCCCATCGTGTAATAAGAAATGCAATAATACCGCGTGTCATCAAGCTGAAGTTCTCCCGGCGCCCGTTCAAATCTCGCAAACTGGTTATACAACACAGCGTCCACCCCGCTAAACAAGTGGAACACGATCATAAGCCACTGTCCGGCCTCACCATAGACTGTGCGCACCTCGTCACCAGACATGCGAGTGATTCCAAATTGTTCGTAATAATCCATCCACTCGCCTCCAAAGTTTGATATTGCTTATTATTCTATCATCTCCATCTCCTACATACAAAGCAAAACATTATTTTGCCCATGTGAATTTACAATCTAAGTGCAACAAATAAAAATGACCCATAGAACTTCTGGT
>URZX01000048.1 GCA_900552455.1 uncultured Peptococcaceae bacterium | reverse complement strand
CAGAAGACGAGATGAAGACCTGGCCAGACAACCCAGAATCTGCATGGTTCTACGCCGATATGCAGGAAGCCACGAACGGCCACGAATATGAGTGGATCACGGAAGATGGCAACAAGGTAGAAAACTGGACGGATCTGCTCGACAAAGATTGGAACGATCGCTAAGACGTTCTGACACACAAACAAACCAGCGAGGCTGTAAGGTCTCGCTGGTTTTCTGCGTTTGGCACGAAAAAGCCACCGCGCTGGGCGGTGGCTTGTGGTTTTAATAGACGTCGTAGGCTCTCAGGAGGATGTTGGTGCGTTCCCTGGGATTCTCCTTGTAGTCGCTCTGGGCGAGGTGGTCTTTGAAGACGCGCAGGGCGGCTTTGTCGTTGTCGATGTAGTATGGGCGGGCGATGTTATTGTTTGTATCTTTATCGGCGCTGTCCCACCAGACGGCTGCTTTGATGCGCGGATAGTTTTCGAGCTGGGTGAACATGTCTTCGACCCAGGCGGCTTTGTCGCCGCCGATGCTGGAGCAGGCAAATTCGGTGATCATCAGCGGCTGCTGATACTGTGGCGCCATTTGTGCGTAGAGGGGATCGTAGATCTCGTCGAAGCTGCGCCAGATCTCGCCGTCGTAATAATCACCGGTGTTGTAGCCGGTGAGGCCGACGATGTCGACGTATTCATCGCCTGGATAATAATTGTCGGCGTAATTCCAGCAGAAATTCGGGAAGGATTTTTCGTTTGGATTCCACACCCAGAGGGTATTTTTGTTGGCGCCTTCTTCTTCAAAGATGCTGTAGAGATAGCGGTAGAGTTCGACATAGGTGCTGCAGTCGCGGGCTGTCCAGTAGGCGGAATAGTTGCACCAGTCGCCGTTCATTTCGTTGAGCGGGCGGAAGAGCACGGGATGGCCAAAGCGGGCGACGTCGGCGGCGTAGTCGTGGAGAAATTCGTCGTACTTGCCGTCTAAAATATCGTAGACCATGTTGTTCTGGCTGAGGGGATCGTAGAGCTGGGTTTGGAGGGTGAGCTCGACGACGCAGCCGTTTTCCCAGAGGCGTGAGAGGGTGTTGTAGATGAGGTCGGTCTCGTAGTTTTCGTAGATGTTGGAGTAGCAGAGAACGATGTCGAAGCGGTGCTGCAGCTCGCGCTGCACGTCGAGGAGGTCGCTCACACTTTTGCCGCTGGTGCTTGGTTCGAAAATGCCCCAGGTGAGGTCGGCGTCGTCGGCGAAAATCCGCTGGTAAAAGTCGTGGGTTTCGTCGGTGATGTCGGTGCGCTCACGCGGCTGGCGCGGAAATTCGGCGGCGGTGGCGGTTGGGGTGAAGCTTTGGAAGCTTTCCTCGATGGCGCGCAGGGTGTCGGCGTCTACTGGCGAGGTGCTGGTGAGCAGGAAGCTGTAAACGTTGTCGCCGTCGACGATGTCGAGCTGGCCGTAATAGTTGCGGTCGCCGTCGACGCGGGCGAGGGCGCGGCGTTCCCAGGTGAGGATGTGGGTGGCGCGGCCGCCGAGGGTGTCATCGATGGAAAAATCGTAGGTTTTGGTGAAATCCCAGGTGTTTTCCAGGAAGCGATTGGAATAGCTGAGATAGGTGGCGGCGTCGACGTCAGCGGTGAGGGCCTGGGTGAAGATCTCGAGGCGCGTGCTGGCGTCGCTGTTTTCGAGGGTGCTGCGATAGGTGGCGTCGCCCATGTCGCAGACGGAGAGCCCGGCGGGCACGTCGATGCTGTAGCCTGCGGCGTTATTGGTGAAGGTGCGATCTGTCATGGTGAAAAGATCGTGGTCGCGGGCGGTGGCGACGCTGGCTGCGCTGTCGCTCGATAGCCCGGCGCTGGTTGCTGTGGCGTCGCTGGTTTCTTCAAAGACGGCGACGGGCGTGGTCTCGGTATCTATGGGCGCGGATGCTTCGCCTGTGCAGCCGGCGAGGGTGAGCAGGCTGGCGAGGGCGACTGCGCTGAAGAGGATGCGTTGTTTCATGGTGGAGCCTCCCTGTGATCGGTGGGTTGTGGTCTATGCTTTCTATTTTAGAGGATGGCTGGGAGAGCGTCAATCTTTATCGGACGGCGCTTGCATGTTGTCATTTTTCTGTGTACACTGGAGAAAACATGTGAAGGAGGATGATCGATGCGACTGATGGTTGGCGCGACGGCGAATGCTGTGCGCGAAAAAATATTGACGGAGCTGGCGCAGATCGCGCGCGCGCGTGGACGGGCGTATCTTTTGGTGCCGGAGCAGTTTACGATGCATACGGACCGGGCGCTGTTGGAGCGGCTGGATGTGCCGGTGATGATGGATATCAAGGTGAAAAGCTTCGGCTCGCTGTCGCGCGAGGTGCTGGGGCGTGTGGGCGGCGCGAAGCTGGCATATGTGAACGAGAGCGGTCGCCGCATGCTGGCGCAGTATCTGCTCGGCGCTTCAAGGGAAGGACTGACGATCCTGGGTAAGAGCTGGGACAAACGCGGCGCGGCGGCGAAGCTTGTGGAAACGCTGGGCGAGTTTCGCAGTCTGGGCATGGATGCGCTCGCTGTGGCGAAGCTTGGTGCAGGCGCGGATGTGCCGCCGCTGTTGGCGGCGAAGCTGGCGGATGTGAAAAAGCTGCTGGCGGCTTACGAAGAAGCGCTCGGCGAGCGCCGACTGGACAACGAAGCGCGGCTGGCGCTGTTGGCAGAAAAGATCGACGAGGCGGACTGGCTCGACGGGCTGGCAATCTATATTGACGGCTTCCATTCGCTGAGCCAGCCGGAGCTGGCGGTGCTGCAGGCGCTGGAGGCGCGGGGCGCAAAGCTGGCGATGACGTTGGTGATGGCGCCGCAGATGCTCACGAACGCGCGGGGCTGGTGGACGCTGCATTCCGCCTGCCATGCATCCTACAGCTTCTATGAAACGCTCGTGCGGGCAGGGATCCCGCTGACTGTGGAGGCGGTGGATGCGCGCGGATCGATGCTCGCTGACGCTGAGCCGTTGGCGCAGCAGCTGTTTGGCTACGATACGCAGGCTGCGCAGGGCGGCGAGCAGGTGGAGCTTTGGAAGGCGCCGCAGCCGCAGACGGAGATCACCTATCTCGCAGGCAGACTGCGCCAGCTTGTGCGCGAGAAAGGGCTGCGTTATCGCGATGTCCACATCACGACGAATCAGCCGCAGGTGTATTTTCCACTGATCGCGCGCATTTTCAAGCAGTACGGCATTCCGGCGTTCATCGACGAGCGCAAGGCGCTGGATGCGCATTATCTTGTGCGCTATCTGCTGAACGCGCTGGATATGGTGCAGTATGGTTTCGCCTATCCGATGGTCTTCGCCTGCCTCGAGACGGGGCTGGCGGGGCTCGACGAGGACGAGGTGGTGGCACTGGATCTGTTTGCCCGCGCCAAGCATCTGCGGGGAACGATGTATTTCGACGCGCGCTATTTTGCGCCGCCGGACGAAAACGCGCGCTCGCGCAAGCTGGAGGGGCTGCGCGCTCAGCAGGAAGTGGCGCTGGCTGCGCACGAAGCTTTCACAGCGCGCTTTCAGCCATTTTACGAGGATCTGCGCGCTTGCACAACAGTGCGGGATTTTTCCACAGTTGTGTATCATTTTCTCACAGCGCCGGAGCTGCTCGATGCGTTCCACGCCAGCGATGCAGAAAAAAGCCCAACGCAGCGTGAGACCGACGCGCAGATCGTGGAAGCACTGGTGGATCTGCTCGATCAGCTCGTGGCGACGATCGGCGAGATGCCGGTGACGCTGAAGCAGTATACGCACATCCTCTCGGAGGGACTCGGCGAAGCCAGCCTCGGCATTGTGCCACCGGCGCAGGATGAGGTGCAGGTGGTCGAGCTCGGCCGCGCGCGCACTGGTCGCTGTCGGGTGCAGGTGATCGTGGGCATGAGCGATGCCTGGATGCCGAGCCAGGGCGTGACGCGCACGGTATTCATCCGCGAGGAAAAGCAGTGGCTGGAAAAGGCTGGCGTGCAGCTGCGTTTCGACGAAACGCGTATTCTCGAGGACGAAGCCCTCTGTCTCTACGAAACGCTGGCGAAACCAACAAAGCGCCTGATCCTTTCCTATCCGCTGAGCGGCGCAGACGGCGCTGCCATGAATGAGAGCGTGTTCATCACCCGTGTCCGACAGATCATGTCGGCGCTGGAGGAAAAAAGTTTGCTCGCCGCGATGGACGAGGTGCTGCCGTATCTCGAATGGGAGAGCCTGAAAAACGCAGCCGACTGGCTGCGCCGCTATGCCGCTCAGCCAGAGCTGGCAGCCGAGGACGAGGATGGCGTGCGCCGGACGGCGAGCGTTGTGCGCTATTTTGAAGAGGCGCGGCCACAGCTGGCGCCGTTCCTGCGCGACGGGCTCTATTACACGAACCTGCGCGCCAAGCTCGCGCCGGATGTGGTGAAGCGGCTCTATCCCGCTATTGGCGAGGGGCACGTCAGTATTTCCGAGCTGGAAAGCTGGCAGGGCTGTCCCTACAAGCATTTTCTGCGCTACGGCATTCGTCCGCTGGAGGATCTGGACTATACGCTGGCAGTCGACGAGATCGGCGACGTGCTCCATGGCTCACTGGACCAGCTCACCCGCGATCTGCGCAAGCATCCGGAGTGGCTGGACTGGGACGACGCACAGATCTGCGCACAGATGGACGCTTACCTCGACGAGGAAGCGGCGCGTCAGCTCGACGGCGCACGCAGCCGCGAAGCGCGCAACGCCGCTGTGCTCGACAAGCTGCGCCGCCAGAGCCGCAAGGCTGGGCGATTCATCATCCGCCAGCTGCGCGAGAGCGATTTTGCGCCGCGCTTCAGCGAGGTGGCGTTTGGCGCCGACGCGCCGATCCTGCCGCCGGTCTATCTCGACATCGATGGGCAGATCCTGCGCATCGAGGGGCGCATCGACCGCATCGACACCTGGCGCCAGGGCGGGCAGGTGTACGCGCGGGTCATCGACTACAAATCCGGCTTTAACAGCTTTGACATCACCCGCGTCTGGAACGGGCTGGATCTGCAGCTGCTGCTCTATCTGCGTGCAGCCATGGGCTGGCGCGAGCAGCCGCTGCCAGCGGGCGTGTTCTATCTCAGCCTGAAACGGCCGTTCATCGATACGGACAGCCTCGACGAGCAGGAGATCGAAAAAATGATCGCCGCCGATCTGCTCATGGACGGCGTGTTTATCGACGATCCTGCCGTGATCGAAGCGCTCGATCGCGGCGTGCGCGAGGGCAAAGAGCAGGTCATCGCTTTCAAAGGTCGCGGCAAAACGCCGGACAACAGCCTCAGCGCTGAGCTGCTCGAGCGTCTGCTCGACCACACGGTGCAGGTGGCGCAGCAGGCGGTGCGCGCTGTCATGGACGGCGACATTCGCGTGCAGCCGTTGGAGGAAAAGCAGAAGGGCGGCTGTGCGTACTGCGATTACGCGGCGGTCTGTCGCTTTGAAGACGGGCGCAGCGGCAATCGCGTGCGCACGATCGCGCCGGTGAAATGGCCGGAGGTCAAGGCGCAGCTCGCTGGAGAGGAGGAGGACGCATGAATTACACACCGCATCAACAGGAAGCCATCGCTGCGCGCGGCGAAGATCTGCTGATCTCTGCCGCTGCCGGCTCGGGAAAAACGCGCGTCCTCGTCGACCGCATCATCGATATGCTGGCGCATGACCACGTGGAGCTGGCGCATATGCTCATCGTCACTTTCACCAACGCTGCTGCCGGCGAGATGAAGGCGCGCCTGCGTCAGGGGCTGGCGGAGGCAGTCGGCGAAGCCGAGGGCGGGGACCGCGATTTTCTCATTCACCAGCTCGAGATCCTGCCGGAGGCGCACATTTCGACGATGCACGCCTTCTGTATTTCGGAGTTGCGGCGTTTCTACCATGTGCTCGGGTTGGATCCGGCATTCAAGATCCTGCCGGAAACGACGACCACGATCCTGCGCGAGGAAGCGCTGGCAGATACCTTCGATGCCGCTTACGCAGCGCCGGAGAACGGCGATTTTCTGCGCCTCGTCGATGCCTACGGCGGGCGCAATGGCGACGAAACGCTGCGCGAGCTTGTGCGCACGGTTTACGCGCGGATCCAGGCCCAGGCCGATCCGCTGGGCTGGCTGGATGCGCAGGCCGACGCCTACGCAGCGCCGTTGCCGGAGGGCTATCAGCGCATTCTCGCGGCGCAGATCGACGAGGTCTGCGCGCAGCTGGCGCAGTTCCTTGATCAGGCGACGCCGCTTGCGGATTTGCTGCCGAACGCAGAGAAGCTGCACAATATGCTCGCCGACGACGACGCCATTCTGCGCAGTCTGCGCCACGCTGCAGCGGCGGAGAATGTTCTCGACGCGCTGATGGAAAATCTCGCGCAGATCAAATGGACACGCAAGCCGGCGAAGCCAAAAAACGCCACGCTCGAGGAGGCGGAGATCGACGAAGCGATCGCTGCCCAGCGCAAGCAGGCGAAGAAAGCCGTCGAAAAGCTGTCCGAGCTCGCCGTTCTCGGCGGCAGCGCGCGCATTGACGCCGATCGCCAGCTGGTGCAGCCGCATCTGGCGGCGTTCGCAGCGCTCGTGCGCGCCTACGACAGCGCCTATCAAGCGGCGAAGCAGGCGCGCAGCGGCCTCGATTTCAACGATCTTGAGCACGCCCTGCTGGCTCTGCTCGCCGACGACGAAGCGCGGGCAGCGATCCGCGAGGAAGTGCAGTACATTTTCTTCGACGAGTATCAGGACGCCAACCCGATCCAGGAAGCCATTGTCGAAGCCCTCGCCTGGCCGGGACAGCTTTTCTTCGTCGGCGATGTGAAGCAGGCGATCTATCGTTTCCGCCGCGCCGATCCGAATATTTTCAACCGTCGCTATGCGCGCTACCGCGACACCGACGACGGGCGGCTCATTTTTCTCTCGGAAAATTTCCGCTCTCGCTCAGAGATCCTGGATTTTGCCAACGCTCTTTTCGATGCGCTGATGACGCCGCGTCTCGGCGATGTTGATTATCAGGAGCCTGGACAGGCGCTGGTCTGCGGCGGCAGCTTTGAGAAAGACGAGGACGCGGTGCAGTGTGTCGCTGTGGCAGCAGACGAGGCGCGCGACGCCGAAGCAGAATGGATCGCTGGCGAGATCGAGCGGCTTGTGGCGAGCGGGCGCTATGATTACGGCGACATTGTCGTGCTGATGCGTTCACCGCGGGCGCGGCTGCACGACTTTGAAGAAGTGTTCAAAGCGCAGCACATCCCTTACTACAGCGACAATTCCGTCGTCGGCTTTGAAAATCTCGAGGTGCGGCTTTTTATCGCCATGCTCACAGTGCTCGCTAATGAGCACATCGATACAGCGCTCTTATCTGCGCTCTTATCGCCCTTTGGCGGGCTCAGCGATGCGGAGATCGCCGCCATTCGCCTCGCCATGCCAGAGGGCGCGTTCGCCGAAGCGGCCAGAGCCTACGCTGCAGAGCAGGACGATCTCACCGCGCGCAAGCTCGCTGCGTTTTACGAGCACCTTGCAGACTGGCGCGCGGCGCTGCGCTATGCGCCGCTGGCTGAGGTGGCGCTGCAGATCGTTGAGGAGAGCGGCTACGGCGCATTTCTGTTGGGCATGGACGACGGTGCCGAGCGGCAGCAGAATGTGCTCGCATTTATCGACACGATCGCCGAATACGAGCGCGAACATCGCTACGGCTTGCCGGGATTCTTGCATTATGTAGAAACCCTCAAATCCCGCAGCATGGATTCGTCGGCGCCGGGCATCGGGCTCAGCGAAAACGACCGCTGCGTGCGCATTATGAGCATCCATAAGAGCAAGGGGCTGGGCTTCAAGGTTGTTTTTCTGGCGGATATGGCGCGCCGCTTCAATCTTCGCGACAGCGCGCCGGCGCTGGTGGTGGACAACCAGCTTGGCGTGGCGATGAACGTTGTCGATCTGGAGCGCGCCACGACGCATCCGTCTTTTGAGAAAAAAATGCTGGCGGCGAAAAATCGCAGCGAGACCCTCTCAGAAGAAGTGCGCCTGCTCTATGTGGCCCTCACCCGCGCCATCGACCGGCTCTATCTCGTGGCCACGTTCAGCGAAAAAGCGCTGGAAAAATGGCAGGGCGAGCGCGGAAAAACGCGTGCCAAGACCGCCAGTTTCAGCAGCCAGAGCTGCTACCGCGACTGGCTGACCACCTGTCTCTGCGATCCGCGCCATCCGCTTTCGCTGGATGCGCCCACGCCGCTGTACAAATGGCGCTTCGTCGCTGCTGACGCTGAGGAAGCGCCGACGGACGACGGCGCGCAGAGCGATTTTCAGACGCTGCTCGATCGCGCCGACGATGCGCTGGTGGCGGAGATCGCCCGTGGCTTCAGCTGCGATTATGCTTACGCTGAAGCGACGACGCAACCGTTCAAGCGCACCGTTTCTCAGCTTACGAAAAGCAACCGCGTCATTCCCGATTACATCCAGGATTGGCCGGCTTACGGCGAAAGCGTGAGCGCGCCGCGCGCCGATGTGCCGGTGCCGGAGTTTGTGCAGGAGCACGTGTCGTTCACCGGCGCGGCGCTGGGCACGCTCATGCACCAGGTTGTGCAGTGGCTGCCGCTGGAGGTTCAGGATCGGGCGACCATCGTGCGCCGCCTCGACGCGCTGGAGGAACGCGCTTTTCTCACGCGCGAAGAGCGTGCCGCTGTCGATGTGGTGATGCTCGTGCGCTTTTACGCGAGCGATTTTGTGCAGCGCGTGATGGCGCGTGCGAAAACCATCGAGCACGAGGTGTCGTTTACGATGCGCATGGATGACATCATGGTTGACGGTCAGATCGATCTCTTCTTCGAGACAGACGAGGGCTACGAAATCGTCGATTTCAAGACCGACCGCGCCATGCACGCCGCGCGTTATCGCGAGCAGCTCGCGCTCTATGCGCAGGCGCTCAGCGCCGCCCGTGGCAAACCGGTGACGCATCGCTGGCTCTACTGGCTACGCTTTGCCAAAGCAGAAGAGGTATGACGAAAAAACAGCCCTGCGGATCGTGTGATTCGCAGGGCTGTGTACGTCTGGGATCATTCCTTTGCCGGCGCGTTTGTGAGAATGTAGACGGCGATGAGGATGATCGCCATGCCGATGATGTCATAGAGGGTGAAATGGGTGCCGACCCAGACAAAGGAGAAAATGCTCGCGGCGATCGGCTCGATCGAGGCGACGATGCTCGCCTTCACCGGACCGATCTGGGCGACGCCGGCGAGAAATGCTGTGAACGCGAAAACCGTGCCGACGATGACGAGCCCGCCGAAGGTGAGCACGCTGTCGAGACAGATCGTTGGCTCGTAATCCAGAGGGCGCGTCAAAAGCGTGAGCACGATGCCGCCGATGAACATGCTGAGCCCCGTCACCGGCAAACTGCCCCAGCGCTGGATGATGCCGACGGGGATGATGTCGTGGGCAGCGAGAAAAACCGCCGAGGCCATGCCCCAGGCGAGGCCGGCGCGGGAGATCGCGAGGGTTGTGATGTCGCCGTGGGTGGCGATGAGAAAAACGCCGACGAGAATGCCGACGAGGGACGCCGATTCGCGCCAGGTCGGCAGACGCCGCGTTGTGAGACAGATGTAGAAGAGCACGAACGCCGGGCCGCTGTATTGCAGCACAGTCGCCGTGCCGCTGTTGGTGTGGGCGATGGCTGTGAGGTAGGTGTACTGCACCGCCATCATGCCGATGACAGCAAAAAAGAGCAGCGTCCAGCGGTCGCGCTTGTCGCGCAGAATGCCAAGAAGCGCCTGTCCCTGGCCGCTCGCCAGGGAGATGAGAATGAGCAGCAGCCCGGCAGTGAGCAGACGGATCGATGTGAGCCATTCGCCGTTGGTGCCGTAGGTCTTGAACAGATGCTCGCTGCAGGTGCCGGAAAATCCCCAGCCGATGGCGGCGACGATCGTCAGCAGAATGTACTTGAATTGCAAAATATCTCTCCTTTTTTATTCTTTGCTTATCAGCGTGACAATAACACAGGCGTCAGGAAATGTCAACCTGGCGCCTGATAGTCAGTAGATGGTATTAATGTAGAGAATAAATTCCTGCTTGTCTGCAAAATTGCTGTTCATCTCAAAGCGCGGCAGATGCGCGAGATCGTAGCTGCCAGCGAGATTGAGACAGAAGTTGTTGAAGCTGTCGAAGCCGATCTGAAGCCCCACCGCCTGCATCGCCTGGCGTGTTGCGTCGTTCGAGTTGCCGTAAGGATAGGCCAGCGCCACAGGCATTTCGCCGGTTTCCGTGTAGAGCTTGAGATTGTTGCGCAGAAGATCTTTGGTGATGCGCTCCCAGTATTCGTCCCAGTCCTCGCTCGGGCGCTGCTCTGTGAACGGATACGTCGTAGAGCCGTCGACATTGAGCTGCGGCACATAGGAATAATACGTCTCGCTCTGGAGATTAACGAGGCCGCTGGCCGTCATCTCCGCCAGCTCGTCCCAGGTGAGCAGCGGCTGGTCGTAGTTGTCGTGGTATTCGATGTAGTAGCCAATGACGTTGACCGTCGCTTTGATCCCGTATTTCTGCAGGATCGGGAAGGCCTGGGTGTAGATCTGTTCGTTGCAGTCGTCGAAGGTGATCATGACCGCGCGCGACGGCAGATTTTCGCCGCGGGCGATCGCGTCCAGCAGATCCTGCGGCGTGATAAAGGTGCAGCCGATATCGATCAGCGTCTGCATCTGCCATTCAAACTGCGCCAGCGTGATCCCCGGCGTGACAGGATTTCCTTCCGCGTCCGCATCAACAAAGGTGCGATAGTTGAGGATCGGCAGATGCGTGCCGCCATCGTCGAAATAGCGCGCCAGCTGGATCGTGTTCTGGCGTTGGCGCAGCTGGCCGTTGACCAGATCCGCGTAGAATTTTCCAGGCGATTCGTGGAAATAAGCGTAAGGCAGCACAAGGGTAAAGACGACCGCGCCGATCAAGAGCCCGATGATAAAATTTCGCAGCGCTTTTAACATGGTTGTCCCTCCTTCGCCGATGGGGTATAATCAAAGATAACCGCTTATCTAATGATAGCAAATTTAGAGAAACAAGGAAAGTGGGGAGTGAAAAATGGCCATCCGATTTCGCGGTGCATTGAACGATTTTTCGCAGCTCGAGTACGGCTACTGTCCGCCAGAGGCCGTGCCCATCAAAGAAGGCGACAATCTGGAGAACGTCATCATGCAGGCCCTGCGCCAGGCGCTGCCGCTCTTTATCCTGACCGGCGCCCTCGCCGTTGTGCGTCTCGTCAAAGGGCTGAACTGGACAGGTGAGTTTTCCTTCGTATATATGCTCGTCGTGATGCTTCTCTGGAGCGTGCTCTATTTTGCACTCATCGTGCTGCACGAGCTCATCCACGCCGTCTTTTTTCCGCGGCGCGCCACCAAGGATGTCTGGCTTTACCAGCTGCAGGCAGCGATGGTCTACTGCAACACGCCAGTCACCAAACGCCGCTTCATCGTCATGAGCCTGACACCCGCCGTCCTGCTCGGATTTATCCCCTACGCCGCCTGGCTCCTCTGGGCAAATGTGCCCAACGCCATCCTTTCCATCGCCTGGGGCAGCATGGCCTGGAGTATGATCTTCGGCGGCATCGGCGATTTCTACAACGTGCGCAACGTCCTCGAGCAAGTGCCAAAAGACGCCTACGTTTTTAACTACGGCATCCACACCTACTGGATCGAAGATCCACGGAAGAAGAAATGATCACAAAAAAGACCGGACACGCGTCCGGTCTCAGCTTGTCGAAAAAGGTCACCAATCGGCTGCCTTTTTCTCGTCATATCACCCC
>URZX01000047.1 GCA_900552455.1 uncultured Peptococcaceae bacterium | reverse complement strand
TTTGAAACAATATTTTTGTTATTTACCCTATCTACTTGACAGGGGGCGGTTCAAGTCGACAAGCGGCTGTCGTTTTTTTCATTTGTGCGCAAAGAGTGTTGGCAATTGTCGGCGCGTCGGGTAAAATATTCTTATCAGATAACGATCAAAAAAGGAGAAAAATAACATGACAGTAGATCTGGTTTCCCTGACAATGATCATGCTCGTGGCGGCGTTTTGCCCGATCGTCACGCAGATGATCCCGGGAAAGGTTGTGCCGTAGACGGTGCTGCTTCTGTTGGCGGGCGCGCTCATGGGGCCGCACATGGGACAGGTGATCGACGTGGATCAGTCGATCGAACTTCTGAGCGAGCTGGGGCTGGCGTTTCTCTTTCTGCTGGCTGGCTACGAGATCGATCCGAAAGAGCTCACCGGCCATCAGGGCAAGGTTGGACTCGCCACATGGCTGGCGACGCTCGCGCTGGCGGCTGTGATCGTTACGCTGGTGCCATATTTCAGCGCCCACGACATGAACGGCGCAGCTGCGATCATCGTTTTAACGACGACGGCCCTCGGCACGCTGATGCCGATCCTCAAGGAGCGCAATCTCGAGGGCACGCCGGTGGGCGATGCGGTCATCGCTTACGGCACCTGGGGCGAGCTTGGCCCCGTGCTGGCGATGGCGTTGCTCTTATCGGTGCGTTCGCACATCGCCACCTTTATCATCCTCGGCATCTTTCTTTTGATCTGCGTGCTGGCGGCGCGTCTGCCGGCGAAAGCGAAAAAGCGTGGCCATAAATTGTACAATTTTCTCACAGCCAACGCCAACACTTCGTCGCAGACGATGATGCGCATGACGGTGCTCCTGCTCGTTGCGCTGGTGGCGCTCTCTGAGCTTTTCGATCTGGACGCCGTGATGGGCGCGTTTGCCGCTGGATTCATTCTACGCTACGTGATCCCGGAAGGGATGAAAACGCTGGAGCTCAAGCTCGAGGGTGTTGGCTACGGTTTTCTCATTCCGGTTTTCTTTATCGTCAGCGGCGCTGGCATCGACATTGGTGCTGTGGCGGCAAAGCCGGGGCTGCTCGTGACATTCATCGTGCTGCTTTTGCTCATCCGCGCTGTGCCTGTGTTCATCGCAATGACGCTGGACCGCAAAGCCAATCCGATGAGCTCGCACCATCGCGTCACCGTTGCCCTCTACTGCACAACAGCGCTGCCGATCATCGTTGCTGTGACGAGCGTCGCTGTAAAATCTGGCACCATGCAGCAGGATACCGCGTCGACACTCGTGGCAGCCGGAGCAGTGACGGTATTTCTCATGCCGCTTTTGGGCAGCCTCACCTATCGCGTCGCCGATGCACATCCTGTGGAAATGGCGAAAGACATTGCACACACGCCGGCCGACTGGCGTCTCATTTTTGACGACCATCGCAGACTGCGCCGACTGGTGCGTCAAGGCGTGGACGATGAAACCATTGCGCGTCTGCTGAAAATTGCTGCTCAGCGCAAAGGTTTGAGCACGCCAGAAGAAGAACGCGCTTATGCCGAAAAGATCGTGCAGCGCGTACGCGCCGAGCGCCAGAAACGCCTGCGTGAGCTCGGCCTCGATCCCGACGAGGTGGACAAGCTGCCGCATAAATATCAGTATCCAGGCGATTGAGTGAAAGGAGCGTGGGAAAGATGATGGTGATTTCTCTCACACAACGGTTTTTTCTCTGCACAGAGACAGGGAGCGAGTCGGTGGATATCCGCGATGAAAAGGGAATGTTTGGGCTCGTGGCAGCGGCGCTGCTGGAGCTGGAGCTTTCGGGCTGTGTTTGCATCGAGAAGAAGAAGGTGTGCGCCTGTGCACCGCTTTCTGAAGGTTGTGCGCCGCTGGCGCCACTCTATGATTACATCCGGCGCAAGGGGCCAGTGAGCGTGGGTAAGATCGCGCGGGCCTCGTTCGTCAAAGATATTCTGCTGCTACAGCTGCCGAACGATTCGCTGAGCTGGCAGCTGCGGCAAAGTGTGGGCACTGCGCTGGAACTGCGCGGACTGGCGCGAAGCCGCGATGGGAAAAAGGCGCTCTTTTTGCCAAAGCAGGAAGCCGTGCAGGCAGAATTTGCCGAGCTGCGTGCCACGCTGATCGACCGGACACTGCCGCTTGACGGCGACACCGCAGCGCTGGCGCTGCTCCTCGACAAAATGGGCGTGCTGGCAGAGCATTTTTCGGCAGCAGAATGTGAGCAGATGCGCGACGCGCTGACACAGACCGCTCAGCGTGAAGAGAACGCCGCCGTGCTTGCGGCGATGAAACATTTCGAAGAGCTTTGGAAAGTGAGCAAGGCGATCGTTTTTCTGCCGTGGTAAAGCTGGCGCGTGCGACGATCGCACGCGCTTTTTATGTGGGCGCAGATTAGCGGAAAGTAATTTTTGCTTGACAAAGATAACGGTTAGCAGTAAGATAACAGTGTGATATAACACTGTTATGAGGGGGCGGGCGATGTGGAAGAGAAAACAGCGCTCACGCTTGAGCGTATCAAAGAAGCTGCGCTGACGGAGTTTTTGGAAAAAGGTTATCAGGGCGCTTCGCTCAGACAGATCGTGAAAAATGCTGGCGTGACGACCGGTGCGTTTTACGGTTATTTTTCCAGCAAGGCTGCGCTTTTTGCTGCCATTGTGGAGCCACACGCAGCAGAAATCATGGGGCGTTTTGTGAATACACAGATCGCGTTCGCAGATTTGCCGGAAACGGAGCAGCCGGCGCACATGGGCAAGGAGTCGGCGGATTATGTGGATTGGCTGGTGGATTATATTTGCAGTCATCGCGCGCCGGTGAAACTTTTGCTCTGTCGTTCCGAGGGAACGAGCTACGAGAATTTTGTTCACGATATGGTGGAGATCGAGGTGGAGTCGACCTGCCAA
This sequence comes from uncultured Peptococcaceae bacterium, assembly GCA_900552455.1. Classification (GTDB taxonomy): domain Bacteria; phylum Bacillota; class Peptococcia; order Peptococcales; family Peptococcaceae; genus UMGS1590. The sequence continues at coordinate 8,950 of URZX01000047.1, read as the reverse complement.
TATGTGGAAGTATTGAAACGTTTGGGGCATGGGGTGCCGGAGCTTGATCCGACACTCTGCCATATTATTGCCAGCGGGATGTTTGGCGCGATCTTCGAAGTGGTGGTGCATGATATGCCGCGCGAAGCGGCGATGAAATATGTAGCGCAGCTGCGAGATTTTTACACGGCTGGCTGGCTGCATCTGATGGGCGCATGACGCCCATTTCATTTTAACCGAGAGTTAGCTTATGCAAATAGTTGAGGAGGAAAGAACGATGACAAAAAATAAAGAAAGCAGTTTGTCCAGAATTTTACGCTATGCTGGAAATTACAAACGTCTGACAATCCTGGGCTGTGTGCTTTCGGCGGTTTCGGCGCTGCTGGGTCTGGTGCCGTATGTATGCGTCTGGCTGGTGGCGCGGACGCTGCTTGCAAACTGGCCAGATTTTTCCGCAGCTGCCGAGATTGGGCGCTGGGGCTGGTGGGCGGTGTGGTTTGCTGTAGGAAGCATCGCTGTCTATTTTGCAGCGTTGATGTGTACACACATCGCAGCTTTTCGAACGGCGCGGACGATGCGTCAGCAAACGATGGCGCATGTGCTGGCGCTGCCGCTGGGATTTTTCACGGGCAATCAATCTGGGCGGCTGCGGAAATTGATCGATGACAATGCTGGACTGACGGAGGATCTGCTGGCGCATAAGCTGCCGGATCTGGCGGCGACGGTGGTGACGCCGTTGGCAGCGATTGTCATGCTCGTCTGGTTTGACTGGCGGATGGGGCTGCTGTGTTTGCTGACGATGGTTTTAGCGCTTGTGAGTATGATGCTCATGATGGGCGGCAAGAACGCTGGCTTTTTCCACCGCTATCAGCAGGAGATCGAGCGCATGAGCGGCGAGGCTGTGGAATATGTGCGCGGGATCCCGGTGGTGAAAATGTTCCAGCAAACGGTGTATTCGTTCAAGGCGTTTTATGCAGCGATCAAGGATTACAGCGATCTGGCCAGCCAGTACGCGATGAGCTGTCGCGTGGGACAGACGTGTTTTCTCACGTGCATCAACGGTGCTTTCGCACTGCTCATTCCGGCGGCGTTCTATTTTGCTTCTGCGGGAGATGTGCGGCTAGTGCTGAGTAATTTTATCTTTTATGCACTTTTTGCACCAGCTTGTGGTGCGATGATCAATCGCATCATGTATATGAGCGAAGCGGTCATGGAAGCGGACGAAGCGGTTGGGCGGCTGGATGAGATTTTGGGCCAAGCTCCGCTTGCTGAGCCTACGGAGGTTCAGCAGCCAAAAAATGCGAATGTGGTTTTTGATCACGTGCGGTTCACTTATCCTGGTGCTATGCGTCCAGCGTTGGACGATGTGAGCTTTTCTGTAGAGCCTGGACAGGTGGTGGCGCTGGTGGGGCCATCTGGCGGCGGAAAAACAACGGCAGCGAGTCTGATTCCGCGCTTTTGGGATGTGGAATCTGGGAGCGTTTCAGTGGGTGGTGTCGATGTGCGGAAACTGGACAGCGCGGCACTGATGCAGCAGGTGGCGTTTGTTTTTCAGGATACACGTCTGTTTAAGAAGAGCCTGCTCGAAAATATTCGAGCGGCGCGACCGAATGCGAGCCGCGAAGAGGTGCTGAAGGCGGCACACGCAGCGCAGTGCGATGATATTCTCGCAAAGCTGCCACAGGGACTGGATTCCGTGGTGGGAACTGGCGGCGTGTATCTTTCCGGTGGTGAAGCGCAGCGTATCGCACTCGCTCGTGCGATCCTCAAGGATGCACCGATCGTTGTGCTCGATGAAGCAACGGCTTTTGCTGATCCTGAGAATGAACACCAGATACAGAGAGCGTTCGAGTCACTGGTGCGTGGAAAAACGGTGCTGATGATCGCTCATCGTCTGTCGACGGTGCAGCACGCCGATCAGATTCTTGTGCTGAAAGATGGAAAGATCGTGGAACGTGGCGACCATCCGTCGCTTTTGGCTCAGTCTGGCGTGTATGCGCGCATGTGGGCAGATTATCAGAAGAGCGCGCAGTGGAAGGTCGGAAAGGAGTGTCTGCAATGACAGAAAGATTACAGCATTGGTTTGCCCTCAGTGAAAAAGGGGCGAAGGACCTGATCAAAGCGGTGGTTTGGTGCTTTATCTGCAACATTGGCCTGATGCTTCCGGTGGGCGTGGTGATGTTTGCGATCATGCATTTTTTGGAAGTGATGGCTGATCGCACGACGGCAATGTCGCAATTTTGGACGATCACTGGCAGCGGGCTGGCTGTCTTGGTGCTGCTCTTTGTGCTGCATTGGTTTCAGTATGCTTCGCTTTATCTGGCGACTTACAAGGAAAGCGCCAACCGTCGGGTGAGTTTGGCGGAGACGCTGCGTCGGCTGCCGCTGTCGTTTTTTGGTAAGCGTGATCTTAGCGACCTGACAGCGACGATGATCGCCGACTGCTCGTCGCTGGATCAGATGTTTTCCCATTATGTGCCGCAGTTGTTTGCTTCGCTTTTTTCAACGGCGGTGATCGGTGTTTGTATGTTCTGCTTTGACTGGCGAATGGCATTGGCGGTGCTCTGGGTTGTACCAGTAGCGGTGCTTTTGACAGCAGGATCGAAAAAGATTCAGGACAAATTTGGCACGCAAAATATTCTGGGCAAGCGCGCTGTCAGCGACTGCATCCAAGAAGGGCTGGAAACGGTGCGCGATATTCGCGCCTGCAGCAGACAGGAGGCTTATCTTCGCGAGCTGAATGAAAAGCTCGCGAAAATGGAGCGCGGAGCCATCCATTCGGAATTGGCAACGGGCGTGTTTGTTTGCTCGGCGCAGGCGTTTCTGCGGTTGGGGCTGGCGACGACGGTGCTTGTTGGTGCTGGGCTTTTGCTGGCTGGAGAGCTGTCGTTTCTGTATTACCTGGGATTTCTCTTTGCGGCGGCGCGGCTCTATGATCCGCTCGGTGTGGTGCTGCAAAATATCGCTGCAACCTTTTCGACAAAGCTGCAAATCGCGCGTATGCGTGCCATTCTTGAACAACCGCTGCAAACTGGCAGTGAGGATTTTTCACCGAAGAATTTTGACATTGTCTTTGACCACGTGCAGTTTGCCTATCAGGACGGGGCTGGCGTGCTTGAGGATGTCAGTTTTACTGCCAAGCAAGGCGACGTGACGGCGCTTGTTGGGCCGTCTGGCGGCGGAAAATCCACTGCCTGCAAGCTGGCGGCGCGTTTCTGGGATGTTGGAAGTGGCCGCATTACGTTGGGCGGTGTGGATATATCCACCATCGATCCGGAAACGCTGCTCACTTATTATGCAATGGTTTTCCAGGACGTGGTGCTATTCCGTGATACGATCATGGAAAATATCCGGCTTGGTCGTCGCGGGGCGTCTGACGAAGAGGTGCTGTACGCAGCGCGTGCGGCGCAGTGCGATGATTTTGTGCAGCGGCTGCCGGATGGCTATAATACGGTCATCGGTGAAAACGGCGCGACGCTTTCTGGCGGTGAGCGTCAGAGGATTTCAATCGCGCGTGCGTTGCTCAAGGATGCACCGGTGGTGCTTTTGGATGAAGCGACAGCGAGCCTCGATGTAGAAAATGAGAGCGCTGTGCAGGCGGCGCTGTCGGAGCTTTTGCGCGGAAAAACCGTGCTTGTTATTGCACATCGTATGCGCACAGTGGCTGGCGCGGATCATATTGTCGTGCTGGAAGACGGTCGCGTTGCCCAGGAAGGCACGCCGTCAGAACTGATGGCGCAGGGCGGACTTTACAAGCGTATGGTGGCGCTGCAAAACGAGAGCGCTGCCTGGCAGTTGGGGCGTTCTTGATGGAAAAGCGCGTGCGACGATCGCACGCGCTTTTTTGTGTGGGCTATTGACAGAGAAATGTTTTTTTGTATAATGAGAACAAGGAAATCAACCACGATTATTGAAGGAGGTTTTTGTCATGATCGATCTTTCCATTACACAACAATTTCTCACCCTCGCTGTGAACGACAAGGGCAAGCTTTCCACGTTTGACCAAAACGGGGCGATCTGTCTCATCGCTGGCGGGGTGATCGAGCTGGCGCAGGCGGGCGTGATCGAGATCCGCGACAAGCGCGCGACGACGCGTGAAAAACTTCCGCGGGAGCTGGATTATTTGGCGCCGCTTTACGACTACATTCGCGAGAAGGAGCCGGTGAAGGCGAACTGGATCGTCAATGATTTTTATATGAGCATCACTGGCAAGCGATTCAATGCGCTTTTTGACGGCGTGATGGATTCGCTGCGTGCGCAGGGACTGACAGAAATGGTCGAAAGCGGATTTCTTGGTAGAGATCGCAGCCCGGCGCCGAAGGAAAAAGCGGTGCGCGCTGTCGTGGATAATCTGCGCGCGGAGCTTTTGGACGACGATCCTGTCGACGCAGAGACGGCGGTGGTGGCTGTGCTTCTGGATAAGAGCGACGATCTCAAGGAGCATTTCTCGAAAGACGAGCGCCGCGCCATGAAAGAGCGGCTGAAAAATCTCGCGCAGACGCCAGAGGGCAAGCTCATCGCGAGTGCTGTTGAGCAGGTGGAAATGATCGCGGTGATCCTCTTGACGACGATCCTCTGATCCACTTGACAGCGTCGGCGTTTTGGTGGATGATAGAAAGAGACCACAGCAAAGAGGTGACGCTGATGAAACAATGCATGGATTCTGAGAATCTGCACCGGCGCTTCGCGAAGATCATCGGCCAGGTGCAGGCCATCGACCGTATGATCGACGAGGATGTGCCGTGCGAGGATGTGCTGGCGCAGATCAACGCCGCCAAGCGCGCGCTGCACAAGGCTGGTCAGGTGGTGCTCGAAGGGCACATTCAGCACTGTGTGCGCGATGGTATTGAGCACGGCGACGCCGACCAGACGATCGCCAGTTTTACGAAAGCCGTGGAGCGTTTCGCGAACATGAATTGATATATAATGAAGGAAAATGAAAGGATCCGGTGTTGATGGACGCCGGATTCTTTTATTTTGTCCTTGACATGCCCATACCCCCATGGGTATACTACATGTGTAAGCTGAAGCAAACAAGGGAGGGACATCTCATGATTGAAAAATTGGAGGCTCTGCTCGAGTGGGGCGGAACAAAACGCGACATTGTATTTCTGATCATTTCCGGGATCGCGCTTGTGGCGAGCATTGCCGGATTGAAGATCGGCGGTGTGGATCCGGCGTGGGTGGCGATCATTCTCTGCGGGATCCCGATCATCCTGGAAGCGATCATTGGGCTGGTCACGGCTTTTGACATCAAGGCGGACGTGCTTGTGTCGCTGGCGCTGGTCGCGTCGATCATTATTGGCGAGGATTTTGCGGCTGGCGAGGTTGCATTCATTATGCAGCTTGGCGCGCTGCTGGAAGAGCTCACTGTTGCGCGTGCGCGCGCTGGGATCGAAAAGCTGGTGCATCTGACGCCGCGCACGGCACGTCGTCTGGATGGTGAGCGCGAAACGGTGATCCCGGCGGAGCAGGTTGTCATCGGCGATCTGCTGCGTGTGCTGCCTGGCGAAACGGTGCCGGTGGATGGCGTGATCACGAGTGGTCAGACGTCGATCAATCAGGCGGTGATGACTGGGGAATCGCTGCCGGTGGACAAGGGCGTCGGCGACGACGTATCGTCGGGGACGGTGAATCAGTTCGGCGCTTTTGACATGCGCGCGACGAAGGTTGGCGAAGACAGCGCCATCCAGCGCATGATCCGGCTTGTGCAGTCGGTCGACGCCGGCAAGGCGAAGATCGTGAATCTCGCTGATCGCTGGGCGACGTGGATCGTCATTATCGCGCTGTCGGCGGCGCTGCTCACCTGGATTTTCACGGGGGAGATCATCCGTGCGGTGACGATCCTCGTTGTGTTCTGTCCGTGTGCGCTGGTTCTGGCGACGCCGACGGCGATCATGGCGGCGGTTGGCAATGTCACGAAGCATGGTTTTCTGGTGCGCGAGGGTGATGCGCTCGAGCGTCTCGCGAATGTGCGCCACATCGCTTTCGACAAGACGGGCACGCTGACCTATGGCACGCCGGAGGTTGTGGCTGTGGAGCCGTTTGCTGAGCGCTGGCAGCGAGAAACGTTGTATCGCCTTGCCTGCAGCGCGGAGCTGCGCAGTGAGCATCCGCTGGGAAAAGCGATCGTGAAAAGCTTTCGCGAGGAATTCGGACGATCCGCTGCTCAGCCGGAGCAGTTTCAGATGGTTCCTGGTCGCGGCATTCTGGCGCAGGTGGAAGGGCACGCTGTTCTTGCTGGTAATGCGCAGCTGCTCGCTGATCACGGCATCGCTCTTTCGCCACAAGCAGAAGCGCAGGCGCGCGCCCATCTCGCTCAGGGCAGCACGCTCACCTATGTGGCGGTGGATGGCGCTGCGGCTGGTGTGATCGCGCTTTCTGATACGCTGCGCGAGGATGCGGCAGAGATGATCCACGCGATCAAGGATTGCGGCGTGACGCCAATCCTGCTCACTGGTGACCACGAAAACGCTGCGCGCCATATGGCGGGGAAGCTTGGCATCGACGCGGTGCGCGCCGGCTGTCTGCCGGAGGATAAGCTGGCGGAGATTGAGCGCTACCAAAGCGCAGGCGAAGCGGTCTGCATGATCGGCGACGGCATCAACGACGCGCCGGCGCTCAAGAAAGCCTTCGTCGGCATCGCCATGGGCGGCGTTGGTTCGGACATCGCTGTGGATGCTGCGGATATTGCCCTCGTCGACGACAAGGTCAGCGAGCTGCCGCATCTGTTCAAGCTTGCCAAGCGCATGATGTTCACCATCAAATGCAATCTCACCTTTTCGATGACGCTCAATTTTGTCGCCATCATTCTGGCGATCACGGGCATTCTCAATCCTGTTGTCGGCGCGCTGGTGCACAACGCCGGCAGTGTGATCGTCATCATCAATTCGGCGCTGCTCACTGGCTGGAAAGCGCGCAGCTGAATCATCTGATCTCGAGGCTTGCGACTGATCGCAGGCCTCGATTTTTTGTCATCGCTAAAAGATTGACGAATCAGGCGGTGAAGGTTTATCCTTAAAGTAGAAATCAGCTCACATTGTCTAGAGATTGGAGAGATCTATTATGAGTGAAAACACAAGCAAGGTTTATTTTACAGATTTTCGCTGCAAGGTGGATGAAGGCCCTGCCCATAAGCTTTCCCGCCTGATCGACAAGGCTGGGCTTGGCGAGATCGACATGGACGGAAAATTTGTCGCAATCAAGATGCATTTTGGTGAGCTCGGCAACATGAGCTATCTGCGTCCAAATTATGCGAAGGCGATCGTGGATTATGTCAAAGCCCGCGGCGGCAAGCCATTTCTCACCGACTGCAACACGATGTATCCGGGATTTCGCAAGAACGCCATCGAGCATCTCTACTGCGCCTGGGAAAACGGCTTCACACCGCTGACGGTTGGTTGCCCGGTGATCATCGGCGACGGGCTCAAGGGCACGGACGACATTGCGGTGCCGGTTGTTGGCGGCGAATATGTCAAGGAAGCGCGCATCGGTCATGCGATCATGGACGCTGACATTTTCATCTCGCTGGCGCATTTCAAAGGCCACGAGCTCACCGGCTTTGGTGGCGCGATCAAGAACATCGGCATGGGCTGTGGTTCCCGCGCCGGCAAGCAGGAGCAGCACTGTAACGGCAAGGCGCAGATCGATCCGGAAAAATGCCGCGGCTGCAAACGCTGTCTGCGCGAATGTGCGAACAACGGTCTGCAATTCGATGAAGCAACGAAAAAGATGACCGTCACTGAAAACTGCGTTGGTTGCGGGCGTTGTCTGGGCGCTTGCAACTTCGACGCGATCGATTTCGCCCGTCGCGGCGCAAATGCGGATCTCAACCGCCGCATGGCAGAATACGCCAAGGCCGTTGTCTATGGCCGCCCAAGCTTCCATGTCAACATCGTTGTCGACGTGTCGCCAAACTGCGACTGCCACAGCGGCAACGACGCGCCAATGCTGCCGGATATCGGCATGTTCGCGTCCTTCGATCCGCTGGCGGTCGACCAGGCTTGCGCCGACGCCTGCCTGGCGCAGGAGCCGCTGCCAAATACCCAGCTCACTGAGCAGATGGAAAAAGACGATTTCTGTGATCACCACGATCATTTTGAAAACGTCACGCCGAACGCAGAGTACAAAACCTGTCTTGAGCACGCGGAAAAGATCGGGCTCGGCAGCCGCAAGTATGAGCTGATCACTGTGAAATAAAAACGATTCTTTTGAACGAGAGGCCGGGGAACGCGCGATGTTCTCCGCCTTTTCTGCGTCATCCAATCTTTACATGTGTGCGCTTGTGTGCAGCTCAAAAAATATGATAAGATAAAAACATTCAGCGGAAAGGAGCGGATACGATGGCTGGAGTCACAAAAAAAGCGATCGCCGAAGCATTTTTGCAGGCGGCGCAGCAGAAACCGATCGACAAGGTGACGGTGAAGGACGTTGTCGGCATTTGCGGCATCACCAGACAGACGTTTTACTATCATTTTCAGGATCTGCTCGAGGTTTTGGAATGGCTCATGGCCCAGCGTGTGGAATCGCTGCTGGCGGAGACGCTGGCTGCCAAAACGCCGAAGGAGGCCATCCGTGTGATGCTCTCGACGATCGAAGGCAAGCCGGATTTTGTCGTGCAGCTCATGGCGTCGCGTAAGCGCGAGGAAGCGGAGCGCATCTTTTTTGACGCCGCGCGCACGTATTTCGCGGAGCTGTTGCGTCGCAGCGACAGCCAGCCACAGATCAGATACGCCAGCGATCTGGAGACGGCGCTGACGTTTTATTCCAGCGCCATCGTTGGCGTGCTCATCGACGCCAGCCGCAAACCGAGCGTGGATCTCGATCTGCTCGCTGACCAGTTGCTGCGGCTCCTTAGCGGCGAGCTCCTGCCACATATGGACAAATGTGAGGATTAAACTGAAAAACCCCGGGCGATGACGTGCCCCCAATAATTTGGACACCCGAATTATTGGGGGTATTTCTATTGTCA
>URZX01000046.1 GCA_900552455.1 uncultured Peptococcaceae bacterium | reverse complement strand
TGGTCTTTTGCTGGGAAGATAGGTCATTGCCAGGACATATACCACCTTGCTTGTGTAAGGTGGTTTTTTGTGGAAAAAGACAGGCAGCAGCTGGATGATGTCCGGCTGCTGCCTGTCTTTTTTAGTGCTCAAGGATCCTTAGCAGATGTAAGTAGAGGGTGGGATTGTTATATACGATCAGGCGGAGCTCGTCGGTGGCGCGGGTGACGATCTGGTAGAGGGCTGTTTTGGCGGCGCTGGTCTGGTCGGTGGTCTGCAGATGACCGGTGGGATCGTAGAAAAAGCGACGGTCGAGAACGGTGGCAACGCCAGAAAATTCGCTGCCGACGAGGGGCGCGATGTCACGCGCACCGCATTCTGCGAGAGAGAGCCCAGGTCCGGAAGCTGTGCCGGTGAGGATGGTCCATCCCTGGCTGCTGAGATAAGCGGTGGTGGCGCGAAGATCGTCTGGCTCGTAGAGGTAGTCAATGGTGATACAGTTGTAAGGAGGATGGGCCGGCTTGGTTTCCTGCTTGAAAAGATTGGCGATGAATGCAGCCAGGGCGCTGTTGATGCGGATCTTATCAGAAAGGGATTTGGCGGAGAGCCGCAGCTGCGGATGATGGCGACGGAGCGCTGCGAGAATGGCTGCAGGGCGTTCGACGCCCAGCTCCGGCGCAGTGTCGAAGGCGAGAAGCAGCGTGGTATGGCTGGCCTCGGCAGCTGCGATGAGGGCATTCAGCTGGCTGAGGCTGAGATGCTGGGTCTCATCAACGAGGAGCAGGTCGGCTTGACAGGCGAGGGCTGCCGGGTGAACCTCGGCAGCGGAATGGATGCACCAACCGTGTGCGCGACGGAAGCTGCGCTGGTCCTCGTTCAAAGGCGCGCAGTGAACGAGCGCTGCGCGTCCGCCTCCCGCAAGGATGGTTTTTGCCAGATCATAGAGCAGCAGGGTTTTGCCGGTGCCGGAGGCGGCAGAAAGGGTGAAGCAGGTGTCAGGATATTTCTTGCGTTCACGCAGGATCTCTTCTTTGACAGATTGCTGGCTGGTTGTGAGAAAATACTGCCCCTTGATAAATCGCGCGCTGTCGCGAAAAGGCGAGATGAGATAATTGGCAGGGACAAAGAGAGTGTCCGGGTCAAGCGCTGGGTCGACCTTTTGCGTGCGCAGGAGATCGGCGATCTCTGCAGCATCCGCACGCGTGAGCTGGTCCTGCTGCGGCAGGTATTCGTAGAATCCGTCCTTGTCGACGAAGGTGAAGAGGCGGAGCGGGCGACTGAGAAAGCTGAGATAGTGATGATTGGTACGCATCTGGCGACGGATCTTTTCTTCTTTGTCCGCGCGTCGCAGCGGCGCTTTGAGCTCGATGTTCAGGATGAGGGCGTTTGAAAAGCGCAGCAGATCAAATTCTTTGCTGATGCGTTCAATGGCATAGCCGACGAAAAAACCGTCGAGCTCGGCTACGCCGCAGCCCTGCGCCTTCATTTCGTCGCAGAACGCGCGCAAGGTGGCCAGTTCATGACTCTTGAGCCGCTTGAACTGGCGCTCGGCGTGGTCACCGAGACTGACCAGCGCCTGTCCGCCTTGATAGGCGGTGAGAAGAGAGGTGGGGTGCATGGCGATCTCCTTTCTGTGGAAGTGGTGGAAAGATCAGAGGCACTCGGCTACGCAGGCAAGGGCTTCTGGGAGCTGATCGATATCGAGGTTGGCGTAGCTGAGGAGGAATTGGTGGCTGGCGGTTGGTGGGTTTTCTTCGTAGTATTCGCTGAGGGCAGAAAGATGGATGCTCTTTTGGGCAAGGCAGGCGGAAAGGTCGGCGTCACTGCGCTTGGTGTCGAGTTTGAGGATGAAGTGGAGGCCGCTGTCTTGCTCGATGATCGTAGAGTGGCCGGCGAGGGGGCTGGACTGGATGGCGTCGAGAACGAGCTGGCGTTGGCGGGCGTAGAAGAGGCGCATGCGGTTGATGTGCTTTTCAAAATAGCCTTCGCCGAGAAAGCGGGCGAGGGTGAACTGTTCGAAGTTGGAAACGGTGCAGGAATAAAAACCGAGCTGCTCGTAAAAGCGGTTGGCGAGAGCTGGCGGCAGCACCATGTAGCTGATGCGCACAGTGGAGGAAAGGGATTTGGCAAAGGTGTTCATATAAATGACGCTGGCGGAAGCGTCAAGGCTTTGCAGCGCGGGAATAGGACGACCATGGAGGCGAAATTCGCTGTCGTAGTCGTCTTCGATGATGGTGCGGCCGGGCTGTTCGCTGGCCCAGGCGAGGAGTTCGTAGCGTCGGCTGACGGGCATGGTGATGCCGGTGGGAAACTGGTGGGTGGGGCCGATGTGGGCGATCTCGGCCTGAGCGGCGCGGAGGCCGCCTAAGCTGATGCCGTTTTCGTCCATCTCGGCGAAACGACAGGTGACGCCCTGGGCGCGGTAGATCTGGGGGATCTTGCGGTAGCCGGGATTTTCTGTGCAGTAGACTTTGTCGCGGCCGAGCAGCTGGATGAGCAGGCTGTAGAGATATTCTGTGCCGGCGCCAACGATGATCTGTCCGGGATCGACATCGATGCCGCGGAAGTCGCGCAAATGCGCGGCGATGGCCTGGCGCAGCGCAAGCACGCCGCCAGACGGCGATTTTTCCATGAGGGCCTGGCTTTCTTCGGCGATGACCTCGCGCAGGAGCTTTTTCCAGGTGGCAAAGGGAAACTGGGCGGGGTTGGTCTGATTGAGGGAAAAATCAAAGCGGTAGTGCTGGCGTGGCTGCGGCAAGGTGATGTGCCCGTTTTTTTCCACAGGAATATGGCGCACGGGCGCTTCGAGTTTTGCGATGTAGTAGCCGCGCTTTGGCAGGGAATAAACGTAGCCTTCGCTGATGAGTTGGGCGTAGGCGCTTTCGACGGTGATGGTGCTGACGCCGAGATTTTTCGCCAGCGCGCGTTTGCTTGGCAGCTTTTCGCCAGCAGTGAGTGTTCCGCGCTTGATGTCGTCGCGGATCATTTTGTAGAGCGCTTCGTAAAGCTCGCCTTTTTTTATGGTTGTAAGATCGTACGTAAGCATTGGCAATGCTCCTTGAGAATATAGTTTGCTGGCATGTCTGCCTGAGAGAAGAGCTGCGCATGAAACATGCCACTTTATTCATCCTACCATGCTTGCAGAGGCGGCGCAAGATGCGCACAGAGGCGGGCGAGAAAATTTTTCGAAAAAATAGTTGCTTTTTGCTAATTATGTGTTGACAAGTTAGAGGACGCATACTATAATGAAGCCATGAGTTAGCGGTACCGAACGCTGATTCAAACAACTTCTTATTTTGAAAGGGAGATGACTATGGTAACGCTTGAAGAGAGGATCGTTCGCTTCTGCGCCCCTGTACTCACCGGGATCAAAACAGGTGGACTTTTTAACACCTGTGAATTGGATCCACACACTATCTGTCAGGATACAGTGGCTGTGCGCAAGCGGCTTTCCCGCTTTGGCATCAATGTCCGTCTCTTTTTCACCGGAGAAAAGATGCCGCTCGTCTATGTCTATCGTCCAGACACGCTCGCCCGTGATCTCGCTGACCCTGAAACGCAAGCCTTTCTAACACCCCTTGGCTATACGGATTTTTCCTATCAGGCAGCGCTGTCACAGCTGGCGAAACGCTTGCATCAGTACGATGGTTTTCCACACGAGATCGGCCTTTTTCTCTCGTACCCGCTGGATGATGTCAAGAGCTTTGTGCAGTTCGGTTCTCAGTGTGCAAAGTTCTCAGGGCACTGGTGCGTGTTCCACAACGAGGAGCAGGCGAAGAAGTGCTTTGCAGCGTACGACAACAGCCGGTCGGTATGTCTCGCCCGTTATCGGGAAGGGCAGCCTCTTGAAGCGCTGGCCCGCGCAATCTGATCGTAGAAAGGAGATGCATATCAGTGAAAGTTGCGATTGTATATTGGAGCGGCACTGGTAACACGGAAAACATCATGAACCTTGTCAAAAAAGGCGTTGAACAAGCCGGTGCGCAGGCCGACGTGTACATGCCTTGGGATTTTGAACTGAGCATGATGGACCAGTACACCAATTTTGCATTCGGGTCCCCAGCAATGGGCGACGAACAGCTCGAAACGGAAGATTTCCAGCCAATGTGGGACAGCATTGCGGACAAGCTTTCCGGAAAAAATGTGGTGCTTTTTGGCTCCTACAATTGGAACAGCGGCGAATACATGGACCTTTGGGCTCAGGATGCTGTCCGCTTAGGCTGCAATCTGGTCGCTGATGGCCTGGCCATCCTCGATTCTCCGGAACCAGGTTCCGATGAAGAACAAGCAGCCATCGCTCTCGGCGTCGCAATCGCGAGAGCGTAACCTCCACACGGTACGTGTGACAAATCCATTTCATCATCTGGCCGCGCGTTGTTTCCCCCTTTACAGCAGCGGCATGAAAACACCAAGCAGTGACGGCGAGAGTCGCAGGCTCGCCGCCGCAGCGATTCGTAAACAGGCTTTTTTGTGGGAGACTGTTCGTGTGATGGGCAACACATGGACGGGCTCTTATGGGTAAATATTTGTACCGAAAGGTGCAGATCCAACACAAGACAATCACACCTCTACTCCTCTACTTAAAAACTGATTGTTTTACTTGAAAAAGAAAACAGACCTTCCTCTAGACATAGCCGACAGCATGATCGCAAGCTTTGCAGGGCTTTCTCCAATCTCCCTCTGCAAAAAAGCTGTCGGTACAAATCCTATCTCTTTGTACAATCCGCAATAGAAAACCGCAGGACAGTGGGCGTCCTGCGGTTTTTCATGTTGTGTGGGAGAAAGCCTTCCGCAAATTGCAGGATGCTCGCGAATCGACTATAATAAGTGCAAACAACGAAACGGAGGCATCCAACCATGTCAGACATCACCATCCGCGTCGCCACGCCAGACGACGCAGCAGCGCTGCTCGATCTTTATGCGCCATACGTTCGTGAGACAGCCATTTCCTTTGAGACCGTCGTGCCCAGCGAAGACGAATTTCGCCGCCGCATCATCCACACGCTGCAGCGCTACCCCTATCTTATCGCCGAAGCAGGGGGACACATCCTTGGCTACGCCTACACCAGCCCGTTCGTCGGGCGCGCTGCCTACGACTGGTGCGCGGAAACGTCCATCTATGTTGATATGAAAAGCCGACACAGCGGCGTTGGACGCGCGCTTTACGAAGCGATCGAGCGCGTGAGCCGCGCGCAGCATATCCAGAGCCTTTGCGCCTGCATCGGCGTGCCCGACGGCGCCGACGACGATTATCTGACGCGCAACAGCATCGATTTTCACGCGCACATGGGCTATCGCATGGTTGGCGAATTTCAGCGCTGCGGCTACAAATTTGGTCGCTGGTACAACATGGCATGGATGGAAAAGCACATCGGCGACCATCCACAGCATCCCGAGCCCGTCATCGCGTTTCCGCAGCTGCGCGATAGCCTGTAAATGTGTCATTTACGACGTGAGGGCGTCGATTACGACAGAGCGCGGAATTTCGCAGCGGTTCGTGGTATAATAAAAGATTTATCTGGCGAATGACAAAGGAGGATTTTCTCGTGCATTCTAAATATTTTTTTGCCGCCGTGCTTTGCGCGCTGGTGCTCGCTGGCTGTGGCCACAGCGCAGCAGAGGAAACGTCTGCACCTGGCGAGCCTGCGCCGGTGATCAGCGTTGCCTGTGTTGGCGACAGCAACACCGAAGGCTACGGCGCCACCGGTTATCCAAGCTTTTTCGCTGAGCGCCTCGGCGACGGCTACATTGTCGACAATTATGGCGTTAGCGGCACTACAGCCATGGACAGCGGCGATTATCCCTACAGCACCACCACCCATTACGATGCCAGCGTCGCGACAAAGCCCGACATCGTCGTGTTGATGTTTGGCACCAACGACACCAATGGCGCCAGCTGGCGCGGTGTTGAGACGTTTGCTGCTGAGTATGACAAGCTCGTGCGAACCTATGTCGAGCTCGAGAGCAAGCCGCGCGTCATCATCTGCACACCACCGGCGCCGCATCTTGAAGAACAGCACACCTGGCGAACCTATGGCGTGCAGCCTGCTGTTTACGACAGCATGAACGCCGCCATCGCCGAAACCGCCGAAGCCTACGATCTTACGCTGGTCGATATTTATGGCCTCACCAAAGATCATCCGGAATGGTTCCTGGACGACGGCATCCACCTCACAGACGAAGGCGCATCAGCCGTCGCCGACGCCGTGGCAGAGGCAGTGCTGACAGCTTGAAAACAATTCCCCCACTCTGCGCGCAGAGTGGGGGAATTAATATTTTACGGAATAAAAAATGAACATAAAATGAAGGAATTCCTAATTTTTTCTTAATTCGTCTTCACAATCATTGAAAGTGGTGCTGCAAAGGTGTAGGCTTTAATCAGATCGATCGTTCAGTCGGCTGTGGCGGAAGGATTCAACGAGGATCTTTGCAGTGCTCTGTGGGGCAGAAACTCGCCTGCGGGAATGCTCATTCGAAAACGGACGCTGCGGCCGCTGGAAGGAGGGATCGGACTGTTGAAGAACGATGACGAGAAAGGGGCGATTGGAATGTTGAAAGTGAAATTATTTGTTATGGTGTTGATGTTGAGCGTGTTCACAGCTTTTCCAGCGTTGGCTGATGAAAACACGGCGGCTGAAGCCACAGAAACTTCTGTTGTGGAAAATATTAACCACGAAGGATTTGTGACGGACGATGAAAACGTGAATGCTGCACTTGAAGTGGTGCAGCGGGTGGACGATGCGTACATTGCGTCTTACTGTGGCGAGTTCGTTTTTCTGGATGAAAATGATTTCGCCAGCGATTATCTGCGCAAGCAGGTAGAAGCGCGCAACGCCGTGGCACGCCGTAGCTGATCCGGCTATGAAATCTCTGATAAAGAAGGAGAAGCGCGTATTGATGGCTATAATCTCATTGATGATCACACAATAAAAGTATTTTTGCAGCACTACGCAGCGATGACCATGTATGGTGAGCATACCGGAAGTTTCGATTCCTATGCAACTTGCGGCGAAGCCATGGTCCTGACGAAGCAGGACGGCACTTGGAAAGTGTCCCGCTTTATCAGTGGTGTGGGGCATTTGCATGATGAGGCGCTTTCGGAGTTCTTTGTCAATTTGGATAAAGATGATACCGATGGTTCAGTGCCAAGCGAAGAGCAGATTCTGATCGATATGGGCACAGATGGTTTTGAGATTGATTATACCGAGCGCTGGGATTATGAAACACCAACGATTGTTTGGGACGGCGTCAAGCTCGAATTCCCTGATCAGCAGCCAGTCGTGCAAAACGGCGTTTCTCTGGCGCCATCGCGGCCAATCGTTGCCGCCATGCCTGGGGAATACACCGTGAATATTCTGCAGAGCGATCCGTGGTGGAAGATCAGCGTTGAGCCTGTGGGCACAGAGCCGGATTACTGGCTCACCTTCTCGCAGGGACACGACGGCCTCCTGCCATCTTACACCGTTGACTATGGCACAGCGGATAATTATGACCCCGCCCAGCACAAAGAAGCAACGATGAACGTGCCGGTGCAGATCGTTGGCGATCGCCTGATGCTGCCAGTGCGCGCGTTGATCGAGCCATTCGCCGATGTGGTCTGGGATTGTGGCAGCAACATCATCTATATCATCAGCCGCTGATAGCGAAAAATGGAACCCCATGCAGGGTTCCATTTTTTGTGCAATCTTTTATTTTAGACCATCGCGGCATCTTTTTCCAGCTTTTGGCACAAACGCTGCCTGGCTGGCTGCGAAATCTGCGCTCAGCTTTCGCGCGCCTGCACAAGCTCGATCGCTTCTTTGCCGGTGATGCGTTCTGGTGTGAGCTTGAGGATGCAGAGCGCCGACCAATGGCGATGGATCTCTTCAGCGAGATGATCGTTTGATTCGTGGGGCGCGTATTTGCGGCCAAGCGCTTCGATCGCGGCGCGCTTTTCGTCGTCGTCCGTGATCTCTGACAGCTGGCCAAAACAGATCACGCTGCGGTAGTAGGTTGTGTATGCTTCTGGCACGATGTGGTCTTCTGCGACAACGCAAAAACTTGCGCGGCTGTCGCGGCGGGCGAGCTCCAGCTTCATCCCTTCTCTGGCGCAGTGAAAATAGAGTGCGTCGTCTGTGTAGACATAGCTCAGCGGCACAGCGTAGGGAAAATCGTCACCAGCAAGAGCGAGCACACCGTGGCTCTCCTGGGCGAGAATATCAGCGCAGGCTTCAGGCGCGAGCGCCTGGCGCTTGCGGCGCATGTCGTGTGTCATGGGGCGTGGCCTCCTTTGCGAGATAGTGCGTTCACTATAACAGGCGGCGCCCCGCGCTGTCAAGGGCGATGTCTTGCGCAGCGTGGAATTTTGCGTTATAATGAAAACGTTGGCCTCAGTGGGGCCGATATTTTTTTCATGTTTTCACAGAAAGGAGCGACGGTAGTGACCGCCAATAAATTAAAACGTTACATTCTGTTTTTCATCGGTGTCTTTATCAATTCGTTCGGCATCAGCGTCATCACCAAAGCCGATCTCGGCACCTCGCCGATCTCTTCCGTGCCGTATGTGCTGAGCCTCAATTTTCCCTTCAGCCTCGGCGAATTTACCATCGCCGTGAATATGCTCATGGTGCTTGCGCAGCTCGTCATTCTCCGGCGCAATTTTAAGCTTGAGCACGCGCTGCAGATCCCGATCTGCGTCGTCTTTGGCTATGCCATCGATCTTACCGGCATTTTTATAGAAAACGTGAGCCTGGATCTGTATATTGAAAAGATCCTTTTCCTGTTGGCAGGCTGCGTCATCCTCGGCTTTGGTGTGTATCTTGAGATGCTCGCCAACGTCGCCATGCTTCCCGGCGAATCCCTCGTGCGCGCCATCAGCACCACCTGGCACACCGATTTTGGCTACACCAAGATCGCCAACGACGTCACCATGACCGTCGTCGCCGTCATGCTTTCGTTCGTGTTTGCACACCGACTCAACGGCGTTCGCGAAGGCACCCTCGTCGCCGCTTTTCTCGTCGGCTATATCGCTCGGCTCTTTGGTCGCAAGATCCACATTTTCGACCGCACCATCGCCGAAGTCGAGAGCGACGTCGTTCCAACCTATGCAGAGATGCAGCACGGCGGCTGGGTGATCTCCATCGGCCGTCAGTACGGCAGCGGCGGCCATGCCATTGGTCAATATCTCGCCCTCAAGCTCGGCTTTGATTTTTACGACAAGGAGATCATCTCCGAGACCGCCGGCATCACCGGCTATTCCGAAGACTACATCCAGAAAAACGAGGAAAGCATGGGCAGCCACCTCATCCACGATCTTTTCAATCAGATGTATGTCTATTCCAACAGCGACGACGCACCGAAGGACGTCATCTTCGGCGCTCAGACAAAAGTCATCCGCGATCTTGCCGCTGGCGGCAACTGCGTCATCGTCGGTCGCTGCTCCGATTATATCCTACGCGATTACGACCGCTGCGTCAGCCTCTTCCTGCACGCGCCTCTCGAGCGCCGTGTAGCGCGCATCATCCGCACAGAAAATATGGATGAAGCACAGGCTCGCGCCGCCATCGCCCGCACCGATCGCCGCCGCGCCGACAACTATGACTACTACACCAACCAAACCTGGGGTTACTCCGACCATTACGATCTCTGCATCGACACCCGCCTAGGCCGCGAATTCATCCTCGACGCCGTGCGCGAAGTGATGAAGCAGAAGGAAGCGGCGGAGGGGTGAGACGGATAATGGCACCATGCGATTACGGTGCCGTTCTCTATTTAAAGTAACGTCCTACGAAAACAAAACATCCCCTCGTCTGGCCGGGCGAGGGGGTGTTTGATAAGGGGGTGTATGTATGTCAATGTTTGGCGGAAAAATCAATGTCTTTGTATGCTTGCCTTATCTGGAGTGATCATGCGCCGATCATTCGATGGCGATGGTGGAGCCGCTTGGAACGGCTTGTTTGTCAAATTTAGGGACGACGAGTTTCAGGATGCCGTCTTCATATTTGGCGCTGATATCGGTGGCTTTGATGTCGCCGACGTAGAAGCTGCGCTTGCAGGAGCCGCTGTAGCGTTCCTGGCGAATGAGTTTGCCGCTGTCGTCTTTTTCGTTGGTTTCGGCGTTGCGCGCTGCGCTGATGGTGAGAGTGCCGTCTTTCAGGTCGACTTTGATGTCTTCCTTCTTAAAGCCTGGCAGATCCATATCGAGTTCATATGCGCCGTCGAGTTCGCGAACGTCGGTCTTCATCATCTGAGGGACTGTGTTGCGCATTGGACGCATCATAAAATCATCATTAAAGAAATCGTCAAATAAATCTTCACCAAAAATTTTAGGTAACATAAGTCATTCCTCCATTTCTTTGAACATATTCATATTTGCTTATGCCCTATGGGGAGGAACCCCTTTCAGGTCCTTCTCTCTTGGTACAATTGTATGATAGCACGATTTATCAGCACTCGCAAGAGAAGAGTGCTGATAAAGATATTTTCGTAACAATCGTTGCCATTTCGTGACATTTGCAGCAGTTTACAAACATTTTTCCTGAGCAAAGTGCTGACGTTTACAAGGTGCTTCTATAATATTATATGAAACTACAAAAAGGGAATAGGGTGTAAGAGAATGATCAAACGAGGACTGGCGCTGATCGTGGCGGTGTTTGCAATGGTGCAATTGGCTGGGGGCACTTTACCGGCGGAGGCGGAAGAGCCGGCGGCAATGTACGAAACGGTGACGCGAGCCGATGGCGGCGTGGCGGAGCTTGTGGAGACGGACGCACGGCGCACGATGACGGTGCGTACACCGGAAGGAAATGAAACGACCATGGTGGAGTGTGAAGATGGCAGCATAACGACGATTTCCAGCGAAAATGGCTGCACGCGTATCGCTGTGAGCCTGTCGCAGAGCGCGTGTGAAGCGGCTAAGATGGCGCCGTTCGTGATTCCGATCGCGCCGCTGGCGCTGGATGAGGCTGGAGGAACGCGGCTCACGCTGGAATTGCCGCAGGGTGGCGATGTTTTCCTGGCACTGCCGCTTGAAGATACCGACGATGGTGTTCGCGTGCTCGATCTCGCTGAAGAGGCGGAGCCGCTTGTGATGCCTGTCGAGAATGACCAGGTTGTTCTTTCTCTATCTGACGGTGAAACGGTCGTCCTTGCTCGCGCGTGAATGATCCATGCCTGTTTCGCGATTTGGCGAAGCAGGCATTTTTTATGCGCGCAGGTTTACATAGATTTTTCGAGAGGGCTGTTTGTGTTTTTACGTTGCTTTTTTATAATGGGAACAATTGCGGGAAAGTGTGTGACTTTCCGAACCATTACTGAATGATCAAAGGAGAAAAAACATGAGAAAAAGCAGCAAACATTTGACAGCCTTTGTGCTTGCCTGTGCGATGATGACGCAGGCTGCGCCGATCGCTCCGGCGCTGGCGGCAGATGCCGAAGGCTACACGCCAGTCGTGACCACGGACAAACAGTATACGGGCTATGAAAATGGCAATGCGGCGCTGGATCTGACTCAGATTGGCCGCTATAATTCCGGCGTGATGAATCCAGACGGCGGCAGCGCAGAGATTGTTGTCTACAATAATGTGAACGATTGTGCCTATGTGATTAACGGGGTCAAGGGAACACTGGATTGTGTGTCTCTGAGTGGCCTGGCGTCGACGAACAGTGTGCAGGATCTGTCGGCGACGGAGATTGATGTGAAAAATTTGGTCAGTGGTTTCACCTACGGCGATATGACGTCGGTCGCTGTTTCTCCGGATGGGCAGACGCTGGCTGCAGCGATCCAGGCAGAAGCGTATGATGCAAACGGGTATGTGGCGCTCTTCAGCTGTGGTGCTGATGGCGGCTTGACCTTCCAGCGCGCGATCGAGGTGGGTGTGCAGCCGGACATGGTCACCTTCACGCCTGATGGCACGAAAATCCTCACAGCCAACGAAGGCGAACCTCGCCTGGGCTATGTGGATGGCAGCGATCCTGCCGGTACGGTGAGCATCATTGATGCGACGTCTGGTGCGGCGGTAAATGTCGGCTTTGACGCCTTCGACCATGAGACCCTCGCTGGCATGGGCATCATCCTCAAGAAAAATACTGCCCCAGCTGTTGATCTGGAACCGGAATACATTGCAGCCTCGAACGACAAAGCCTATGTTTCCCTGCAGGAAGCGAACGCCATCGCTGTGATCGATCTTGATGCGGAACGCGTCGATGGTATCTATTCTGCTGGCTTCGAGGATCTCGGCGAAACGGCGTTTGACATCAACAAAGACGACGAGCAGTACGCTGCCCGCACCTATCCTGGTGTAAAGAGCATCCGCATGCCAGACGGCATCAGCCTCTATGAAGCGAATGGCAAGACCTATCTCCTCACTGCCAACGAAGGCGACAGTCGCGAATGGGGAGAGGAGGACACGGAAGGCTTCTACCTCAATGAGCTTGAGGTGGATGGTGGCATGGCTTCCCCTGCTGGCAATATTAAGGAAGGCGAAGTTGCTGGCAAGGTCGTGTATTTTGATTCGAGCGATTACGACGGCCTTGATGCCAACACCGATTATCTCTTTGGCGGTCGCTCTTTCACGATTTTTGAAGTCAGCGAAACAGGCATGACCGAGGTGTATTCCAGCGGCAATGATTTCGAAGCCAAGACCGGCGCCTATGTTCCGGACAACTTCAACTGCTCCAACGACGATAAGAGCATCGATGATCGCTCCGGCAAAAAAGGGCCTGAAGCAGAATCCGTCATCACCGGCGAAGTCGATGGCCGCACCTACGCCTTCGTTACCCTCGAGCGCACGAGCGGCATCATGGTCTACGACATCACCGATCCTGCCAATGCGACCTATGTGAACTACATCAACAGCCGCGATTTCAGCGAAGATGTCAAGGATGACGTTTCTGTCGAAGGGATGAGCTTTGTTCCGGCTGCCGACAGCGCGACTGGCCAGGCGCTGCTGCTTGCAGCCTGCGAAGTTTCCGGCACCATGGCGGTTTACGAGCTGGGCGAAGAACCTGCTGAAAGCGGCCTGCCATTTACCGATGTGGACGCCAACGATTGGTTCGCTGACGCAGTGCAGTATGTGTATGACAATGGCCTTATGACCGGCACCGCCGACAATACCTTCGCGCCAAACACCAGCACCACCCGCGGCATGCTTGTCTCCATCCTCTATCGTCTGGAAGGTGGTCCGGCTGCTGAGAATGCCGGCTTCACGGATGTGGATGCCGATGCCTGGTATGCGGATGCTGTGAACTGGGCGGCAGCGAACGGTGTCGTCAGCGGATACGGAGATACCTTCGGAGCAAACGACACCCTCACTCGCGAACAGCTCGCTGCCATTCTCTGCAATTACGCTGCGTTCAAAGGCCAGGATGTGAGCGCTCGTGCGGATCTGGGCGTTTATGCTGATGCCGCCAGCGTTTCTGACTGGGCGACGGACGCACTCTCCTGGGCGAACGCTAAAGGCCTCATCACCGGCATGACCGCTGAGACCATTGTGCCACAGGGCGATGCGACCCGCGCACAGCTGGCTGCGATCCTCGAACGTTTTCTGGCAGAATAAAATTAGCCTGCCTCAGCCGCCGGACAATCTTGTCCGGCGGCAGCTTGTCGAAAAAGGTCACCAATCGGCTGCCTTTTTCTCGTCATATCACCC
>URZX01000045.1 GCA_900552455.1 uncultured Peptococcaceae bacterium | reverse complement strand
GTGTAGGCTCGATTTTTGTTATTTCGAGTATCTACTCTATGGGGAGCATATCACCTTGCAGGCGTCCTCAGGAAAGCTTGCTCTGCGTGTAGAGTTTCGCGCCGCCTCCGACGTTGATCGCGTCAATGCAATTTTGCTGCAGGATGCGGCTGGCGATGTGACCGCGCAGACCAACCATGCAGGAAACGTAGACCGGGCCGTCTGCTGGAACCTCGTGCAGACGTTTGCGCAGTTCAGGCAGCGGGATCTGCAGCGTGGATGGCAGCGGCACTTTTTCGATCTCTTTTTTGCCGCGCACGTCGAGCACCGTTGCACCGCTGGCGACGAGTCCTTCGATATGGGCGACGTCGTCGAAATATGCTTCGCCGTCGCGCAGATTTTCAGCGATGTAGCCAGCGTAGTTGACTGCAGATTTTGCCGTGTTGAACGGTGGCGCGTAGCAGAGCTCCACATCGGCAAGATCGTAGACGCTCATGTCGCCAGCGATTGCTGTGGCGATCACGTCGATCGTTTTATCGCAGCCCTCCTGGCCAACAGCCTGCGCGCCGTAGAGCTTGCCGTCTTCAGGCGCGTAGAGCACCTTCAGACTGATCTGGGAAGCGCCTGGATAATAGGTGGCGTGGTTGGCTGGATAGAGATGGATGGAGCGATAGTCCATGCCCATTTGTTTGAGCTGTTTTTCGTTTTTGCCAGTGGAGGCCGCTTGCACCTTGAACACCCGCACGATCGAGCTGCCGAGGCTGCCCTTGTAATGCTTGTCCTTGCCGCAGATGATGTCTGCGACCATGCGGCCCATGCGGTTGGCAGGACCGGCCAGCGGAATCTGCGTTTTTTCGCCAAAGATGCGGTCCGTCGTCTCTACTGCATCGCCGATGGCATAGATATCCTCTGCGCCGGCGACACGGAATTGATCATCGATGACGATCGCGCCGCGTTCGTTCACAGCAAGACCAGCGTCTTTGATGAGCCCACTTTCTGGGCGCACGCCGATGGCCAGCACTGTGAGATCCGTAGCGATGCGGCTGCCGTCAGCAAGAACGACGGTTTTGCCAGCGTCGGCGAAGCCCTGGATAGCAGTGCCGAGGGAAAGCTTGACGCCATTCTTTTTTAGCTCAGCAGCGATGAGCGTCGCCATTTCCGGATCAAGCGCCGTCATCACCTGATCGGCTGCTTCTACGAGATGGACATCCAAGCCCTTGTGGCGCAGATTTTCCGCCATCTCCAGCCCAATGAAGCCGCCGCCAACGACCACAGCTGTTTTTGGCGCAGTGGTGTCCATAAATCCTTTGAGCGCATCCACGTCAGCGATGTTGCGGATGGTGAAGATGCGGTCGCGCGCCTCTTCGAGACCTTCCAGCCGTGGCACGATCGGCGATGCACCAGGGGAGAGCACGAGCACATCGTAGCGCTCCTGGCGTTCCTCGCCGGTGCGCAGATAGCGGACCGTCACCGTTTTCTGCTCAGGCTGGATGGCGATGACCTCTGCCTTTGTGTGGATCTCCAGATTGAACCAGGCGTTCATCGTCTTCACATCCTGCACCAGCAGCTGCTCACGTTTTGGGATCACACCGCCGATATAATAAGGAAGGCCGCAGTTTGCGAAAGAAATATATTCGCCGCGCTCAAAAAGCACGATCTCCGCCGTTTCATCCAGACGGCGCAGGCGGGCAGCGCAAGACGCACCACCGGCAACCCCGCCGACGATCAAAATTCGTTTAGCCAAAATAAAAACTCCTTTCAAAATGGATTGTTCCTGACTCTGATTATACGCCAAATCTCCGGCTGCGGGTAGTCTTTTGTTCCGGCAGCTGGCAGGTTTCGTTTTTAAATGGTCGCAGGGCGACTGCTTACAATATTTTTGTGCAAGACAACTGCTCACAGGTAAAAAAACGGCATGGACACATATGTGTAAAATAATCGCGGACGCCGACAGACAAAAATGGTCGCAACGCTACCAAAAGACAAGGCGATCACAAAAATACAAACTGTTTGAATCTTATGTTAACAGAGCCGTTCTTTCGTGGTCGACATTCAGCAGTGAGGCGTCATAATTTGATTTTTTTGCTCATTTTTGATGAAAATTTCTGGCGATCGTTGCGCGATAAATTACGGAAATGGTGATTTATGAGCGCTCCGGGCAACGCGCTGCGCCATCCATCGCAATATTTTAGTCGTACCTATTAAAAAATCGGTCTTGACGCATCCACGATGATTTATGATAATAATAATGAAGAACAATGGATTTGCGCTTATGCGTTCGAAAATACCCTTTGAAATAGTCTGAAAATTATTGTAAGATAAGAGAGTACAAATTGTAATTGTGCGACACAATTGCAAAGGATTTTTCGGCGCCTAAGACGCCAAAAGGTATGAGTTGTTTAAATCTCAATATTAAATGAGGTGGGAGAAACATGTCAGAAGAAAGATTTGAAGTGATCGTCATCGGCGGTGGCTTAGCAGGTTTGTCTGCGGCATATCGTCTCTCCAAAGCAGGCCGCAAGGTCCTCGTTTTGGAAAAGGCCCCTTACAGTGGTGCAAAGAATGTATCCGGCGGCCGTATCTACACCTATGCTCTTGACAAGCTCATGGGCGACGCGTGGAAGGATGCTCCGCTCGAACGCGAAATCAATCAGGAATATCTGATGATGATGAACGACGAAGACGCTGTCATCATCGATACCACGACCAACGCGCTGGGCAACCAGTCCTACAGCGTGCTGCGTGAAAAATTCGATAAGTGGCTCGCTGGCAAAGTTGAAGAAGCTGGCGGTCTCGTTATCGGCGGCGCTTGCGTAGACGGCCTCATCCGCAAAGATGGCCGCGTATGCGGTGTTACCGTTGGCGAAGAATCCCTCGAATGCGATCTCGTCATCGACGCAGAAGGTGTTAACGCCCTCGTTGCAGAACGCGCTGGCGTTATCGATCCAATCCGTCTCGAAAACATCGCAGTCGGCGTGAAATCCGTCATCCGTCTCAAAGAAAACGTCATCAACGACCGCTTCAACACCGACAGCGACAAGGGTGTCGCTCTCCTTGGTATGGGCTCTGCAAACCAGGGCATCTTTGGTGGTCTCTTCATGTACACCAACAAGGACACCATTTCCATCGGTCTTGTACAGGATTCCAAGACCTGGAAAGAAAGCGGCCTGCATCTGCCAGACGCTATGGAAGCGCTCAAAGAACATCCAATCATCGGTAAATACATCGATGGCGGCGAACTCGTTGAATACACCGCACACCTTATTCCAGAAGGCGGCTACGACTCCTTCTCCGAATTCTGCGGCGACGGGATCCTCGTTACCGGTGACGCTGCAGGTCTCTGCCTGAACCGTGGTTACACCGTTCGTGGTATGGACTATGCCATCATGAGTGGTATCGCAGCAGCTGAAACCGCTGAACAGGCACTCGCAAAAGGCATCTTCACGAAAGATTTCCTGAGCATGTATACTGCACGTCTTGAACACAACACCCTGAATGACTTTAAGACGCTCAAGAATGCGCATCACTACATGGCCAACAGCGAACACCTCTTCACGACCTATCCAGATCTCGCTATCAACGCGCTCCAGAGCATGTACAAAGTTGATGGCGGCGCAGCTCAGGGCGTTGTGAAGACCATCGTTAAGGGTCTGCCTAAGGTCAAAGTGTTTAGCGTAGCAAAAGATGCAATCAAGGGGGTATTCTCATTATGATGAAAAAATTGAACATGGACGACCGTCTTGCGGCCGACCGTTTCGACAGTGATGACGAACACGCACACATCGTCATTGATAAAGAAGCATGCCGTACCTGCACCCATCGTGCCTGCACCTATAGCTGCCCTGCTGAACGTTACAAATGGGACGACATCAACGATATTATGACCTTTGACCACGTCGGTTGCCTCGAATGCGGGAACTGCCGTCTTGTTTGCGAACGTCTCAACGAACGCCGCCCTGGCTATGACTGGAACTATCCAACCCAGGGTCACGGCTTCCTGTCTAAACAAGGCTGATTGTTAGAGATCGTTGAAATTTCATAACGAAGAAAGAGGAGCAGTGAACTATGAGAATCTTAGCATGCATTAAACAGGTTCCGGATACCTCCGAAATTAAGGTCGATCCAGTAACCAATACCCTGATCCGTAAAGGGGTACCAAGTATTGTTAACCCAATGGACTTGAACGCAGTTGAAACTGCAGTCACTCTGAAAGAACAGAATCCAGATACCACCATCACCCTGCTGACCATGGGGCCTCCTCCTGCAGAAGAAGCGCTCCGTGAATGCATCAGCATGGGCTGCGATGCAGCATATCTCCTCACCGACCGTGCATTCGGTGGTGCAGATACCTATGCGACCAGCTACTCCCTTGCAGTTGCAACGAAATATCTGGAAGAAAAACAGGGCGCACCATTTGACCTGATCGTCTGCGGCATCATGGCTGTCGACGGTGATACCGGTCAGGTTGGTCCTGAACTTGCAGAACACCTCGGTCTGCCACAGATCACCTACTGCATCGGTGCAGAAGTTGCTGGCGAAACCCTGAAGACCAAACGTGCTCATGAAATGGGCTACGAAGTCCTCGAAACCAAGCTCCCTGCACTGATCGCTGTTACCAAAGACATCAACAAACCACGTCGTGGTACCGTTCGCGGTAAGATCGCTGCAAAGCGCGCTAAAGTTGAATGGATCTCTGCTGACATGCTCGGCGAAGCCCTCGACCGTACCAAGATCGGTCTCAAGGGTTCCCCAACCAACGTTCGCAGCGCACATCCACCAAAAATGCGCACCCGTGGTGAAGACGTCACCGGTAAGGACGCCAAAGAATCTGTTGCGAACCTGATGGCAAAACTGACTGAAAACAACTTGATCTAAGGGAGGCTGAAAAAACATGGATCTGAAAGAATATAAAAACCTTTGGGTCTTCATTGAACAGGAAAACAATGAACCTAAAAACGTCGGCCTCGAATTGTTGAACGAAGCAAAACGCATGGCCGTCGAATGCGGCCAGGAAGTTTGGGCTATGGTCATCGGCGAAGACAACAAGAAATGCATCGAAGAAGCTGCTGCTTATGGCGCAGACAAGGTCGTTTCTGTTGAAGGCCCTGAATTTGCACACTATGGCACCGAAGCTTATTCCCAGGCTGTCATCGAACTGATCAACAAGCACAAACCATCCGCTATCCTCTTTGGCGCAACCTTCAATGGTCGTGACCTCGGTCCAAAAGTTGCCTGCAACATGCACACTGGTCTGACCGCAGACTGCACCGAGCTGGAAATCGACAAAGACGGCGTTGTAACCTGGATCCGTCCAGCACTCGGCGGTAACCTCATGGGTCACATCTATTGCCCTAACACCCGTCCTCAGATGGGTACCGTTCGTCCAGCTGTGTTCAAGAAGGCTGAACGTCAGGATGGCCGCAAGGTTCCAGTGATCACCGAAAAGATCACCATCAAACCTGAAAACCTCCGCACCAAATTCCTTGAATTCGTGCAGACTGTTGACGACGGCGCTATCCGCATTGAAGATGCGAACATCATCGTTTGCGGTGGCCGTGGTCTCGGCAAAGCTGAAAACTTCAAGCTCCTGGAAGACCTCGCTGATGCACTCGGCGGCGTTGTAGCAGGTAGCCGTAAGACTGTTGACGCTGGCTGGATGCCAGTTGCTCAGCAGGTTGGTCAGACTGGTAAGACCGTTAACCCTGACATCTTTGTTTCTGTCGGGATCAGCGGCGCTATCCAGCACCAGGTTGGTATGGAAAAATCTGGTACGATCATCGCTATCAACAACGATCCAGAAGCTCCTGTATTTGAAATCGCAACCTACGGCATCGTTGGCGACCTCTTCCAGGTTGTCCCAGCGCTGACCGAAGCTGTTAAAGAATACAAGAAAAGCAAATAATCCTCATACCTGAATCCTTTGGATACGCCCTGCCTTTGCGGTGGGGCGTATTTTTTCATGGCAAAGAAAAACTGAGCCGCACATTTTCGCGGCTCATTTTTTTTTGTAAAGATTATTTTTCGCCCTCGTTGACTGGTGTTTCGGTGACGGTGACTTTTTTCTTGAGTGCACTGTCAACGTCCTTGAAAATTTCCGGTTGTGGGCGATTTGGGTCAAATTTGGTTGGGTCGCCAGGGAAAGCCTGATGGCGGTTGGCGAAGGCTTCGATGTTGCCGGCGTCGTCGAGGATCTCGCCGACGGCAGTTGCTGCATCGACGACGGTTTCAACTGGGCCTTTGTATGGCTTGGCGGTTGGATCTTTGACGACTTTGATCTCGCCAGGCGTTTCGACGACGGTGGTTGTTTTGCGGATTTTATCGTCGACGTCTTTGAAGATCTCAGGCTGTGGGCGATTTGGATCGAATTTCGTTGGATCGCCTGGGAAGGCCTGGTGGCGGTTGGCGAAGGCTTCAACATTTCCGGCGTCGTCTAAGATTTCGCCGACGGCCTGCGCTGCGCTTGTGATGGCGTTGACAGTAGCGGCGCCAGGCGTTGGTTTCACGGGCTCGTCGGTGAGAACTTCGTCGTACATCGGTGGGATGTGGACGCGGTATTCTTCGATGGCGTCGTTGCAGGTTGGGCTCTGCTTGCAGTTGGCATAGCTTTCAAGCCCTTCTGTCTGCTTGATGATGTTGCGCACTTCGCCGAAGAAGCCGAGAATGTCGTTCTTGATGATCGCCGCAGCGTGTTTCAGCGCAGTTTTGTTTTCTGGCTCGCGGAAACGGTCGACGGTCAGTTTGGAGCGGCGGACGCCTTCGCGGACGCGCTCTCTGGCGGCTTCAGCGTGTGGATGGTTGTGTTCGTGTGTTCCCATAGTCATTGCCCCTTTCTGTCATTGCGTGTGGCCGCTGGCGGCGACCACGGTTAATCCTTTTTATCGGTTCCTTTAATTTGAATTATAACAGGACAGGCGGGTGGAAACAAGCGGCAGCGTTAAAATTTCAAAAATTCATACGACTTTTTTATATGTCGTCTGCTGGCGGGACTCTGGGCTATGGGCAGAGAAGGCTGGTGAGGATTTTTCGCGGAGGAGGACGGGCGAAAATCTGATGCGCACGGTGAAAAATCGCCGGCTGCGGCGTCGCTTGCGATTGACGCGGGGGCCGACTCTTGCTATACTTAAAATGGCTTGACAGGCGTCTCGTGGCGAGGCGCGCCATAGAATCAGCGACATTTTCTTGGGAAATGGAGAGAGTGGAAGATGAAAGATAAGCTCCGCTTGTATGGGTTCAATAACCTCACGAAGGCTTTGAGCTTTAATATATATGATGTCTGCTATGCGCGCACTGTTCGCGAGCAGCGGGATTACGTGGCATATATCGATGAACAGTACAACTCGGATCGTCTCACGGATATTCTTGTCAATGTCACGGATATGATCGGGGCCAATGTGCTGAACATCGCCCACCAGGACTATGATCCGCAGGGGGCGAGTGTGACGCTTCTGATCGCTGAGGGATCGATGGTCCCATCGCAGAAGAGCGACACGATCGTCGGCCATCTGGATAAGAGCCACGTGACTGTGCACACGTATCCGGAATATCATCCGGAAAACGCGATCGCTACGTTCCGTGTGGACATTGATGTTGCGACCTGTGGCGAGATCACACCGCTGTCGACGCTGGATTATCTGATCGGCAGCTTCGATTCGGACATCATCACGATGGATTATCGCGTGCGCGGATTTACGCGCGATGTTGATGGCAAAAAGATCTTCAACGATCATCCGATGAGCTCTATCCAGGAGTATATTGATGACGCGACGCTGAAGCGCTACGACGCTGTCGATATCAATATCTATCAGGCCAACATCTATCACACAAAAATGCTCATTAAGGAGCTTGATATCCAAAATTATTTATTCAATACGGACGCTTATGAACTGCAGCCTCAGAAACGTCTGGAGATCACACAGAATCTTCGTCGCGAAATGATTGAGATCTTCAGCGGCTGCAACGTTTACTGAGAAAGGAAGGGTGAGCGAGCGCCGGTGGCGCTCATGTTTGCGAACCGACCGAGGCGGAAGCCGAGACGAGCGGACGCAGCAAAGCGTTTGTTCCGAGCTGCCAAGATGATTTAATCTAAGAAGGAGGAATTCTGGTGAATCAGGATCGAATGCCAATCTTGGACGCGCTGGAGGATTTTAAGAGTCAGCGCATCGTTCCCTTTGATGTACCTGGTCACAAGCGCGGCAAAGGCAACAAAGAACTCGCTGCTTTCCTTGGAGAGGCCTGCGTTTCCATCGATGTCAACTCGATGAAATGTCTGGACAATCTCTGCCATCCAGTCAGCGTGATCCGCGAAGCCGAGATGCTTGCCGCCGATGCTTTTGAAGCACAGGCGGCTTTTTTGATGGTGGGCGGCACCACTTCCGCCGTGCAGGCGATGATTCTCTCCGTCGTCTCGCCAGGCGACCAGATCATCCTGCCGCGCAACGTCCACCGCAGCGTCATCGATGCCCTCGTCCTCGTTGACGCCGAACCGATCTACATCAATCCCCAGCTGAACCAGCGCCTGGGGATCTCTCTCGGCATGGAGATCGAGGATGTGAAAAAAACGATCGAGGCGCACCCAAATGCGAAGGCGGTGCTTGTCAACAATCCAACGTACTACGGCATCTGCTCCAATCTGGAGGCGATCGTCGAGATCGCCCATGCCCATGGCATGAAGGTGCTCGCTGACGAAGCCCACGGCACGCATTTCTATTTTGGCGATGGGCTGCCAAAGGCGGCGATGCACGTCGGTGCAGATATGGCGGCGGTGAGCATGCACAAGAGCGGCGGCTCGCTGACGCAAAGCTCGATTCTGCTTCTGGGGCCAAATATGAACGCGGACTATGTGCGCCAGATCATTAATCTGACGCAGACGACGAGCGGCTCCTATCTGCTTTTGTCGAGTCTGGATATTTCCCGCCGCAATCTGGCGCTGCGCGGACATGAGACGTTTGCCCGTGTGCTCGATATGGCGGAATATGCGCGCCGGGAGATCAACGCCATTGGCGATTACTGGGCGTATGGCTACGATCTGATCGATGGCGACAGTGTGTTCGACTTTGACCGCACGAAGCTTTCTGTCAATACGTTGGCCCTTGGTCTTGCTGGCATTGAGGTGTACGACCTTCTGCGCGATGAATACGACATCCAGGTGGAGCTCGGCGATCTTGGCAATTTCCTGGCGTATATTTCCATCGGCGATCGCCCTGCAGATATTGAGCGCCTGATCGGCGCACTACAGGAAATCCGTCGCCGTTTCAAAAAGCCTGCTGTTAATATGTTTGAGCAGGAATACATCAATCCGATTGTCAAGATGACGCCGCACCGCGCGTTTTACGCGCCGAAGAAATCTCTGGTGCTGGAGAAATGCGTCGGCCATATCTGCGCCGAATTTGTCATGATCTATCCGCCGGGCATTCCGATCCTCTCGCCAGGTGAGCTTGTCACCAAGGAGATCGTGGAATACATCCGCTACGCCAAGCAAAAAGGCTGCAGCATGCTCGGGCCGGAAGACATGGGTGTCAACAGGCTCAACGTCATCGACTAAGGAGGTACACAATGGAACTTTGGTATACAGAACCCCATTCCAAGGATGTTAAATTCTCCATCAAATTTGACCGCCAGCTCTACACGGAGCAAAGCGATTTTCAGCGCATCGATGTATTCGAGAGCGAGGAATTTGGCCGCTTTCTCACGCTGGACGGGATCATGATGCTCACCGAAAAGGATGAGTTCATCTACCATGAAATGATCGTGCATGTGCCAATGGCTGTGCATCCAAACGTGCGCAAGGTGCTCGTTATCGGCGCCGGCGATGGTGGCTGTTTGCGCGAGCTCACGCGTTATCCGGAGATCGAACACATCGACGTTGTCGAGATCGACGAGCGCGTCATCGCTGTCTGCCGCGAATGGTTGCCGCAGACGGCCTGTGGGTTTGACGATCCGCGGGTGCACATTCACATTGCCGACGGCCTCAAGTATGTGCGCAAATGTGTCGATGAGTACGATCTGATCATCGTCGATTCCACTGATCCGTTCGGTCCCGGCGAAGGGCTGTTCACGAAAGAATTTTACGGCAACTGCTTCAAGGCGCTGCACGCTGACGGCATCATGGTCAATCAGCATGAAAGCCCGTTCTACAAAGAAGATGCCCGCGCCATGCAGCGTGCGCACAAGCGCATTGTTGACAGCTTTGCGCTTTCCCGCGTCTATCAGGCGCACATTCCAACTTATCCATCCGGGCACTGGCTCTTCGGCTTTGCTTCGAAAAAATACCATCCTGTCAAGGATATGGACGCTGCGCGCTGGAATGCGCGCGGACTTGTCACCCGCTACTATAACACCAATCTGCACCATGGCAGCTTCTATCTGCCAAACTATGTGCAGGATCTGCTCATGAATGTAGAGCCGGAGGAAGACGACGAATGAACCCAAATATCATGAACTTTATCGCTGCGGAAGCAGATTTTGACGAAGCCCGCGCTGTGATCTTCGGTGCGCCGTTCGACGGGACGACGTCGTTTCGTCCGGGCACGCGCTTTGGCCCTGGCGCCATTCGCGCGGAAAGTGACGGCATCGAGACCTACAGCCCGTATCAGAACAAGGATCTCGAGGACATCGCCGTGTTCGACAGCGGCGACCTGCTGCTGCCGTTTGGCAACACCGAGGCTGTGCTCGAAGAGATCTGCGCGCGTACCGCTGAGATCCTGGAGGCTGGAAAGATGCCAGTCATGCTCGGCGGTGAACATCTGGTCACGCTCGGCGCTGTGCGCGCCATGGTGCAGAAATATCCTGAGCTGCACATCATCCATTTCGACGCACACACCGATCTGCGCGACGACTACCTCGGCGAGCGTTTGTCCCACGCCACCGTCATTCGCCGTTGCCACGATCTTTTGGGCGATGGGCGCATCCACCAGTTTGGCATTCGTTCAGGCGAGCGCGCTGAGTGGGATTTTGCCTTTGCGCACACGGATTTTCATCCGTTCAATGTCAAGGACGTGCTCGATGTCGTGCTGGCGCTCGGCAGCGACGTGCCTGTTTACGTCACGCTCGATCTCGATGTGCTCGATCCATCGCTTTTCTGCGGCACCGGCACGCCAGAGGCTGGCGGCGTTTTCTTCCAGGATCTGGAGGAAGCCCTGCTTGCGCTGGAAGCGCTTAACGTCGTTGGCTTCGACATGAACGAGCTCTCGCCGCATTATGACGCCTCCGGCGTCTCCACCGCTGTTGCTTGCAAGGTATTGCGCGAAATGCTGCTTGCCTATGTTAAATAAAATCACTCATCCATCGCAAAATTTTTAAGGAGGGACTTTCAATTGGGAAAAGCTTTAGTAATTGGTTGTGGTGGTGTCGCTTCTGTTGCGATCCACAAAATGTGCCAGAACAGTGAAGTATTTGAAGAAGTCATGATCGCGAGCCGCACAAAGAGCAAGTGCGATGAACTCGCAGCAAAACTCGCCGGTGGGAAAACAAAACTCCACACCGCGCAGCTCGACGCTGATAAGACCGAAGACATCATCGCGCTGATCGAACAGTTCCAGCCAGATGTTGTCGTCAACCTCGCTCTTCCATATCAGGATCTCACCATCATGGATGCCTGCCTGGCAACCAAGACCGACTACGTTGACACCGCCAACTACGAACCAGAAGACACCGCCAAGTTTGAATACAAATGGCAGTGGGCGTATCGCGAACGCTTCGAAGAAGCCGGCATCACCGCGCTTCTCGGCAGCGGATTTGACCCAGGGGTCACCAGCGTTTTCGCAGCGTATGCGCTGAAGCACGAATTCGACGAGATCAACTACATCGACATTCTCGACTGCAACGGCGGCGACCACGGCTACCCATTTGCGACCAACTTCAACCCTGAGATCAATATCCGCGAAGTTTCTGCCAAGGGCAGCTACTGGGAAGACGGTCACTGGGTTGAAACCGAACCAATGGAGATCAAGCGCGTCTACGATTTCCCACAGGTTGGCAAGAAGGATATGTACCTCCTGCACCACGAAGAGATCGAATCCCTCGCGCTCAATATCCCTGGTATCAAGCGCATCCGTTTCTTTATGACCTTCGGCGAAAGCTATCTCACCCATCTGCGCTGCCTGGAAAACGTCGGCATGACCTCCATCGAGCCGATCGAATTTGAAGGCAAGCAGATCGTTCCGCTGCAGTTCCTCAAAGCCGTTCTGCCAGATCCTGCCAGCCTCGGCCCACGCACCGTCGGCAAGACCAACATCGGTTGCATTTTCCGCGGCAAAAAAGACGGCAAGGACAAAACCTATCAGCTCTACAACGTCTGCGACCATCAGGAATGCTACAAAGAAGTTGGCAGCCAGGCTGTCAGCTACACCACCGGCGTTCCAGCGATGATCGGCGCCATGCTCCTGATGACCGGCGTCTGGAAAGGTCCTGGCGTTAAGAACATCGAAGAATTCGATCCGGATCCATTCATGGAAGCCCTGAACAAGTGGGGCCTGCCTTGGATCGAAGAACGCAATCCGGTGCTCGTCGACTGATGAAGAACTGGCCAGTATTACAGGGGGTGCAAACCCCCTATTTTGTTGTTGATGAAGAAATTTTAGATACGAACCTGCAGATCCTGAAATATGTCATGGATGAAAGCGGCGCCAAGATCCTCCTCGCTCAGAAAGCGTTCAGCGTCTACCAGTGCTATCCGCAGATCCGTGAGGTTCTCTGTGGTTCCACAGCCAGCGGACTTTTTGAAGCGCGCCTCGGCCATGAGGAGATGGGCGGCGAGACCCACGTTTTCTGTCCGGCGTATCAGGATCAGTGGTTCGACGAGCTTTTGGACTATGCTGACGACATCGTGTTCAACAGCCTCACCCAGTGGGATCATTTCAAGAACCGCGTCCTTGCAGCAGGAAAAAGCGCAGGACTGCGCATCAATCCGATGCATTCCACCCAGGACCACGCCATTTACGATCCTTGCGTGGAAGGAAGCCGCTTCGGCATTCTCGCCGACGATCTGCATGCTGCAGATCTCACAGGCATCGACGGGCTGCACTTCCACACCCTCTGCGAACAGAACGCAGACGCCCTTGTGGAAACGCTGGAGGTTGTCGAGCGTGACTTCGGCGATCTTTTGCACCAGATGAAATGGCTCAATCTCGGCGGCGGTCACCACATTACCCGCATCGATTACGACATCGATACATTGATCGCCACCGTGCGTCGGTTGCGCGAAACCTACGGCGTCGACGTTTATCTTGAACCAGGTGAAGCCGTCGTGCTGAACGCCGGATATCTTGTGACATCTGTCGTCGATCTTGTGCATAACGGCATGGACATCGCCATCCTTGACACCTCTGCCGCCTGCCATATGCCAGATGTCATCGAAATGCCTTATCGCCCACCGCTGGAAAATGCCGGCGAGCCAGACGAATTCGCTCACACCTATCGCCTTGGTGGACCAACCTGCCTGGCAGGCGACGTCATTGGAGATTATTCCTTCGACAAGCCACTCGCCGTCGGCGATACGCTCGTTTTTGACGACATGGCTCTCTACACCATGGTCAAGACCAACACCTTTAACGGCATGCCCCTGCCAGCCATCTATCGCGGCTGTGCCCAGACAGGCTATCAACTCGTGCGAGAATTTGGCTACGAGGATTTCAAGAACAGATTGTGATACAAAACGACAGCCCACAGCGGCTGTCGCAGCTTGTCGAAAAAGGTCACCAATCGGCTGCCTTTTTCTCGTCATATCACCCC
>URZX01000044.1 GCA_900552455.1 uncultured Peptococcaceae bacterium | reverse complement strand
TAGTGTAGGCTCGATTTTTGTTATTTCGAGTATCTACTCTATGGGGAGCATATCATCTGGACAATGGGCGGCTATTTTTTACGTTCTATATAAATACCCAAGCCAATGGCTGAAATCACCAGAACAAAGAGCTCAATTGTGATTTGAATATCCATAAGCACCACCTCGCTTTCGAGAAAATCGAAAAACGAGGAACCGCTTCTCGGCTGCCGCCTCGGTCGGTTCGCAACCGTGAGCGCCACCGGCGCTCGCTCACCCATCATGGTAGCGCCTTCTATCATTATATCAGACGCCGCGCCGGGCGTCTATTTTTTGTGCAGGACGCCGCTGGAATTGACAACGGCGGCGATAAATTTTATACTTTATATATTGTGAACCGACAAAATATGGCGCGCTCCCAGCGCTTTTGAAAAAGGAGTAGACTTATGACTATGAAACGCATCCTCACTGGCGACCGTCCAACTGGTCGTCTCCACATTGGTCACTATGTGGGCAGTTTGTCCAACCGTGTGAAACTGCAGCACGACTACGACACCTTCATTGAGATCGCCGACATCCAGGCGCTAACGACCCACTTTGAGCGTCCAGAGCTGATCAGCGACAGCATCATGCAGGTCGCCATCGACAACCTCTCTGTTGGTCTCGATCCTGAAAAGGTGACGCTCTTCCTGCAGAGCCAGATCCCATCCATCGCCGAGCTGACGATCTTCTATTCAATGTTCGTCACGATGAACACCCTGCGCCACAACCCAACGGTCAAAACCGAAGCTGCGCAATACGGCTACGACGACATGACCTACGGCTTCATCGGCTATCCTGTCAGCCAGGCGGCAGACATCACTTTCTGCAACGCAGATCTTGTGCCAGTCGGCGAAGACCAGAAGCCACACATCGAACTCGCGCGCAAGCTGGTGCGCCGCTTCAACGATCTCTATTGCGGCGATACCCCGCTGATCAAGGAGCCAGAGATCAAGCTCAGCGAATTCCCACGTTTGGCCGGGCTCGACGGCAACGCCAAAATGGGCAAGAGCCTGGGCAACGCCATCTATCTTTCCGACACGCCGGAAACCGTCAAGGAAAAAGTCAGCAAGGCTGTCACCGATCCTAGCCGCATCCGCGCCACCGATCCTGGTCATCCGGACATCTGCGTCGTCAACAAATACCACGCTGTCTTCACGCCAGACGAACACGAGGACATCTGCGAGCGCTGCAAAGCCGGCACCATCGGCTGCGTTGCCTGCAAAAAGCGCCTGACCCAGAGTCTCAACGATCTCCTCGATCCATTCCGCGAACGCCGCGCGTATTACGAAGCCCATCTCGACGACGTGCGCGACATCATCCGCCAGGGCAACGCCCACGCCAACGAGATCGGCAACGAGAACATCGCGAAGATCAAGGAAGCCATGCATCTCAACCTCGGCGGAGTGCAGGCATGAGCGGACGCTTCATCGTCCTCGAGGGCATCGACGGCAGCGGCAAGGGCACGCAGCTCGCGCTCCTCGCTGAGCGATTGACGAACGCCGGCCATTCTGTCTGGCTCACACGCGAGCCGACCGACGGCGCCATCGGCCGTCTCATCCGCGAAGGGTTGGGCGATGCCGCGCGTTTTGACGAAGCGACGATCGCGCTGCTTTTTGCTGCCGACCGGCTCGCACACATCGCGGAGATCCGTCAGCATCTCGCCGCTGGCGAGATCGTGCTCTGTGACCGTTATGTGCTCTCGTCGCTGGCTTACAACAGCCAGACGCTGACGCTGGAGTGGATCCTCGCCCTCAACGAGCAGGCCGACGCGCGGCTGCATCCGGATCTGACGCTCTATTTCGATCTCAGCGAGCAGCTCGCCATGAGCCGCATCGACGCCCGCGGCGACGTTCACGAACGCTACGAGACACAGCGCCAGCTCTATCAGGTGCGCGAAATGTATCGCATGCTCGCCGATGTGCGCATCGCCGACAACGTCCATACCATCGACGCCAAGGAAACGCCGGAAATCATTGCTGAAAATGCCTGGCAGGCGGTGCAGAACATCCTATAAAAAATGAAAAGCGGAAGCTTTGCAGAAAAATTGCAAGGCTTCCGCTTTTTTGTGCAAAATTATTCAGCGACGACCTGAACCTTGACGGCGATCTTCACTTCTGGATGAAGCTTGATGGTCGCGTTGTAGGTGCCGAGCTCTTTGATCTTGTCGTCGAGGGTGATCTTGCGCTTGTCGAGATCGACGTTGTACTGCGCTTTGATCTCTTCGGCCACTTCCTTGTTGCTGATGGTGCCGAAAAGCTTGCCGTTCGCGCCTTCCTTGGCTTTGATCACGACCTTCTGATCGTTCAGCTTGGAAGCGATGCCTTCAGCCTGCGCTTTTTCGTAGGCGCGTTCTTCAGCTTCCTGAGCCTGCTGCTCAGCGAGCTTTTTCAGATTGCCTTTCGTCGCTTCGACGGCAACATTGTTCTTAAAGAGGAAGTTGTGAGCGTAGCCGCTCTTGACGTCGACGACTTCGCCGCGCTTTCCGACCTTTGGCACATCTTCCGTTAAAATCACTTTCATTGTGTGTTGTCTCCTTTCTGTGATCGCAGCTGGCGATAGTCGGCGATGCTGTCAAACACGCCGATCACCACAAACACCACGATCAAATACCACCCCATGAGAAATGCCAGCATAAGATAGATCAGCTGGATCATAAAGGGCTTCTCTGTAAATTTCAGCTTGGCAAGGCAGTAAGAAAATCCATCCATCGCCATGCAGGCTGCTCCTATTACCATAACATTTGCGCAGACAATCCACAAGACCTGATTGTCCAAATGCCGCTCCACAAGCAGCAAAATCCACGCCACGAGAAATGGTACGAGCACCGCTGGCGGCATGAGGATCTCCTGCCATCTTGGCGGATTCACCTGGACTTCTGTGCGCAGCCGCAGACAGAGCGCGTGCAGGAGCAGCAGCACGACAGCGCTGAGAGCAGCATACATGAGCACATAGATCGCCGGCGTGAGCTGCACCGTGAAATGCACGACGCGGGCAAATGTCTGCTCCGCTTCAGCGGCGCTCAGGCCGCTCGTCGCCATGGCGTTAAAGAGATCCATTTCGTCGGCGGCGCTGAGCATTTCCTCTTCGAGGCCACCGGCGAACTGCTGGAGAAATGTTGCGCCGGTGCCGGAAATGAGCATCGTCAGCGCAAGATAGAGCACTGTGCCGAGCGCCTGCGCCAGCGTCGCTGCAGCAAAGAGCACGCCGTAGCGGCGTTTGCCCTTCACGAGAGATCCGATGACCAGTCCCAGAAACACCGAGCGCAGAAAAAAGCTCACGCCGGCGAGCGGTCCCATGAATATCCCCACAAGCAGCGCCGAACAGACGCCACAGGCCAGCGCCATCGGCCGGGACAGCCAGATCGCTGCCAATGCCAGCGGCAGCGGCGCCAGAAAGCCAAAGAAAAACGGCAGCAGCTGACTCATAAAGCCGCACACCGCTGCCAACGCCGCCATCAGCCCGCCGATCGCGACCGGCGAGCGCTGCGGTTGATGCTGACTCATGACTGTCCTCCTCAGCTGTCGTGGTCGACCTGGTGGAAGGTTTTGAGATTGCCGATCTTGCCAGCGCGCTCTGTCAGCAGATCGTCAACGGCAGAGAGCGGAATCCCCTGATCGACCAGCATCACAGTGAGATGATAGAGCAGGTCGGCCACTTCGCCAACGGTCTCATCCTGCACGCCGTTCTTGGCAGCGATGATGACTTCAGCAGATTCTTCGCCAATTTTTTTGCAGATCTTGTCCAGCCCCTGCTCAAAAAGATAGCAAGTGTAGGATTTTTCCTGCGGATGATCGCGGCGGTCAGTGACCACCTGATAAAGATGTTCCATACTTTGCATTGTCAGTTGTCCTCCCCGGAAATGATCGCTTTGAAAAAGCAGCTGTGGCTGCCAGTGTGGCAGGCAGGACCAGTCTGCTCCACGGTAATAAGCAGCGTGTCGTCGTCACAGTCGCCCATCATTTTCACCACGCGCTGCACGTGTCCAGACGTTGCGCCCTTGTTCCAGAGCTCCTGTCGGGAGCGGCTCCAGAACCAGGTGTAGCCGGTTTCGATGGTTTTCTGCAGACTTTCGCGGTTCATATACGCGAGCATCAGCACCTCGCCAGTGCCGACTTCCTGGATGATGGCGGGAATGAGTTCGCCTTTCTGAAAATATTTATCTAAATCCATGATTGTCTCCTTATCGTGCCGGAATGCCACGGGCGCGCATGGCATCCTTGACTTCGTCGATCGTAAGCTCGCCGTAGTGGAAAAGAGACGCTGCCAGCGCTGCGTCACAGCCAGTGGCTGCAAACACATCGGCAAAATCGTCGACCGAGCCAGCGCCGCCGGAAGCGATGACCGGAATGTTCACGAGATCGCAGACGGCTTTCGTCATCTCCAGATCGTAGCCGGCTTTGGTGCCGTCGGCGTCCATCGAGGTCAGGAGGATCTCGCCGGCACCGCGCTCTTCCAGCTCCTGTACCCATTCGAGCAGATCTTTTCCCGTGTCGATGCGGCCGCCGTTGATCACAACGTGCCAGCTGCCGTCGTCCACACGCTTGGCGTCAACCGCCGCAACGATACACTGACGGCCGAAAAGCTTTGCCGCTTCGTTGATGAGCTCAGGATTGCGCACAGCTGCAGAATTGATGCCAACCTTGTCGCTGCCGGCGCGCAGCGTGTCGCGCACGTCGTCGATGGTGCGGATGCCGCCGCCAACGGTCAGCGGCACGAACACCACTTCGGCGGTGCGGCGCACAACGTCGAGCATGGTGGCGCGGCCTTCGTGGCTGGCGGTGATGTCAAGAAAAACGATCTCGTCGGCGCCACTGTCGCTATATTGCTTCGCCAGCTCCACAGGATCGCCGACTTCCTTGATGCCGACGAAATTAATCCCCTTGACGACTTTGCCGTCGCGCACATCCAGACATGGAATGATTCGTTTTGCGAGCATCGTCACGCCTCCTTTGCCAGAGCCAGCGCTTCTTCGAGGGAGAGCGTGCCTTCGTAGAGGGATTTGCCGCAGATCGCGCCGTAGCAGCCGCAGGCTTTCAGCGCAGCGATGTTGGAAATATCGCGGATGCCGCCACTGGCGATGATGCGCACGCTTGGGCAGGCTGCGATGAGCGCTTCATAATCAGCGAGGGTCGGCCCGGTAAGGGTGCCGTCCTTGGCGATGTCGGTGTAGATGATGGTCTGCACGCCGGCTTCTGCCATGGCTTTCGCGAGATCGACGAAGTGCACATCGGAATCCTCCAGCCAGCCGCCGCCGCGCACGCGTCCGTCTTTGGCGTCGATGCCGACAGCGATCTGTTCGCCGTATTTTTTCACGGCTTCACGCACGAGCGCCGGATCGTGCAGCGCCACAGAGCCGAGGATGACGCGGCTGATCCCGGCGGAAAGATAGCCGTCGATATCAGCCATCGTGCGAATGCCGCCGCCGAGCTCAACCTTCAGCGTCGTTTCTCGTGCGACGGAAAGGAAAATATCTGCGTTCACCGGATGGCCCTCGCAGGCGCCGTCGAGATCCACCATGTGGATCCACTCAGCACCGGCGGCTTCAAACTGGCGCGCTGTTTCGAGCGCATCCTGCGCCACCTGATGCACGGTGTCGAAGCTGCCCTGATACAGGCGCACCGGCGTACGGTCCTTGATGTCAATCGCTGGTAATAAGATCATCCGACCAACCTCCCAAAATTTTTCAAAATGCGCAGACCTACGTCGCCGCTTTTTTCCGGATGGAACTGGCAGCCAAAGATCTGATCCCGCCAGACCATGCCTGGAAATGTCTCGCCGTAGGTTGTTGCGAGGGCGACGTAGCGGTCGTCGGTGTCGGCGCAGAATGAGTGAACATAGTAAAAATAGCTGTCGTCAGAAATGCCTTCTGTGAGCGGGCAATCGT
The DNA here is from genome assembly GCA_900552455.1 of uncultured Peptococcaceae bacterium. Lineage (GTDB taxonomy): Bacteria > Bacillota > Peptococcia > Peptococcales > Peptococcaceae > UMGS1590. Next base: position 8,479 of record URZX01000044.1, on the reverse strand, counting down.
GCAGAAGATGAGCGGTGTTCCAGCCGATGTGCGGCAGCTTCTGCCCGCCGGCGTCGAGCTCGCGCACGATGCCTGGCAAAAGACCGAGGCCTTTCGTGATGCCGAACTCACGCCCTTCTTCGAAGAGCAGCTGGTGGCCCAGACAGATACCGAGGAACGGTTTTTTCTCCGCTTCTTCCTGCAACAGCGCCACAAGTCCTGCGGCGGTGAGCTTTTCCATGGCGTCTGCAAAAGCGCCGACGCCTGGCAGAATGATGCCATCGGCGGCAGCGATCTCCCCGGCGTCGCGGCTCACGACGTGGTCGAGATCCAGATAACGCAGCGCGTTGCACACGCTGAAGAGATTTCCGGCGCCGTAATCAATGACTGCGATCATGCCAACACCCCTTTTGTCGAAAGTACACCGCCGTCGCGTGGTTCCAGCGCTGCGGCGAGCGCGTGCGCGACGGCTTTGAAGATGCCCTCCACGATGTGGTGGGCATTTTTGCCATAGAGCGCTTCGATGTGAAGCGTGATGCCAGCGTTCATCGCAAAAGCGCGGAAAAATTCTTCGGTGAGCTCGGTGTCGTATTCGCCGATCATTGGCGCGCTCACCTCGGCGTGGTAAACGAGGAACGGCCGACCGCTGACGTCGACCACGGCACGGCAGAGCGCTTCGTCCATCGGGATATACGCCGAGCCATAGCGCTGGATGCCCGTTTTGTCGACGAGATCCGCCAGCGCCTGACCGAGCACAATGCCGATGTCCTCGACGCTGTGGTGCCCATCTACCCAGGTGTCACCCTCGCAGTTCAGCACCAGGCCCCAGCCTGCGTGCACAGCCAGCGCTGTGAGCATGTGGTCAAAAAATCCGATGCCACTGGCAATGCGCACCTCGCCGCCGTCCAGATTGAGGAAAAGCTGGATGGTGGTTTCCTTCGTTTCTCTTTCTTTGGCAATGCTTCTCATGCTTCCAGCTCCTTCAGCACAGCCGTGAGCGCGTCCACGCAGGCTGCATTTTCTTCAGGCGTGCCGCTGTTGATGCGCAGGCCGTTTGCCTGTGGCTGGCGGATGAGCACGCCGTGCTCCTGCATCTCGACAAAAATCTCCGACGCTTTGTCGGTGACGATGTAGACAAAGTTTGTCGACGTTGGCAGCATTTTTTCAAGCACGCTGGAATTTTCTACGATCGGCGTGAGCGCTGCCACGAGTTCGCGGGTGCTGGCTTTGATCGTGTCGATCGCTGCGCGCAGCTCGTCGCCATGCTGCAGCACACAGGTCGCCAGCGCCTGCGTGAGACGCCCGACGTTGTAATACGCCTTGGCGTTCTGCAAAAGTGTCGTCAGCTCCGGCGTGGTGATCGTGAAGCCGACACGCAGCCCAGCGAGGCCGATGGCTTTCGAGCAGGTTTTGAGCACAATGAGATTTTCGCGCTTGCCAGCGAGATCGAGCACGCTCTCGTCGGCAAAATCCATGTACGCTTCGTCGACAACGACGAGCCCGTCGAAGCCGTCAATAAGCCGCAGCACATCTGCGCGCGGCACGACGACGCCAGTCGGGTTGCAGGGATTGGAGAAGATGATCATGGCAGCGTCCTTCTCCTGCGCAAAGGCGAGCAGGTGGTCGACGTTCGTGTGATAATTCTCCTGTTCGTAGACGAACTGTTCAACGTCGTTGAGATACGCGCCAGCGCCGTACATCGAAAAATCCGGCGATACGGTGACAACACGGTCGCCTGGCGCAACGAGCGCAGCATAGAGCAGCTCGATGTGCTCGTCGGAGCCATTGCCGGCGGTGACGTTCTGCCAGTCGAGTCCGTAGAGATCGGCGTAGGTGCGGCAGAGTTCTTCAGCGCGAGGATCTGGATAGCGGTTGAAATCGCAGCTGTCGAGGATCGCGTGGAACTCAGCCATCATCTCTGCGGACGGACGGACGAAGCTCTCGTTGGCGTTCAATATCACCGGACAAGGCTGGCCGCCGGGGCTGTATGGGGGTCTTCCCTGAAATCGTTTGCTGATTCTCATTGTTCCTTCCTCACTTTCACTGCATTGGCGTGCGCCGTCAGCCCTTCGGCTTCGGCGAAACGGATGATGTCATCGGCGCCGTTCAAGAGCGCCTGTTTGCTGTAGGCGGTGAAGCCCATGCGCTTGTAGAAGCTGTCGACGCCGAGCGGCGAAAAGAAACGGGCGGTGCCGCTGGTTGGGAGCACATGGTTGGTGCCAGCGTAATAATCGCCGACAGGCTCCGGTGTCCAGTCGCCGAGAAAGACAGAGCCGGCGTTTTCGACACGGCCGAGGTATTGCTCCGGCTGTGCGACGGCGAGCTCGAGATGCTCCGGCGCGACGGCGTTGGCGTAATCGATGCAGGCGTCGATGTCAGGAAAAACGACAATGACGCCGTAATCTGCCATGGACTGGCGGATGATCTCAGCACGGGACAGCGTTTCAAGCTGACGCGCAATCTCGCCCTTCACAGCCTCCGCCAGCGCTGCCGAATCCGTCAGGAGCACACCACCGGCGAGCACATCGTGCTCACACTGGCTCATGAGATCGGCGGCGACAAAGCGCGGATCGGCATTTTCATCGGCGACGATGAGGATCTCGCTCGGACCGGCGATCATATCGATATCAACGACGCCGTAGAGCAGGCGTTTGGCGGTTGCCACGAAAATATTTCCCGGGCCGACGATCTTGTCCACCTGCGGGATCGTTTCCGTGCCGTAAGCGAGCGCCGCCACAGCCTGCGCACCACCAACCATGTAGATGCGGTCAACGCCGGCAACCGCCGCTGCCGCGAGGATGACATCGCGCGGTTTGCCCTCGGCGTTTGGCGGCGTCACCATGACGAGTTCCGGAACGCCAGCGATCTTCGCCGGGATCGCATTCATCAGAACAGACGACGGATAGGCCGCTGTGCCGCCTGGCACATAGAGGCCGACGCGTTTCAGCGGACGCACGCGCTGGCCCATCATCGAGCCGTCCTCGCGGAAATCCACGTAGCTTTCCTGCACCTGCTGTTGGTGGAAGCGACGGATGTTCACTGCCGCGCGCTCCATCGCACCGAGCAGCTCGGCATCGATGCGCGATTTTGCGTCGGCGATCTCTGCCGCTTCGATCACGCGGATCGGTCCTTCGGCGTGGTCAAATTTTGCGCTGTAGCGCGTCACGGCGGCGTCGCCTTCGCGGCGCACGTCGTCCAAAATATCCTGCACGGCGCGGGTCACGTCGGCGTTTGTTTCCTGCTGACGTGCCTTCAGCGCCTGTAAATAATCAAATTCCGCTTTTCCATCGCTGATGATCGTCTGGATCATGCCTCTTCCTCCTTCAATCGTTCGATCTTGTCGATGAGCGTGTTGATCTCATCCTTCTTCAGCTTCATGCTGACGACGTTCACGATCAGCCGCGCGCTCACCTGCATCACGTCCTCAATGGCGACGAGGCCGTTTTCGCGCAGCGTGTTTCCTGTTTCAACGAGATCGACGATGCCGTCGACAAGCCCCAACAGCGGCGCCAGCTCGACAGAGCCTTCGATCTTGATGATGTCAACATCCATGCCCTTGCGCGCAAAATAATCGCGGGTCACATGCGGATACTTGCTGGCCAGACGCTTCACATCATAGCCGTCGTAGAAATTGGCGCCCTCCGGCACAGCCAGCGCGAAGCGGCATTTGCCAAAGCCGAGGTCGAGCACCTCGTAGAATGCGCCGCCGCGCTCAAAGATCGTGTCCTTGCCGACGACGCCAATGTCGCAGACACCGTGCTCCACATAGGTGATAACGTCCGGCGCCTTGGCGAGCACGACGGTGATGTCGTCGCCCACCGGCAGGATCAGCTTGCGGCCTTTATTTTCAAACGCGCTCACATCGAGCCCCATTTTTTCAAAAAGAGCGACGGTGGATTTTTCCAACCGGCCCTTTGTTAATGCGATCTTAAGCATTGTCCACCTCCAGCCATTCTGCGTGGTCGTTGTGATAATGGATCACCGTCGGAATGCCGCGCTCCTTCGCTTCGGCGATGGCGCCTTCCAGAGAATCGGCCAGCGACCATTCGGCGCACATCTTGCGCGCGCTCATCCACTGAAACGCCGCCGGCATTTCGGCGAGATCGGCGTAAACGAGATCGAGCGTCGAGTAGAACAGCGGATTCTGTTTGAGCATGACCTCCGCCAGCTGATCCACGCTGACCCCAAAACCGATCGCCGCTGCGTCCATGCCAAAATCCGCGAGCAGATGGTCGTAGCGCCCGCCACTGAGCACGGCCTGTCCAGCGCCGCCGATGTAGCCGCGGAAGATCAGGCTGGAATAATAATCCGCCTGGTTGATCAGCCCGAGATCGATGATGATCTTGTCGGCCAGATCCATCGCCTCAAACTGGGCGTAGATCCAAGCCAGCTTGTCGATGGCGTCGGTGATCGCCGGATCCAGCCCGTCTGTCAGTCGGCGCGCTTCGATGAGGGTTTCGCGCCCGCCGAAGAGACGCGGCAGCTTGCGCAGAACCTGCGCCGCTGGTTTTTCACTGTGGCGCTCGAGGATATCGTTCAGCGCCGAGTAGTTTTTTTCCTCCACGGCGGTGAAGAGGGCGTCGCGTTCCAGCTCATCAATATCCAGCATCGCCACAAGGGATTTGAAAATGCCAACGTGACCGATCTCCAGGCGATAATCCTCGCCCATGTCGATCGTCACGAACACATCGCAGGCCATTTTGAGGATGTCCATGTCCGCTTTCGCACCCTGCGCGCCGATCACTTCAACGCCCATCTGGCGCATTTCGTGGCTGATGCCATCGAGCGTGCGGCTCGTGCGGTAAACCGTCTGGTCGTAGCAGAGACGCAGCGGCATATTTCTGTTCTTATATTTTGTTGCCACCAGCCGCGCCATCGGGATCGTCGAATCCGGACGCATGACGATGAGCCGTCCGTTGCGATCGCTCAGCTTATACATACTCTCCGCTGGAAAATATTTTCCGGCAGAGCCAAAAACATCAAAATATTCGATCCCCGGCGTGCGCACCTCGCGAAAACCGCGGCAGTAGAAAAATGTGCGCAGACTGCGTTCGATATGGCTCTGCGCTTCGCTCGCTTCGAAAAGAACGTCGCGGGTACCTTCTGGGGTGAGTTTGGAATAGTTCTTCATTGATCGTGCTCCTTTCGCTTTATTAATTTAGCACGTTAAAGCAATGATGTCAACCATTGTCGCGCGTTTCCTGCGATCATTTTTTCGCGAACGCATGCAGCGCCTCGTTGACCTCGTCCTTGTCATAGAATTTGTAGCCCATCTCGTCCACCCAGGCGTGGATGGCGGCGTTGTCGGGATGGTCTGGCGTCGTAAGCACGTCCATCAGCTCGTAGTAGCCAGCGAACCCGCCGCAGGCTTCAAATGGCGCGTTGCCCATCCCTTCGCGCAGCGCCGGCACCGGCGGCACATCGTCGAGAACATCGACGAGCTCGATATCGTACGTCCAGTCGTCGCTGAAATCGTAGATGTAGCGGAACTGACGATGCTTCAACGCCAGCGGATCGAGAGGAAGATCCTCCGCCCACGCCACCTCCACAGACATATCGACGTTGTAGCCTTCCTTCTCCTTGTCGGCGAGATAATGCTTGCCCTCGTCGCTTTTCAGAAAACGGTAGCGCTCGTAGAGATCCACGTCTGCGGTGATGCGCAGCTTGAGATCGTTCGCGCCCTCCTTGGTATCGAAAACAAATTCGTAGCCTTCGCGGCCGCTGTAGCCGAAAAGGATCTGCAGCACCTCGTGGAGCTTGGCAAAATCATAGTCCATCGGCACACAAAAACGCCGCCACACCGGCGCTTCGGCACCGCGCAGCGTAGCAGAAAAAAACAAAGCTTTCATTATATAATGGCTCCTTCGTGATTGATCATTCTCGTGCATTCAGTATAGCATATCTGCCACGCAGCATAAAGAAAAAGCGCCCATCGGACGCTTCTCGTTGTTATTTCATCAGCATTTTCACAAAGCTGCGGCACTGCGCCAAATTCATGATGCGCGGCACTGGGTAGAGGGGATTGGCTTCGCGCAAAGCGCGTCGGCAGACGGTCTCAAGCTGGGTAGCATCGAGCGCTGGCAGCGATTCTGCGAGGCCGAGACTGCGGCGCAGCGCGTACACTTCCTTGATAAAAGCGCGGGCCTTGGCCGTGTCGTTCATTTCCAGCGTTGTGCAGCCGATGGTATCCGCCAGCTCTGCCAGGCGCGGCACAGCCGCTGCGCCGTACCATTCCAGAAGCGGTGGCAGACAGATGCCGGTGAGCTCACCGTGGGCCATGCCCGTCAGTCCGCCGACGGCGTGCGCGATGGAATGGGCGTAGCCCACTGTCGCACGACCAAACGCCTGACCGGCGAGAAATGCCGCCGTGAGCATTTTGTCGCGCGCTTCCAGATCTGCGCCATCGGCATAGGCCCGCGGCAGATAGCGGAAGATCATCTCCGTCGCCTGCCGCGCCTGACGGCGCGTTTCTGCTGTCGCCACGTAGCCATTCACGTAGGCTTCGACAGCGTGCACCAGCGCATCCATGCCAGACTGCGCAGTCACCCGCGCCGGCAGTGTGCGCGTCAGGTCCGCGTCGAGAAACACGCGCTTCGGCAGGAGCGGGAAATCCATCACGGTGTATTTCGCGTGGGTTTTCGGATCGCTGACCACCGCCACGATCGTCGTTTCTGAGCCGGTGCCAGCTGTCGTCGGGATCGCATAAAGCGGCGGCAGCTTGCGCAGGCCCTTGCGCAGCGTCACCTGAAAAAGTCCGCCCAGCTTGCGCTCCGATCTTTCCGGCAGCGCCACCAGCGCTGCGATCATCTTGCTGGCGTCCATCGCCGAACCGCCGCCGAGGGCGATCACGCCCTCGCAGTCAAAAGCGCGGTAGCGGCGCAGTCCGCCGAGGATATCCGGGATCGTCGGATTTGCGTGCACATCGCTGAACACCTCGACGGCCACGCCGGCGCGCTCCAATTCTTTGTAGATCCGATTCACCAATCCGGCGCGCAGCACACCGCGGTCTGTCACGACCAGCACCTTGTGCAGCCCGTCCTCCGCCAGCGCTGCCGGCAAAGCGCCGATCGCCCCCGGATGCTCCACCAGTACAGGCTTCTGCCAGGGGATCACGCGCATGGCAAGGCCGAGCCCGACCTGCACTGCGCGATATCCCGCCTTCTTCATCGTCCAAAACATCAATGTTCTCCTCTCAGTTTCTGCTTATGATTTAATCTTCCTGTTCAAAAGTCATCGTCACGCCCTCGAGCGGTCCCTTCAGCGCGCCGTCACGGATTTTCGCCAGCTCGATCGTTTCATCGTCCACCACTAGCAGGATGCCCTTGTCATCCTCCTGCGGCGACCATTTTCCTTCGTGCTCAGTGTCTCCGAGCGTCAGCACTGCTTTGCCGCTGTCCTCGAGCGTCAGTACGACATCTGCGCGAATGTCTGGCATATTGACATTCGCGCCGCCCATTTCTCCGCGCTGCGCCTGCCAGCTGCCGAGAAATTCGCTGTCCGGATATTGCGCTGCGCTGCAGCCTGTCAGCAAAAGCAGCAGAAAAAGCGCGGCAACTATTTTTCGCATCGGTAGGACCTCCGTTTCAAAGCGTTGTAATCTTCTAGAGTATACACCATTTGCGGCCGCTCTGCCATCTTTCCTTCCTATCTTATTGATAAAACAACAAAAAATCCGCGAAAGCTACGCGCTCCCGCGGATCATATCATTTTTGATCAAAGGATCTCCGTCCAAACTTCCACGATCTCGCCGTCTACGATCGTCCAATCGTAGGCGTGATCGTTCGTCGCTTCCTGGATGTCTTTGTAATACCAGGCGTCTGGCTGATTATCTGTCCAGGTGGTCATCTCACCCACGACAAGACAGCCGTCAACATCAAAGCTGCGATCCAGCGTGCGGTTGATAACCGCGCAGACTTCTGCCCGCGTGATCGCCTTTTCCGGACGGAAGCTGCCATCTGGATAACCGCTGACGATGGCGTGGACCTCTGCCGTTTCGACGGCTTCCGTGTACCAGGCGTCGCCCACATCGGTGAACCTGCCGCGCCATTCGTCGGTGACGAGCCCGTCCTCTTCAAGAAAGCGCAGCGCCATCGCTGCAAATTCTGCGCGGGTGATCGCCGCATCCGGACGGAAAGAACCATCCTCGTAGCCAGAGAGCATGCCTGCGCCTGCCAGCGTCGACACTGGCGTATTATACCAGGCGTCGGCAGCCACGTCGCTGAAATCATTCTCCGTCGTCAGATAGCGATCACGGCCATCCTCCGTCAGCAGCCGGAAAAAGATCGTCGCCACCTCTGCACGGGTGATCGCCTTCTGCGGGCGCACTGTGCCATCCTCGTAACCAACGAGGTAGGCGTTGTGGTTTTCGCTGTCGAGGCTCGGACGATCGGTGACACTTTCGCTCGCCAGCGATTGTGCAGGAAAAATGGCGAACAGCCCGATGAACTGAACCGCCCCCTGTCAAGTAGATAGGGTAAATAACAAAAATATTGTTTCAAAC
>URZX01000043.1 GCA_900552455.1 uncultured Peptococcaceae bacterium | reverse complement strand
GACAATAGAAATACCCCCAATAATTCGGGTGTCCAAATTATTGGGGGCACGTCACAATAACGTCAGGGGTTTTTAAAACCTTGCCCACAGCAGCCACTTTATCGTTGACAACAAGGGCTGGCATACTCATAACCCCGTAAGTCATTATTTTCTGCATGTCGGTCACGTATTCGACCTCTATGGAAAGTCCCATATCCTTTGCAGCCTGTTTGGCGTATTCGTATTGTTCATGACAGGATTTACAGCCAGTGCCCAACACCTTGATACAGTTTATTTCACTATCTTTTAAATCGTGGCACCGACTGTCGACCATACTTTCTGCTTTGCTGGTAGAATAGTCGTAGTTACAAGCGCATACAGGTGCATTTTTTTCTTCTTCCTTTTTCTTTCCAAAGTTAAACAATACCATAAACAATAACCTCCTGAAATCAAACAATGAAATATTGTATAGCGTTGAATAGATAGCCGACAATAATAATACCAGAAGCGCATATTCCAATGAAAATACCAAGAAGCTTTGGTTTGACCGCTTTGCGAAGCATGATCATTGAAGGTAGCGAGAGCGTTGTAACGCCCATCATAAAAGAAAGAACTACGCCAAGCAAAGCTCCCTTTGACAACAGAGCCTCCGCGATTGGAATTGTACCAAAAATATCCGCGTACATTGGGATGCCGACTATTGTAGCAAGAATGACACCGAACGGATTATTGTCGCCAAGGGCTTTGACAATAAATTCAGTAGGAATCCAGTTATGAATGAAGGCGCCAATACCTACGCCAATCAGGATATATGGAGTCACTTTTTTGACAGTTTCTATGACACGTTCTCCTGCAAACCTCATACGGTCGCTGAAATGCAGTTCTTCCAGTGGAATATCAATAGCGGGACTTTTTCGGATGTATTCTTCCACTTGATGATCGAGATGTAATTTTTCAATGAACGATCCACCTACTACAGCAATTATTAGCCCAAAAATTACATATAAAACGGCAACCTTCCAACCAAAGATACTCATCAGCAAAACAAGACTACCGAGATCAACCATAGGCGAAGAAATCAAAAAGGAAAATGTCACCCCGAGCGGTAAGCCTGCACCTGTAAATCCAATAAACAGAGGAATGGAAGAACACGAGCAAAACGGTGTTACCGTACCGAGCAACGCTGCGATGATATTTGCTTGTATCCCGTGAAATTTGCCGAGTATCTTTTTTGTCCTTTCGGGTGGGAAGTAACTTTGAATATACGAGATGATTAAAATCAAAACACCGAGTAGTACCATGATTTTTATGGTATCGTAAATAAAAAATTGAACACTGGCACCGATTTTAGTTGTGGTATCTAAGCCGCAAGCATTCAAAATTGTTTCAATGAGACGATTCAGCCAACTCATGCCCAAGATTTCATTTTGAAAAAAGTTCCACGCTGTCTTTAGCGTTGCCATAAAAGACCTCTCTTTCCATATTGTCATATTTAAATGTGTCTATCTGTTGTTCTGAATATAAGCCGGTTGGAAAAGTGGGGTCAAAGTTTCCTCACTTTTCACAACACGACTTTTTTTCACATCCAACATCGGGTGTTGTCAACTGTTGCAAACATTTTTTTGCTAGGTCTACACCTTCTTCAGAAATGGAATAGTGTATCCATTTTCCTTCTTTGCGCCCGATAACGATCCCAGAGTCGCACAGTATTTTCATATGATGAGAAAGGGTTGGTTGTGTGACATTGATTTCATCAAGCAGCTTACAAGCACATTTTTCGCCTGAGCGAAGCTGTTTTATAATTCGGATGCGGTTTTCGTCGCAAAACGCTTTGAAAATAGCAGATATTCGTTTTTCATCCATTGTTCATCATCTCTCATAGATAATTATCTATGTGTTATTGTAGATGATATATAGAAAAATGTCAATGTGTTTTTTTGCTCAAGCGAAATTGCGGCAGTAGGTTGCGATTGCCTGGCTTGCATAGCTGGCGGTGCCGGGGGCGTGACGGTCAATGCCGGCGCGAAAGCGCGCGTCGGCGGAGTACATCTCGCCGAGACTGGCGAGGATGGCATTGGTGCAGGTGTAGTAGTTGGCGCTGATGTGGTCTTGTAAGCGTTTTACAAGTGTCTGCGCTGCTTCACTTTCGGGCGCATGCCCTTGCGTCATGGCGGCGGCGAAGGCTGCGAAAATCTCATCCATTGCGCTGCCAAGCGCCTGCCATGTTTCTTTGCCGTAGTTATCCGTTTTCATTTCATATTCCCTCCAGGCGTCGCTCTGTACCCAGCGCTCTTTGGCTTCGGCGGCATAGGCGGCGCGTTTGTTTTCAAACGCGCTGTTGTCAAAAGCAGTCATGTCGGTCACTCCTTCTTGCGCACAGTCTATAGCGGCGATGAGTCGATTGAGACGATCCCGTTTCAGGATCGGAAGCTCTTTTTGTGCCGCCAGCGCCTGTGTTTTGTCGTAATTCGGAGAAGCGAGAAGCGCAGCGATCTCTTTCAGCGGAAAATCCAGCTCGCGGTAGAAAAGAATCTCCTGCATCCGCGCCAGCGACGCGTCGTCGTAATACCGGTAGCCGCTCTGTGCGTCCACAGAGGCCGGCGCGAGCAGACCGATCTCATCATAATAATGCAGCGTGCGCACGCTCACACCGACGAGCGCGGCAAATTCTTTGATCTGTAGCTTCATCTCATCATCTCCTTGCGACTAGCATATACCATGACGCTGCGTGAGGGTCAAGGGATTTTCGCGAAAATGTGTGGCGAAAAATCTGAGCAACTAAAACGAACAAAATGCGTTGGCGCTGGTTGGTTGGAAGTGCGCGCACGCTTGTGTAGAATAGATGCAGGAGGTGTGAAAAAGATGAATGATACGAACGAACAGAAAAATCATCTTGCGTACAATCTTGCAACGCTGCGCAAGCAGCAGCGGCTGACACTGGAGCAGGTTGCTGAGCGTATCGGCGTGACGCGGCAGGCGGTCGCGAAGTGGGAAACGGGCGAGAGCATGCCGGATTTGATCAATTGTGACGCACTGGCGACGCTCTATAATGTGTCACTGGACGATCTGGTGCATTTTGATCAGGAAGCGACAGGAATCGGCGTGCCGCCAAAGGACAAACACCTTTTCGGCACGGTGCAGATCGGTGAGCGCGGACAGATCGTCATTCCGAAAAAAGCGCGGGAGCTGCTGGGCTACGAACCTGGCGATATGCTCGTTGTTCTCGGCGATACAACGCCAGGCGCAAGCGGACTGGCGCTGATGGCCAGCGACGTTTTTCTGAGCGCTGCGCAGTGGGCCATTGATACGCTGGGCGGAAAGGGGGAAAGATCATGAGTATGTTGCGCGTGAAAAATTTATACAAAACCTATCCGTCGTTTGCGCTGAAAGATGTGAGCTTTTCGCTGGAACCTGGGCGCATCATGGGGCTCATCGGCAAAAATGGCGCGGGCAAGAGCACGACGCTGAAAGCGATGCTGGGCATGGTCTGCCCAGACAGCGGCAAGGTGGAAATGATGGGGCGAGATTTTTACGTCGACGAAGCGCAGTGCAAACAGGAGCTCGGCGTCGTTCTCGGCGGCATCGATTTTTACAAGGAAAAGCGGCTGGCGCAGATCACGCACGTCACAAAACGATTTTACGCGCATTGGGACGAGGATGCGTACGCGCGCTACATGCAGATGTTCGCGCTCGACGAGGGAAAGCGCGTGAAGGAGCTTTCCGAGGGGATGAAGGTGAAATACCTGATCGCGCTGGCGTTGTCTCACCACGCGCAGCTGTTTATTTTCGACGAGCCGACGAGCGGGCTCGATCCGGTGGCGCGCGAGGATCTGCTTGCGCTGTTTCGCCAGCTCGTGCAGGATGGGCGGCGCAGCATTTTGTTTTCGACGCACATCACGTCTGATCTTGAGAAATGCGCCGACGACATTACCTACATTAAAAATGGCCGGCTCATTGCCAGCGAGAGTAAAGAACATTTTATCGGCAGCTTTCAGCATTTGCGACGCCCAAACGAAGACGTACTGACGCTCGAGGAGATCATGGTGCGAAACGAGGGGAGGATGTACGATGTCGGAGCTTTTTGTTAAAGAATGGCGACTTGCAGCGCCGGCAGTGGATGTGATGTTTGTGTTCCTTGGCGCGTTGGTGCTCGTGCCGGCGTATCCGTATGGCATGGTGTTTTTCTTCGGGATGCTGGCGGCATTTTTCTCCTGTCAGTTCGCGCGGGAAAATGCGGATATTTTCTATACCATGCTGTTGCCTGTCTGCAAGCGCGATGTGGTGAAAGGGAAGATGATGCTCATCGTGAGCATCGAGCTGGCGCAGCTTGCGCTCACCATTCCTTTCGCGATCATGCGCACCGAGCTGCTGCCGAATGGCAATCCTGTCGGCATCGAGGCGAACGTCGCGTATTTTGGCTGCGGCCTCGTGATCTACGCCGTGTTTAATCTCATTTTTCTCAGCGTGTTTTTCCGCGACGCCGTAAGCGTCGGCAAGGCGTTCATTTTTGCCGTCGTTCCGGCGATGCTGCTCATTCTGTGTATGGAGGCTGCTGTGCATCTACCCGCGCTCGCCTGGCTGGATGGCTTGTCGCTGAGCGATCAGCTTCGCCAGCTGCCGATTCTGGTGATCGGCATGGTGTTCTACGTTGCCAGCACAGCGCTGACTTATCGCATCGCGGCGCGGAATTTCTCGCGCGTCGATCTGTGAGTAAGTAAAAAACGTATCGTTTCACGATTTCGTGGTGCGATACGTTTTCTTTCCTTATAGATCTGTGAGCAACGCCACGACATCCTCGATGCGCTGGATGCGGTAATCGCAGTCGATATTTGCGGTGGTTGCGCGGTCGAGGTAGATGGCGGTGAGGCCGGCGTTTCGTGCAAAGCGCATGTCGTTTGCGCTGTCGCCGACCATGGCGACTTCCTCTGGCGTGAGGCTGCAGCGGGCGCAGAAGACCATGGCCATATCTGGTGCTGGTTTTGGGCGGGCGACGCGGTCGGCGGTGAGGATGCAGTCAAATTTTTCGGCGACGCCCATTTTTTCCAGCGCGTGCATGGTGGAAGCGAAGCTGTCGGAGGTGGCGACGCCGGTGCGGATGTTTTGCGCGTGCAGGGCATCGAGCACATACGCGAGATCGCCGGTTGGCTGGCAGACGCCGTCGCGCAGGCAGGCGATCTCGAGATAGGTTTCGGCGAGCCGGGCGAAAAGCGACTGGTCTATGACGTCGATGTTCTGCGCAGCGAGCACGTCCATGCAGGCGCGCACGACGTCGGCGTTGGTGCCGGCGACGACAGGAGATTCTGCGATGAGCGCGTCGCCGTCGAATCCAGCGGCACATTCGAGTGCGTGGCGCAGCGCCTGGTCGTTTTCGCGCCTGAGTTCGCGCAGCATGAAATCTACTGTGCGCTGCACAGGTGCGCGCCAGAAGGTGGCGAGATCGAGCAGGGTGTCGTCCTTGTCAAAAAGCACGCCGCGGATCATTTTTGCTCATCCTCGAGAAAATGCGCGTTGGTCCAGGCGATCTTGCCAGCGTGGTCGACGCATTCGATGCGCACATAGGTTTCTGTGCCGCGCAGAGAAAATTCCACATGGCGCAGGCCGTCGCGCGTCGGCGCGATGACGGTGCCGCCAGCGTTGATATAGCCGCCGCAGATGAAATTGACGCGCTCGCAGGCGCTGCAGTCGACCCAGACGGTATTATTTTCTTTGACGCCCCAGTTGTAGATGGCCGGGCCGCTGGAGGAATAATACTCGCCGCGGAGCATGGCTTCCACGATCGCATCGTGGTCGAGACGCTCAGCCTTGACAGAGATCCAGCCGCCGCAGGCGTCGTCGAAGAGGCCTTCGTTGTGGTTGTCGTCGCTGGCGAAGGCGAAAAGTTGACGGCCGCTGCGCAGGATCTTATCCCAGTAGGTGGTGTCGTAGCCGGTGGCGGACTCGTTCACGGTGTTGTAATTGTAGATCTCGAGCGCCCAGATGCCGTCGAGGTCGCAGAAATCGTCGGCGTCGACGCGGCTCCAGATGGGATGGTTGTAAGTGACGAAGCAGCCGTGGGATTTGAGCGTGTCGCGCACATTTTCGGCGACGGCGAGCCCGTCCCACTGGCCTTCGCTGACAGGCACCGGAAGATATTCTTTGTGGCTGAAATGTTCGCTCGCTTTTTCCTGCATGGCTGTTGTGCCAAGAATGCCGTGCATGTGATGGGTTTTCAGCCGCTGTCCGCTTGTGGGATCGACGAGATTTGCCGAGGCTTCGAGCCCGGGCAGGATGATAAACGCATCGCTGTCAAATTCTGCGCGGTAATCGGTGTAGCGGTCGTGCTCGCTCAGGCAGAGAAAGCTGTAGCCCTGACTTTTGAAAAGGGCGACGGCTTCTGCTGGCGAAAGATGGCCGTCGGAATTGGTGGTGTGGCTGTGGAGATTTCCTTTGTAGAAGCGGCCGCTTTCGGGAAAGATCGTTGTTGGCTTAAACATGGGCAGGCTCCTTTTCGACGCCGCGGATGGAGAGACAGTCATGCTCCGGAATGGAGAGCCAGACCTGGCTGCCGATGTCGTAGATGTTGAAGCTGCGGAAGAGGGTGTCGACGTAGAGCTTCATCGTGTCACACTGCACGGTGTAGCGCAGCACGTTGCCGCGGGGCACGCTCGCTGTGATGGTGCCGCGGAGGATGATGCTGCCGGTTTTGTCCGCTGGCTCCTCGGTGGAGATGGAGATCGTCTCCGGACGGATGGCGACGGTGTTTCCTGCTTCGATCGGCAGGCGCGTCGCCTGGTAGAAGGTGGTGCCGTCGATCTGGTTGTAGCTGCCGATAAAGCTGGCGGCGAAGGTGGAGACTGGTTTTGTGTAGACGCTCACAGGACTTCCCGCCTGCTCGATGCGGCCGGCGTGGAAAAGCTCGATGACGTCGCTCATGACCATGGCTTCGTCCTGGTCGTGGGTGACGAAAACGGTGGTCAGCCCCAGCTCGAGATGGATCTCGCGGATGCGCGTCTGCAGCTCCTTGCGCAGCTTGGCGTCGATGGCTGAGAGCGGTTCGTCGAGGAGCAACACCTTTGGTTCGGTTACGATGGAGCGCGCCAGCGCCACGCGCTGCTGCTGACCGCCGGAAAGATTGGCCGGATAGGATTTTTCCTTGCCCTTGAGATCAACGAGGGCGATGGCGTCGCGCACTTTTTTCTCGATCTCATCGGCGGAGCGTTTCTGCATTTTCAACCCGAAGGCGATGTTCTGTTCCACGTTCATATTTGGAAAGAGGGAATATTGCTGGAAAACCATGCCGATATTGCGCTGGCTGGCAGGCATGTTTGTGATATCCTGCCCGTCGAGGATGATCTGGCCGCTGGTGACGCTCTCCAGTCCGGAGAGGCAGCGCAGGAACGTGGATTTTCCGCAGCCGGAAGGCCCCAGCAGCGTGACGAGTTCGCCTTTGTTGATGTCGAGGTTGATCTCGTTCAAGACGGTGTTTTTGCCAAATTGTTTGACGACGTTTTTAAATTCGATGTAAGCCATTACTTCTGGCCCTCCCTGGAATCTTTTTTCTGAAGCTTGAGCATGAGCCCGGTGACGAGGAAAACGACAGCGAAAATGACGACGACGATGGCGCTCGCCAGCCCGCTGGAGGTGTACATGTTTTCGTTGAGATAGACGGAGACGTTTTCGTAGTTGTTGCCGGCGATGTTGTTTGCGAGTACGAAATCGCCGAAGACGATGCTTTCAGCGAGCAGTGAAGAAACGAGGATGCCGCTGAAAATATTTGGCAGGATGACCTGCACATAAGCGCGGAAGCGGCTGCAGCCCAGCACCTCTGCGGCTTGGATGAGGGTTTTGGCGTCGATGGCGTTGAGGCTGTTGCGAATGCCCTGGTAGATGTACGGAAGCACCAGGATCGAGTAGGCGCCGAAGAGCATGAACATGCGGTTCGAGAGGACGCCGTCCATGCCAGCGTAGATCGAGATGATGGAGATCGAGAGAATGACGCCCTGCAGCGCGTACGGGATCATGCAGATGAACTGCATGTATTTGCCGAGCCTGCGGTTCATGACGGTGATCGGATACATCGCCAGAAGCAGCAGCACGATCGTGATCAACACGCTGACGGCGCAGAGGATGAGCGTGCGCCCGATCGCCAGCCAGAAATCTGTGTCGGCGAAAAGCTCTTGATAATTGCGCAGCGTGAAGCCGCGTGGCAGCACGCCGGTCCATTCGGTGAAAAGGGAATAAACAAAGGTCGCGAGAAATGGCGTGACCAGATAGATCGCGATGAGAATGAGCACGATCTTTGCAGCGAGACTCGTTTTTTTCTTCATACCAGATCACGTCCTTTCGTGTTGCGTTTGGTGAAGTAGTTGTTGATCAGCGTCGCGACGACCATCAGCAGGATCAGCACGACGGCCAGTGCGCCGCCGGTGGCGCGGTCGATCTCGACGTCGCCCTTGTATTTCGAGGTGATCTGCAGCGCCAGCAAAGCGTAGTTGTTGCTGACGAGGGCGTAGGCGCTGGCGTATGCTGCGAGGGCGTTGGCGAAAAGCACAGAGAGCGTGCCGAGAATGCTCGGCAGCAGATTTGGAATGGCGATGCGGAACCAGTAATCCAGCGGTCCGGCGTTAAGGAGCATCGCAGCCTGTCGCCATTCCGGACGGATGCCGGCGAACGCTGGGATGAGCAGGAGCGTGGACAGCGGGATCTGGAAATAGATGTACAGGAGCATCAGGCCGTTGCCGCTGTAGAGATCGAAGGTCGAGAGAAATGGAATGCTGTTTTCACGCGCGAGCAGCGTCAGCACGCCGGTGTTTCCCATCAGCACCATGAACGCGAACGCCAGCGGCACGCCGGAGAAATTTGACGTCATATTCAGCAGCATCGTGAACGCATTCTGCACGCGCGGCGTTGCTTCTGTGGCGAAGCGCGCGCCGATGAACGCGACGATGATGCCGACGATCGCAGAGATCAGCGAGATTTTCACGCTGTTGATGATCGCCTGCTGATAGAGCGGCGTGGTGAAGATCTTGATGAAATTTTCCAGCCCGAAGGTTTCGCTTTCCTTGCCGATGAGACTCGAGTACACAAGCTGCAGGAGCGGCAGCAGCTCGTAGAGGATGACGACAACAGCGAAAGGAACCAGGGCGAGATAGCCAATGTATTTATTTTTCATGTTTTCCTCCTATGGAGCGCCATCCAAGAAGTCGAGCCGACAGGCGAAGACTGATTGGCGAATGGCGCCTATGCGAAGCCGGCCCAAGAAAGCGAGCCGTGAGGCGAAGCTTGATTGGTTGCCGGCAACTGCTAAACAGGCACCCGTTTTTGCGGATGCCTGTGTCGTCTGGTTGTGTGAAATGGAGACTATTGGATCATTGGAATGATGTTTTCCTGCCAGTAGGTGATGACATCCTGGGTGACATCGGTCCACTTGTCGTAGTCGATGGTCTGCACCTGATCGCCGTACTGAGCATCGTCGATCATTTTTGCTTTGACATCTTCAGGGATTTCCACGTCGTCGCGGATCGGCGTTGCATAGCCTTTGGCGAGATTGATCTGGCCTTCATCGCTGAGGATGTATTCGCGGGTCAGGCAGGCTGCCGCTGGATGTGGTGCATTTTTGTTGATGATCGTCGCGTAAGCAGAGCGCACAGATGCATCCTGAGGAATGTTGACGGTGAAGGAGGCGTCCGGATTATTTTCCACAGCGTTGTCGCGATAGTTCAGCGCGTTGTAGTCCCAGAGCAGCGCGCAGGCGATCTCGCCGCTTTCGATGCGGGCTACGGAAGTGTCGCCGATATCCAGACGGCCTTCTTCAGCGAGCTGGCTGAGGAAATCGTAGGCTGGCTGCATGTCGTCGATGCTGCCGCCCATTGCGTAAGCGATCGCGAGCACAGCGTGCTGCGCCTGAGCAGCTGCGGAAACGTCGCCGATCGTCACCTTGTAGTCGCCTTCGAGGATATCAGCGAAGCTCGTTGGCGCTTCTGGGATCTGTTCGTCGTTGGTGATGATGGAAATCGTGCCGTAGTAGCCGCTCACCCAGTCGCCATCGTCGTCCTTGGCCCAGTCAGGAATGCTGTCCCAATAGCTGGTCTTGTATTTGAGGGTGACGCCTTCTTCTTCAGCAACAGGTCCCCATTGCTGACCAACGTCGCCAATGTCCTTCGTGCCCTTTTCGCCTTCTTCTTTGAACATGGCGATCTCTTCAGAGCTGGACATATCCAGGTCGGTATGCTCAATGCCGTAGGTGTCGGTGATCTCTGTCCAGGTTTCGATCCAGTTTGCCCAGGTGTCCGGCATGCCGACAGAGGCCACTTCGCCTTCTTCCTTGGCCTGCGCTTCGAGATCCTCGAGGGACATGCTGTTGTAATCGACGGTGGTTTCTTCCGGTGCGGAAGCTTCGTCGCTCGATCCGCCGCAGCCAGCGAGGCTGACAGTGAGCGTTGCTGCCAGGAGCATCGCGGTGATCGTTTTGATACCTTTTTTCATCTTGTTCGTTGTTCTCCTTTCAAATCTGTAAGATGATGTCACGGGTATAATCATACCTGCTCCTTGTAAAATGCCCAAGCGGCCCCGTGTTAAATGTAGGAAAATGATGACGGACATACCAGCGGTGTATATTTTAACAGAAGTACCGGCGAAAAATTTTTCAAAAGAGCGCCAGCACCGGCATTCCGTCCGGAGTGGACAGCTCCCCTTTTTGTAAAACCTTGTTGCACGCGCAACAATGCTGCTTAACATCCCGCTCTGTCGGTGTAGCGCCGCGATGCGCCTGCCTGCGCATTGGTGGAGGCTTGCAAAAATATGAAGAAATGCGAAAAACATAATGCAATCTCGACGAAAATTCGGTATACTAGTAGATAGGCTAGAAAAAACAGGGAGGTGACTTTCCTTCATTATGATAGAGATCATTGCAGACAGCACCTGCGATATGACGCAGGAAGAATTAGAACGTTATCATGTGCATCTTTTGCCGCTGCACATTCTGCTCGGTGACGACGAATATCGCGACGGTCCTGGTTTCGACATGCAGAAAATGTACGCCTGGGCAGATGCCCACCAGTCGACACCGAAAACCTCAGCGCCATCCCTCGAGGATATGATCGCGCTGCTTGAGCCGATCCTTGCGCGTGGTGGTGAGGTCATCGGTCTGCCGATCGCAGCGCCGCTCTCTTCGTCGGGAAATGTGATGCGCGTCGCTGCCGAAAGTCTCGGCGCTGCTGATCGCGTCCACGTTGTCGACACCAAAACCCTTTCCTACGGCATCGGCATCATGGCTATGAAAGCATCGGAAATGGCCGACGCCGGCGCGAGTGTGGACGAGATCATTGCGACGCTTGAAAGCATGGCTGAGCGCGTACACGTCAGCTTTGTTGTCGACACGCTCACCTACCTTTATCGCGGCGGCCGTTGCAGCGGTGTGGCTGCGCTCGCCGGTAATGTGCTGCGCATCCATCCGCGCATCGCTGTCACCGACGACGGCAGTCTGGCGCCGGATCACAAATACCGTGGCAAGTTGCACCATGTCATCGATGCGTACATGGATGACATCATGCCACATCTGGAAACCGCCGATCCTGAATACGTCGCCATCGTTTATTCCGCCGGTCTTGATCAGAAGATCCTCGATGGCGTGCGTCAGCGCGTCGAGGAGATGCATCGCTTCAAAAAGATCATCGTCGGCCAGGCTGGCGGTGTCATCACCAGCCACTGTGGCCCGGGCACATTTGGCATGGGCTATTTTGACGCCAAATGAAAAACAAACGTCTGAGCAGGAGCGCTCAGGCGTTTTTGTTTGCATAGCGCCGCGCGCTATCTTATAATAATAGCTAGAACATTTAATGAAAGAAGGCGTTCTTCATGAAATATGTCGTATTTGGCGCCGGTGGTACCGGCGGCATTCTTGGCGGTCAGCTTGCGAAAGGTGGCCAGGATGTGACGTTGATCGCTCGCGGCGCACATCTCGCTGCGATTCAGGAGCAGGGCGGATTGTTTTTTGACCGCGTCTGGAACGGCACCAGCGAGACCGTTCCTGTCAAAGCCTGTACAGCCGAGGATTATCAGGAGACGCCGGATGTGATCCTTGTTTGTGTCAAGGGCTATTCCCTTGAAAGTGTCGTGCCATTTATCCAGCGTGTGGCCGGCTCGGAAACCGTCGTGCTGCCGATCCTCAATATTTATGGCACTGGCGGAAAATTACAGGCAATGCTGCCGGACATTGATGTGCTCGATGGCTGTACCTATCTTTACGCTGAGATCAAGGAGCCAGGCGTGATCTTGCAGAGCGGTCCATACTGTCGCATCGTTTTCGGACCGCGCGATCATCAGGTGGAGGACCCGCGCTATCAGCAGATGAAGCGCGAATTTGACGCCTGCGGCATCAGCGGTGAACTAACCGCGCACATCCAGCGGGATGCCCTGCAGAAATTCTCTTACGTGTCGCCAGTTGGCGCTACGGGACTGTATTATAATGCAGTGGCCGCCGATATGCAGAAGGAGGGCGCGCCGCGCGATTGCTTCATTGCCATGGTACGCGAAATCGCAGCCCTTGCCGAAGCCATGGGCTGCCCGTTTGATCACGATGTCGTGCCTGACGATCTTGCCATTCTCGATGGCATCGCACCGACGGCGACGACCTCCATGCAGCGCGATATCGCCGACGGTCATCGTTCAGAGATCGATGGGCTCATTTATGAAGTTGTGCGGCTCGGCGAGCGTTATGGTGTCGCCGTGCCAACCTATGCAAAAGTCGCAGAAGAAATGAAAGCACGCGGTCTTCAATGATCGTGTGCGTCTGAGAGAGGAGGCGCCTCATGACCCCTGAAGAGATCAATGCCATTGTTGCCAATCAACGCGCCTATTTTAACAGCGGTGCCACCCTCGACATCGAGGGGCGCCTGCGGGCGCTGCGCACCTTGCGTGCCGCTATCGTCACATATGAAGATGTCATCGCCGCTGCGCTCGAGCGAGATCTTGGCAAGAGTGCAACAGAAAGTGTGATGACTGAGACCGGTATGGTCAAAAGTGCACTGAACCATATGCTGCGGCACACCGCCCGCTACGCCAAAACCAAGCGCGTGCGCACGCCAGTGGCTCAGATGCCGGCAAAGAGCCTGCACAAGCCGTCGCCGTTTGGCGTTGTGCTTGTCATGAGCCCGTGGAATTATCCGTTCCTGTTGACAATGGAACCCCTCATCGAAGCCATCGCCGCTGGTAATACCGTTGTTGTCAAACCGAGTGCCTACGCACCAAACACGAGTGCACTTATTGAGAAACTCATCCATCAGTATTTTGATCCAAGCCTTATTGCTGTTGTTACCGGTGGCCGCGAAGAAAACCAGGCGCTGTTGGACGCAGAATTTGATCACATTTTCTTTACCGGCAGTCAGCATGTCGGCAAAGAAGTGATGCGCAAAGCAGCCGCCCATCTCACACCGGTTACCCTCGAACTTGGCGGCAAAAGTCCGTGCATTGTTGAACGTACGGCGAACATCCCTCTCGCCGCTCGCCGCATCGTCTTTGGCAAATTCCTCAATTGCGGCCAGACCTGTGTTGCGCCGGATTATATTTACTGCGATGCTGCGATATATGACGATCTCATGCGCGCGCTTGTCGCCGAAATCCGCACTCAGTTTGGCGAGTCACCGCTGGAAAACCCAGACTATGGCCACATCGTCAACCGCAAGCATTTCGACCGACTCTGCAGTCTCATCGATTCGGAAAAAATCGCTTATGGTGGTCGCACCGCACCGGACGATCTGCAGATCGAACCGACCATTCTGCGTGACGTAGAGTGGGGCGATGCCATCATGCAGGAGGAGATCTTCGGGCCGATTCTGCCAGTGCGGCGTTACGAGAATTTCGGTGATGCCATCGATCAGCTCAACGATATGCCGCGACCTCTGGCGCTTTATATTTTCACCGAGGATAAAGTCATCGCGCGTCAGGTGATGACTCGCCTGCAGTTTGGTGGTGGCTGTGTCAATGATACCATTATTCATCTCGCCTCCAACGAACTGCCGTTTGGCGGCGTCGGTGCCAGCGGCATGGGCGCTTATCACGGCGAGGCCGGTTTCCGCACCTTTTCCCATGAGAAGAGCATTGTCGACAAGGTCACCTGGTTCGACCTGCCGGTGCGCTATCAACCGTATAATAAATGGAAAGACCGCATGATTCGCTTGTTCATGCGATAAAATTGGCAGAATTACCACTGAAAACATAGAAATGTCATGTTTGCTTAATGCTAAACATGGCATTTTTGTATTTTATGGGGCGTGACCCGGTTGAGCCCGCTCCCGCGTGCTCAACAAAAAACATGCATTAAAATGTATGTGGGGTGATTCTTATATTAGCTAAATATCCTAATAAACGTAACGTCATTGAATTTGTCAGCCTGGATGCCATGGTTCCGGATGATCATCTTCTCCGTAAAATAGATGCTGCCATTAACTTCGACAGAATATATGATTTCGTAGAAGATCTTTATTGTGAAGACAACGGCAGACCAAGCGTCGATTCCGTCAGCCTCTTTAAAATCGTTCTCATCCAACACATCTATGGCATTCCATCTCTTCGCCGTACCTTGGAAGAAATCAATATGAATATGGCATATCGCTGGTTTTTGGGCATTCCCATCAATGATCCCATCCCGCACTTTTCTACCGTAAGCCATAACTTCAAACACCGTTTCTCTCAAAAAACGATAGAATATGTTTTCCGCTGGATCCTCAATACCGCGGCAGAAGAAGGCTATCTTGATACAGAAGCCATCTCCATTGACGGCACACATATTAAAGCCAGCGCCAACACAAAGAAAAAGGCAAAGAAAGCTGTGCCAAAGCAAACAAAACGTTATGCCAAAGAGCTGCTGGAAGAAGTCAATAAAGATCGGGAAGAACATGGTAAGATGCCCTTCGATGACGATGACAACGAACCGCCAGAAGAAAAAGAAGTGACCGTCTCAACAACCGATCCTGAAAGCGGACTCTTCCATAAAAGAGACCACAAAAAATGCTTTGCCTATGAAGCCCATACCGCATGTGACAGCCACAACTTTATCCTGGATGTTGTTGTAACAGCAGGAAATATTCATGACAGCGTCGCCTTTGACCCTCTCTATGATCAGTTATGTGCCCATTATCCAGAACATCAAATCGTTGTCGCAGACAGTGCCTACAAAACACCATGGATTTGCAGAAGACTATTTACCGATGGACGTGTTCTGTCTACAGCCTACACCAGACCTAAAGGTAAAAAAGAAGGTCATCCATGGTATGAGTATGTCTACGACGATCACTATGACGACATCATCTGCCCGGAAAACAAAACACTCCACTATGCCACAACCAACCGCAACGGGTACAGAGAATACAAAAGCAGGAGCTACATCTGTGAGAACTGTCCAACGAAAGAACAGTGCACCAGCAACGCAAAGAATGAAAAGATTGTTACCCGACATATATGGAGCGACTATATAGAGAAGGCAGAAGATGCCAGACATACAAAGAAATACCGCGACCTGTACAAGGAAAGACAGGAAAAGATAGAGCGTGTCTTTGCAGATGCAAAAGAGAAACACGGGATGCGCTATACACAGTACAGAGGCTTGGCCCAGGTGACAAAGTGGGTGAAGCTTAAATATGCTGCGATGAATTTGAAGAAGTTGGCAATATGGAAATGGAAGAATACACACGGGATGCCGGTAGCAGCTATTTGAGGGGAATAGCTGCTTATTTTATGTAAGTTTCATGTAGCAAATAAGAAAACCCAGCTTCGGTGAACTGTCCCCCCAAAAGTTGGACACTATAAAAATTAAATAGCTTGTTTTGCTAAGGATTGGC
>URZX01000042.1 GCA_900552455.1 uncultured Peptococcaceae bacterium | reverse complement strand
TGTAGGCTCGATTTTTGTTATTTCGAGTATCTACTCTATGGGGAGCATATCAGTGATCAGGCGGCTGCGTTCTGCGCGGTTTCGGCGAGGTAGGCGTTCAGACGGGTGGCGACGTTGTCCTGAAGGTTTCTGTAGAAGAACTGGTAGTCGTAGAGGTGGTAGATGCCGTCTGAGAAGATGGAGAGCCCGGCTGGGTAATTCTCTGGCGATACGTCGGGCACTTTCAGTGCGCCGCGCTGGTCGTCGATATAGGCGCCGGTGAGCTGAGGGATCTCTTCGGTGATGTTGCCGTCGTAATCGGTGAAGCAGGCGCCGAGGTTTTGGCTTTTGTCGGCTGGGATGCTGTCGGTGCGCCAATTGAGGGGATTGATGGCTAGGGTTTTGCTGCCGGATGGGATGACGAGAGAATCTGTGATTTCCGGCGCTTCGCTGTTGAACGAGACGATGACGCCGGTGTCTGCTTCGCCTGTCGCAAAGCGCATGTGTGGATGCTCGGCGAGCTGGTCTTCTGTGACGCGCCAGCCGATGGCGTAGCAGGCGACAAGCCGGTCGGCGAGGGCGTCGTCGTCAAAATAATCCTGCAGGAGGCGCAGCACAAGATCGCCGCCCTGGGAAAATCCGGCGAGGATGATCGGCCGGCCGTCGTTATCATTGGCGAGGTAATACTCAAAGGCGTCCTTGATATCCTCGTAGGCGGCGCTCAGCGCTGTTGTACGCTCGTTTTCAGGCAGGCTGTAGGTATAGAGGCTGGCCTGGCGGTAATAGGGCGCAAAAAAACGGCTGTCGGCGTCGTAGATGCCCTTTTCCATGTTGGTGGCGCCGAGAAAATCCGCCTTTGCATCGGCGTCGTCGAGGGGCATGTTTTCTGCATCCTCTGCGCCGGCGTAGACGGTCGGGCAGACGAAGAACACATCGGCTGCGGTGTCTGTGCGCTCCGTTTCGTGATAGGCCCAGTTTTCCGCTGCGGCGTAGTCCACGCTGTCTGTTTCCTGTTGGGCGCAGCCGGCAAAAAGCACGAGGCTGAGCAGGAGCGCTGCCAGGAGAATGTGGTTTTTGTTGTGTCTTTGTTTCATGCGATCACCTTTTTGAAATAGAGTCAGGTTTATTATAACGCAGGATGCGGTCTGCTGCCAGCTGTGGTTTTTCTTTACGGAAGGATATTCCAGAGATGGTGGGCTGTGGTGATGAGGTCTGCACATTCTGCGGAGCTGGCGCGAAATCCTCCCTGAGACGGATGGACAAAGCTGATTATTCTGGTATGATTCTACGTGGAGATTAATAACCTATATGGAAAGGAAGTATCACATCTATGAAAATTCTTGGTATTGTTATGGGGATCCTGCTGACGATCAGCGGCATCTTCTGTCTGACGCAGCCTGTGCTCACGTTTGCAAATCTCAGCTGGGTGATCGGCGCGATTGTGCTGGCCTGCGGGATCTGCGGGCTGGTTGCCTGGTGGCAGGGGCGCAAAAGCGGCAAAAGCAATCTCTGGGACATGGCAGGCGCGCTGCTCACAACGATCGTCGGCGTTCTGATGCTCTGCAATTTCTGGGCGCAGCTTTTCACGGATATGGCGCTGATCATGCTCTTTGGCGTGTGGATCGTGTGCGCAGGCGTGCTGCGCATTGTGGCCTCGGTGCAGCTCAAATTTGCCTGGTGGGGCTTCGGGGTATTCTGGGGCGTGGTGCTGATCCTGGTCGGGATCTATGCGCTGCTGCATCCGGTGGTGTCGCTGATCTCGCTGGGCTGGTGTGTGGCGTTTGTCTTCATCTCCCAGGGGATTAATCTTGTATTCGCAGCGATCTCGACGAAAAGCGAGGACGCTGCCTGAGCATGGAAAAAGCGAGTGCGTGTGTGCACTCGCTTTTTTGTGTGATTACGAACGGAAATTGTTGAACTGCAACGCGATGCCGTAGTCGTTTTCTTTAAGTTTGGCGATGACGGCCTGGAGGTCGTCGATCTTTTTGCCGCTGACACGGATCTTGTTTTCCATGAACTGTGGCTGCACTTTCAGCTTGGTGTCCTTGATGTCCTTGGTGATCTTTTTGCCGAGGTCTTTGTCGATGCCCTGTTTGATGGTGACGACCTGGCGCACTGCGCCGCCGGCGGCGTTTTCGATCTTGCCATATTCGAGATTGTCGATTGGCACCTGGCGCTTGATGAATTTTGACTGGAGCACATCGATGATGCTCTTGAGGTGCATTTCATCGGCGGTGGTGATCTTTACGCTGTCTTTTTCGAGAGCGATCTCGGAAGTCACGCCTTTGAAATCGTAGCGCTGGGTGATCTCGCGCTCGGTCTGGTTGACGGCGTTGGTAACTTCTGCCATGTTGACTTCGGAAACAATATCAAAGGTTGCGTCTTTTGCCATAATTATCTTCTCCTTTAGAATAAAATCGATCCTGGTGTACGTGGAAATGGGATGACGTCGCGGATGTTGGCCATGCCGCTGAGGTACATGAGCAAGCGCTCGAAGCCGACGCCAAAGCCTGCGTGCTGGACACCGCCAAAACGACGTAGATCGAGGTACCAGTCGTAGGCATCGAGCGGCATGCCGAGTTCATTCATACGCGCTTCGAGCAGATCGAGCCGCTCCTCGCGCTGGCTGCCGCCGATGATCTCACCAATGCCAGGCACGAGCAGATCGACGGCGGCAACGGTTTTTCCGTCGTCGTTGGCGCGCATGTAGAAGGCTTTGATGTCCTTCGGATAATCGGTCAAGAAGACGGGGCCTTTCACGATCTCTTCGGTGAGGAAGCGCTCGTGCTCGCTCTGCAGATCGATGCCCCAGCTGACAGGATATTCAAAAGCGTGGCCGCTTTTTTCGAGGAGCGCCACGGCTTCTGTGTAGGTCATACGCACAAACTCAGCCTCTGCGACTGCGTGCAGCCGCTCGGCCAGGCCAGGCTCGATGCGCTCGTCGAAAAATGCCATCTCATCCGGCAGGCGCTCGAAGGCGGCGCGGATCATGTATTTGATGAAATCCTCTGCGAGGTTGATGTCGTCGGTGAGGTCAGCGAAGGCGATCTCCGGCTCGATCATCCAAAACTCGGCGGCATGGCGCGCGGTGTTGGAATTTTCGGCGCGGAAGGTTGGCCCGAAAGTGTAGACATTCTGGAAGGCCAGCGCCATAGCTTCGGCGTTCAGCTGGCCGCTGACAGAAAGGTTCGCCGGCTTGCCGAAGAATTCCTTCTCCTCGCCGGTGGTGACGCGGAACATCTCGCCTGCACCTTCGGCGTCGCTGGCGGTGATGATCGGCGTGGTCGCGTAGATGAAGCCGCGCTCCTGGAAAAACTGATGCACAGCAAAGGCGATCACTGAGCGCAGACGGAACACGGCAGAAAAGGTGTTCGTGCGCGGACGCAGATGCGCCTGGGTGCGCAGATATTCGAAGCTGTGACGCTTTTTCTGCAGCGGATAGTCGCTTGGCGCCTGGTTCAGGATCTCAAGCTCCTCCACGCGGATCTCAAAGGGCTGCTTGCCCCCTTCTGTGAGCACGACTGTGCCTTTTGCCGAGAGCGCGCTGCCGACGGCGAGATGGCCTGCGGCGTCAAAATTCGCCAGGCTGTCGTCGTAGACGAGCTGGACATTTGCCAGCGCGGTGCCGTCGTTCAGCGCAATAAAGCCGAAGCTTTTCTGCTTGCGGTTTGCGCGCACCCAGCCGTTGACAGTGACGCGTTGTTCTGCATACGCTGCGGGATTTGCGATCAGATCTTTAAGCAGCATGCACGTCCCTCCTATTCCAATGTGATGCGACCAATTTTGTTGTCGCGAAAATCTTTGATGATGATGTGGGCGGTCTTGAGATCGTCCACCTTGCCGCCGCGCACAATGGCGCCACGTTTGCGCCCGATGGTCTGCATCAGTTCGTAGGTATCCATGGCGGCGACCTCCTCTGCATCCAGGCTGTAACGCTCGGCGATCAGCGCCGCATAGCGCGCCTGAGCGATCTGCAGAAAACGGAAGGCCACATCCTCCCAGACGAAAACCTCATCACTGATAGCGCCAGTCATCGCCAGCTTGTTGCCGACCTCTTCATCCTCGAACTTGTGCCAGAGAAGCCCCGGCGTGTCGAGAAGCTCGATGTCGTCGGTCAGGCGCACCCACTGCTTGCCCTTAGTCACGCCTGGCTTGTTGCCAGTGGTCGTCATGCCGCGGCCAAGGAGCATGTTGATGAACGTGCTCTTGCCAACGTTGGGAATCCCCACGACCATCACGCGCAGCGTCACGCTCGTCGCGCCCTTGTCGAGAAAGCGCTGGCGCTTCGCCGCCGTCAGCTCGTAAACCGCATCGACGATCGTCTGCTGGAGCTTTTTGCGGCCGCTTGTGGAATTCACCGCCACCGCGAGATTGTGGCCAGCGGTGTATTTCGACAGCCAGTACTGTGTGCGATTTGGATCGGCCAGATCCGCCTTGTTGAGGATGATCAGGCGCGGACGCTTTTTGCCGATGATCTCGCCAAGAAGCGGATTGCGGCTGCTTTCCGGAATGCGCGCATCGACCAGCTCAATGACCACATCGACGAGCTTCAGCTCCTGCTCGATCATACGGCGCGCCTTTGTCATGTGCCCTGGGAACCATTGGATTGTTGCCATCAGCTCAACCCTCCCATGTGACTGAACGGCCAGTAGATAAACTGTGCCTTGGCGACAAGGTATTCATCCTTGACCGTGCCCCAGACGCGGCTGTCTGAGGAATCGTTGCGGTTGTCGCCCATCATGAAATATTCTCCTTCAGGGATCGTCACCGGCCCAAAATCCGGCATACTCGTGCCAGTGTTGAGATAATCCTCCACCAGCGGCGTGCCATCGATAAAGACCGTATTGTTTTTGATCTCCAGCGTTTCGCCTGGCAGACCAATGCAGCGCTTGACGTAGATCACCGTCTCAATCCCCTGTTCTTCATTCACAGGATATTTGAAGACCACCACATCGCCGCGCTCCGGCTCACCAATCTGATAGGTAAACTTCGTCGCCACAACGCGGTCGTTGATCTCCAGCGTCGGGATCATCGATCCGCTCGGCACGTAATACATTCCGATCACAAACATACGCAGCACGACCACGATCGCCAGCGCAATGATGACCGGCAGCAGATAATCCTTGAAATAGCTTGTTTTCTTCTTCTCTTCCTGTTCGCTCAAAAACACACCCTCCATCCTTTTCAATCGCGCCTCTGCGCGGAATAATCTTTAGCGTGGACCAGCGCCCATGCGCCAGGCCCATCTTCATAGTATAGCAGTAATCCAGAGAATTGGGCAATACAAATATCAAAACTGTAATGATATGCTGGCAAAAAAATTGCCACGGAAACGAAATCCGTTCCGTGACGTTGAAATTCTGTCATTCGATGGTTTCAAGGTCGAAGAAAGCTCTCAAGCGCTCGCTGTTTTCCACTGTCCAACTACCACTCCACGCTACTTCTCCACGTGAAAGAAAAACAAAATACTCGCAGCACTCCTGAACAAGCTCCGGATCATGTGTGATGAGAAAAATAGTTTTTCCAAGCGCCGACAGCCTCCGAAGATTTTCTGCGACTTCCAGCATATGCTGTCGATCCAATCCACTCGTTGGCTCGTCAAATATCAGAAGATCTTTCTGTGAAGCAAGTGCGCTGGCCACTGCGACACGCTGTTTTTGTCCACCAGAGAGCGCCAGCGGATGCAATTCTCTAAAGGGCAAGAGATCCATGCTCGCCAGGATCCGCTCAGCCGCCGCTTCCTTTTCGTCCTCACAGCCCGACATGCTGATGAGCACTTCTTCTTCCACACTTTCTGTGAAAAGCTGGTGATTCACATCCTGCATGACAAGAAAGCTTCTTCGCAAACGTTCGCGACGTGAAAGGGATTTTCCTGCCAGCACAAATTTTCCCTTACAGCTTTTTTCTAATCCGCAGAGACAGCGCGCCAGCGTCGTCTTCCCGGAACCGTTTTCACCAAGAATGCCAATGATCGCACCGCACGGAAGAGATAGCTCCGGAATCTGGAGCGTCATTCCCTCTTTGCGGCTGAAACGCAGATCCTGAATATGAAAGCGTTCACGCTCATCTATACATGCTGCTCGACCTTCATGAAACTCGATCATCTTTGTGGTGCGCAGTCCCCGTGCGCAAATATCCACATCCGGAATTTGCCAAAACTGCTCTGCCGGAAGATCCTGAACAATCCTCCCCTCTTCCATATAGATAACGCGATCGGCCACTTTTCTGAGATACGTCAGACGGTGCTCAGCAATCACGATCGTCTTTCCCTGCCGCTTCCACTCGGCTATGACCATCGCCAGCAAACGGATCGCGCCGGGATCGAGATTCGACGCCGGTTCATCCAGCACCATCACCGGCGGATCTGCCATCGACACAGAAGCACAGGCAATTTTTTGTTTTTCGCCACCGGAAAGATGAAAGAGATTTCTGTCCAGAAGCGGCGTAAGTGCAAAAACGCCGACCACTTCCTGCAAACGCGCATCGATCATCTCAAACGACCAGCCCATATTCTCACAGCCGAAAACGATCTCGCTGGTCGAATCCACATTGAAAAACTGCGAGCGCGGATTCTGAAAAACCGAACCCACGCTCTGCGCCGTTTTCGTGATCGGCTGCGCGAGCACATCTTGTCCAGCAACGGTCACACCGCCCATCACATTTCCTTCATAGAAATGTGGAATGAGCCCGTTGATCAGCCGCGTGATCGTCGTCTTTCCGCAGCCGGAACGCCCACACAAAAGCACCACCTCGCCAGGCGCAATATGAAAGCTCACGTGCTTCAGACTCTGCGCCTGCTCACTGTCCTTGTAGCGAAAGGACACATCCTGAAATGTAATCATGACTTTCTCCTTACAATGAAAGATAGAGCACAAGTGCCGCCGTCATCACGATAAATAGGATTCCGTCCCAGATGCCGAAGCCAATGCGACAGTAATGTGTGCGCGGAATGTCCCCGCCAAGCCCACGCGTCACCGCCGCTGCCGACAGCTCGTCACCAATCTTCACAACCGAAACGATGAGCGGCACGAGCCGATACTCGAGTATCGCCACTGGCCCACAGCGCAAGCCGATGCCACGAAGACGCATCGCATCCTGAATAGAACGATATTCCTCAGCGATCGTCGGGAAGAAACGGAACATCACCGCAAAAGGCACCACAATCTTCTGACTCAGATGTAATCGCTCCATGGCAGCGACAAAAGCACTCACCTTTGTCGTCGACAAAATCGCATACGCTACCATGAGCCCCGGCATCATACGCGCAAGGATCACCGTGAAAAAACGCACGAGAAATCCCACTACACTCATTCCTGAAAAATAGCCGAGAACCCATTCGCAATGGCTGGCCAGCACGTAGAGCGCCAGGTAGATCCATGCTATTTTTGTTTTTCCGGCATTCAGCAAGATCAGAAAGGCCAGCGCTGCCAACAGTGTTTTGAGTATCACCGCCATGCTTTCTGTAGCAGAAGAGAACATGATCACATTGAAAAGCAGGAGCATGTAAAGCTTCGTGCGCGGATCGAGAACGACCAGCCGCTCTTCCTGCGCATTATTCGCTGTTCCCAGGCGCATCAGGCGATCCCCGCACGCTTGAAGTGTTTCTTCAGCGTCGCCTTGCCCAGATAAGCACCAACAATTGCTCCAACAGCGATCGCGACAATGACAACAGGGATCATATAATTCGCCAAGAGCATCGACACCGCATCGGCATAATCCTGCCCTTGCGTTTCAACATAGCCTGCCAGATACGCATCTTTGTAAATAAACATGATCATCTGAGAACCCACCGCCCATTCGCTGAACAGGCAGTAGCCGATAAGCATATGTTTCCAGCTTTTGTAGCCGCCAGTACGCATGACCAGATCGGCCAGCGCGCCGCAAATTGCGCCGGTAATCAGTGCATAGGGACCATAGCCCATCAAAAACGTGATAAGTCCCATGAGAATGCCCATCATCGTCACCAGACCGAATTTCTGCGTCTTCGAGAAAAAGAGAATGCACGGAATCCCGCCAAGCACCGCCAACAGCACCGGATAGAACACGGCCATGACCGGGATCAATCCCGTCATTCCGCTGATAAAAAAGAGAACAAAATAGATCGCCGTGAAAAGCCCGAGATTCACCAGATCTTTGATACCAATATTTTTCTTTTCCATGTTGATTCACTCCCATTCATTTCATAATTTCCAGCTAAGCGCCTGTTCACGCACACCGATGAAATCGGCATAAATGCCCGGCTCTTTCATGAGTGTTGCATGGGTGCCGCGCTGGACAATGTGTCCGTTGTCAAGTACGAGGATCTGATCGGCGCTCTGCACGGTTTTCAGACGATGCGCGATCATAACAATCGTCTTGCCGTGTGTGAGCGCTTCAATCGCCTGCTGCAGACGGTCCTCGTTTTCCGGATCGACATTCGCCGTCGCCTCGTCCAAAATGACGATCGGCGCATCCTTGAGCATCGCGCGAGCGATCGAGATCCGCTGGCGCTCACCACCGGAAAGCGTCGCGCCGCCTTCACCAATGACAGTCTGATAGCCATCTGGAAGTTCCGCGATAAAATCGTTACAGCAAGCGGCCTTTGCCGCTGCCACCACCTCCTCGTGCGTCGCCTGCGGCTTGCCGA
Source organism: uncultured Peptococcaceae bacterium (assembly GCA_900552455.1). Taxonomy (GTDB): domain Bacteria; phylum Bacillota; class Peptococcia; order Peptococcales; family Peptococcaceae; genus UMGS1590. The sequence goes on along the minus strand of URZX01000042.1, from coordinate 7,687 downwards.
ATTTGATGTTGTTTTCAATCGTATCATTGAAGAGATAAACATTTTGGAACACCATGCTGATATTCGCCATCAGACTGTCCAGCGCATAATCACGCACATCGATGCCACCTACTCTGACAGTGCCCTGGTCCACATCCCAGAACCGCGCCATCAAACTGGTCAGCGTCGTTTTTCCAGAGCCAGACGGGCCAACGATGGCCGTTGTCGTGCGCTCAGGAATCGTAAAACTCACATCGTCAATGATCCTGCGCGCTCCGTACGATAAGCTCACATGATCAAATTTAATGTCGAATGTTTTCGGGGTCTGCACAGAACCGCCTGCGTCCATTTTCGGCGCCCGATCAATCGCTTCAACCCGATCGATAGAGGCATCGATCATCGGCAGCATGAAAAACATCTCTCCGGCAGATTCCAGCTCGCTGTAAACCAGAAACGCAGAGATCACCATCATTAAACAAGTAAACAGCGACATGCTCCCCATCAGAAAAAGCCACACCGAAAGCAGAATCGCCACCATAGAAGTCGCACGCAGCACAATCTGTTCCAGCACATTGTAAGGAATGCGCTTGCGCTCCAGTTTGAAATTTTGGCGCTCTGTCTCAATGATCGTATCGTTCAGCGTCTGTTTCGCAGCGCGCTCGCCGTGAAATGCGCGCACCACGCTCATGCCCTGGATATATTCCAGCACAGCATCCACCAGTTTGGTCTGCGCAGCGAGACGCCTCGGTGAAAGCTGCCGCGATTTTTTCAACAGGCGCGCATTGACCCACAGAAACAGCAACATGCCCAAAAGAAACACCGCGCCGATCCGCCAATCGAAAAAGAAAATCGCCAGTGAAAAGATCGCCGTCCGGATCATGCCGACCATCGTCCGCGCGATCACCGCAAACGACATGCTCTCCAGATCATCCATTGTCGACGTAGCCGCCGCTGTCAGGCTGCCCAGGCTCTGCGCGTTGAAGTAGCCCATTGGCATATACTTCATACGCTCGCCAATGTGAATCCGTTTTTCTGCGCACATCTGATAATTGGCATGGCCCTCGCTGTTGTGCGCCAGATACCAGAATAATGCCGCGCCCGCAACACTGACCGCCATGATACCAAAGGCCAATGCAGCTGTCGCTCCGGACATTTTATTTTCCACCAACGCACGAAAAACCACCAGCAGCGCAAAAAATTGAAACGCTTCAAAAATGCTCCGAACAAATTCAAACGCCATGCCTTTATACCAGGTGCTTTTTTGTGCACCGGCGAAATGGAAAAATCTTTTGTACGCATCAAACATGGCGCTCACCTCCTTCTGCACAAGCCACACCTCGCGAGCGCGTATGCGCTGCCCACATCTGCGCATACAGCGGACAGCACTGCACAAGCTCCGCATGTTTGCCAACTGCCACAATTCGCCCGTCATCCACCACAGCGATCTGATCCGCTTCTGTGATCGTACTCAGCCGATGCGCAATGACGATGAGCGTCTTCCCACGCGTCAAACGGCCGATGGACTCCTGTAGGATCGCTTCATTTTCCGGATCGGTATAAGAGGTTGCTTCATCCAAAATCACGATCGGCGCATTTTTCATCATCGCTCGCGCGATCGCCACACGTTGACGTTCGCCACCGGAGAGATGTCCGCCTGCGCCGCCAACGATCGTGTCATAACCATGTGTCAGGCTCATGATGAAATCGTGACAGCCCGCTGCTTTGGCGACGGCCTCCACGTCTTCATCTGTCGCCTCCGGTCGTCCCATACGAATGTTCTCCCGCACAGAAACGTTAAACAAAAAATTATCCTGCGACACATAGCCGATCAGATCCATCACCTGTTCCGGCGGCAACGTTTTCACATCGATGCCGCCAATCGTAATGCGCCCGCTGCTCACATCCCAGTAAGAAGCAATGAGCTTGGCAATGGTCGATTTTCCGGAACCCGATGGACCTACGAGCGCCGTCCGCGTGCTCGCTTTGATATCGAGACTGACGCCGTTCAACACCTGCACATCTTTGTAAGCAAAATATACATCCTGCAGAGAAATATCGTGCCCTTCCAACTTTTTCTGCGCCTTTGGGCGATCGAGCTCCGGTTCTTCGAGCACCGCCGCGATCTCTCCCGTAATGGTGGCGATCTTTGAAAAATCGTCGGTCAGGAAAATGGCAGCGACCAACGGCCCGATGATGCCGAGTGAAAGGATCGCGATGGTAATAAAATCCGACGCTGAAAGGCTGCCATTCTGATAGAGCAGACACCCCACAGGAAGCACAGCGATCAGAACAGCCGGCCAGAGTGTCATCATCAACGCAGAATAGCCTTGCGTCGATTTCATCCATTCCAGCATGAGCCGCGTGTTCTGTCGGACAGCGTCGGTGAATTATTCATAGGACGCCGCACTCTGATTGAACGCTTTAATCACCTCGATGCCACCCACGTATTCCACAGTGGTAGCGTTCATATGTTTGTTTGCCTGCATGACTGCGGCATATTTTTTTGGATATTCCTTCATCTGTGCCATGTAGCAGAGCATCCCGAGCGGAATCGTCGCGAGCGATGCCAGCGCCATGCGCCAGTCCAACACAAACAGATAGACGACAAGCGCCACAGGCACCAACAAATTCGCTGTCATCTCCGGAATGATGTGAGCCAGTGGCACCTCCATCTGCTCAATGCGTTCCACCATCGTCGTTTTCAGTCTACCGGAAGGCGTTGCCGTCAAATATCCCATCGGAACACGCGTCAGTTTTTCAGCAATGGTCCGCCGCATTTCTGACAAAACGCGAAACGTCGCTTCATGGGAGCATCTCGTAGAAAGTCCATGAAAAACCGACCGAGCAAAATAAGCGATCAGACCGATCAGCCCCCACTGTAAATACACAGAAAAATCCATCTCACCACTGATGAGCAGATTCACAATCTCTGCCACTGCAAAATACGGCACCAATCCGCTCGCCACACTGATGATGGCGAGCACTACAGAAAGCGCAAATCCGCTTCTATGTGGCCGGATGAATGTCATCAAGCACACTTTACCACGCCGCTCTTCCATAAAATCGCTCCCTTCAAAAAATTTTCTGCACAAAATAAAATGCCGATGACCGTGAGGAAAATCCTCGTGATCATCGGCTCTGCGTCTCAGCGTCTGGCTCTACGATAATAATCTGTTTTCTGTTAACATCGACGAGATGCTCCCGCCTGCATTTCGGACAAAACAGTGGAAAATGTTTCAGCACCGTATCTGCATGGATTTTCGTGCGCGTCTTATTTCCACACGTCGGACAATGAATCCATCCGCTGTCGTCCACCCATCCATTCACACAACCTCACCTCCGTCCGCTGAAAAAATCGTCTGCCAGCCAGCGCTGTAGAAGCGCCGCATTCTGCGAATATGCTCCACCGCTTCGCCTTTTGGCATATCATGAACGATCACTTCGAACATGCCGGTGTAAAATGCGCTGGACAAAAGATGATTCAGATCCGGCGTGAGCCGTCCACTCGTCAACGCGTCATTATGCGACACTGCAATGTAATTCGTCGTGCAGGTGGTGTTCAATTCCACAACGCGATGGATAAATTCCTGATACACGCACGTCTCTCCGCTGGTGAAAAGCAGCTTGAAAGCGTCGAAGTGATCATAGAGGTAATCAATAATCGCTGGAAAGCCGTCGTTGGCATAATCAAACATCTGCACCGTCTGCTCGCCTGCGGAAAGCGCGCTGAATCCTGACAAAGATTTTTCCAAAAGTTCGCAGAAACCATTTGCTGCCGGCTCAACGAGTGCGCGATATAAGCTTTCTTTGTCAGGATAGCGGATGTAGATCGCGCCTTTTGTGTAGCCAGCTTTTTCAGCGATGGCGCGCAAGGACGCCCCATCGTAACCCCTGACCAAAAATTCTTGCTGAGCGCAGGCCAGCAGCTTTTCTGTCGCACCCTCGATACGTTTCGCCATCATTCATCTCCAGAAATTCATTCCACCGGTATTAATTCTTACGGTATCAATATACCATTGCTTACCAAAGTTGTCAACAGCTTATTTCCAGGTGGCAACGAACTCTTTGTGTATTAAGGTATCCATCTTCTTTTCAACACTATACACATATCCTGCATGAAAATGCAGCTGCGCCGAAAACATAGAGAATTGTGCGACTATGGGCCGCTGGCATGAAATTATCCGCCGCAAATCTTGACAACCGGCAAAGGTTCTATTAAGCTACTAGTATAATTATTCAAGGAGGCAAAAACATGTCCAAAAAAACCGTTCCTTTTACCAAAGAAGAAATGGAAAAGATCACCGAAACCTATCCAACCCCATTTCACATCTACGATAAAAAAGCCATCGTCGACAACATCCACCGCCTGCAAAACGCATTCAGCTGGGCGCCGGAATTCAAAGAATACTTCGCCGTCAAGGCCACACCAAACCCAAGCCTGTTGAAGATCTTCAAGGAAGAAGGCCTCGGCGCTGACTGCAGCTCTCTGCCAGAGCTCATCCTCTCTGAGCAGGTCGGCATGACTGGCGAAGACATCATGTTCTCCTCGAACAACACGCCGATGGCAGAATATGACTATGCCATCAAACTTGGCGCCATCATCAACCTCGACGACATCAGCCACATCGAATACGTCGAACGCAAACACCAGCTGCCAAAGACCATCTGCTTCCGCTACAATCCTGGCCCACTGCGCGATGGCAACGAGCTCATCGGCAAGCCAGAAGAAGCGAAGTACGGCCTCACCAAAGATCAGATCATCGAAGCCTACGCCATCTGCAAAGAAAAAGGCTGCGAAAAATTCGGTCTCCACACCATGGTCGTTTCCAACGAGCTCAACCCAGAATATTTCGCAGAAACCGCCAAGATGATGTTTGACCTCATCGTCGAAGTGTACGAAAAAACCGGCGTGCGCATTTCCTTCGTCGACCTCGGCGGCGGCATCGGTATCCCATACCGCCCAGAGCAGGAACCAATGGATCTCGAATACGTTTCCAGCCTGATCAAGAAAATGTACGACGAGATCATCGTGCCAGCTGGCCTCGATCCACTCAAGATCATGCTCGAATGCGGCCGCATGGTGACCGGCCCTTACGGCTACCTCGTCACCCGCGCCATCCACCACAAGGACACCTACCGCAACTACATCGGCGTCGACGCCTCCATGGCCAACCTCATGCGCCCAGGCATGTACGGCGCTTACCACCACATCACCGTCCTCGGCAAAGAAGACGCGCCAGCCGATCACGTCTACGACGTCGTCGGCAGCCTCTGCGAAAACTGCGACAAATTTGCCATCCAGCGCGAACTGCCAGCGATCGAAGAAGGCGACCTCCTCGTCATCCACGACGCCGGTGCCCACGGCCACTCCATGGGCTTCAACTACAACGGCAAGCTCCGCAGCGCTGAGCTCCTGCTGAACGAAGACCACAGCGTCACCCGCATCCGCCGCGCCGAAACCGTCGACGACCTCTTCGCAACGCTGAAATTCTAATCGCATAACGAAAAACACAAGTACAAAGGTGATTGTTGTGAAAGATATACTGGCGACGATAACTGCATACCGCGAGGCGCGTGGATGGACGGAATATCAGCTGGCTGAGCGCTCCGGACTGCCTCAGTCAACGATCTCATCATGGTACCGCAAAAACATGGTACCAACAGTTCCTTCGCTGGAAAAAATCTGTCAGGCGTTCGGCATCACGCTGTCACAGCTTTTCGCCGAAGGTGATACGCCAGTAGCGCTGACAGAATCGCAGCGCACGTTGCTCGAACAATGGAACAAACTCAGCGCAGAACAACAAAACGCCCTCTTCGCACTAATCGCCGTCATGTAAAGATCAACTTTCTCCACAAAATCAGCGACGCCATTCTCACAAACGAGAAAGGCGTCGTCTTATTTTTTCTATAGCCCCTTCCGCGCGAAGCGTTTCACCGCAAGGACAAGCGCAAAGAGCGTCAGCGCAACGCTCACGGCAAGCGGCGTGACGAGCTCGCCTGGCGCGATCTCCCCGCTGATGAGCGCTGTGCCGGCGCCGAGCTGCAGCGGGTTCCAGCGTTCCAGCGCAGGCACGAGGTTTGCCAGCGAAAGGAGCGCCACGATCGCGCCAGTGAAAACAATGGCGGTAAATGTCTGCCGAAAGAGCACGCCGCCAAGAATCGTCAGCGCCAGATAAAACAGCCCAAGCGCCCAGAGCGCAGCGGCAGCGAGCGCGGTGTGCGAAAGCTGATTCTCTGGCCAGTAGTACGCAGTGTAGCCGTAAGTGAGGGCGTAACACAGCCAGTAGCACCCGCTCATAATGAGCGCGCTCACCGCATATTTCGCCAGGATCACCACACGCCGCGAAAGTCCCTTGGTGACCAGGAGCACAAGGGTGCCGCGACTGTATTCATTCGCCAGCGTACTGCCGAAGAGTATGATCACAACGCTCATGCCAAGGCTGGAAGCGTTTTTGAAAAACTGCGTCCAGGCGTCGAGAGCGACTGGCGCGACATTTAATGTAAAGCCATCGGCGAGAGCGGCCAGGAGCTCGGGTGTGTATTTCGCAAGCGGCGCATTGGTGATGCCAAAGATCAGAAATAGCGCCGCCAGTATCAGCAATCGGTGGTTGTGGAGATTTTCCAGCCACTCTTTCTTGAAAAATGCGGCAAATCCTTTCATGCGATCACCTCCAGGAAGAGATTTTCCAGCGTCGGCTCCAAAATTTCTACCTTCACCGGCGAAAGCCGCGTTTCTACGAACGCGCCGAAAAACGTGTACTGCACTGCGGCGATGTCGCGGCTTTCAATGATCATCGCCGTCCCCTCTTGTTTGCTGTTGGCCAGGAATGGCATCACAGCTGGTTGTACTGTGAACTGCGCCAGATCCTCCGCGTCGGCAAATTCCACGCGCAGCGCATTCTGCCCATGACGCGCTTTGAGCGCAGCGAGATCGCCACTCACAGCGATCTTCCCCTCGTTCAACAGCGCCACACGGTCGCAGATGCGCTCCACGTCCGAGAGAATGTGGGTCGAAAACAGCACTGTCGTGCGCGCAGAGATCGTGCGCAAAATATCGAGCAATTCCTTGCGGCCGAGAGGGTCGAGGGCGCTCGTCGGCTCATCGCAAATGAGTAGATTCGGCTCGCCCAAAAGCGCCTGCGCCACGCCGAGCCGTTGCTTCATGCCGCGGGAAAACCCGCCGATGCGCTTGCGCGCGTCAGAAAGTCCCACCAGCTCAAGCAACTCTGCGCTGCGGCGCGCACCCTCCGCTCGCGACAAGCCGAGGATCTCCCCACAAAGCGCAAGATAGCGCGGCGCCGTCATATAATCGTAAAACTCCGGCACATCCGGCAGATAGCCGATGAAACGATTCGTTGCCGTCTCGCCAAAGCGCACCCGCTCACCGCAGACGGCGATCTCCCCAGCATCTGGGCGCAAAAGACCGAGCACCATCTTCATCGTCGTCGTTTTGCCCGAGCCATTGCGCCCGATAAATCCGAACACGCTCCCCTCCGGCACCACCAGATCAAGCCCATCGATCACCTGCTGCTTGCCGAAACGTTTTGCCAGGTTGCGAATCTCCAGCACATTCATCACGCGTCCTCCTTTCCAAGCAGGAAATAGAGAAGCGGCCCGATGAATTCCATGCCAACGATCGCCACAACCACCCAGAGTGATATGCTCCCCATAGAGTAGATACTCGAAATAACAAAAATCGAGCCTACAC
>URZX01000041.1 GCA_900552455.1 uncultured Peptococcaceae bacterium | reverse complement strand
TAGCAAAACAAGCTATTTAATTTTTATAGTGTCCAACTTTTGGGGGACAGTTCAATTTTTAGCGAGGGGATTTTATTTCTGGTGGGTTTTCTCTACAACAGCTGCAAGGGGTGAATGAGATGTCAGGTGAAAAATGGTTGTTGGATGATAGTGGCGCGGATGGGGATTTTGCTGGGGGGTGGCGATTTCGCCGCTGAGGCTGGCGCGCTATTTTTCTGCAAACGCAAAAACGCACAGAAAGCACCGCTCGCGGGGAGCGGTGTTTTCTGTGCGTTTAATTTGTATGGGGATGGGTTAAAAAAGGACGGACTTAGCCTATGCGTGCGTGCGTGCGTGCGTGCGTGCGTGCGTGCGTGCGTGCGTGCGTTGCGAGTTTACGGCTGTGGCGCATGGGGTGTCAATCCTTTCGTGAGAATATTTTTAGGAAATGTGGAGGGTTCCTTGCTGTAGTATACCATATTTTTCTGATGTGGGAAACTGTTTTTGATGATCGGTGGCCGCCGGGGGGCTTGCTGGAGGCTGCGGTTGATGTGTATGTGTGAAAAACAGGGAGGAATTTCCAATGATGAAGCGGTTTTTGACGTTGAACGATCTGCTGCATGAGCAGGGGCTGAGCGCGGCGGCGCTGGCGGAGATCCGCACGCTGGGGCTGAAGGAGATGGATTCACAGAGTGACTGGAGATGCCACAAAAAAACGCCCGCCGCAGCGAGCGTTTTGCATCATTTGTAAATCTCCCGTCTGTAGATCTCCCGCCGGTGGCCGACGCCAACGATCATGATGAGGATCTCGTCGTCGCGGATCTCTGGCAGCAGGCGATAATCTCCGACGCGATAACGCCACCTGTCAGCAAGGTTCCCTGTCAGCGGCTTGCCGTGGCGGCGCGGATCGGTGGTGCCTTCGAGATTTTTGCGGATCTAGCCGAGGATGAACGCTGCGGTATGGCGATCGAGCTTTTTTAATTCCTTCAGCGCCGCTTTGGTAAAATCGACATGATACTGTGTCATCTCAGACCCAGCTCCCGCTCAACCTCGTCCAGCGAATAGGTCACAGGATCCTCCCTATAGGCCTTCATCGCTTCTTCGTAGCATTTCAGGTCGTACTCCTCGACAGGAGCGCTGTCTTCGTATAGCAGCTCCGGCTCGCCAGCATAGGTGATTTCATCTTTGATATACATAGCGCGCCTCCTATTACTTCAAATGTCAAGTTAAACAGAGGCTACCAGCTTCAGGCCAGATGCAGCTTTTCCTTCAGCGCCTCCTGCAGCACCTGGGAGAAATTGATCCCGCATTCCATCGCCTTCGCATTCAGCCACGCCGGCAGCGTCACCGTGCGATTGACCGACCGGTTCACCGCCGCCATGCGAATCGACGGCATATACACATCCACCAGCACAGCGCGCTCGTTTTCTTCAAGGGGCACCTCTTTCAGCGCAGATGGCTCAGGAATATCTTCCCCGTCTCGCTCCATGCCATACAGCACAAGCCCCAACAGCTCCCGCGCCGAAAAGAGCGCCTCTTCATCATCGGCGCCGCTCGTCGCAACCTCAAGATCCGGAAATTCTACCGCAATATCGTAACCGTCCTCATACGTCAACACAGCAGGATAACAATAGCGATCAGGCAATTTGCTCATGAGCTGAACCTCCTTATTAGCGCCAGAGGCTCAAGAAAACTTGAGCCCTGACTGTTTTTCGATGCTCCGCAGCGTTTTTGGTGGAATGTCCTTGACCGGGTGCTTCAGCGTCACCTTGCCCGGCTTCGTCGGATGGCGAAACTGATGGTGGCTGCCCACACATTCGATCTCATACCAGCCGTCCGCCGCAAGCATCTTCAGGATTTCTCGGGAAGAATATGACTTCATATCCCCACCTCCTGCAGCTCCATTATAACACATAGAATAACACGTGTCAAAAGAAAGAAGGTGACCCATGCCTCAGCAACTGTTCCAAACCCTCGCGCAGGCCGCCAGCACCACAGAGGGCAAAGCCCTCTACCTGCTCGCCCTTCTCTGTCTCACCATGGCCCTTGACTTTCTTCTCGGAAGTCTCGCCGCCTGGCGCGATCCCAGCGTAAAGTTCACCAGTGGGCGCGGCATCGACGGCATCCTGCGCAAGCTCGCCTCGATCCTCGTCCTCACCCTCTGCATCCCCGTTTCCGCCCTCATCCCCGCCGATACCGGCCTCATCGCCCTCATCGTCCTCTACCTCGGCTACCTCGTCATGGAGCTGGCTTCCGTCATCGAGAATCTCGAACGCTTAGGCGCACCGGTGAGCGGCTTGCAGAAATTCATTGAGAACATTTCAGAAATCGGCACACACGACGATGAAAGCCGCCGCTCAGGTAGGAGGTAGCCCTGCGGGGCGGACGCGCTGTCGCTTGTCCGCAGGTAGGAGGTAGGAGGTTTTCTGCTGCTCTGCGCAAGGTTTGCGGATAATGCGCAACGTTTGTCAAAGATAACAGTCGCTGCGCTGAGCACGTCAACACCTCCTACCTGCCAGCGAGCGAAGCAAGCTGGTCCGCGCAGCGGCTACCTCCTACCTCCTACCTCAACACCCCCATCTCAAAAAAACATACGAAAGGAAAATGAAAATGTCCTACACCCTCACCGCCAACTGGCTCCCTGCCGATAAATACGCCCTCAAAGCCCCCTACCCGATGACCCCGGAAGGGCTCATTGTCCACAACACCGCCGGCAGCGCCTCTGCCATGGAAGAAGCGCAGGCCATGTGCACAAACGACAGCGCCGTCAGTTTCCACGTCGTGATCGATGAAAAAACCGCCGTCGAATGCATCCCCTTCAGCCGCAACGCCTTCCACGCTGGCGATGGCTCGGCAGGCTACGCCAACCGCAACCTCATCGGCATCGAGATCGCACGCAGCGCCGAAGAATCCGGCGACCGCTTCGACCGCGCAGAGGAAAACGCCGCAGAATACATCGCCCACGTCTGCCTCCAATACGGCTGGACCAGCGCCCAGCTGCACCAGCACAACTGGTACTCCGCCACCGAATGCCCGCATCGCACCAAAGCGCATTGGTCAGATTTTCTCGCCAAGGTCGACGCCAACATCGCCGAGATCCGCGCCCAGGCAAGCGCCAATCCCGCCGCCCCGGCAACGCCTGCGAAAATCGCCCTCTGCATCGATAACAAAAATACAGAAGTCCGCGGCGAAAACAAAAACGGCACCGTCTACGTCTCCGCCCGCGATCTGCTCGAAGCCCTGGGCTACAGCGTCAGCTGGGAAGACGGGCAAGTTGTCGCGGAGCGACGCTCCGCTTAAATGATTAATTAGTAATGATAAATGATTAATGGATGTAGCCTTTTCGCTGACGCTCAAAGGCGGAAATTATTTTCAGCCTTGCGCATGGCTGCAAATAAAATAGAAAGGCTAGAGTCGATGCGACGCGCAAGCGGCGTATCGATCTCTAGCCCACCACAATTAATCATTACTCATTAATCATTAATCATTTACAATGCCAACATCAATTACTAATTAAACATTAATCATTACTAATTTGAAACCATTAATCATTTGCACAAGCTCACAGCCATTTCTTCCGTTTGAAGAACCACACGAGTCCCAGCACAATGGCGAGGCTCACTCCGGCAACGGCTGGATAGCCGTAGCGCCAGTGGAGCTCGGGCATATCGGCGAAATTCATGCCGTACCAGCCGGCGAGGAGGGTGAGGGGCAGAAAAATGGCGGTAACGATGGTGAACACTTTCATGAGGTCGTTTTGCTGAATCGAAAGCTGGGCCTGGTAGGTGTCCTGCATCTGGCTGACGATGGCCTGCAGATTCTGCACCTTGCCGGCGTAGCGGTCGATGCGGCTGTCGAGAATGGACAGCCGATTCAGGATTTTTTCCGAAAACAGCGGATCGTCGTCGAGCAGGATGTCGTCAAAGACGACGCCGAGCTGCTCATAATAGCGCTTGAGCCGCACCAGCTCGCGCCGCTCGCGCACGATGGTGTCTAGGGCGCTGTCGAGCTTGCCGGCGAGAATGGCGTTCATGGTGGCGTCGAGCCGATCTTCGAAGCGTTCGAGATGGTCCATATCGCCGCGAAAAAGCTGGATGAAAAAGCGGTACAGGAGCTGCTCGCTGCTGAGCTCAGGCAGCGCGGCGGTGATGGCGCTGACGGCGTCCTCGCAATAGCGCTGGGCGTTGTCGGCGTTGCAGATGAAGCAGAGATTGTCCCGCGAGAGATAGATGAGAATGCGAAAAAGTTCTTCGGTGTCGCTGACGATGTCGTACCACTCAAACGACAGCAGAGCAAAATCGCCGAAGTTGCTGTAGCCTTCCAGCTGCGCATCCTGAATGAGGTGCAAGGCTTCCGGCTCGAGAAGCTGCTGGAGCCGGGCGAGGTCGTTTTGCAAAAGAACGTGCTGCATGGCTATCCCCCTCACTCGGCGCGAAACGCGCGAATAATCCCCTCGGCGGCGGCGATGCCGTCGATGGCGCTGGAAACGATGCCGCCGGCGTAGCCTGCGCCTTCGCCGATGGGGTAAAGGCCGCGATGGGAGAGGCTCTCGCGCGTCTGGCGGTCGCGCAGCAGGCGCACTGGCGAGCTGGAGCGGGTCTCGACGCCGGTGAGGATGGCATCCGGCAGATCAAACCCGGCGAGGCGTCTGGCCATGCCGCCGATGGCGCCGCGCAGGCTGGTGGTGAGGGTGCCGGGATAAAGCCCGGAAAGATCCGCGAGCCGGTAGCCCGGACGCACACTCGGGCGCACGCTGCCCAGGGCGGTACTCGCCTCCCCGCGCAGAAAATCCTCCACCCGCTGCACTGGCGCGACGTATCCGCCGCCGCCAAGGGCGAAGGCCGCTTCCTCGATCCGCTCCTGGAAAACCACGCCATCGAGCACGCCGCTGCCAAAATCAGCAGGCCCCACGTTCACAAGGAGCGCGCTGTTGGCGTTCTCGAGATCGCGGGCATGGTAGCTCATGCCGTTGACAACGAGCCGCCCACTTTCGCTTGCTGCGGCGACAACCTGTCCCCCCGGGCACATGCAGAAGGTGTAGCAGCCGCGGTCGGTGAGGTCGTCGTGCCAGGTGAGCTGATAGCTCGCTGCGCCAAGCCGCGGATGCCCGGCGTACTGGCGGTGTTGGATGCTGTTGACAAGGCTCTGCGGATGCTCGATGCGGAAACCGACGGCGAAGGGCTTGGCCTCCATGGCCAGCCCCTGTGCCTGCAGCGTGCGGAAAAGCTCGCGGCTGCTGTGGCCGATGGCGAGAAGCACGACATTCGCGTAGAAATCGCCAGCGTTCGTGCGCACACCGCGCACCGCGCCATCCTGCGTGAGCAGTTCCTGCACCGTCACACCGAAGCGCACCTCGCCGCCCCACGCTGCAATCTGCTCGCGCATCGAGACGATGACGCCCTTCAGGAGATCGGTGCCAATGTGGGGCTTGGCCTGGTAGGTGATCTCCTCCGGCGCGCCGTGGCGGGCGAAGATCGCGTTCACCTTATGCCCCAGCGGATTTTTGCTGCGGCTCGTGAGCTTGCCGTCGGAAAACGTCCCCGCGCCGCCTTCGCCAAACTGCACATTGCTCGACAGATCCAGCGTGCCGTCCTGCCAGAAGCGGTCCACCTGCGCCGTGCGCTCCGGCACAGCCTGTCCCTGCTCGAGCAAAAGCGGCCGATAGCCGTGTTCTGCCAGCGTGTAGGCGCAAAATAGCCCCGCCGGCCCAGCGCCGACAACGATCGGCCGCCCGGAAAGCGGCGTCTCCCCCGGCGTGAGGGGAGCCTCCGGCTCAGACGGACGCCAGAGGATGTTTTTGTCGTGCAGCGCGCGCACCTTTTTTTCGCCCAGCGGCGCCTCCACCTCCACCTGATAGATAAACCGCGGCGTTTCGCGGCGGCGGGCGTCGAGGGATTCTTTGACAATTTTATAGGAAAAGGCGTTCTCCGCCAGTTTGAGCCGGTCTGCGATCTGAGCGCGCAGCGCCTCCAGCGGCTCGTCCAGCGCCAGATGCAGCTGATTGATAATGATCATCGCCATCCACTCCTTTGAACCATTGTAGATATCCCTATTGTAGCCGAGAAATGTGCGCCGCGTCAATGAATGGGTGCAGAGCGTGCGCGCTTGTGGTATACTAGAGCTATATCCTTGAAAGGAGATCTCTGCATGGACAATATCATTAAAAATAAAGACAAACGCTTTTTGCCGATCCTTCTCGGCACCGACGCCAACTGCTACGGCATGGCGCGCAATTTCTACCAGGCCTACGGCATGCGCTCCCTGGCGCTGGGGAAAATTCCGCTCCTCGAAACGCGCCACAGCAAGATCGTGCAGGTGCACACCCAGCCCGATTTCGACCACGACGACGTTTTTCTCGCCGTGCTCGACGACGTCGCCAAAACCTACGCACCTCTTTATGAGCATCTCATCCTCATCGCCTGCGGCGACCGCTACACCGAGCTCCTCTGCACCCACAAGGACGCTCTCGCAGACCGCTTCATCGTGCCGTACATCGATCTGGCGCTGAAAAACCGCCTCGAAAACAAGGAGGATTTCTACAACATCTGCGAAGAATACGGCCTCGACTACCCAGCCACCGTCTATCTCTACAAAGACAGCCAGCCGCCGTTCGATCTGCCGTTTGACTATCCGATCGCCGTCAAAGCCAGCGACTCCATCGAATACGTCGACCTCGACTTCCCAGGCAAAAAGAAATCCTACAAGGCCAACAGCCCAGCCGAGCTCGAACAGATCTTCCACGACATCTACGGCGCCGGCTACACCGGCACCCTCATCGTGCAGGATTTCATCCCTGGCGACGACGCCACCATGTACGTCCTCAACTCCTATTCCGACGCAAACGGCAAAGTCCAGGCCATGTGCCTCGGCCATTGCGTCCTCGAGGACTACACCCCATCCGGCATCGGCAACTACAACGCCATCATCCAGGAAGCCAAGCAGGAAGTCTACGACAAATACCAGGCCTTCCTCGAAGCCATCGGCTTCGTCGGCTTCTCCAACTTCGACATCAAATACGACGAACGCGACGGCCGCTACAAAGTCTTCGAGATCAACATCCGCCAGGGCCGCTCCAGCTTCTTCACCACCGTCAGCGGCTGCAACATGGTCGAATACCTCGTGCGCGACCGCATCGAAAACAAGCGCACCTCCGCCGTCCACTACCACGACAACCCAGCCCTCTGGCTGCACGTGCCAAAGCGCCTCGTCCTCGAATACGCCCCAGAGCGCACCCTGCCGCAGATCCGCCGTCTCATGAACGAACAGAAATGCGACTGCACCCTGCTCTACGAGCGCGACCTCACCCTCTATCGCCGCATCATGATCAACCGTTTCTACCATCAGCAATGGCAGCGCTACAAAGACTGGTTTAACAAGCGTTCCATCAGCGACTGATTCTGAAAGGAGAGCCAACAATGAAAGAAATCAAAGACATCATGATCAAAAATCCCATCACCATCGCCGACAACGCCACCGTGCAGGACGCCATCGACCTCTTCAGCTACTACCGCATCGGCTGCCTGCCCGTCGTCGATCCCGCCGGCCATCTCGTGAGCTTCCTCTCCGATGGCGACGTCGTCGGCTTCATCTCCCGCCGCACCCGCCAGCAGGACCGCATTCCGCAGATCTTCCACGCCACCATCTTCGAAGCCGACGACTACTACAAGCGCGACGAAGACATCGTCAAAGAGCTCGAGACCATCAACGTCATGTACTGCGCCACCAAAAAAGTCCAGTTCGCCTACGAAGACGACAACCTCGCCGAAATCGCCGCCCTCATGGACAACCGCCGACTCAAGCACGTTCCCGTCGTCGACCGCGAGACCAACAAACTCACCGGGCTCCTCGCCCGCCGCGACATCATCCTCGCCTTCTTCGACCAGGTCACAAGCAAATGATTAATGATTAATGTTTAATGATAAATGATTGCTACAGCCTTTGCGTGTGTCAAAGGCTGTTTTTCATCCCAAGGAGTGGTTTTATGCAATTTATCCCGCTGCACGCCGAAGATGCAGCAGGCATCCAGCGCATGTCCGCGCTCGCTTCGGAGATCGTCAAAGAGCATTTCGACCCCCTCATCGGCGCAGCGCAAAACGACTACATGATCGCCCATTTTCAAACGCCAAAAGCCATCGCCAGCCAGCTCGCCTCCGGCTACCACTATTTTTTCGTCTGTGACGACACCGGCGCGCCAATCGGTTTTCTCGCCTATGTGCTTGAACCAACGCGGCTCTATCTGAGCAAGTTCTATCTCCACAAAAGCCAGCGCGGCAAAGGATATTCCCGCGCCATGCGCGATTTCATCGTCGCCGCCGCCAGAAACGCCGGACTTTCGCAAATCGAGCTCAACGTCTTCAAACACAACGACAGCACCATCGCCGCCTATGAAGCCCTCGGTTTCCAGCGCCTGCGCAACGAAGCAACCGACATCGGAGGCGGCTTCATCCTCGACGACTACGTCTACGCCCTCCCCCTCGATTAACAAAATGGCAGGAACACCGCAAACTTGCAGCATTCCTGCCATTTCCAATGCTTAATTAAACATTAAACATTAATCATTATTCATCATACCTTCGCAACCAGATCCGCCACACTCTTCGCATCGTCCATGCCCAGGCTCTTCAGCGTCAGCCCGTCTTCGAAGAAATCGCGGCGCAAAATCGTGTTGCCAATCGTGATCACCGCATCAATGTTCGGCGTTGGCACCCCGACAACCTTGCCCAGGTTCGACCAGAGCACCAGCCCGTCGGAAATATCCTCGGTGAAATAACGGCTGTTGACGTGGCTAGGCCCCTTGATCTTCGAGAACACCTCGCTGTGGTTGAAGAGATGCTGCAGGCTTTCGTCCTTGTTGTCGAAATACCCGCGGTTGTAGCGGCTCGTCACAGCGTCCTCCAGCTCAAAGCCAAAAGCACGGCCGATCGCCAGGCGTTCGCCCTCGATCGCGCGCATCAGACGCACCGTGTGCTCCGTGACCCCTTCCACATAATAGTAGAATTCGCCGCCAGAGTAATCAATACGCCCCGCATTCAGCAGGCATGGCCCAGGATGTACCTCCGGATTGCCGTTTTCCAGCGTCGTCTCCCAGATATTGTCCGCCATCACCATGCCGTCATAGAGCTGGCTGCAAACATCGTAGAGCTCCTTCGTATTTTCCTTCGGATAAGCCGCAAAGTACGTCTTCTTCACACGCAGATACAGCTCCACAACCCCGTCGCGGGCCATGCCGCGCGTGCCGTAGGTCAGCGTGTTCAGCTCGCAGAGCTTAAAGTTTTTCTCAATGCCCATCTCGCGCGCCTTGCGCTCAAAACGCACACAGCTCATCGCCGCAGCCGCATTGAAGAAGATCACCTGATCCTCGCTCGCCAAAGGCGCCAGCACCTCCGCGTAATCCTCCACAGCGTAGCCAGGCACCGTCAGCATGATCACCTGCGCGTCTTTGATCGCCTCAGCCATATCGATCGTGTAGTTCGTAATAGGGACAAACACTTCCTTCGGCGGCTCAGCGTTCGGTTCCTGCAAAAGCAGCCCGCCGCGGTTGATCAATCCCTCAAACTGGTACTCACGCGTCGGCCACGTGTAGAGACTGATATCAAAACCACGTTCAGCAAGATCAGCTGCCGCCGTCAGGCCACCGTTACCAGCGCCCAGGATCGCTACCTTTTTAACTTCCATATAATTTCCTCCTTGGATCGATTTTTATTAGTATAACATCTTTTTGCTCAGAATGAAATTGTAATTATCAAAAATAAATGCAAAATTCCGAAATCATACGTCCTGCAGCAAATCGTCCACCGTTTTCGCGTCCCCGTAGCCAAGCTTGTCCAGCGTCAGCCCAATCTTGCGGAAATCCACCTGCAAAAGCGATCCGCCCAGCGTGATCACCGCATCAATATTCGGCGTCGGCACCCCACAGACTCGTCCCAGATCCGACCACAGCACCAGCCCGTCCGAGATATCCTCCGTGAAATAGCGCGACGTGATCGACGTCGGACCCTTGATCTTCGTGAACACCTCACTCGTGTTGAAAAGATGCTGCAAGTCCTCCTTATCGTTGTCAAAATAGCCGCGGCGGTAGCGGCTTTCCACCGCATCCTCCAGCTCAAAGCCAAAAGCCCGGCCAATCGCCATGCGCTCCCGCTCAATCGCGTGCAGCACATTCACCGTGTGTTCCGTGATCCCCTCGCGGTAGAGCCAGAACTCCCCGCCTGAGTATTCAATATGCCCAGCGCTCAAAAGACATGGCCCAGGGTGCACCTCCGGATTGCCGTTTTCCAGCGTCGTCTCCCAGATATCGCGCCCAGCCACAAGCCCCGGATAAAGCTGCACACAGGCCGCCAGACATTCCTCCGTGTTTTCCTTCGGATACGCCGCCAAAAACAGCTTCTTCACGCGCAGCGAAAGCTCCACCCGCGCCTCGTCCGGGAACACACGCGTCCCGTAAGACAGCGAGTTCGCCTCGCACACCTTAAAGCGCGTATCAATGCCCATCGCGCGCGCCTTGCGCGTAAAACGCACACAGCCCATCGCCGCAGCGCCATTGAAGAAAATAATCTGATCCTCGCGCACAACCGGCGCCAGCACCTCCGCAAAGCGGTCCACCGCATAGCCCGGAACCACCAGCATGATCACCTGCGCATCCTTCACCGCCTGCTCAATGTCCGTCGTCACCTGCGTGAACGGCACAAACACATCCTTCGGCGGCACCTCGTTCGGCTCCACCAAACGAAAGCCCCCGTTTTTGCGGATGCCCTCCAGGTCGCCAGCAAAATCCGGCAGCTCATAGAGCCAGACATTGAAGCCGCGCTCCGTAAATTCGCAGGCCGCCGTCGCGCCGCCATTGCCAGCGCCAAGAATCGCAACATTTTTTACTTCCATAGAGATTCCCCCAATTTTTCTGGTTTTCCTCTTGACAACTTATCATTTCAAGAAGTATTTCTTATGCATCCATTATACCACGATATCCCCCATTTGGATACGGCCTTATCATGCTTCTTAACTATAAAAAAACAGCCGCCGACCATCGTCAGCAGCCGCCATACAATCAGCGCACGTAGAACACACGCCCCTTCTTGCGGGCAGGCGCTTCGGGCAGTTCTCCGTCAGGATAGCCCAGGATGCAGTGGCCAACACCGATCACATCCCCTTCAACGCCCAGCTCCGCGAGAAACGCCTTTCCTTCCTCGCTCGCATACATCTCCTTCGCGCGGTGGATCCAGCAGGACCCCAGCCCCAGACTCTGCGCCGCCAGCATCATATTTTCCAGCATCACACAGCCATCGCAGAACTGCGCATCCCGCGCCGTCCGCGCCAGCGCAATCAGCACCACCGGCGCACCGTAGAACGGATCGTTGTCCGGCTTCGGCGTAAAGCGCGCATTCAGCTTCGAGAGCTTGTCGCGCGTCTCCTTGTCCGAGACCGCCACAATCAACGCGCTCTGCTCGCCCAGACTCGACGGCGCATAAAGCCCCGCCTCCACAACCGCATCGATCAGCTCCGCCGGCACAGCGTCCGCCTTGTATTTGCGGCAGCTGCGGCGTTCACGGATATTTTTCAGTACCTCATTCATGTCCGGTCATCCTTTCTCGTCATTGTTTTCTTCATTATACCCCTTCTCCACCACAAATTCCAGCGCCAGCGCAATCGTCACACAGGCGCCGCCCTCCGCATTGGTTGAGAGCAGCACCCGTCCTCCCATCTGCTCCGCCAGCGTCTGCACAATGAAAAGCCCCAGCCCCGCGTGACCATCCCGCGTTCCCCGCGCCTCGTCACCGCGGTAAAACTGCTCCGTCGCGTGGCGCAGATCCTTCGCCGAAAAGCCCGGCCCGCTGTCGCGCACCGCAACCAGGAGCGCATCCTCCTCCTCCTTCGCCGCAAGCGTCAGCCTGCCGCCCGCCCGCATCACAGCCAGCGCATTGTTCACCAGATTGTCCAGCATCCGCCAAAGCCGCTCCCTGTCAATGAGATAGCCTCGCGCCAGCCCCGCATCCAGCGCCAGCGCCACCTCCACCTGCTGCAGACGCGCGCGCCCCGCCAGCGCCTCCGCCATTTCCGCAAGAAAAGCGCGCAGATCCATCCATTCCCGCTCAAGCCGCGCCTCCCCCGCTTCCAGCAGCGACACATCCTGGATCCGCTGGATCAGCCCCGCCGAGCGATCCACATTCGCCGCGATCACCGCCACATAGCCACGCTGCTCCTCATCCAGCGGCGTATCGTCCGCCAGCGTTTCGTTGTACGCTTTGATCACCGCCAGCGGCGTCTTCAGATCATGCGCCAGCGCCGCCACCATCTCGCGCCGTTCCTCCTCCAGCCGCCACTGCCGCGCCAGCGAATCGCCCAGATTCGCGCGCATCGCATCAAACGCCGTGCAGAGCTCGCCCAGCTCGTTGTCCTCCGTATAATCGATCGTGAAATCCAGATCCCGCGCCGCGATCTTGTCCGCCGCACCGCGCAAAAGCGCCAGCGGCGTGCGGATCTGCGCCGCAAAGCGCCGCGAAAAGAACCAGCTGAAAAATCCCAGCCAGAGCAAAGGCGAAGCCAGCGCCACCACAAAAAACACCGTCGCCAGCTTCGCCACCGCCGTCGTGCGCGTAAAGCGCAGGTCAAAATCATACGCGCAGCGCACCGCCCCCACCAGCCTGTTTTCATCGTCAAGGATCGGCACCGTATGCACATAATACGCCCCCTCGCCGTGGGCAGTATTGACCTCCTGCAGAAGCATCTCACCGTCCAGCTCCACATTTTCCGGCGCATAGGTGCCATAGAGCGTGCGCCCCTCCGCATCCACCACCTGATATTTAAGAGCACTGTCGCCCACCGCCGCATCGAGCAGCGGCGCAGCGCTCGCATTTAAGAGCACAGTGCTCTTATCCCGTGCGAGCACCTCCACATTCTCCACCTGCAGCTCGCTGTAATTCGCCGGCTGAATGTAGCGGTCCTCCACCAGCAAAAAAACAGCCCCCGCGATCAGATACGTCACCAGCGTCGCCCCCACCGTCGTCGCCAGGATCTTCGCCAGCGTGCGGCGCATCCCGCCTTCAAGCGTGTGCCATTTCATCGCGCCCCTCCTTCTTCTGCCAGCGGTAGCCAATCCCCCAGACCGTCGCCACAGGATCCTCCGCCCCCGCTTTTTTAATTTTCGCCCGCGCCTTGCGCAAATGCTCCGCCACCACATCCGCATTCCCCTCCGCATCATAGCCCCAGACCCGCTCGTAGATCTGTTCCCGCGAAAAGATCTGCCCCGGATGCAGCGCCAGAAATTCCACCACCGCATATTCGTGCTTCGTCAGCGCCAGCTGCACATCCCCCACCTGCACACACCGCGCCCTCAGATCAAGCGCAATCTCGCCGAAATACAGCCGCGGCCGCTTCTGCGTAGCGCCAGCCCCCTGCGCCCGGCGTTCACGCCGCAGATTCGCTTCGATCTTCGCCATCAGCTCGCGCATCCCGAAAGGCTTCGTGATATAATCGTCACCGCCCAGCGTCAGTCCCTGGATCTTGTCCGATTCCGCCTGACGCGCGCTGAGAAAGAGGATCGGACAGATCACCTCGTCGCGGATCGCGCGGCACACATCAAAGCCATCCATCTCCGGCATCATAATATCCAACAGGATCAGATCCGGCAGCTCCCGCCGCGCCAGCTCCGCGCCTGCGCGTCCGTCGTAGGCCGTGAACACCTCGTGACCATTCGTGCGCAGCTTTTTTGCGAGCAGCGCCACCAGATCCCGCTCGTCGTCTATAATCAGGATCTTACTCATAAGAGCACCTCCGTTCGTCATCATTCACCAGTGTCGCGCCCGTCCCAGCGGGAAAACCACGCGCATCCACCAACTATGAAAAGCATACCACCGACAAGCGCCAGCACGCAAGCCAAACCAGCCTGCGCCATAAACGCTTCCACCAGCGCCGCATTAATCTCCTGCGACTGCCCGATCGCCACCGCGCTCGCCAGCCGCACCGGCCAGGCCCAGGGAACAAACGGCCAGATCGCATCGCCGAGCAGCGTGCCGCCGAGAATCGCCGCAATGAGCATGCCGCCCATGCCGACCCCAATCGATACCCCCATCCCAAAAGCAAATGCAAGCCACAGCGACAGCGCCGCCAGCGGAATCGCCGCCAGCCAGCAGACAGCGCCCGCTTCCGCATAGAGCATCGCACCGCCGCTCGCATAACCGCCCAGCCAGAGCCCCAGCACAAAAGCACCGACCGCAAGCCCCGTCGCCACCGCCGCCAGCGCTAAGAGCAGCGCCAGCTTCACAAGATAGAGCAACGCCCGCGGTTTTGCACAGAGCAAAAACCCGTTAAAATTCGCCGCGTCCTCCTCCTCATGCACCAGCTGCCCCGCCACAATCGCCTGCGCAAGCGGCATCACCAGCGCCGCCCAGACCGAGAAAAATCCGGAAAACGCCGACCCCGCTGCGATCCACGGCCGCCCCGCAACATACCAGGCCAGCACCGCCCCGACTAGCGGCGAGAGCAGAAAAACCAACGGCCGCAGCGCGCCGCCCTTCGTTTTCAGCCATTCCGCGCAGAAAATCCCCATCATTTGCTCTCCCTCCGCTCAAACCACAGCGCCGTCAGCATCGACAGCACCACAAACACCACAAGCGACACCAGAATTCCCACAGGGATCACCCTCGCGTCCAGAAGCCCATCGCCTGCAGAAAACACAATCCCGTTCGGATGCACACCGATCGTCGGACACATCAGCCGCGACGCCCAGCTCCACGGGCAGAAGATCCAGAGCTTCGTCGGCGCCAGAAGCACACCCACGATCATCCCCGCCGCCGCAAGGGCAATGCTCGCAAGCATTCCCGCCCACGTCGCCAGCCACAGCTGCAGCGGGATCAGCGCCAGCGTCGCAAGCCAGCAGAGCAGCGCCGCCAACACCATCACCCCGAGCGGCGGCACATCTCCCTGCAGCATCCCGCAGACCAGATCGCCCAGCACCAGCACCGCCGATGAGCACGCCGCGATCAGCGCCATGCCCAGGGTTTTCCCCAGCCAGATGTGCCGCGGTGCAAGCACCTCCCCTTTCAGCACGCGATAATTGCCCGCCTTGCGCTCAAGATTCGCCACCATTCCCGCAAAAAGCCCATAGCCCAGCGGCAGAAACGTCACCGGCCACCAATTGAAGCTCATCACCAAAATCCCGTTCCAGTCGTAGCTCCCCGGCACCAGATAACTCGTCACCAGCGAATACACCGCAAAAAAGAGCGGAATAAAGATCACCAGCTTCGCCATAAACGTGCGCTTGTATTTCAGCATTTCCGCGCGTAACATTCCCATCATCGTTTCATTCCTCCTTGCAGCACCGTTTCCGTGAAAAATTGCTCCAGATTTTCCTGCTGCGGCGGCATCCCCTGAAAGAGCAGCCGCCCGCCGCTCAAAATACCAATCTCGTCCACAACCTGCGCCACCTCCGACAAAATATGGCTGGAAAGGATCACCGTGATCCCCTGCCCCGGAAACGACGCAATCAGTTCGCGCAATTCCTGAATTCCAAACGGATCCAGCCCGTTCGTCGGCTCATCCAGCACCAAAAGCGCCGGATCGTTCAACAGCGCCACCGCGATCCCCAGCCGCTGCTTCATCCCCAGGCTAAACTGGCCCGCGCGCTTGCGTCCCGTGTCCACGAGATCCACGATCTCCAACACCTCAGCAATACGCGATTCCGGAACGCCCAGCATCCGCGTATGCACGCGCAGGTTTTCCCGCGCCGTCAGATTCGGATAAAGCGCCGGCCCCTCGATGAGCGCCCCCATCTGCGCCAGCGCGCGCCGCGACCACCGCGCACCATCGAAAATGATCTCGCCGCCGCTCGGCCGCAACAGCCCCATGATCATCTTCAGCGTCGTCGATTTTCCAGCGCCGTTCGGCCCCAGAAGCCCATACACAGAACCGCGCCGCACCGCCAGCGACACTCCCTCCACCACCGTCTGATGGCGAAAAGTCTTCGTCAGATTTTTTGTTTCAAGAATGTAGTCTGCCATGATTCTCCGTCCTTTCTCATTTCTGTATCTCAAGAATAGCAGACAAAATCCAAGAAACAGCCAAGAATGGGACATTTTTTCACCGTGCGATTCTCGTGCATTCTCTTGCATTTGCACAGGATTCGTCGTAGAATATGGGTATAAAATCCATATAAAGGAGAGGATCCCCATGTCCGTTGCGAAAAACACCACCAATCTCACCATCCGTCTCGACAGCGATCTCAAGAAAGACTGCGAAGCCCTCTACGCCGAGCTCGGCATGTCCCTTTCCACCGCCATCAACGTCTTTCTGCGCCAGTCGCTGCGCAAAGGTGGCCTCCCCTTCGACGCCCGTCTCGACGACCAGCCAAACCGCACCACCATCGAAGCCATGCTCGAAGCCGAACGCATCGCCAAAGATCCAACGGTGAAGCGCTACTCTGATGTCGAAGAAGCATTGCGGGAGTTGAAGCGATGAAACATTACGATATTATCTGGACCAACCAATTCAAAAAAGACTACAAGCTCGCAATGAAGCGCCATTTAAATATGGATCTTCTGGACGACATCATTCGCAAATTATCCCGTGGCGAATCGCTCCCAGCAAAAAACAGAGATCACGCGCTCTCCGGCAACTGGGCAGGCCACCGCGAATGCCACATTCAGCCAGACTGGCTGCTCATTTACCGCATCGAAGACGACGTGCTCGTGCTGACGCTGGCGCACACCGGCTCGCACAGCGATCTCTTCGGAAAATGATCACCCACCACCGCACAACAGCGGTGGTATTTTCATCTACAGGCAGCAAAAAAGCCCCGCGCATGTGTGAACCGCCCCCTGTCAAGTAGATAGGGTAAATAACAAAAATATTGTTTCAA
>URZX01000040.1 GCA_900552455.1 uncultured Peptococcaceae bacterium | reverse complement strand
GTTTTGTTCGCAATAGTGAAAGAAAAGCGTCATGGATGGCGCGTTTGGTTTTGATGACGCGTAGGTCGCGGGTATTCATTGAGATCCTCTCCTTTTATGCGACGGATTGTGCTATCTGTCGTATAATCATCGGAAAATAATTATCGTTGATTGATTAATAGACGGTTGTCAAATAAAATGATAGCAGATTAAAGAACAGTTGTCAATTTGTACGGAATAGGAGGAGCATGAGATTATGGGAATCTTAATGAAGGATAAACCGATCGTCAAGGCAGGACAACATTTTGACGCCATTCATTTTCACAGTCACATTATGATGGATGCGCTGGCAAAGCATTTATTGGGGCTGGCGCCGTTTGGCATGACGGATGTCGGGGAAGTACTGGAGGCGTATTGCAGGTTGCCAGACAGCGATGAAGAAAACTGGCTGAAGGTATGGTCGGGCCTTGGTGAGAGATTGCGCTGTCTGGCAGAAGTGAAAGAAAAGCGCGGACAACTGGCGTCGGCGGAAACGATGTATCTGCGAGCGTCTACTTATTTTCGCGTGGCGCTCATGTGCTATACAGATTTGAATCGAAATCCGATGGTGCAAAAAATTTGCGTGCGAAGCCATCAGTGTTATGAGAAATATCTGCAGCTTTCTGATTATTCGGGGTCCTTTGTAGAAATTCCTTACGAAGGAACGACATTGCCGGGACATTTTTATCGCTCGCCTGTTGCTCAGGAAAAAGCACCGTTGATGATCCTGGTGCCGGGGCGCGATACCTGGGCTGAGGACACGCGCTGGATGGTAGATGGCTTGCTCAAACGCGGCATTCATTGTTTGACGTTTGACGGACCGGGGCAGGGCTACGCGCTGCGTCAGCAGGGACTCCCATTTCGCCCGGATTGGGAGAAAGTGATGTCGCCTGTCATCGATTTTGCGCTGTCCTGCGATCCGGGAATTGATACGACGCGCATTGGTGCGATGGGCTTCAGCTTTGGTGCTTTTCTGTTGCCACGGGCCTGTGCGTTTGACAAGCGCATCAAGGTTTGTGTCGTAGATCCGGGCAACATCAACTGGGGCGGACATTTCGCTGATATATTCAGCAAGGTGACAAAATTGCCGGCGCCAGTCCGACCAAAGATGGTATATCATTTGATGGACGACTATGCCTGGAAGCATGGTGTTTCGCGGGAACAGATCATTGACGAGCTGAGAAAATATGACAACACTGCCATCGTGGATAAGATCACCTGTAATATGTTCGTGCTCGATGGTACGGCAGAGATCAATAAAGGTGAAGGAAAAATCTTTTATGAAGCCCTGAAGCACTGCAAAAAAACGTATCATATATTCGACGAAGCCTCCACGTCGCAATGTCATGCGCAGATGGGTGGCTATGTTCCAGCGGCAGAATATAGCTGTGACTGGCTCGTTGATCATTTGTAAGAAAGAGGAGAGCGTTATGACAATGACACTGGAAATGGCCATGCACGAACGCCACATGGTGCGACGTTATACCGACAAACCGTTGTCTGATACAATCGTTAAGCGCCTCGAAGCACGTACCATCGAAAATAACGAAAAATATCAGCTTGCGATCGCATTGCGGACCGATGACAATCAGGCGTTTAACGCGCTCATTCGTTTGGTGTTGGCCAAAGGTGTGAAGAATTATTTCCTGCTTGCCGGACCGGATACGTTAGATCTGGATGAAAAGTGCGGACTTGCTGGTGCTGATCTGATGCTGTATGCGCAGACGCTTGGCCTCAATACCTGGTGGGTTGGCGGCACGTTTAATCGAAGCAAATTAAATCGCAGCGCAGGAGCGAACAAAGTGATCGGTGTGATCGCTGTTGGCTATGGTGCGGATCCTGGAAAGCCACATGCGTCAAAAAAACCGGACGAAGTAGCAGAATACAAGGGCGAGATGCCCGCATGGTTCAGCAATGGTGTGGAAGCTGCGTTGCTTGCACCGACGGCGTTAAACAAACAGGCGTTCAGAATTTATGGCGAAGAGGATCGCGTGCGCATCACCTGCAACAATGGCGTTTTCAGCGGCGCAGATCTTGGCTTGGTCAAATACCACTTTATGCTGGGGGCAGGAAAAGAGAACTTCCGCTGGAGCGATGAGAAAAATTGACGGATAAGTGCTAGCTGCAGGAGTTGGGACACTGCGCTTGTAACAGAAAATACGAAAACCCGGATGCTTTCACATCCGGGATTTCTGCACGCACTTTGTAGTGAGGATTATTTCGTAGCAATGTATTTTGCGAGGTCGACGACGCGGTTGCTGTAGCCCCATTCGTTGTCGTACCAGGCAATGACCTTGAGGAGGCCGTCGCCGACTTTCATCGTGGACAGGCCGTCGACGATGGAAGAGCGTGGGTCGGTGTTGTAGTCGATGGAAACGAGTGGCTTGTCGCTGTAGCCGAGGATGCCTTTCATTGGGCCTTCAGCGGCTTCCTTGAGGAGCGTGTTCACCTGTTCGACGGTGAAATCTTCCTTAATCTGGAAGACGACGTCGGTCAGGGAGACGTTTGGCGTTGGCACGCGCAGTGCGAAGCCGTTCATCTTGCCGTTGAGCTCAGGGATGATCTTGCCCATGGCTTTGGCAGCACCGGTGGTCGTTGGGATGATGGACTGGGTGCAGCCGCGGGCGCGACGTGGGTCTTTGTGACGGGCGTCGAGGTTTTTCTGGTCGTTGGTGAAGGAATGAACGGTGGTCATGATGCCGGCGACGATGGTGAAGTTGTCGTGGATGACTTTCGTCACTGGTGCCAGGCAGTTGGTGGTGCAGCTGGCGTTGGAGACGACGTTCATGGATGGATCGTAGGTGTCTTCGTTGACGCCCATAACGATCATTGGTGCGTCGGAAGATGGCGCGGTGATGACGACTTTCTTGGCGCCCTGCTCGAGATGCACGGAGGCAGTTTCGAGGGTTTTGAACTTACCGGTGGAATCGATGACGATGTCTGCGCCGACTTCGCCCCATTTGAGATTCTTAGGGTCGCGGTCGCTAAAGAGGGTGATGCGCTGGCCGTCTACGATCAGCACGCCGTCTTCATAGGACACGTCGCCCTTGAAAATGCCGTGGGTGGAATCGTATTCGAAGAGACGCGCGGTCCCTTCTGCGTCAGAGGTGGAGTTGATGGCGACCAGTTCCACTTCAGGATCCATCACAGCGATGCGAGCGACGAGACGACCGATGCGGCCGAATCCGTTAATACCAATTTTAATAGACATGATATCCTCCTTAAAAAAGAAAGCTTGTATTCTCTTATAGGATACGCTATTTTGATGAAAAAATAAAGAAAAAGTCCTCATAATTCGGTTGATTTTGTAAAAATGGTGCAAAAAATCGTTGTCTGGACGAAAAGTTTACAGATTCTGCATAAAATCGTAAAAAAGGGCTTGCAAATCTGGCGCTGGCGTGGTATCCTAATCAAGCGTTAAGGGAACGGATTACCGGGCCCTAAACGACACGCGGAAATGGCTCAGTGGTAGAGCATCGCCTTGCCAAGGCGAGGGTCGCGGGTTCGAATCCCGTTTTCCGCTCTCAGCACTCCAAGCGGAGTGCTTTTTTTGTTACCAGGATATTTTATTTTGAGATCAGGAGGATGCAGATGCAAACGGTGATCATTGCTTCCGGCAATAAGGGGAAGCTGAAGGAATTTCAGGAGCTGATGAAGGATCTGCCGGTGGAGGTGAAATCGCTGGCGGATTATCCGGAGATCGGCGATATCGAGGAAAATGGCACGACTTTCGCGGAAAATGCCTACATCAAAGCCAAGGCTGTGCATGACGCGACGGGCTCTCTGGCGATCGCAGACGATTCGGGCCTTGAGGTGGATGCTTTGGGTGGCGCGCCGGGGATCTATTCTGCGCGCTACGCTGGCGAGGAAAAGGACGATGCGAAAAACAACGCCAAGCTCCTCGCGGCGCTTGAGGATGTGCCGGAAGGCGAACGCGGCGCGCAGTTCCATTGCGCGATCGTCGCAATTTCTGCCGACGGCCGCCGCTTCGACGCAGAAGGCATCGTGCGTGGGGAGATCCTGCGCGCAGAACGCGGCGAGAACGGCTTCGGCTACGATCCGCTCTTCTACGTGCGGGAATTTGACAAGACAACGGCGGAGCTTTCGATGGACGAAAAGAACGCGATCAGCCACCGCGGCAAGGCGGTGCGCAAGATCGTGGCGATTTTGAAGGAGAATGTGTTTGCGTGAGCGTGTCACAACGCTTTCGCGAAATAACCCTGTTTTTCTGACAGCGGCTTCGGCCGATTATTATAATTGAGATTATAATAATCCGTGGTATAATAATGAGCAACGAATGAACGGAGGCGAGAAGCGTATGAATGTGCTGATCGTTGGTGCCAATCGTGGCATTGGCTATTATATGGTGGAGCGTTTGCTGGCGAAGGGACATTCGGTGACGGTGCTGGATGTGGAGACAGATGCGCTGTGTGCGTTTGAACGAGGGTATCCGTCAAGATTTCAAGCCATCGCAGCAGATGCGCGCGATGAACAGGCAATCGTGCGTGGTGTGCGCGAAGCAGTGGTGCGATTTGGTCGCATTGACGCTGCGGTGCACAATGCCTGCCGCTGTACGTTTGACGCAGAAAGTGCGACGGACATCTCAACTTACCAAGATGTGATGGATGTGAATTATTTTGGCGCGCTGCGGCTGGCGAAAGCGATACTTCCATATATGCGGCAAGCGCATAGCGGTCGTGTGCTTTTCACGAGTTCGGGCGTTGGTGTTACAGGATTTGCTGGCATTTCTCCGTATGCGTCGTCGAAAGGCGCGATCGAAGCGCTGGCGAAATGTTTGCAGCTGGAAAACGAAAGTGTGGGGATATCATTCCATGTGCTGCACCCACCATTGACCAATACGGCTTCGGCGAGTGGATTGCCGGTGCCAAAAGAATTTAAGGCGGACGCGAAGAAAGTGGGATATGGGTTGGCGGATCATCTCTGGGATGACCAGTTTGTGATCTGCCATTCGCTTAGTCAGAAAATCCAAATGCGCTTTTCTTACCGGCATCCACTTTTTATCGGACGGCTGATGACAAAAATGACAGAACGCGCAAAGAAAACCAACTAATGAGCGCACGTCGTTTTTTAGCAAAAAAGAAAACGTATCCTTCATCGTTTCGTAAGAATGATGGAGGATACGTTTTTTGCGTTCTGTGATTATTTCAGGCGTTCTTCCAGAGCGTTCAGCTCGTCGAAGAGGGCTTGTGGCATTTTGTCGCCGTAGCCTGCGAAGTGGGCTTCGATGGATTTTGCTTCGTTCACCCAGGCGTCGCGGTTGACATCGAGGAGAAGCTCGACGTCTTCGTTGGAAACGTTGAGGCCGGAGGTGTTGAGGTCTTTGATGGATGGCAGATAGCCGATGGCGGTTTCATGGGCGCCGGCTTTGCCGTCGGTGCGGTCGAAGATCCATTCGAGGACGCGGATGTTTTCGCCGTAGCCTGGCCAGATGAACTGTCCGTCGTCGTCTTTGCGGAACCAGTTAACGGAGTAGATCTTAGGCAGCTTGTC
The DNA here is from genome assembly GCA_900552455.1 of uncultured Peptococcaceae bacterium. Classification (GTDB taxonomy): domain Bacteria; phylum Bacillota; class Peptococcia; order Peptococcales; family Peptococcaceae; genus UMGS1590. Next base: position 11,581 of record URZX01000040.1, on the reverse strand, counting down.
TGGATCGGTGGCTTTGCCCATGTCGAGCCAGTGCTGGATGTAATCACCGACGTGGTAGCCGATGAATGGCAGCATGGCGAATGGGTCGCGGCGCACTTTGCCGAGCTGGTCGGAAATAATGGCGGCGGTGACTTCGCTGCCCATGATGGAGCCGAGGAAGACGCCGTGCTGCCAGTTGAAGCTTTCATAAACGAGTGGGATGGTGGATGGTCGACGTCCGCCAAAGAGGATGGCGTCGACTGGCACGCCTTCTGGTTTTTCCCATTCTTCCTGAGCGATGATCGGGCACTGGGAAGCTGGGGCGGTGAAGCGGCTGTTTGGATGCGCGGCGCGGCGGTCGTCGTCTTTGTTCCAATCGTTGCCCTGCCAGTCGATGAGATGATCTGGGGCTGGGCTGAGACCTTCCCACCAGACGTCGCCGTCATCGGTGAGGGCTACGTTGGTGAAGATGGTGTTCTTGCTGATGGTCTCGATGGCGATCGGATTGGAGCGCACGGAGGTGCCTGGGGCGACGCCGAAGAAGCCGTTTTCCGGGTTGATGGCGTAGAGGCGGCCGTCTTCGCCAATGTGCAGCCAGGCGATGTCGTCGCCGATGGTCTCGACTTTCCAGCCTGGCAGGGTTGGCACGAGCATGGCGAGGTTGGTCTTGCCGCAGGCGCTAGGGAAGGCGGCGCAGATGTGCTTGACGCGGCCTTCTGGATTGGTGATCTTTAAGATGAGCATGTGCTCGGCCATCCAGCCTTCGTCACGCGCCATGACGGATGCGATGCGCAGTGCGAGGCATTTTTTGCCGAGCAGGGCGTTGCCGCCGTAGCCGGAGCCGTAGCTCCAGATCTCGCGGGTTTCTGGAAAATGGGCGATGTATTTATTTTCCATTGGTGCGCATGGCCAGGCAACGTCGTCTTCGCCGTCTGCGAGCGGCTTGCCGACGGAATGCAGGCATGGCACGAAGAAGCCGTCGTCGCCGAGTCGATCGAGCACTTTCTGGCCGGTGCGGGTCATGATCTTCATGTTGAGGGCGACGTATGGGCTGTCGGTGATCTGCACGCCGATGCGGGACGCTGGGCTGTCGATCGGTCCCATGCAGAATGGGATGACGTAGAGGGTGCGTCCCTTCATGGCGCCGCTATAGAGCGCCTTCATTTTTTCCTTGAGTTCTGCTGGCGGATACCAGTTGTTGGTTGGGCCGGCGTTTTCTTCTTTTTCGCTGGCGATGAAGGTGCGTTCTTCAACACGGGCGACGTCGGAGATGTGGGAACGGAACAGGTAGCAATTTGGATGTTTTTCCTCGTTGAGCTTGATTACAGCGTCGTGGTCCATGAGATCTGCAAGGATCGCTTCTTGCTGCGCGTCGGATCCGTCAAACCAGACGACTTTGTCCGGCTGGCAGAGAGTTGTCATCTCATCGACCCAGGACAGCAGCGCTTTATTGTTAGTCATGATCATTCTCCTTGAATAAAATCGGTAATATAAAATTAACATATCCTACACATTTATTCAAGGCATTTGGGGCGATTTGTAATCATATTTAATGAAAATGACTCATAATTAAACCCCTGTATTTATTATGGAAAAAAGATTGGCTGAAAAATATTGTTGAGGAGCCCAACTCATGCTATTCTATTTGAGGACATACGGAGGTGAATCGGGTGAACGAAATCATCGTTATCGGCGGCGGCGCGAGCGGCATGATGGCTGCGCTGGCTGCAGCTGGCGCAGGCGCGCAGGTGGTGCTTCTGGAAAAGATGGGGCGCTGTGGGCGCAAGATCCGCATCACTGGCAAGGGCCGCTGCAATGTGACGACGGACAAAAGCCGCGAGGAGATCCTGGCGCAGATCCGTCGCAATCCGAAGTTTATGTATTCGAGCCTTGCGGCGTTTGACAATCGGGCGGTCTGGGATTTTTTCACAGAGCGCGGCTGTGCGCTGAAGGTGGAGCGCGGGGACAGGGTGTTTCCGCAGAGCGACCAGGCGCAGGATATTGTCGACACGCTTCTGGCGGAGGTGAAGCGGCGAGGTGTGCGTGTGCACACGGAGACGCCGGTGACGGGGCTGGAGGCCCTCGCAGAGGGCGGCTTTCTTGTGACGGATGCGCACGGAAAAAGCTGGCAGGCGCGGAGCGTGATCCTGGCTACTGGCGGGGCGTCCTATCCTGGCACGGGCTCTACAGGCGATGCGTACGCCTGGCTGGAGGCGCTGGGGCAAAAGATCGTGACGCCTTATCCGGCGTTGGTGCCGCTGCTGGCGAAGGAGGACTGGGTGCGCGCGCTGCAGGGGCTCTCTCTGCGCAATGTGCGTTTTTCTGTTGAGGATCCGCGGGGCAAGCGGATCTACAGCGAGCAGGGGGAGATGCTCTTCACGCATTTTGGCGTGAGTGGGCCGATCGTGCTCTCTGCAAGCGGCGATTGTGCGGCCTATTGGCAGAAAAAGCAGACGGTGCTCTTTGCGCACATCGATCTCAAGCCGGCGCTGTCGGAAAGCCAGCTTGACGGGCGGCTTTTGCGCGAGATCGGCGCGATGCCGAACAAGCATCTGACGAGCCTGTTGAAGACGCTCCTGCCACAGAAGCTGGTGCCGGTTTTTGAGGCGCTTGTGCAGATCAGCCCTGACAAGGTGCTGCACCAGCTGACGAAGGAGGAGCGGCTGCGGATCGCGCGCGGGCTGAAGGATCTTTCCTTCACGCTCACAGGGACGCGTCCACTGGCGGAAGGGATCGTCACGGCAGGGGGCCTGGCGACGAAGGCGGTGGACCCGAAAACGCTGGCGGTGAAGGCGATCCCGGGACTTTTTGCAGCTGGTGAGCTGATCGATGTGGATGCTTACACTGGTGGCTTTAATCTACAGATTGCATTTTCTACAGGGCACGCTGCTGGATTGGCGGCGGCTCGCTATGTGCACGACGAGGAGGAAGGACTATGAACACGAACAATGAGAGAGTTGTCGCAAGAGCGGCGGTGACGCTGGCGATCTCGGAGGATCGCGAGAGCGAGCGCGCGCTGAAGGCGGCGTATGCCGAGCAGGGGATCCGCACGGCGGCGGTGGACGTCGGCGGTGAGTTTTTGAAATCGATGCACCGGATGGTGGAGCAGGCGATCGTGGCTGCACGCCGGGAAGGGCTGATCGAGGAAAATTCGCCGCGCAGCGATGGCTCGATCGCAGGCGCTCTGCACGATGCGCTGAGCCAGGTGGCGCAGAAGGCGAGTGGGCTTTCTGTAGGCGGCAAGATCGGGCTGGCGCGCTGCGAGGATCACATCAGCGTGGCGGTGTTCCTTTCGATCGGGCTCTTGTATCTGGACGATGTGGCGTTGGGCCTGGCTCACCGCCTGATATGAGGAAGGAGGATTCTATGCAGATCGCAATCGATGGACCGGCTGGCGTTGGCAAGAGCACGCTGGCGAAGGCGCTAGCGGAGCATCTGGGGATCATCTATCTCGACACGGGAGCGATGTATCGCGCGGTGGCGCTCCTTTGTAGCCGCGCAGGCGTGCCGGCGGAGGAGGGGCCGGCGCTGGAGAAGATCTTGGCGGATTGTGCGCTGTCGTTTCGCATGGTGGACGGGAAGAAATGCCTCTTTGACCACGAGGAGAATCTCGAGGAAGCGATCCGCAAACCGGAGATCTCGAAGATCGTCAGCGACTACGCGAAGCTTGGGTGTGTGCGCGAAGCGATGACGCGCCAGCAACAGCGCATTGCCGAGGAAACGTCGGTGATCATGGATGGGCGCGACATTGGCACGGTGGTGCTGCCAGAGGCGGATTACAAATTCTTCCTCGTGGCCTCGGCACGCGAGCGCGCACGCAGACGCTATCTGGAGCTGGAGGCCAAGGGCATCCACCAGGATTTCGAAGAGCTGGTGCGCGATATTGAGCGCAGAGACCGCCTGGATAGCACGCGCGAGATCGCGCCGCTGGCGCAGGCGGCCGATGCGATCCTTGTGGATACGGACGCTTTGGACGAAAAAGCGGTGCTGGAAAAAATAATTGGGATTATTTCAAAATAATGTTTGGCATTGCGCCCATTATTAGGTATAATAAGGTGTAATTGAATGTGCATACGTTTGAGAGGGTTTAGAATGGAAATCAAATTAGCGCCAAACGCCGGATTTTGTTTCGGTGTGCGAGCAGCCATCAACAAAGGTGAAAAACTCATTGAGGAAGGCAAGGGTCCTATCGCAACGCTGGGGCCGCTGATCCACAATCCCCAGGAGGTTGCCCGACTGGAATCGCTGGGCATCCGCTCCTATGACGAGCTTTCCGATATTCAGGAAAAGAACGTTCTCATCCGTACACATGGCGTTGCGCCTTCGGTTTACGAGGATATCGAGAAAAGCGGCCACGCGTATTTTGATTGCACCTGTCCAAAGGTGAAAAAGGTGCAGCAGATCGCGCGTGAGCATGCGGAAGCTGGCTATCAGGTGCTGATACTGGGTGACAGAAACCATCCGGAGGTGATGGCGATCGTCGGTTGGACTGGCGATACGGCCATTGTCTTTATCAGCCTGGATGAACTGAAGGCACTGTCTCTTGCAGGCAAGAAGATCTGTCTGGTCAGCCAGACGACAGAAAAACTTGAGCGCTTTGAAAGCGCCGTCGCCTATCTCCAAAGCCTGGAGCTTGAGGAGCTCGTGATCCATAACACGATCTGCGCGGCGACAAGAGACAGACAATCCGATGCTTCAGACCTGGCGCGCGAGGTCGATCTGATGGTCGTTATTGGCGGCTACAACAGTGCGAACACGTGCAAGCTTGTGTCGATCTGTCAGGATGCCGGCGTGATGACAAAACACGTCGAATCTGCGGCGGATCTTGAAGACGAATGGTTCAGAGGCATCGAAAAAATTGGGTTAACAGCAGGCGCATCGACGCCTGACTGGATAATTAGGGAGGTCATTGACAAGATGGAAGAATTAACAATGGAACAAGGTTTAGAACAGGGTTATGGTACTTTGGAACCACTCAATCTCTATGATGTAGTCACCGGTACCGTCGTAAAGATCAATCCGGACGAAGTTATGGTAGACGTGGGTGGCAAATCCGAAGGCGTTATTCCAATCAAGGAGCTGTCCTTCCAAAAAGATCCAGATGTCGAAGACATCGTTAAAGTTGGCGATGAAATTCAGGTTATGGTCATTAAGATGGAAAACAACGAAGGTCACATGGTTCTCTCCAAGAAGCGTGCTGATCAGGAAAAAGCTATGGATGAACTTCAGCAGAAATTTGAAAACGGCGAAGTCATCGAAGCGAAGGTTGTTAGCGATGTCAAAGGCGGCGTTATCGTAGATATCGGTGCACGCGGCTTCGTGCCAGCATCTCATCTCGACACCAAATACGTTGACGACATCAAATCCTTTGTAGGCAACACCTACCGCTTCAAGATCATTGAATTTGATCCAAATCCAGAAAACCGCAAGATCATCCTTTCCCGCCGCGCTGTGCTGGAAGAAGAAGAAAAAGCGGCTCGTGAACAGTTCTGGGCGAACATTGAAGAAGGTCAGACCATCAAAGGTCGCGTACAACGTATCGCAAACTTCGGCGCATTCGTGGATCTTGGCGGAGTAGACGGTCTCCTTCACATTTCTGAAATGGGTTGGGGCCGCGTAAAACAGCCTACCGACGTTGTCAGCGTTGGTGATGAGATCGAAGTTTACGTTCTCAGCGCAGACCGCGAAAAGGGCAAGATCAGCCTTTCCCTCAAGAAGCTCATCGCAAACCCATGGGATAATGTTGCAGAAAAATATCCTCAGGGCGCTGTGCTCACCGGCAAGGTTGTCCGCATTGCTCCATTCGGCGCTTTCGTTGCGCTGGAAGATGGCGTAGATGGTCTGGTCCACATCTCCCAGATCGCTTGGGAACATGTTGAAAAGGTTGAAGACGCGCTGTCCATTGGCCAGGAAGTTCAGGTCAAGGTTCTTGAAGTTGATGAAGATCGCAAGCGCATCAGCCTCTCCATCAAGGATCTCAAGGAACGCCCAGTGGTTGAAAAGCCAGCTGCTCCTGCAAAGCCAAAGAGACAGCCAAAACCAAAGAGCGATATCCCAACCGTTAACGAAGAACTCAGCAACGATGCTTTCGCACACCTGGCTGAGCTCATCGAAGAAAACGAAGACTAATTCTAAACCAGAAATGCCTCGCAGCAAACGCTGCGGGGCGTTTTTTTGTGGGCGGAGAAGGGCGGAAAAATTCTTTGCAAAATTGTTGTAAAATCTCTCACAAAATGATTGACGAATGGAGAGCGCCCTGCTATAATAAATATCGTTGTAGCGCAACAAACGGCGCACACGGCGACATAGCCAAGTGGTAAGGCAGAGGACTGCAAATCCTTCACCCCCAGTTCGAATCTGGGTGTCGCCTTCTCGCCGGAGTGGCGGAACTGGCAGACGCACAGGACTTAAAATCCTGCGAAGGTAACACTTCGTACCGGTTCGATCCCGGTCTCCGGCATTCCCGGCTTTCGGAAATAAGGACTTTCTCAAAGGAGGAAGTCCTTTTTGTTTTGCTGATTCTTAACAGAAAATGGGTTGAACATTTTTCTTTCTCGTGATATTCTTATTTCAAGAACTGGTTATCATAATTAGATGGTATTCAGAGAAACGAAGATAGGAAGTGATCGTATGTCATATCTGGCAAAAGCGAGGGAGCCGATCTCGAGCCTGAGCCACTTTATCGGCGCGGTGGTGTTTGCGGCGGCGACGCTGCTTTTGGTGGGCAAGACTCTCTTTGACGACTGGAGTCCGAAGATCCTTGTGGGTGTGATCGTCTTTGGCGTGTCGTTGGTGGCGCTTTATTCGGCGAGCGCGATCTACCATTTTTCCAATGGCTCGGCGAAGCGGATCCTGCGGTTGCGCAAGCTGGACCATTCGATGATCTATGTGCTGATCGCCGGGAGCTACACGCCGATCCTCCTGAAATATCTGCCGCAGCACGAAAGCCTGGTCTTTGTGAGCGTGATCTGGGGCTGTGCGGTGCTGGGCGTGGTGATCAAGCTCTGCTGGTTTTCGGCGCCGCGCTGGCTGCAGACGGTGCTCTACATTGCGATGGGCTGGGCGGTGCTCTTTGATGTGTCGGTCTTCCGCGATATGAGCGGGGCGGCGGTGCTTTTGCTTGCTCTCGGCGGCGTGAGCTACACAGTGGGCGGCATCATCTACATCGTCAAGCGGCCGAACATCAGCGAAAAATGGGGCTTTCACGAGCTGTTCCATCTCTTCATCCTGCTGGGGAGTGTGTTCCATTATCTGATGGTGCTCTTCTATGTGGCCTGAAAGGGTGCGGCTCTTCCAGCGATCTTCTGCAGCCCTGCTCTTGACAAGCATCCGCAAGATTGATACAATCTATCACATAGTCATATAGTAACCGGGAGCTTGTTGGGCAGGCTGAGAGGAGATCAGGAGATCTCGACCGTACCTGATGTGGATAATGCCACCGTAGGGGAATACAAACGATCAACCAAATGCCTGACGAGTGTCAGGCATTTTTTCATGCCGCCGGACATTGGGAGTAAGAAGGGAGCATATACAATGACTTATCATACCCAAATGGAAGCCGCCCGCATGGGGATCGTTACCCCTGAGATGGAAACGGTTGCCGAAAAAGAACACATCGATGTGAATGTGCTGCGCGAACGCGTCGCCAAAGGGACGGTCTGCATCCCTGCCAACGTCAACCACAAGAGCCTCTCTGCCGAAGGCATCGGCGAAGGCCTGTCGACGAAGATCAACGTGAACCTCGGGGTAAGTGGTGATGCCCACGACTACACGGAAGAATGGCAGAAGGTTGAAACGGCGCTGGAATTTGGCGCCCACGCCATCATGGACCTTTCCAACTATGGCAAGACGGTGGAATTCCGCACCAAGCTCGTCGAAGAATCCACAGCGATGATCGGCACTGTGCCGATGTACGACGCCATCGGCTATCTCGAAAAAGAACTCAAGGACATCACGATCGACGATTTCTTTGAAGTTGTGGAATACCACGCACAGCAGGGCGTCGATTTCATGACGATCCACGCTGGCATCAACCGCCGCGCCGTCTCCGCCTTCAAGGAAAGCGGCCGCATCATGAACATCGTTTCCCGCGGCGGCAGCCTGCTCTTTGCCTGGATGGAAATGACCGGCAACGAGAACCCATTCTACGAACACTACGACCGCCTGCTCGATCTGATGTACAAGTACGACGTCACCATCAGCCTTGGCGACGCGCTGCGCCCAGGCTCCACCCACGACGCCTCCGACGCTGCGCAGATCTCTGAGCTGATCGAGCTCGGGCTCCTCACCAAACGCGCCTGGGAGCGCAATGTGCAGGTCATGATCGAAGGCCCAGGCCACATGGCCTTAAACGAGATCCAGGCCAACATGCAGCTGGAAAAACGTCTCTGCCACGGCGCACCATTCTACGTGCTCGGGCCACTGGTCACCGACATCGCGCCTGGCTACGACCACATCACCTCCGCCATCGGCGGGGCCATCGCAGCCACCTATGGCGCCGATTTCCTCTGCTATGTCACCCCTGCTGAGCATCTGCGTCTGCCAGATCTGCAGGACGTGCGCGATGGCGTCATCGCCAGCCGCATCGCCGCCCACGCCGCCGACATGGCCAAGGGCATCCCTGGCGCACGCGACTGGGACGATGAAATGAGCCGTCGCCGCAAAAACCTCGACTGGGAAGGCATGTTCGAACTCGCCCTCGATCCAGTGAAGGCGCGCAACTATTTCGAAAGCAAGCCACCAGAAGATCGCCACAGCTGCTCCATGTGCGGCAAAATGTGCGCCGTGCGCACCACCAACGCCATCCTCGCAGGCAACGACATCCACCTGCGCCCAGGCAACTGCTAAACCCGTTTGCCTCCTCGCTCAGGTTCCGCAACCACGCGGAGCCTGGGCGTTTTTGCTTGCGCGCAGGAGAGGCAGATGCGATAATGGAGGCATTGGAAAAACAAGGAGGACGACGAAGTATGCAGATCATCGAATGTGAGGAACGCGAGGGCGCGCTCCCCGCGGCGCTGGTGGATGTGTGGGAGCGCTCTGTGCGGGCGACGCACACGTTTTTGTCAGAGCAGGAGATCCTGGCGATCCGGGAGTTTGTGCCGCAGGCGCTCTCTGGCGTGGAGATGCTGGTTGTGGCGCTGGAGGGCGGCGTGCCGCTGGGCTTTATGGGCGCAGAAGCAGGGCGGCTGGAGATGCTCTTTCTGGCGCCGGAAGCGCGGGGACGCGGCCTGGGGCGGCTGCTGCTGGAGGAGGCGATCGCGCGCTACAGTGTCGAGGAGCTGACGGTGAACGAACAAAATCCCCAGGCAGTCGGCTTTTACGAACACCTGGGGTTTCGCACTTACAAGCGCACCGAGCTGGACGAGGAAGGACGGCCTTATCCGCTGCTCTACATGCGACGCGAAGCTACGCAAATTAGTAATAATTAATGAGTAATGATTAATTGTGGTGGGCTAGAGTCGATACGTCGCGTCAGCGGCGTATCGACTCTAGCCTTTTGAATTTATTTTCAGCCGTACACACAGCTGAAATTTATTCAGCTTTTGAGCGTTAGCGAAAATGTTGCATCAATTAATTAAACAAACAGTTTGACAAAAATAAACGGTTATGCGATCATTTAATTACAAGTTATATAAGAAATGATATAAGAAATTTTAAAAACCCCGCAAAAAAATGACATCGTGCGTCTGAAATGGTAGGAAATTTTTCCGGCGAGAGAGCAATCAGCGCCGAGATCCCCAAACGACCAGCCGTCATGAGATCTGTAAACCGTCCAAAATGAGCAAAACTGGCACGTTTTGAGCAAAATTGGTAAGAATTTCTGCTTGACAGTATGGTATAATAAAGCGAATAAAAACAACCAAAGGAAAGGATGAAGACAAATGATACACAAAACAACGCGCAGCATCTTGAGCGTGCTCCTGGCAGCGCTGCTCCTCGTCGCCAGCACCCCGCTCACCCCTGCGTTTGCTGGTGATGGGGGGGCGTTTCCCTGCAATCAGAGAGTGGTGAGGGGGGAGAGCTGACAGGCAGTGGCACGAAGGATAATCCGTACCAGATCGGCAGCGCAGCGGAGCTGCGGGAATTTGCCAACAAAGTCAACAACGGCGACCTTACCCACGCCAACGCCGTCCTCACCGCCGATATCGACCTCAGCGAGATCTGCGGAGAAAATATAGGCGGACAATCCGTTTCCTGGACCCCAATCGGTAACAGCAGCAGCAACTCATACAGAGGCACCTTCGACGGCAATGGCAAGACCATCAGCGGCCTCTATATCTACACCGCCGCCAATAATCAAGGCCTCTTTGGTCGTGTTAATGGCGGCACCGTGAAAGACCTCAGCGTCTCCGGCAGCGTCAGCGGCCCCGATAGCGGCAGCGGCAACTCTGTCGGCGCCAACGTCGAAAACTGCCACAACATCGGCGAGGTCAGCGGCAACAGATATGTCGGCGGTGTTGTGGGGGATAACGGCGGCGGCAGTGTCACAAACTCCTACAACATTGGCGACGTCAGCGGCAATGGCAGTGACGTCGGCGGCGTTGTGGGGCATAACGCCGCCGACGGCAACGTCACAGGCTGCTATTTCCTGCGGACAGCTAACGTGAACAAAGATCTGCCAGGCATTGGCGATGGCAGCGGCGACGCCGCCGCAAAAGACAACACCGCCTTCCACTCCGGCGAAGTTGCGTATCTGCTGGAACAGAAGGTTGCAGATAGTGACAAACCAGTCTGGGGACAGCGCATCGGCGAAGACGATTTCCCTGTGCTTTTCGCAGACCCAAATAAAACCGTGTACCAGGTTAAGATCAATCTCAAAGATTCTGCCGATTCATCCGATACTCTGCGCTACACCAACAGCGATCTGCAAGCCCTTACACCAACCCGCGAGGGCTACACCTTTGGCGGCTGGTATGCTGACAAAGATTGCACCGGCGAGCGCGTAACAGCGATCATAGATACCACAGCAACGCTATACGCAAAATGGACAGCGAACGAGTATACCGTTACGCTGAACACCGACGGTGGCACCATCGCTGAAGAAGAAGAATTTGACAGCTACACCTACGGCGTTGGTGCAAAACTTCCGGCAGAAAACGAGATCACAAAGACCGGCCACACCTTCGCAGGCTGGTATGAAAAAGAAGATCTCACCGGCGATCCAGTGATAGAAATCAGCGCTACCGACACAGGGGAAAAAGAATACTGGGCAAAATGGACACCGAACACCTATCAAGTCACGCTGCACACCAACGACGGCACCATCGCTGAAGGTCAGAACATATCCAGCTACACCTACGGCATCGGCGCTACCCTGCCAACCAGCGTCACCCGCGAGGGCTACACCTTCGCAGGCTGGTATGAAAAAGAAGATTTCACTGGCGATCCAGTGGCAGCGATCGGCAAAGATGCCATGGGCGACAAAACATACTGGGCAAAATGGGAAGAAGTAGAAAACCCTGAACCAGAACCAACCCCAACCCCAACCCCTGATCCGACACCATCCGGTCCATCCACAGGGGACAGTACCGGCTGGGACGACATTCTTGACGAGCTTGAGAACACCGCAAAAGGCGACCAGATCACCATCGACATGGGCGAT
>URZX01000039.1 GCA_900552455.1 uncultured Peptococcaceae bacterium | reverse complement strand
TAGCAAAACAAGCTATTTAATTTTTATAGTGTCCAACTTTTGGGGGACAGTTCACCGAAACAGGGTTTTCTTTTCACCGGAAAAAATTTCTCTCCCATTCAAGTGATACAATTCTATGCTGTCAAAAATCCTTCGCGCGCAAGCAGCGTGCGCAAGTCGCCCAAGGTGTTCATGGTGCAGGCGTCGCGGCGCAGGGCGGCGGCGTGGGGCAGGCCTTTGACGTACCAGCCGATCTGCTTGCGCATTTCCTGCATGGCGATGCGCTCTCCTTTATATTTGCAGGCGAGGGCGGCGTGGTCGAGCATGACCTGAGCACGCTCAGCGAGGGATGGTTCTGGTGGAATTGGCTCGCCGCGATGGTCGGCGAGCAGCTCGGCAAAGAGCCATGGCCGCCCGAGGGCACCGCGGCCGACCATGATGCCGGCAGCGCCGGTGGCTTCGCGAATGGCGCGGGCACTGGCGACGCTGTCCACGTCGCCGTTGGCGATAACAGGGATATCAACGGCCTGTACGATGTCGCGGATAGCGCTCCAATCGGCCTGGCCGCTGTAATACTGCGCGCGCGTGCGGCCATGTACGGCGATGAAGTCGCAGCCGGCAGCCGCCAAACCGCAGGCGAAATCGACGATTGCTGGATCACGTTCTTCCCAGCCAATGCGCATCTTGGCGGAAAGGGGCACATCCACGGCGTCGCGCATGGCACGGATGATGGCGAAGGCGGTCTCTGGTGTGCGCAAAAGACCGGACCCTTCGCCGTGATTGGCCACTTTGGGCACGGGACAGCCCATGTTGACATCGAGCATTTTTGCGCCGGCGGCGACAGCAAGGCGAGCGCCTTCGGCCATGATCTCTGGCTCGCTGCCGAAAAGCTGTACGCTGATGGGTGCCTCTTCATCTTGCAGGTCGAAGAGGTCGAAGCTTTTTTTGTTCCGATAATGCAAGGCTTTGGCGCTGACCATCTCGGTTACTTCAAGGCCGACGCCGTAACGGCGGCAGATGAGGCGCATGGCTTTGTCGGTGACGCCGGCCATGGGCGCGAGCACGTAGGGATTGACGGCAAAATCGATCATGCGCACCTCACTTTTGCCCGGCTTCGTCAGCCGGCTTGGACGAGAACCAGCCCCAGAGGGCGATGAGGATCATCACGCCAAAGAAGATGACATGCCAGAGGGTGCTTTCCGGAAATTCTGCCGGCAGCACACCGATGGCTTCGTGGGCGAGGGTGACGACGACGAGCTTGATGCCGACCCAGGTGACGAGGAGAAAGGCAGCGACCTCGAGCTTTGGCCGTTTGTCGAGGAGCTTGACGAAAATCGTCGCAGCAAAACGCATGAGCACGACGCCGCAGAGGCCGCCGCAGAGCACGAGGATAAATTCGCCAGCGTCCATACCGCCGATGTGGCCCCAGCCGATTGGCGGCAGGGAAATGGCGATGGCAACAGCTGCGAGGATGGAGTCAACGGCGAAGGCGATGTCGGTGAATTCAACCTTGGCAACGGTGATCCAGAAATCCTTGCGGCTGTGGAGATAGTGCTCTGGTTCGCCGGTCGGGAGATTTTCCCGCGCTTCACCTTCGCCGCCTTCTTTTTTCTCCTTCATATATTTATAGAGATTGTGGGTGCCGACATAGATCAGATAGAGGGCGCCAGCGGCCTGGGCCTGCCAGACATTGGCGAGAAAGCTGACAAAAAAGAGCGCGGTGAAGCGCAGCACGACGGCGCCGATAAGGCCATAGAACAGCGCTTTGGAGCGCAGCTTTGGCGAAAGGGGACGCACCATGACGGCAAGCACGAGGGCGTTGTCGGCGCTGAGCAGCCCTTCCATGGCGACGAGCACAAAAAAGATGGCGATGTACTGGATCCAGAGGCCAGCGTCCATCGCTCCGATTGAAAACAGATCCATGGTTGATAACTCCTTTTTGCGATGATGATATAAATACCAGCGGCCTTGCCCGGTCCGAGAGAGCGGTGGACCGTGCAAGGCGCGCTGGAGATTTGCGATTATTTTGCGTCGCTGTCGGCAGATTCTTCCTTTGGCTTGGATGAGAACCAGCCCCAGAGAGCGATGACGAGCATCATGCCGTAGAAGATGACGTGCCAGAGGGTGGATTCTGGGAAATCATGCGGCAGGATGGCGACATTCTGATGGGCGAGGGTGACGATGATGAGCTTCACGCCGACCCAGGTGACGAGCAGAAAAGCGGCGAGCTCGAGTTTTGGACGTTTGTCAAGAAGCTTGACGAAGATCGTGGCGGCAAAACGCATGAGCACGACGCCGCAGAGACCACCGATGAGCACGACGAGGAACTGACCGGTGTCCATGCCGCCGATGTGGCCCCAGCCTGTCTCAGGCAGGGAGATGGCGAGCGCAACGGCTGCGAGAATGGAATCGACGGCGAAGGCGATGTCTGTGATCTCGACCTTGGCAACAACTTTCCAGAATTCTTTTTTGCTGTAGATGTAATTGCGCTCAGGATCTTCCGGCAGTTTTTCTTTGGAAGATTCCTGGCCGGTCTCGGCCTTGGCTTTCTGGTATTTGTAGATGTTGTGCAGCCCGACGTAGATCAGATACGCTGCGCCGATGGCCTGCGCCTGCCAGATATTGACGAGAAACGAGACGAAGAAGAGCGCGACGAAACGCAGCACGACAGCCCCAACGAGACCGTAGAACAACGCTTTCTGACGCAGATTCGGCGCCAGCGGCCGCACCATGACGGCGAGCACGAGGGCGTTGTCGGCGGAGAGCAGCCCTTCCATGGCAACGAGCATGACGAGGACGAAGAGATATTGGATGATCATCCCGGTGTCCAATGCGCCTAAGAGTGTGAGATCCATTGTTTTTCTCCTTTACAAATGACGTTTTTTGCACAAAAAAGGCCTTTGCCTTTCTTGCATACCAACAAGGAAGGCAAAGGTCTTGCAATCAAAGGTCATTCCTTCTATGACAGCACCGGTGAAGATCACGAGGTGACGACGCTGTCTCTGGCGCGAGGGCCAGTGCTACTCCCCTTTGCAATTTGGGTTGATGAAAGTATATCATCCGGCGCTGACGGCTGTCAACAGCGAGTTGTTGATTGAGCGCTGAAAATTATTTTTCGTCAAAGCGCAGCGTGGTGGTCTTGAGATTGTGGCCGACGTGGCAGTTTTCGAAGATCTCCCGCGCCTGCGGCAGAAATTCTTTTGGATTGAGCATGGCCGGGCTGTAGTGGGTGAACCAAAGCTCGCGCACGTTCGCTTCGCGAGCGAGGGTGGCTGCTTCTGTGTAGATCATGTGGCCCTTGGCGGCAGCGTCGGGCTGCTTGGCGGGATCGCCGTAGAGCCCTTCGGCGACGAAAAGATCGCTCTCGCGCACAAGCTCAGCGAGCGCCGGCGCTGGGCGACAGTCGGTGGCGTAGCTCAGACGCAGACCGCGACGCGTCGGACCGAGCACGTCCTCTGGCTGGAAGATCCTGCCGTTGTGCTCAACGCGCTCGCCCTTTTGCAGAATGCTCCAAAGCTGCACAGGAATGCCGCAGGCTTTCGCCCGCTCCACATCGAAACGACCGGCGCGCGGCAGATGGCAGCTGTAGGCGAGGCAGGGCACGCGGTGCTTCACTGGCTGGGTGGTCCACTCCAGCGCACCGGTGGCGAAAGTGGATGGTTCCTTGAACGGCAGCTCATGCAGCACGAGCTCGAACGGAAGCGGTCCGCAGATCACGGTGAGCCCGCGCACGATGCGCTCGAGCCCCTTGCCGCCCCAGAGATGCAGCGGTTCGGTGCGGTGGTTGTTGGCGATGGTCATGAGCAGCCCCGGCAGCCCGCCAACGTGGTCGCCGTGGTAGTGGGTGAAAAGAATGTGGTCGATGTTTTTCGTGCTGAAGCCGCTCATGTGCAGCGCCACCTGTGTGGCTTCGCCGCAGTCGATGAGCACGTTCGAGCCTTCGTGGCGCACGAGCAGCGCGGTGAGAAAGCGCTTGGGCAGCGGCATCATGCCGCCGCAGCCGAGCAGACAGACGTCAAGCATGACGACGGCCTCCTTTGTTGCGCAGCGCGATCAGGCGCAGACCTTCGAGGGTGAGCATCGGGTCGATGGTGTTGACGTAGCGGCAGTTGACGCAGATCGTTTCGCTGTGGCCACCGGTGGCGACGACGAAAATATCTTCTGGCGTGCTGCCCATTTCGCGGGCGATGCGGGCGATCATGCCGTCGACGAGATCGGCGTAGCCGAACACGAGGCCAGAGCTCATTGCATCCACAGTGGTGCGGCCGATAACCTGATCCGGCGCCACAAGCTCAACCTTCGGCAGCTTGGCAGCGTGGCTGAAGAGCGATTCCATGGAAATACCGATGCCTGCGGTGATGGCGCCGCCGAGGTATTCCTTGTCGGCGTTGATCGCGCAGAACGTGGTCGCTGTACCGAAATCGACGATGATCAGCGGCGCGCCGTAGCGCTCGATGCCGCTGACGGCGTTGACGATGCGGTCGGCGCCGAGCTCTTTCGGATTTTCGTAGCGGATCTTCAGCCCGGTTTTCACACTGGCTTCAACGAGGAGCGGCGCAATGCCAAAATAAACCTCGCACATGCGCACCAGCGTGCGGGTGAGATCTGGCACGACAGACGAAATGATGATCTGATCGATGGCCTCAAAGCCGAGGCCTTTCGTCGCGAAAAAATCGCGGCAGAGCACCGCGTACTCATCGGCGGTGCGGCGTGCGTCAGTGGCGAAGCGCCAGCTCGAGAAAAGCCGGTCGCCCTCGTAAACCCCCATGACGACGTTGGTGTTCCCTGTATCAAAGGCTAAAAGCATTGCGCTTTCCTCCATTCCATTTTTTATCTTCTTTCTTCTCCGTAGTTTGGCATCGCGCGCAGGATGACGCGCACCAGCGCCACTGTCAGCACCGTCGCCAAAATGAGCTCGACAATGAACTGCGGCAGCGAAGCGATCCACACAGCCGCTGGCAGATAGCCAAACAGGATCGCCAGACCCAGATAGCCGACGGTGTTCGTGATCGTGCCGCAGATGCCGGCAAAGGCCGCGCCCAGCATATGGTGGCGGCCAAAGGCTTTATAAACAAAACCACTGACGACGCCGATGAGAATGCGCGGCAGGATCGTCACGATCGGATCCGGCACCAGGGAGGCTGTCATCAGGCTGTAGACGCCCATGATCAGTCCTGTGAAGCCGCCGATCAGCGGCCCCTCCAGAACCGCCGCAAGGATCACCGGCACATGCATGATCGTGGCGCGGCCTGTGAGATTTGGCACCGGGATCATCCCGATCCCGCTCACCCCCAGCACCACACAGATGGCGCCGAAAACCCCGCCCATGACCATGCGGCGTGTCGTCAGTTTCTGTTTGCTTCTGGTTTTCTTGTTTCGTTCACTCATAATTTTCCTCCTAGCTTTTTCTCGCCAGGATCGCGTTCTGCACGCGATCCATCCCGGGCATTGTCCGCTCCAGGTGGCTTGTGGTCGTGATGAAACGCAATAAAAAAACAGGTGTCCGTGCAGCGTCTCGCGACTGCCGCCAGAACCCTGTTATATTGTAGCGAATAGGGGCGCGTGGTGCAAGTAAGAAAATATCGTCCAAGCCCTGCTCAGACGATATTTTTCTCACAAAATCATTTCACGATCGTCACTGTCTGGCTGCTATTGTCCCAGAATACCTGGCCGCCGAAATATTCCACAACGAAACGGATCGGCAGCATCGTGCGACCACCGATGGAAACCGGTGCAACATCCATCAAATAATAATCGTTCCTGCTGTCCCAGGCCATTTGACTGTCAAGCATCAGATACAGCGAATGCCCATCCACAACGAGCGTGACAACACGCGTGTCGTTGTCGTAATCAACGCTGCCGCCCATGCCTTCGATGACCGCACGCACCGGCAACAGTGTGCGGTCGTTGCGAATGATCGGCGTTGTCCCAAGAGCATCGATGGCTTGCGTTTTGCCATTGATCGTCAGCGCTGTGCTCCCGATGGTGAGCGTCATGTTGACATCGCCGCTCGGAGTCGGCGTTGGATCTGGTTCGGTCCCTGGTTCCGGATCAGGCTCCGATGTATCGGCTGCTTTGCGGAACCGCGCATAGAACGTCGCATCGCCGTCAAGATCGGCGATGGTCGACGCTGTGATCTGCGTGCCGCTGCTCACGCTCGTGAACCAGCCGACGAATTCGCAGCCATCGCGCGTCGGCGTGCGACTCGGCAGCGTGAAGCGGTCGCCGTTTGCGATCTCGTAGCTGCCGTAGCTCAGCATATTCGCCGGATCGACAAAGTTGACATTGTGCACTTCCACATAATCTGGTGGCGGCAGCTCAAGCTCTGGCTCCTGCGACTCGGTTCCTTCCACATACGCTGGATAAATGATGATGTCGTGGGTCCAGCGGAAAAGCGAATGGATATCGATCGTGACCTTCTGACCGTTGTCGTCGATCACATACCAGTGATCGAACCGATAGCCGTCTGGCACCTGTGCCGGTGGAAAACTACCGTAAAAAGCGTTCAAGATCGAGTCGCCATATTTGCACTCACTGCCATATTGTGTGGTGCCGTTCGGATTGGCGTAGAATGTGACATCAAAGGTTTTGTTGCTGTGCGCCGGACTGCCGGTTGTTGTGAACGTCCGCTTCGGGCCTTCGATCTCGACGCCGTTAAAAACGCCGAAGAAGCGATAGCCATACGTCAGACCAGGCTCCAGCGTGATGCCGAGCTCTTTGTTGATATCAAACCAGGAATGGTAGGTCGTGGTCGAATCTTTGACATTTGACACATTTTCGCTGTATTTCTTTATCGTCTGATTTCCGTCGTAGAGAATGATCCCCATCTTCGTCACTTTCGTGCCGCTCGGCTTGGTGATCTTTTGCACGAGCACAGCGTTGCGATCGCTGATGCTGGCTTTCGATGTGTAGTCAGGATCTGTCGCCTCAGAGAAAGACACCGACGGCGTGCTCACGCTGTTGCCATTGACGCCAGGAATGCGGATGATCCCTCTGAGCGTTGCCCGAACAACGCTGACTTTTGTGTACACGACGTTTTGGAAATCGCCGCCAGTCTCGTGAACGATCATGTGATCGCCGTTTTTCTTGCCGGCGTAGATCGCCACATGGCTGTCAAACCAGATAATATCGCCCAGCTGGGCCTGGTTCAGATCGGTCCCGATGTTGGTGCCGCATTTTCGCAATTGCGTGCGGTGTGCCCACATATCGATGCCAAATTTTTCATAGATGCGGCAGATGAATCCCGAGCAATCAGCACCAGGATTTGTCCCGTCAATTTTCGTGCCGCCAGAAACATACGGCACCTTGCCGCAATATTCCATCGCCTTGTTGACAATCGTCTGCCCGCTCACAGCCGCTTCCGCTGGCTGCGGCGCAGCTGTCGCGCCGAGACTCGTCACCAGCATGAGCACGATCAAAAGCATGCTCACACTCTTTTTTCTCCATTTTTTCATCTGTTCTTCCCCCTTTGTTATAGGAATCCGTTCTTTATATTATGTTGCAATTATACCACGCGCCATTTTCCCTGTCACGCACAAAGCACCTGCACAGATGGACATTTTGCCAATTTCGTGCACAAAAAAACAGCACGGCGATCTGTTCGCTGTGCTGTTCCATTATGATCGGAAAACTGTCAGTTTTCCCGTCTCGCTTTCCAGCGGGAGACGATGGAAATTTTTTCGTATTCGTCTTTGAGCAGGCCGAGCACCCACTGGTCGACGTATTCGCCGCCGGTGAAAATGTGGCTGCGCAGCTGTCCTTCCATGCGGAAACCAAAATTATTGGCGGTGCGCATGGCGAGCTGGTTGTTGTCGTTGATGCACATGTAGCAGCGGTTGAAACCAAACTGATAGAAAACGATGTCGCAGAGCACGATCATGAGATCGATTCCATACCATCCGAGACGGCGGGACGTGTCGGCGATGCCCAGAGAAATGCGGGCATGGCCATTCTGCCGGTCGATGTCCGAGATGGAAGCGACGCCGATCGGGATGCCTTTTTGCTTGGTGGAGACGATGAAATTCACGCGGGTAGCGTGCGGATCAGAAATATCCGAACCGTTGCGGATCTCTTCCATGATCATCTCCAGAGAGTTGCCGGTATAACCGTCGTAGAGCTGGCGAAATTCTTTATTAAGATACCACGACTGAAGCACGTCTGCATCCTGAATCTGTGGCTTGGTCAAAACAACTTTTTTTCCAGAAAACATTCTTCTCACCTCGTCCTTTTCTTACTAATATAATACCGATTGGCCAGGAAATGGTCAATGCTTAGATACAAAAAAAGCACCCGTCCCATTGGACAGGTGCTGCACTGGGGTACTAGGATTCGAACCTAGGAATGCATGGGTCAGAGCCATGTGCCTTACCGCTTGGCGATACCCCAACAACGCAAGAATTATTATAGCGGATGAGGGGCGATCATGCAAGCTTTTTTTGCAGGATTTTTACGATTTTCTTAATTTTTTTCGCGCGCGGCCTTCCATGTACGCCCACAGACAGCCCATGGCTACGCAAAACGCATCGCCGATGAGCACTTCTACGGCCAACGGCAGGCCGGAAAGGGGCGCGCTCCAGCCGAGTCGGAAAAAGAGCATCTGGAACAGATAGATCTGCCAGGTGGAGCGGCCAATGCGTTTGACGAGATCGTGCAGACGGCCGGGGAGCATTTTGTACTCGAGAAACTGAAAGGCAAAAACAGCGACGGCGATATAATAAAAGCTGGCGTACACATTGGTATTGAGCCAATAGGTGGTAAGCGGCCAGTCGAGGCCGTAAAATTCGAGGGCGGTGATATATGTGAGGCTGGCGAGGGCGAGAAGGCCAACGAGCCAGAGCCGCACGCGGCTGCGGTAGAGATTGAAATACAGGCCAAAGGTGGCGATGAAAAGATAGCGAACGAACAGCAGGCGATTGAGATCGCGCGGAATATCGATGGCACCGACGAGCCATTCATAGGCCATATCGATGACAAGCGCAGCGAAAAGTGTCTGCGTTGGATAACGGCGCAGGAGCAGATAGAGCAGCGGCGCAAAAAGCAAAAACTGCCAGTAGATGCAGAAAAAATAGCCGCCGTGGCTGCCACCGTTCAGACCGCCGCTGATAAATGCAGAGAGAACGTCGCCGACGCTGTAGCGGCTGCCGGCGAGCGTTGTCCAGAGAGATTCAAACACAAACATCAGGATATACGCCGGCAGAATGGCGCCGAAATGTTTTTTCATCTGGGCTGGCGCGTAAAGATCGGCCAGGCTTGTAAAGCCGTGGCGCGTGGCGCTCATGGCGAAATTATAGCTGGAGATGAACATGAAAAGCGGCATCCCCATCTGGATGACGTAGATAAACAGCAGAAAATCTTTCTCGTCGTACGTAAAAAAGTGCGTCGTTGTTACCAGAACGATGGCGAACGCTTTGAGATAATCGATGATCGGTATGTAACGTTTCTGTGTCATGGCTCCTCCTTGTTGCGCAGTGATCTCCACCATTATACAAAAGATCAGTACCTTTGCAAAGTTTTCCCAATTTTTTCGCCCACGACAGCCTCTCTCGTGGTATAATCCCTATAGACGATAAAAGTTTGAAGGAGGCATTTTCTATGCAACATACCACCAACACCCACATCATCTTCGCCGACAGCGCCGAAGACGCCAAGGCGCAGTTCATCGCTCTCGGCGTCAAGCCAGACGAAGATCCAAACGCACAGCTCGATATCTGCAAGTGCACTGAAGAAGAAGATTTTGACTTCGAAAGCCCATTCAACCTCATCGGTGAAGTCTCCCTCTCCCCTGAATACATGGAGAAGATCAACACCGATCCTGAACGCGCTTATGTGCTCTACTACATCGAAGAAACGGACAACGCGTAAAACATCGATAGAGGATTGCCGTGCTTACGGCAGTCCTTTTTTCAACATCAGCAACCAAGGAGGAATATTGTGAACCCACTTGATTCCCGCTCGCCAGATGAATACAGAAGTGTGGCGGGCTATGGCGAAGCAGAATTTATTATCGAAAAATCGCGCTTCATTGGTTATGCGCTGCCTGTATCCTCAGAAGAAGAAGCGCGCGCTTTTATCGCGGAGCTGCGCGAACTGCATCCGCAGGCGACGCACGTCTGCTCGGCCTGGATCATCGGCGCCGGCGGTCTTCAGATGCGATTTTCTGACGACGGCGAACCTTCGGGCACAGCGGGCGTGCCGATGCTCGAGGTGCTGAAAAAAGAAGAGCTGACGGACATCGTCTGCGGCGTTGTGCGCTATTTTGGCGGTGTCAAGCTCGGCGCCGGCGGGCTCATCCGTGCTTACACGCGCGGCGCTGTCGTTGCGCTGGAAGCGGCACGCATTACCACCTGGACGCGCCACCGCGCGCTCAACCTCACCTGCGACTACACCTTTCAGGGCGCTGTCAGCCATCAGCTCGAGCATACAAACTGGCTGTTGGATGACACCGTCTACGACGACAAGGTGCACTACCAGCTCTTCATTCCTGCTGACGAAAAACAATCCGCCGCAGAGCAGATCGCTGGCTGGACAAACGGAAAAGCCACGCTCGACTGGGGCGAGGTCTGCTATAAAGGAAGAAAATAATCCCCGATCAGCACGGCGCCTCTTGCTGTGCTGATTTTTTCGCGCGATCTTTTGCCGGCGGAACAGCTTTCCCTGTTCTGTCAACTTTCTCCGAATAAAAATGATTGCAATTACTACAAGAATAGGGGATAATATAGGGAGTGGAATTTCACGAAAAAGGAGGCGACTTCCGTTGCTTTTGGACTACGAATTTCCAACCCATGTCATATTACAGAAAGATGGTCTGGCGGAGCATTCTGAGCTGATCGCCGGGCTGGGCAAGCACGCCATGCTGGTCATGGATGCAGGACTTGACGATGCCCATCCGGCCAAGCAGGAGGTGCTCTTCTGTCTGGACTTTAACGATATCAAACGCACGATCTATCTGCACACGCGAAAGATCGCCCCGGGGATCAGCAATCTCGAAGCGGGCGCTGCGCTGGCGCGCGAAAGCGCTGTGGATTTTGTGATCGCTGTTGGCTGCGATGCCACGCTGGAAACCGGCAAAGGGATCGCGCTCTTGGCGGCGCAGGATATTGCCGAAGCGACGCTTTTGAACACCAAGATCGCCCATCCGCTGCCGATCGTCTGCATCCCGACAGAGCCGGGCAGCGGCACAGAGGTCACGCCAGAGATCCACGTTGCGCAAAGCGGGCTGGATCGGCTGACGCTGGTACGCAATCCGCTGGCGAGTCCGAAGCTGACCTTCCTCGATCCGCGCTACACCTTGGCGATGCCGCGCGATATCGTGGTTTCAAACTATATCAAATCGCTGGGCCGCGCCATGGAGGCGATCACCTCTGAAAAGGCCAATCCGATCAGCGACGCCATCGCCATCGCCGCCCTCGGCACGGTGAGCGAGCTGGGGCATAATCTCATCGATCCGGAAACGGAGCTTTCCTACGAGCTCCACGAGCAGCTGATGCTCGCCGCCAATCAGGCAGGGCTTGCGATCGCTGCCAGCGGCGCAAATATGCTGGAAGCGCTGGCTTCGCCGCTGACCTATGTCACACCGGTGCATCTCGGCCAGGCTTACGGCCTCATCATCCCACCGGTGCTCTCTTATCTGATCGAGCGCGCGCCGCTCGTCAGCGAGGTGATCATGCAGAGTCTTTATTTCGACGATCTTGAAGACCTCGAAGATTTTCTCTGGGACCTCATCGGCGAGATCACCCCGATCACGCCGGAAGATCTCGAGCGCTGCGCCAACGCCGCAACGGCAAATCCGCTCGTCAAGACCAGCGTGCTCTCGCTGGAGTTCAAAGAAGTGGCCAGCTGCTACGCCCATCTTCTGGCAGAATAACGCGCCGCATGCGCCAGTTTTGCAATCATCGATTATTCATCCATTCCAGCCGGATCCGGCTGGAATTTTTTTCTGGGTGAAGCGAATATTCCTGTAACCATTTCATTACCAAAATTTCCCTCTTTCCCGACACCTGCGCACCGCCGCTGTGCTACACTATAAGTGTCTCAAAAGCGCGCGTTTTTTCTCCCCCTTTTTGGCGCCGTGAGACACAGGGATCGCCAGTTTTTTTCTTTTCTCCTTTCTTTTTTCGATACGGCGGTTCCACAAGGCTACAGCAGAAAACGCTTACTTTCCTAAGCCTGGAAACGACAGACTATCCCCTCGGCTCTGTCGTTTCCAATTTTTTTGCGAAAAAATGACGACTTTCACCCAGAATATTCACATTTTCCCGACATTCTCGCTAGGGATTTTGTGCTATAATAAGTGCAACAGCTGAGATGCGTTTTTTTCTTCCTTTTTTTCACATCCCAGCTGAGCCACATCACCATCTGGTCGTGTTTTTCTCCCTTATTTTCACGACCGGATGAGCCTCAATTTTCCAGAGCAATAAGCAACACAGAAAGACAGCCGCGATTCCCTCTCGCGGCTGTCTTTCTGCGTGTCGGAGATTATGGAGCTGCTCTTCATATCGACTTGGCAATTTCTTTGCGGGTTCTTCAATTTTTCCTGACAACCCCGGGAATGTTTTGTGCTAGAATAACGGTGTCAGTTGAGGTGAGTTTTTTCTCCCTTTTTTCTACACCCAACTGAGACAAATCCGTTCATCATTAAAGCGTTTGGCAATGTGTTTTTTCTCCCCCTTTTTTCGCGATGCCAGGCGCCAACGAGTCCGAAAAACAGCAGCGTCTCTCCCGCTGCTGTTTTTTTTATTTTAGTAACAGGATTCTTCATAATTGCTTATAAGCTTCTTTATTAATTCCGCACATCTGGCGCTGCATTTTGCGCTATAATAAGCACAGCAGTTGAGGAAGTTTGTTTTTCCCCCCTTTCAACACCTCAGCTGTTTATCCCGAGAAACCATTCGACACGGTCGCGTTTTTTTCTCTCTCCCTTTTTTCCGCGACTGGTCGAAAGCCACAGAAAAACGACAGCATCTCTCCGGCTGTCGTTTTTTCGTATCATAACAAATCGGCGCTGCAGACAAAGCGATCGTCTGCAGCGCCGATTATTTTATTCGCGCCAGGGTTCTTTTGGGGATGGCATGAGTTCTTCCAGCTCGGCCTCGCGTTTCTGGCCAAGGGCTTTGATCTTTTCCAAACCAAGGAGCACAGCAATACCGAGCACAAAAGCGAGCGGACTGAAGCTTTCCAGCGTCAGCGGCGGTTCGCCGGCAGCGAGCGTCGTCGGCCCCATGATGATGGCGTAGAGAGAGCCGAGCATGAGCCCGAGGATCAGATAGACAACGGCGCTGCGATGATGCTTCAGCGCTTCGCGCAAAAATCGCACGGCGACGGCCGCTCCGCAGAGAATGCCCACAATGAGCACAGCAACCCCTGGCAGCACGCCAAGCTCAAAATGAGCGAGACGGTTGAGCGCGCTGATCGCCGGCATATAAACGCCCATGATGAGCAGCACCGTAGAACCGCTGACCCCTGGCAGCACCATCGCCGAGATCGCCAACGCGCCGGAGATGAAAACATACACGCCCTGCCCCAGCGACAGGCTCATAAAATCAACGGCGCCGCTGGTCGTGGCGCTGTCGCGGAAGAAAACCATCCCGCACACAAGCGCCAGCCCAATGACGAGCCAGACGATGTTGCGCCCGTGCCCGCTGATCACTTCTTTTTCTTCCTTATAAACGAAAGGCAGCGCCGCCAGCGTCAGCCCGAGAAAGAGCGACGTGAGAAAATAGATATGGCTTTCAAAAAGCTGCGCCAGCACCAGCACCGACGACACCATCCCGATGATCCAGCCAACACCGAGCTTGAGCAGGTAGCGCAGTGCTTCCTTGCGTTCGCGCATCGAGCCGCTGAAAAGATAGTGCAGCGCGTCGATGAAGCGCTCGTAAAATCCCAGAATATAGGCCACCGTGCCGCCACTCACACCCGGCACACTGTCGGCCATTGCCATGCAGAAGCCGTGAAAAATATTATAGATCATGCATCCTCCTGTAGTTGATTTTATTTCAGCCGCAACGCGGCGCAATTCCAGCCCATCTATTATAGCGCATCCGCACACGCTTGCCAATGTGCGCAATACAAAACTGCCTGCACAAGGCAGGCAGCTCGTTGCTTAACTATTTTCATGACCGAGCGGTGCGCCGCAGCGGACGCAGTAAATATCCTTCGCCGCCACACTCTGACCACAGGACGGACAGCTGTCCCCGAGACCAGTGCCGCAATGGCGGCAATATCCGCTGGCTTTCGCAGACCAGCCGCCGCAACCTGCGCATTGTGTACGCAGCAGACTGCGCGCCGCAAAGAAGAGAGCAACAGCAGCCAGATTGCCGACAAGACCGAGCAGCGCCCAAAGCGCGCCGCCCATTTCCGCACGATTCGCCAGCTGGTACAGCCACAGCGCCACAAGCAGCCAGTAGCCCACCGCCACAGCGACCAGCACCAACCCACTCACGAGAAGCGCCGTGCGCGCGCCCAAGCCAACTGCGCTGAGCACGCCACCACCGTATCCCGCCAGGCTCCATTCCCAGGCATCCTCGAGCGTGTCCAAACGCCATTCCAGCGGCCCCTGCCCGTGAGCGAGCAGCGCCCACGCTTCGCCAAGCTGCGGCCAGAGCAGAAAAGCCCCCAGCCCAACACAAACCACCAGCACAACAACCGCTGCCAGTGCATAATTTTTCCCAACGCGCCGAAAATCCAGCGCCATGATTTCCTGTGATAATGTTTTCATGAGAAAAGCCTCCTTGTTTCAACTTGTTGATACAAGTATAACAAGGAGGCTTAAACCACCAATTAAACAACGATAAACAAATTATAAACTTTTTCCGCCAAAAGTGCTCTTATTTTGCGAGCACTTTCCAACTCCTCACTCCTCGCCGAAAACAAGCAAAGCGCGTTTTCCCCGAAGGGCTCACTCCTCACTCGCGCTCACGGATTAAACCGATATCCCGCGCCCCAGACAGAGACAATGTAGCGCGGATTGGCGGGATCCTGCTCGATCTTTTTGCGCAGGCGATTGATATGTACAGCGACTGTTGCGCTGTCGCCCATGGCGTCCCAGCCCCAGATGCGCTCGTATAATTGCTCGCGGCTGAAAACGACGTCGACATTGAGCATGAAAAATAAGAGCAGTTCATATTCCTTGTTGGTGAGCTCCACCTCACGCCCGTCAACATAAACACGGTGCGTTTCTTCGTTCAGCCGAATGCCGCCGATCTGGATCTCGCCGCTCGTGCGCTCGCTGCCAGTGAGGCGGCGATAGCGTGCAAGATGCGCCTTCACACGCGCGACGAGCACACTCGGCGAAAACGGTTTTTCAATATAGTCATCCGCGCCAAGACCAAGACCGCGAATCTTGTCGATGTCTTCCTGGCGCGCAGTGACCATGAGGATCGGCACGTCGATCTGCTCGCGCAGAGCGCGGCAGATGGCAAAACCATCCATCCCCGGCAGCATGAGATCAAGCAGGATCAGGCTGTGCTCGCCCGAAAGCCCGCGCTCAAACCCTGTGTTGCCGTCGGCAGCAATCTCCACCGCGAAACCATCAAGCTCCAGATAGTCGCGCTCAATCTCCGCAATGGCGGTATCATCTTCGATGATAAGAATTTTATCCATGATTGTTCTCTCCTTTCGGCAGAATGACCTCGATCAGCAGTCCGTGTGGCTCCGCCGCACGCGCCTGAACCGTGCCGCCCATGCGCTGCACCGCCCGGGCAACGATGGCAAGGCCCAGGCCGCTGCCCTGGTTTGGATTATGGCGCGACGGATCGCTGCGGTAGAACACATCAAACAGCTTCGGCAGTGCTTCCGGCGGCACCCCGGGCCCATCGTCAGCAATGCAGAGATGCACCCCGTCCTCCGCTGCGCGCAGACGCACCTCGGCTTGCCCCGTCTCTGCGCACTTGTACTTGAGGCTGTTGTCGAGGATGTTCACAACGATGCGCCGCAAAAGCTCCGCATCAACAAGCGCCACCGCAGGCGCCAGGTCTGCCTGCACAGCGAGCCCTTTTTCGGCGTATTCCGGCCCGACAACCTCGAGCAGCGCGCCCAGCTCTTCATCCAACGCCAGCGGCTCGATCTGCATCGGATAATTTTCCAGATCCATTTTTGAAAACTGAAAGATCTGCGAGACCATGCGCTGGATCTCTTCAGCCTTCGCCTTGATCGTGCGCAGATACGCCTGCTGCTTCTCTGGCGTGTTCGCAACACCGTCTAACAAGCCTTCCACATAGGCCTGGATCGATGTCAACGGCGAGCGCAGATCGTGGCTGATCCCCGCCATGAGTTCCTTGCGGCTTTCCTCCTGGCGCTGCGTTTCCTCCACAGAACGGCGCAGGCGCAGCGCCATCTCGTTGAACTCCGCGCAGATCGGCGTAAATTCGTCGTCGCCATCGTAAACAATGCGGTAGTCCAGATTACCAGCGCCAATCTCCTGCACACCGCGCGCGAGAATATCCAGCGGCTCCTCAATCTTGCGAAAAACAAAGCGCGTCAGAAAATGGTTCGTCAGGATCAGCGCGATCAGGATCGCAGCGATCAGAATAACCGCCACGATCGCCAGCACCATCTCCAGAAAATCCGTTGAAAAAGCCTGCTCGCTGCCATAGAGCGCAATGCGAAAATGTTCACCGCCGCTGCTGACATCCTGCACAAAAAGCGTGCGATCGTCCTTCGCCACACTCCCGCTGTCCGTGAGCACTTCCGCAGCGTCGTCCAGCGCTTCGTCGTGCTCGCTTTCAGCACCGTGCTCATAAAACGCTTCCCCAGCGCGCGTCACAACCAGGCGCATCGCGTTGTCATCCAAGAGCGCCGACAATCGATCCAGCCGCGACAGACGCGTCGCATCGTCATCCGCCGCCAGCGCCTGCGCCGTCACCTGCACAATGCGCTCGCCAGCCTCGTCAAAATCCTCCTGATCGTCAAATCCCAGACCACCGCCAACCGACATTGCCAGCCACACCAGCGCCAGGCAGAGCACCCCAGTCGCCAGTGTGATCCCCACCGGCACCAGGATCATCAGAAAGTTTGACACCTGCAAACGTGTATGGATCTTCACCAGCCATCCCTCCTATTATCATTTCTGAATAAATTATACCACAGACCGCTGCTCCATTCTTAAACGCCAGATAAACTTTTGCATGAAAAAACCGCCGGACAAGATTGTCCGGCGGCAGACTGTAGATAAACCCTATTTTGGCGTCTAGCCAAAATAGGGTTTTCTCATTT
>URZX01000038.1 GCA_900552455.1 uncultured Peptococcaceae bacterium | reverse complement strand
TGCCTATTTTTTGTGATCTTCTATGAAGAAATGAGAAAACCCTATTTTGGCTAGACGCCAAAATAGGGTTTATCTACAGTCTGGCGTCTGTCTCTTTAGAGGGACAGACGTTTTTTTGTTTTTCGCCTTGGGCGACTGGCGAAAATTCTCCGCGAAAATCCCGGAAAAAGGACTTGCGCCAGCGGCGTAAAGATGCTATACTCTTAACGTTGTAAAAAACACGGTTCTTTGTTCCGCGCCCTGGAGCTCACAAGGGTGAGAGGGACGCGTAAAAAATGGAGCCGGAAGAAAAAATCCAAATGAAGAGAGGAGGTGCCAAAATGTCCGTCGTATCTATGAAACAACTCTTAGAAGCAGGGGTACATTTTGGTCATCAAACACGTCGCTGGAATCCTAAAATGGCGCCGTACATTTTTGCAGAAAGAAATCAGATCTACATCATTGACTTGTCTAAAACCGTCAAGCTCATCAATGAAGCGTATGATTTCGTGAAGGAAGTCGTTGAAGAAGGGAAGCCAATCCTGTTCGTTGGTACCAAGAAGCAGGCTCAGGAATCCATCAAAGAAGAAGCTATCCGTGCTGGCGAATACTACGTCAACGAAAGATGGCTCGGTGGCATGCTGACCAACTACAAGACCATCGAAACCCGCATCAAACGTCTCTTCGAACTCGAAAAGATGGAAGAAAACGGGACCATGGAACTCCTCACCAAGAAAGAAAAAGCAATCCTTCTCGGTGAAAAGGAAAAACTCGAACGCTTCCTCGGCGGCATCAAGAACATGCCTGAACTGCCAGGTGCGATCTTCGTTGTCGATCCTAAGAAGGAAAAGATCGCCGTTCACGAAGCACGCAAGCTCGGTATCCCAGTCATTGGTGTTGTTGATACCAACTGCGACCCGGATGAAATCGACTATGTCATTCCTGGCAACGACGATGCCATCCGTGCCGTGAAGCTCCTGACCTCCGTCATCGCTGACGCTGTTGTTGAAGCTAAGCAGGGCGCTGCAGGTGCTGAAGAAGCCGAAGCTGCTGAAGAAGTCGCTGACGCTGAATAATTTTGTGATGAAGGTAACCGAGTTGAGATCAATGAGGTTACCTTTTTTAAGATGAATTACCCGTTCTAACACATTTTTTAGGAGGAATTATAGTGGCAAACGTTACTGCTTCTATGGTAAAAGAATTACGTGAAAAGACCGGCGCCGGCATGATGGACTGCAAAAAAGCACTCCAGGAATGCGACGGCAACATGGACAAAGCCATCGACTATCTGCGCGAAAAGGGCATCGCTGATTCCGCTAAGAAGAGCGGCCGCATCGCTGCAGAAGGCGTTGTTGCTTCCTACATCCACATGGGCGGCAAGATCGGCGTTATCGTCGAAGTCAACTGCGAAACCGACTTTGTTGCAAAGACCGATGCTTTCAAGGAATTTGCTCAGAACATCGCTATGCACATCGCTGCTGAAAATCCAAAATACGTCACCCGTGACGAAGTGCCACAGGCTGAACTCGATCACGAACGTGAAGTCCTGATCGCTCAGGCTAAGAACGAAGGCAAGCCAGACAACATCGTTGAAAAGATGGTAGAAGGCCGTCTCAAAAAGTTCTATGGCGAAGTTTGCCTCATGGATCAGGTTTACATCCGTGCTGAAAACAACGAAACCATCGAAACCTATGTTAAGGAAGGTATCGCTCAGTTCGGCGAAAACATCAAGGTTCGTCGTTTCGCTCGTTTTGAAATGGGCGAAGGCCTTGAAAAGCGTGTCGACGACTTCGCTGCAGAAGTTGCTGCACAGGCTGGTATGTAATCTTTTCGGAGAATCAAAATATCCCGGGATCGTTTCTCAAGAAACGGTTCCGGGATTTCTGCTATCATAGAGGTGGAAAAGGAGGGGCGACGATGGATCTTTTGGAAAATCTCAACGCTGCGCAGCGCGCGGCTGTGACGACGACGGAGGGCATTGTGCGGGTGATCGCTGGCGCAGGCAGCGGCAAAACGCGGGCGCTCTCGCACCGCTTTGCCTATCTCGTGAACGCGCTCGGGATCCTGCCGGGGAATATCCTCTGTGTCACGTTTACCAATAAGTCGGCGGCAGAGATGCGCCAGCGCATCCACCAGCTTACCGGTGACAACGACACAGGCTATATCAACACCTTCCACGGCTTCTGCGATGCGATCCTGCGGGAGGACAGCCACGCCATCGGCTATCCTAAGCGTTTCCTCGTGCTCGACAACAACGACATCGACGCCATGCTCGCCCTCATTTATGAGGAGCGTGGGCTTTCGCTGCGCGACCGCACGTTTGCCGATGCGCGGGATATGATCGAGATCCAGAAGCTGTTCAAAAAACCAGAGTATTACAAGGATATGCTGGCGCTGCCGCTGGAGCAGGTGAAGCAGAAATACGACGAGGCGACGGCGACCGACGAGATCATTTTCTACGGCTATCTCTACGAGGAGAAAAAATGCTTCGGCGTCGATTACAACGATCTCATCAAATTCTCGCTCTACATTTTCGAGAACAATCCGGCGATCCGCCGGAAATGGCAGGAGCGGCTGGAATACATCATGATCGACGAGTTTCAGGACATCGACCAGCTGCAATACGATCTCATGATGGTGCTCTGCGATTATCACAAAAATCTTTTCATCGTCGGCGATCCCGACCAGACGATCTACACCTGGCGCGGCGCCAATGTGAAATTTCTGCTCGATTTTGACAAGGCTTTTCCGGAAACCCAGACCATCATGATGATGGAAAATTATCGCTCCACGCCGGAGATCCTTGCCTGCGCCAATTCGCTCATCGCCAAAAACAGCCAGCGCATGAAAAAATTCCTCGTCCCGACGCTGCCGTCCGGCCAGCCGGTGCATTGTCATTTTGCCGACGACCAGGAGCAGGAGGCGCGCTGGATCGTTGCCGAGATGAAAAAGCTCCGCGCGGACGGCGTGCCGTTTCGGGATATGACGGTGCTCTATCGCGCTCATTATGTGACCCGCGCGGTGGAAGAGGTGCTGCTTGAGGAAAAGATCCCGTACACGATCTACAGCGGCGTGCAGTTTTTTGCACGTCAGGAGATCAAGGATGCGCTGAGTTATCTGCGTATGCTCGTTTTCAAGGACGATCTCTCGTTCCGGCGTATCGTCAATGTGCCGAAGCGCAATCTCGGCAAGCGGCGGCTGGCGTTTCTCGAAGAGACGGCGGAGCGCGAGCACACGAGCCTTTACGAAGCCCTCGTTCGCCATCTCGATGAACCGACGTTCAAGGGCACGAAGGCGCACGATTTTGTCGCGCTGATCGAGCAATTTGCTGCAGATTACGACGGGCGGCCTGTTTCGGAGGTGTTGGCGGCGCTGTTGGATGCGTCTGGCTACGAACGGATGCTGCGCACCGAAGGCAGCCAGGAACGCCTCGACAATCTCGCCGAGCTCAAGC
This sequence comes from uncultured Peptococcaceae bacterium, assembly GCA_900552455.1. GTDB lineage: Bacteria > Bacillota > Peptococcia > Peptococcales > Peptococcaceae > UMGS1590. The sequence continues at coordinate 17,443 of URZX01000038.1, read as the reverse complement.
AGTCGATCTATCTTTTTGAAACAACCTGCGGTGAAGAGGTGACGCTGCCCTATTATCTGGCACATGTGGCGCTTTTCACCAACGCCGATCTGGACGACGTAGAGGATAAGGTCAAGCTGATGACCATCCATGCTGCCAAGGGGCTGGAATTTCCGTATGTGTTCCTCTGCGGCATGAACGACGGCATTTTTCCGTCGCGTCGTGTGCGCACTGTGCAGGCGATGGAGGAGGAGCGACGACTGGCTTTTGTGGCGCTGACGCGTGCGGAGAAGGGGCTTTATCTTTCAGAAGCCGACGGGCGAAATTTTGACGGCACGCTGCGCTATCCGTCGCGGTTTCTGCTCGATATCGATCCGTCGCTGCTCGCGTTTACTGCGCTGCCGCCAGACAGCCTCGTCCGCGCTGCCAAAAGTCACTACGCGCGCAGCGCAGAGCGTCTCGTCGATCGCGACGCCGACGCCACGTTTCTGCCGGGACAGCGCGTGCGCCACGCTGTGTTTGGCGAGGGCACGGTGCTGGCTGCGGATCTTGACAAAGAGGCGCACATCATCCAGTTTGACGGGATGCAGACCCAGCGCGCGATCTCTTTTCGCACGAAGCTGGAGAGACTGTGAAAGATAACCGCACAATTCTAGTGGATAGCGCGCAGAGAGTATGGTATAATAGGAACAGTGTAAAAAGACAGTCTTCAATCAACATGGGGGTATGACTATGGAAGCTAAGTATAAACGTGTGATTATCAAACTGAGCGGGGAGGCGCTGGCTGGTGAGATCGGCTACGGCCTCGAGAGCAACACGCTCAATACGCTGGCTGAACAGATCGCTGAGATTTCTGCGCTGGGCGTGGAAGTGGCCTGCGTGGTCGGCGGCGGCAACATCTGGCGCGGCATCGCTGGAGCGAAGCGCGGCATCGATCGTGCCACAGCAGACTACATGGGCATGCTGGCAACGGTGATCAACGCGCTGGCGCTGCAGGATGTGCTGGAAAAGCACGACGTGGACACCCGCGTCATGAGCGCGATCGAAATGCGCGAGGTCGCTGAGCCTTACATCAAGCGCAGAGCGATCCGCCATCTCGAAAAGGGCCGCGTGGTCATTTTTGCAGCCGGCACCGGCAATCCATTCTTCTCCACCGATACGACGGCTGCGCTGCGTGCGGCTGAGATCGAAGCGGAAGCCATTCTCATGGCCAAGAAGGTGGACGGCGTTTACGACTGTGATCCTAAGACCCATCCGGAAGCCCAGCGCTTTGAAACGCTGACCTTCCTGGAGGTTTTGAACCGCGGGCTCAAGGTCATGGATTCCACAGCGATCTCCTTGTGCATGGACAACAACATCCCGATCCAGGTGTTCAACATCACCGAAAAGGGCAACATGATGAAGGCTGTTTTAGGCGAAAAAATTGGTACTTTAGTAGGAACAGGGGAATAAGATCATGATCGATGAAATTTTATTAGACTCAGAAGAACGCATGGAGAAATCCATCAACAAGTATCGCGAAGACCTCATGCATATCCGCACCGGTAAGGCAAACGTGTCCCTGCTGAATGGCACCACTGTGGAATACTACGGTTCTCCAACGCCGATCAACCAGGTGGCCAACGTCAGCGCGCCGGCTCCGGATCTGATCACCATCCAGCCATGGGACAAGGGGATCATCAAGGACATCGAAAAGGCGATCCAGAAATCTGACCTCGGCATCAACCCATCCAACGATGGCGTCGTCATCCGTCTGCCAATCCCACAGCTGACGAAGGAAACCCGTCAGGAGCTGGCAAAGACTGCTCACAAGAAAGCGGAGGAAGCGAAGGTTTACATCCGCAACATCCGCCGCGACGCCAACGACCAGATCAAAAAGCTCGAAAAGAACAAGGAGATCACTGAGGACGATTCCAAGGGCGCTCAGGACGATGTGCAGAAGCAGACCGATGCTGCCATCGCCAAGATCGAAAAGATCTACGACGAAAAAGAAAAAGATATCATGAGCATCTGAGGATGCCTGAGGAGGGACCGCGCTGTCGGTCCTTTTTCTTTTTACAATTCTCACTCCAGGCGATGCAATTTAAGTTGGAGTATGATAGAATAATAATTGATTGTCCTCGTGTGCCTGAGAGGCATATGAATAATGGGGGGAAGTCATATGGAAAACAAACATCATACTTACGATGACATCAAGGATGGCAGCATTCCGCGCCACATTGCCGTGATCATGGACGGCAACGGCCGCTGGGCGACAGCGAAAGGGCTGGCGCGTCTGGCCGGACACACTGCCGGCGTGGAGGCCATCGACGAGGTGCTGGAAACGGTGAAAAAGATCGGCACCAAATATTTCACAGTCTACGCTTTTTCGACAGAAAACTGGCGCCGCCCTGCGGACGAAGTGGACGGGCTCATGCATCTTCTGGTCGAATATCTTGACAAAAAAATCGCCAAGCTTCACGCTGAGGGCGTTTGTGTGCGCACGATTGGCGATCCGACGCGCCTGCCTGCGCGGGTGCGCGAGAAGGTGGAAAACGCCTACGCGCTCACCAAGGACAACAACGACGTGATCTTCAACATCGCGCTCAACTACGGCGGTCGCCAGGAAATCGTGCACGCCTGTCAGGAGATCGCGCGCGCCTGCGCGGCTGGCGAGCTTGCGCCGGAAGAGATCGACGAAAATATCATCGCCAACCATCTCTACACCGCTGGTCAGCCAGATCCGGATCTCCTGATCCGTTCCTCCGGCGAGCTGCGGCTGAGCAATTTCCTGCTCTGGCAGGTGGCCTACACAGAATTCTGGATCACCAACACCTACTGGCCGGATTTCCGCGCCGGTGATCTCTTTGATGCGGTGTACGCTTATCAGAAACGCGACCGTCGCTATGGCGGGCTGAAAAAGTAAGGGGACGACTATGAAAACAAGAATCTTGACGGGGGTCGTCGGTATCCCGATCGTCCTCCTGTGTATCTTTGGGCCGACGCCGCTCATTTATCTCCTGGGATTTGTGATGATGGCGGCGCTCAATTACGAGCTCGCCAATATGCAGGGCGAGGCTATGCAGCGGAGCTTTCTCATTTTCTGCTTCGTGAATATGCTGGTGGCGTTCGCTGTCTACACCTTTGTGACGAAGGAGCTGGGCTTCATCTTTGCGATCGTCAATGTGCTGGTGATGGCGGAGACGGTCTTCACCTATCCGCGCACCGGGCTGTCGGAGATGATGTATCTGGCGTTTATCAACGCCTACTGCACCTGGTTGCCGCTGCACATGATCTCGCTGCGATTGCTGGACGGCGGCGCATGGCTTTTGATGAGCGTTTTTATCATGGTCTGGGTCTGTGATTCCGGAGCATATTTCTCCGGTCGCGCGCTGGGGCGTCACAAAATGGCGCCGCATCTTTCTCCGAAAAAGACCATCGAGGGCGCCGTCGGCGGTGTACTGCTCACGGTTGTGGCGGCGCTCATCATTGCGCAATTCCTGCCGCTGTCGACGAGCACGCTGCACACGGTGCTGATCGGGCTGCTTGTTGCTTTCGGCGCAATCGTTGGCGATCTTTTCGAAAGCTATCTCAAGCGCTCCTTCGGCGTCAAGGACAGCGGCAACATCCTGCCGGGTCACGGCGGATTTGCCGACCGTTTCGACAGCTTCCTGCTGGTGGCGCCGCTGTGCTTCTATTATTTCAGCATCATGCAGGGCTGAGTAGAAAGGAAAGAACATGAAACATTTAGCGATCCTTGGTTCCACAGGGTCCATCGGCACCCAGACGCTGGAGGTCGTGGACGCGCTGGGAACCTATCAGGTGGACATTCTGTCGGCGCATTGCAACAAGGCGCTGCTCTATGAACAGGTGCGGAAGTATCAGCCGAAGCACGTGTTCATCACCGACAAAACCACATACGAATATTTCAAAGGCGTTCAAAATGAAACGCCTTTTTGTCGTTATCATTATCTCTGGGCCGATTACGCCGACTGTCTCGAGGGCATCGACTGCGTGATCGGCGCCATCACCGGCGCTGCCGGCATCGAGCCGGTGCTCGATTCTCTGCGCGCGGGTCTGCGCATCGGGCTCGCCAACAAGGAAACGATGGTCGAAGCCGGCGATCTTGTGAACGATCTTCTGGCGGAGCACGGCGGCGAGATCATTCCGGTGGACAGCGAGCATTCGGCGATCTTCCAATGCCTGGAAGGGCGTCCGCAGGAAATTGCGAAGATCATCCTCACTGCTTCCGGCGGGCCGTTCCGCACCTGGGAAAGCGAACGCTTCCAGTCGATCACCAGAGCCGACGCCCTCAAGCATCCGAACTGGTCCATGGGCGCGAAGATCACGATCGATTCAGCGACGATGGTCAATAAGGGGCTGGAGATCATCGAGGCCCACTATCTCTTTAACTGCGACTACGACCGCATCCAGGTGGTCGTGCATCCGGAAAGCATCGTGCATTCGATGGTGCAGTTTGTTGACGGCGCCATCAAGGCTCAGCTCGGCCTGCCGGATATGCGCCTGCCGATCCAGCTGGCGCTGACCTATCCGGCGCGCGTCGGCACAGGCTTTGAAGCCCTCGACGCCTGGGAAATGGGCACGCTGCATTTTGAAAAGCCGCGCTTCGATGTTTTTCCGGGCATCAACATGGCCTACACCTGCGGCAAACGCGGCGGCTCTGCGCCAATCGTGATGAACGCGGCGAACGAGGTTGTCGTGGCGGCGTTTCTCGCAGAAAAGATCCGCTTCGTCGATATCGTGCCGCTCGTTGAAGAATGCGTCGCCAAAACGCCGTGGCAGAAGGTGGAGTCCCTGGCGCAGATCCACGCCATCGACGCAGAGGCGCGGGCGCTGGCCACGGAGCTGATGCAGCGATGAACATCATCCTTGCCATCATCATCCTCGGTTTTCTCGTCGCGATCCACGAATTTGGCCACTTCGTCGTTGCAAAGATCAGCGGTATGTATGTGACTACCTTCAGCATCGGCATGGGGCCAAAGATCGCCTCCTTCCAGAAGGGCGAAACCGAATATGTGATTAGTGCGATCCCTGCTGGCGGTTTTGTCAGCGTCAAAGGCATCACCGGTGATCCGGAGATCGACGACGATCCCGACGATCCGCGCCTTTTCCAGAATCGTCCGATCCTGCACCGCATGCTGTTCACGGTTGCCGGACCGTTTATGAATTTCCTCACGGCGCTGGTGGCGCTGCTGATTTTCTATCTGGCGCTGGGCGTCAATGTCGTCGACAACGACAGCCCGCCGGTCATTGCAGAGATCAGTGCAGATTCTGCAGCAGAAGCGGCCGGGCTCGCTGTCGGCGACGAGATCCTGTCGATCAACGGCCAGACGATGCAGACCTGGGAGGATGTCGACAGCTTTATGGCGTCCTACAAAAGCGGCGAGATGGACATTCTCTACAGCCGCGACGGCGCGAACGCTGAAACGACGCTAACGCCTGCTTACAACGATCAGCTCAACCGCTACGCCCTGGGCGTCACGAAGCAGCTGGAAACGACCCACGAAACGCTCAGCGTTGGTCAGGCATTCCAGCAATCGACCTACATGACCATCGGCATGAGCACGATCATCTTTGATGCGGTGATCGATCTCGTCACCGGACGCACCGCCGTCAACGACGAGGAAGGGGGCCTCTCCGGGCCGGTCGGCATTGTCAACGCCATCGGCGACAGCGTCGATCAGGGCATATGGAGCGTGGTCAGCCTGATCGCTGTGCTCTCAGTGAACTTTGGGCTGCTCAATATGCTGCCGGTACCGGCGCTTGACGGCAGCAGGTTTCTTTTCCTCGTCATCGAAGCGGTGCGCGGCATCCCTGTCAGCCAGGACAAGGAAACGCTGGTCAATCTGCTCGGCATGATGGCGCTGTTTGCGCTGATGATCTATGTGACCTACAACGATATTCTCAACATTGTCAATTAACGGAGTGTGATCCAATTGAGACGAGAAACGATTTCCTTTATGATCCGCGATGTCGGCATGGGCTCGGATTATCCCGTGACGGTGCAGTCCATGACCAACACCGATTCCCACGACGTGACAGCCACGCTGGCGCAGGTGGAGCAGCTTGCCGCCCTCGGCGCTGCGATCGTGCGCGTGGCGGCGCCGGATATGGACGCTGTGCCGGCTGTTGCTGAGGTGGCGCGTCGCGCCAGCGTGCCGATCGTCGCCGACGTGCATTTTGACTACCGCATCGCTATCGCAGCGCTGGAGCAGGGCGTCGATGCTGTGCGCATCAATCCTGGCAACATCGGCGGGCTGGAAAAGCTGCGCGCCGTCGTCGAAACGGCGAAGGCCCATGACGCAGCGATCCGCATCGGCGTCAATTCTGGCTCTGTGGAAAAGGAGTTGCTGGAAAAATATGGCCATCCCTGCGCCGAAGCGATGGTCGAAAGCCTTGAAAAATACGTGCGTTTCTGCGAAGAGCTGGGCTTCAAAAAGCTCGTGCTCTCGGTGAAAAGCTCTGACGTGCCGGAAATGATCCGCGTCAACGAAATGGCTGCGGCGCGTTTCCCTTATCCGCTGCATCTCGGCGTGACAGAAGCTGGCACCGTGCGCAGCGGCACGATCAAATCCTCCGTTGGCATCGGCGCGCTGCTGGCTCGCGGCATCGGCGATACGATCCGTGTCAGCCTGACAGGCGATCCTGCCAACGAGATCCCTGTAGCCATCGGCATTCTCAAATGCCTCGGGCTCAAGGAAGCGGGCGTGGACATCGTCAGCTGTCCAACCTGCGGACGCACACAGATCGATCTGGCGAGCCTGGCAGAGTCGGTTGAAACCCTCTGCCAGAACATCGAACGTCCTCTCAAGATCGCCGTCATGGGCTGTGTCGTCAACGGTCCCGGCGAAGCGAAGGAAGCCGATCTCGGCATCGCAGGCGGAAAGGGCGCAGGGCTCGTCTTCCGCAAGGGCGAGGTTGTGCGCCGCTGCGACGAAGCCGATCTGCTCCCGGCCTTCCAGGAAGAGCTGGAAAAAATCCTGGCGGAATAATACGACGATCCTGTCGGTCATCTGCAAATGGCCGACGGGATTTTTTGTTTGTCGAAGATTGGCAGGCAATCCGTGAAATCTCTGGAAAATGCGCTGGATCTTTGAGGAAAAGTGGCATCTTTTTGGCGGGTGGTGTATGATAGAATGATAGAGAACATTGACAATGAGAAGGTGATCATTATGAAAAGAATGAAATGGCTGGCGCCAATTGTCTGTGCGGCGATTCTGGCGGCGCCGGGGACGGCGTCTGCTGAGAGCACGGATGTGGAGCTGATCGTTGGTCATGCGCATGTTTCCGGCTCGGCGGCGGAAGGCGAGGTTTACATCAACGACGCTGGCCGCACGATGATCCCGCTGCGCATTGTGAGTTCGGCGATGGGCTACACGACGGTGTGGCAGCCGGATGGCAGCATTCGTATCACGAGCCCGGACGGGACGGTGGATGTGTCGCTTGCGGTGGGAAAGCTGGATTATTCGGCTGGAGGACAGAGTGGTCATTTTGAGACGGCGCCGACGCTGCGCCACGACCGCACGTATCTGCCGGCGCGGGATTTCTCGGAGCTTTACGGCAGCATTTACTGGGATGGCGACACGCGCACGGTCTGGATCGCGCAGGGTGCAGGTGTGAGCTATCAGGTGATCGGCAACAAGCTGCTGCGTGCGGACGAAGCTGGCGCGCGTGTGCTGGCGTTGCCGGATGGCTTGCGGCTGCGGAGCGGATCGCTGCTGATTGATCGCGAAGCAGGCGGTGCGCGCTATGTCGCGGTGCAATGCGATGGCGGTCACGCGAAGCCGTTGCAGCTTTTCCGCGATGAAAATGGCGCGCTCGGCTATCTGACGGACATTTACGCCTCGGCTTTCTGGGTAGAGGGCAATCGTGTGTATTACACGAATGGCATGGGCGCCAGTGGCTGGATCGATCCGTCGGCGCAGAACCGTCTCTACGAGACGACGCTGGGCGGCGCTACGCGGACGTACACGCTGGATTTCGCGGTCAATACCTGTGATCTGCGCGTTGTCGACGGGGTGTTGATCGCGCGCGGAATGGATGGCAGCGAGCGTGTGGTGGATCTGCGCACGCTTGTGCCGACGCTTTGAGAACGGGTTCGCCTGTCGGTGGTCGTTTGTGGCGGCCGCTGACAGGCGAAAATTTTCTGCGGGAATGATTGCGTTCGGCTGCGGCATCTCGTATAATTAAATGTTGTAAACAAAGAACGAACCACAATTTGGAGGTTGTTGATCTTATGAGAATGAAACATGCTTTGATCCCTACGCTGCGCGATGTGCCTGCTGAAGCGCAGATCCCAAGCCATCAGCTGCTCCTGAAGGCGGGCTATATCCAGAAGGTGGCTGCAGGGATGTACACCTATCTGCCGCTGGGCAAGCGCGTGCTGGCGAAGGTGGAGAAGATCGTGCGCGAGGAGATGGACGCTGCCGATGGGCAGGAGATCCTGATGCCGATCACGCAGCCTGCAGAGCTCTGGCAGGAAAGCGGCCGCTGGGGCGCGTATGGCGACGAGATGATGCGCGTGGTTGACCGCCACGGGCGCGAATTCTGCCTGGGGCCAACGCACGAGGAGGTTGTCACGGACATCTGCCGTCAGTTCATCCGCAGCTACAAGCAGCTGCCGTTGCGTCTCTATCAGATCCAGAACAAATACCGCGACGAACGCCGCCCACGTTTTGGGCTGATGCGCGGTCGCGAATTTGTGATGAAGGATCTCTATTCCTTCGACATGGATGAAGCGGGGCTGGATCAGGCTTATCGCGAAATGTACGACGCTTACAGCCGTGTCTTCACGCGCTGCGGGCTGAAATTCCGTCCGGTGCTGGCTGACAGCGGTCAGATCGGCGGCGGCTACACGCACGAATTCATGGTGCTGGCTGAAAACGGCGAAGCGACGATCGCGTATTGCGACAGCTGCGATTTTGCTGCCAATATCGAGATCGCAGAAGCGAAGCCGGTGGCCTGCGAGGATAAGCACGACACGGCGGCGATCGAAAAGATCGAGACGCCAAACATCGCGACGATCGAAGACATCTGCAACTTCCTCGGCGATACGCCAGAGAACTCCATCAAGAGTGTGCTGATGCGTGCCGACGACGAGCTGATCATGGTGCTGGTGCGCGGCGACCGCGAGGTCAACGACGTCAAGGTGATGCGCGTGCATCCATGTGTGAGCGAGATCGAAATGGCAGACGAAGACTTCATCGTCGAAAAGATTGGCGCGCATCCAGGTTCTCTCGGTCCTGTGGGACTCAAGGACATTAAGATCTACGCGGATCTCGAGCTTCAGGGACGCACAGGTCTGGCCTGTGGCGCCAACGAGGACGGCTACCACTTCATCCACGTGGACATGGCGCGCGATCTGCCGGAGGTCACCTACCACGATCTGCGCATGCTCAACGAAGGCGAAAAATGCCCGATCTGCGGCGGTACGATCAAAACAGCCCGCGGCATTGAGGTGGGCCAGGTCTTCAAGCTGGGCACGAAATATTCGGAAGCCCTTGGCGCGACGGTGCTCGACGAAAACGGCAAGAGCGTTGTGCTGCAGATGGGCTGCTATGGCATCGGTGTGAGCCGCACCATCGCAGCAGCTGTGGAGCAGCACTATGACGAGAAAGGCCTCGTCTGGCCAAAGGCGATGGCACCTTACCACGCCAGCCTGGTCATCGTCAATGTCAAGGACGAAGAGCAGATGGACGCTGGCGAAGTGCTCTACAACCGTCTCCAGGAAGCGGGCTTCGACATCCTCATGGATGATCGCAAGGAGCGCGCCGGGGTTAAATTCAACGACGCCGATCTCATCGGTCTGCCGGTGCGCATCACTGTGGGCAAGAAGATCGGTGAAGGCATCGTTGAATACAAGCTGCGCACGTCCGACGAGGTGCTGGAGCTGACGATGGATGAAGTGATCGAAAAACTGACTGCTTTCTACAACGAATGATTTCAGGTGATGCAATGTGAGCACAGCACAGGAAGCACAGGCGCGCAGTTTTGACTGCTGCGATTACGCCAGACAATGTACTGTGAAAAAAATCGAACTGTTCAAGACGCAGCGGCTCCTTGCAGCGCGCATCCAGATGCCGCGGATCCTCGCTGGCGACGAGTACGTTCAGCTGGCCGCCTATTACCGCGAGCAGATGAAGCACGCCCTGCCGGAAACGGCGCATCTCGATGTGCAGCTGGTGCCGGTTTACGACGGCTATTCGCTGGCGGAGATCACGAGCGAGCCAGAGGTGCTCTGGCAGCTGTTGGGCGTGGAAAATTTCCACATCTTTTTGAAGATCGACGAGGTCTCAGAGGAAGGCGCTGTACGCATTCGCTGCTCGAACAGGATCGCATATCAAAGCCGCATCAATACCAAGGCGTTCACGAGCGATTGTGAACGCCTTTTGGCACAGATGTGTCAGAAGAACGTGAAGGTGGAGACCTGCTTCAAGGAGGATGAAACCCTCGCGCCGGTGCCAGACGATTATTTCGGCCCGTCGCAGCAGTGGGCGCAGATGCGCGAGGAAAAGAAAGCGCAGAGCAATCGCACCGCGCCAAAGCGCGACGGCAGCAAGGGCAACCGTCCTGCAAGCGGCGTGCCGGCGCCGGCGGGCGTGCTCAAAGGCAAGCTTATCAAGGCGCCGGTGGTCGCTGTTTCTGAGATCGAGGACGAGGAAAAAAGCGTCTGCCTGGCAGGCACGATCTTCAGCCTCGACAGCCGCGAGCTCAAGAGCGGCCGTTCGCTGATCATGTTCTCGCTGACGGACCACACCGACTCGATCGATTGCAAGGTGTTTGCCGACAAGGACGAAGCCGACACGCTGAAAACCGCGCTCAAGGAAGCGAAGGCGATCAAGGTGCGCGGCAAGGTGCAGTATGACAATTATTCCAACGAGCTCGGCATGATCGTCAACGACATCAACCAGGCGACGCTCGCCTGCCGCATCGACAACGCGCCGGAAAAACGCGTGGAGCTGCATCTGCATACGCAGATGAGCAGCATGGATGGCATGAACGACATCAAGGACCTGATCAAGCTGGCGGCGCAGCTCGGCCACAAGGCCATTGCTGTGACAGACCACGGCGTTGTGCAGGCGTTCCCAGATGCGTATTCCGCCGGGCAGAAGAACGGGGTCAAGATCATCTACGGCATCGAGGCCTACATCATTGACGACGACGAGCCGGCGGTGAATCTGCGCGATCGTAAAAGCTACCACTGTATCCTGCTGGCGAAGAACGCGACAGGCCTGAAAAATCTCTACCGCCTGGTCACCGAATCGCAGCTGCGCTATTTCCACCGCCGTCCGCGCATTCCCAAGCGGCTCATCAACTATGCCCGGGAAGGGCTCGTTGTCGGCAGTGCCTGCGAAGCGGGCGAGCTGATGCGCTATCTCGTGGCCAATCCTGACGATCCGGAAGGATTGGAAAAACTCGCCAGCTTCTACGATTACATTGAGATCCAGCCGATCGCCAACAACTACTTCATGGTGCGCAATGGCACCATCGCCGACGAAGAGGGACTGCGCGATCTCAACCGTGCTTTGTTCGACCTTGGCAAGCGGCTGAACAAGCCTGTCGTCGCCACCTGCGACGTGCATTTTGCCAACGAGGACGACGCCCTGAACCGTGCCATCATCATGAAAAGCCGTGGCTTCAAGGACGCAGAGGAGCAGGCGCCGCTGTATTATCGCACGACAGAAGAGATGCTCGAAGAATTTGCCTACCTCGGCGAGGAAGAGGCGTACAACGTTGTCGTGAAAAATCCCAACGCCATCATCGAAGATTTTGAGGACATTGTGCCAGTGCCGACGGTGTTGCACGCACCAAAGATCGACGGCGCCGAGCAGCAGATCGAGGAGCTGACGCTGGAAAAGGCGCATCGCATGTATGGCGATCCGTTGCCGGAGTTGATCCAGAAGCGCATCGACAAGGAGCTGAAGTCGATCATTGGCAACGGTTACGCGGTGCTCTATCTGATCGCCCACAAGCTCGTCAAAAATTCCAACGAAAATGGTTATGTCGTCGGTTCCCGTGGTTCGGTCGGATCGTCGGTCGTGGCCTATTTCACCAATATCACCGAGGTCAATGCGCTGCCGCCGCATTACCGCTGTCCGCACTGCGAGCACAGCGAGTTTTTCGACAGCAGCGAGTATGGCACCGGCGTGGACATGCCTGACAAGGACTGTCCGGTCTGTGGCACGAAGATGGAGAAGGACGGCTTCGACATCCCGTTTGAGATCTTCCTTGGCTTCAAGGGCGACAAGATTCCGGATATCGATCTGAACTTCTCCGGCGATTACCAGAGCGGCGCCCATGCCTACACAGAAGAACTTTTCGGCAAGGACAACGTTTTCCGCGCAGGAACCCTGGCGACGGTCGCTGAAAAAACAGCCTACGGCTATGTGCGCAAATTCTTCGACGAGGTCGGCGAAAAGAAGCGCGAGGCGGAGATCAACCGTCTCAAGATCGGCTGCACAGGCGTCAAGCGCACGACGGGCCAGCATCCTGGTGGGCTCGTCGTTGTGCCGAAGGGCGTCGACGTACACGATTTCACACCGCTGCAGCGTCCTGCCGACGACGTGAAGACAGAGACGGTCACGACCCATTTCGACTACCACAAGATCGACCAGGGGCTGGTCAAGCTCGACATTCTCGGCCACGATGATCCGACGGTCATCAAGATGCTCGGCGATCTCACAGGCATCAACCCGACGACGGTGCCGCTGGACGATCAGGCGACGCTTTCGCTCTTTTCTTCGACAGACGCCATCGGCGTCACGCCGGAGCGGCTGAATTCGCCAGTCGCTACCTACGGCATTCCGGAATTCAACACGAGCTTTACGCGCCAGATGCTCGAAGACACGCATCCAACGGCTTTCGCCGAGCTTTTGCGGATATCCGGCTTTTCCCATGGCACAGACGTTTGGCTCAACAACGCCCAGGATCTCATCAGAAACAAGATCGCGCCAGTCTCGGAGACGATTTCCACGCGCGACGACATCATGCTCTATCTGATCCAGCATGGCATGGATGAGAGTGTCTCCTTTAAGATCATGGAGGGGGTGCGCAAGGGGCGCGGCCTCAAGGAAGACCAGGAGGCTGCGATGCATGAAGCGAAGATCCCGCAGTGGTTCATCGACTCCTGCAAAAAGATCAAGTATCTGTTCCCGAAGGCGCACGCTGTCGCCTACGTGATGATGGCGTTCCGCATTGCCTGGTTCAAGATCAACCAGCCACTTGCGTTTTACGCCAGCTATTTTTCCGTGCGCGGGATCGACGATTTTGACATCGCGATCATCCAGGAAGGAGAGGAGGCGGTGCGCAAGGCGATCCTCGATCTCTACGCACAGCAGGGCGGCATGTCGGCCAAGGACAAGAGCAAGGTCAGCGTGCTGGAAGTGGCGCTGGAGCTTTACTGCCGCGGCTACAAGGTGCTGCCGGTGAGTCTGGAAGAATCGCTGGCCACGCGCTTTGTCATCCGGGAAGAGGAAAATGCGCTCTTGCCGCCGCTCATCGCCATCGATGGTCTCGGCGCCTCGCAGGCAGAGGACATTGTCAAAGGCCGCGAAGAGAAGCCGTATTCGTCGCTGGAGGACATGAAGAAGCGCGGTCGAGTGGGTGACGCAATGATCGAAAAGTTTAAATGTTTGAGAATAGTGGGACAATTGCCGGAGCTCGATCAAATCGTACTATTCTGACAACGTTCATTTCCATAAGCTATACTTATATATTATGAGCATTTTATCGAACAAGTAAATTGAGTTCCCTTAACAATTGTGCTAGAATAAGGCTAAAGAGGTTTTTAAATTTTTGGGAGGAGGACTTAAATTGTCTACTAAAACCATGAAAACCATGGATGGGAACACAGCTGCTGCGCACGTGTCCTATTTGTTCACTGATGTTGCAGCTATCTACCCAATCACGCCATCTTCTCCGATGGCAGAAAAAATTGATGCTTGGAGTGCTCAAGGCAGAAAGAACCTGTTCAACCAGACCGTAAAGGTTGTTGAAATGGATTCCGAAGCCGGTGCTGCAGGTGCTGTACACGGTTCTTTGACCGCTGGTGCACTGACATCCACCTACACTTCTTCTCAGGGTCTGCTTTTGATGGTCCCTGCAATGTACAAGATTGCCGGTGAATTGCTTCCTACCGTTTTCCAGGTTGCAGCTCGTGCGATCGCTACCCACGCTCTGTCCATCTTCGGTGATCATTCCGATGTTATGCTCTGCCGCGGTATCGGCTTCGCTGAACTTGCTTCCTCCAGCGTACAGGAAGTTATGGACCTCGGCTGCGTAGCTCAGCTCGCTACCCTGAAGTCCCGTGTACCATTCATCCACTTCTTCGATGGTTTCAGAACTTCTCACGAAATCCAGAAGATCGAAGTCATGGACGAAGACTTCCTCAAAGGCCAGATCGACATGGATGCTGTCAAGGCTTTCCGCGAACGCGGTCTGAACCCTGAACATCCTGTCACCAAGGGTACCAACCAGAACCCTGATATCTTCTTCCAGCAGAGAGAAGGTTCCAACAAGTACTATGAAGATGTTGTTGGTATCACCGAACACTACATGGAAGAAGTTTCCAAGCAGACTGGCCGCGACTACAAGCTCTTCAACTACTATGGTGCTGAAGATGCAGAAAACATTGTTATCGCAATGGGTTCTGTCTGCGAAGCACTCGAAGAAGTTGTTGACTACCTCAACGCCAAAGGCGAAAAGGTTGGTCTCCTGAAGATCCGTCTGTACAGACCATTCTCCACCAAGCACTTCCTCGCAGCTGTTCCTAAGACTGTTAAGAGAATCGCTGTTCTCGACCGTTCCAAAGAACCAGGCGCTATCGGCGAACCAGTTTACGAAGATGTTATGACCGCCTTCTATGATGCCGACATGCACCCAATGATCATTGGCGGCCGCTATGGCTTAGGTTCCAAGGATGTTACTCCAGCACAGCTCATCGCTGTATATGAAAACCTCAAGGCTGACACTCCTAAGAACCACTTCACCGTTGGTATCGTTGATGATGTTACCAACACCTCTCTCGAAGTTGGCGCTCCTGTTGTTACTGCTCCTGAAGATTGCATCGCTTGCAAATTCTGGGGTTACGGCTCCGACGGTACCGTTGGTGCTAACAAAGACGCCATCAAGATCATCGGTGACAACACCGACATGTATGCTCAGGGCTACTTCTCCTACGACTCCAAGAAGAGTGGTGGCGTAACCATTTCTTCCCTGCGTTTCGGTAAGAGCAAGATCCGCTCCACCTATGAAGTTGACCAGGCTGACTACGTTGCTTGCCACAAGTCCAGCTATGTAAAACTCTACGATGTACTCGAAGGCCTCAAGCCAAACGGTACCTTCCTGCTCAACTGCACCTGGACCCCTGAAGAACTCGAAGAACATCTTCCTGCAAGCATGAAGCGCTACATCGCTCAGAACAACATCAAGTTCTACACGATCGACGCTTCCAAGGTTGCACAGGAAGTTGGTCTTGGCAACCGCACCAACATGGTTACCCAGACTGCATTCTTCAAACTGACTGGCGTTCTTCCATTCGAAGAATCTGTCAAGCTCCTGAAGGATGCCATCAAGGCTACCTATGGCCGCAAGGGCGACGCTGTCGTTCAGATGAACTGGGATGCTGTTGACAAAGCCATCGAAGTTCTGCACGAAGTTCAGGTTCCAGCTGCTTGGGCTGACGCTCAGGATGCCGAATCCACCGAAAAACGCTGCGCTTGCGAACCAGAATTCGTTAAGAAGGTTCTGCGTCCAATGACTGCTATGCAGGGCAACAAGCTCCCTGTCAGCGCTTTCGCAGGCATGGAAGATGGCCGCTATCCAGCAGGCACCACCAAATACGAAAAACGTATGGCTGCTCTCTTCGTTCCAGAATGGATCCCAGAAAACTGCATCCAGTGCAACCAGTGCTCTTTGGTTTGCCCACATGCAGCTATCCGCCCATTCCTCCTCAACGAAGAAGAAGTGGCTGGCAAGCCTGAAAGCATGACCACCAAGCCAGCTACCGGCAAGGAATTTGCTGGCCTGCAGTTCAGAGTACAGGTTAGCCCTATGGACTGCCTCGGCTGCGGCAGCTGCGTAAACGTTTGCCCAGCTAAGACCAAGGCTCTGCAGATGGTTCCAGTAGAAAAATCCGTTGAAACCGAACGTGAAAACTGGACCTACATGACCCATAAGGTTACCAACAAGGCTGAACTCACCAACACCAAGACTGTCAAGGGCAGCCAGTTCAAGCTCCCACTGCTTGAATTCTCCGGCGCTTGCGCAGGTTGCGGTGAAACCCCATATGCTAAGCTCCTTACCCAGCTCTTCGGCGATCGTATGGTCATCGCTAACACCACTGGTTGCTCCTCCATCTGGGGCGCTCCAGCACCTGCTATGCCATACTGCACCAACGAAAAGGGTCAGGGCCCAGCTTGGCAGAACTCCCTCTTCGAAAACAACGCTCAGTTTGGTCTCGGTATGTACACCGCTGACCAGCAGATGAAAGCTAAGGTCAACTACCTCTGCGGCGTCATCGCTGAAGGCGACTACAGCGCAGCCCTCAAAGAAGCTGCTGCTAAGTGGGTCGAAGGTTGGGCTGCTCATGATGTCAAGGCTGTTGCCGATGCAAGCGACGTCATCGTTGCTGAACTCGAAGCAGCTACTGATAAGGATGCATACCTCACCGACCTCAGCGCTTACACCAGCTTCCTGAAGATCCGCAGCCAGTGGATCCTCGGTGGTGACGGTTGGGCTTATGATATCGGTTACGGCGGTCTTGACCACGTTCTCGCTTCTGGCGAAAACATCAACATCTTCGTATTCGATACCGAAGTTTACTCCAACACCGGTGGTCAGGCTTCCAAGGCTACCCCACTCGCAGCTGTTGCTCAGTTCGCTGCTGCTGGTAAGAAGACCAACAAGAAAGACCTCGGCGTTATGCAGTCCATCTATGGCAACGTTTATGTTGCACAGATCGGTCTCGGCGCTAACATGAACCAGGCTGTCAAGGCCATCGAAGAAGCAGAAGCATATCAGGGTCCATCCCTCATCATCGCTTACGCTCCTTGCATCAACCACGGTATCCGCAAGGGTATGAGCATCGCTCAGTCCCACATCAAGGAAGCCGTTGATTGTGGCTACTGGCACCTCTGGAGATACAACCCAGAACTCGCTGCCGAAGGCAAGAACCCATTCGTTCTCGATTCCAAGGAACCAGATTACGATAAGTTCGAAGACTTCCTCAAGAGCGAAACCCGCTATGCATCCCTTGCTAAGGCTCATCCAGACACCGCTGAAGCACTCTATGCTCAGACCAAGGAACTCAGCCAGGCACGCTATGCACGCTACAAAGAAATGGCTGGGAAGTAATCTCGACCTGATCGGATGATCGTCGCCCCTCGTGAAAACGGGGGGCGATTTTTTGTGCTTGAATTGTCAAGTCAAGTGCAACACAACCGAATAGTAGATCTCGTAAGGGGTT
>URZX01000037.1 GCA_900552455.1 uncultured Peptococcaceae bacterium | reverse complement strand
ATGAGAAAACCCTATTTTGGCTAGATGCCAAAATAGGGTTTATCTACAGTCTGCAGCTGTGCGCAGCGCACAGCTGATAAGTTTTATTTCTACGGCAGGAAGACAAATCGTTTATCTTTACTATTACCGTATTTTAGAAGATTTGAAAGCATTGTTTTCGTGATAATGCCCCGACAAAACAAAAAGACCATCCTGCCTGAGGATGGTCTTGGGTGGCTGGCGCGCAGCTCAGCCAGGCAGATTGCCTTTTTCAATTTCCTCGATGCGTTCCAGCTCGAGGTCGATGACAGCCTGAACGACGGTCTTGCCGTGCGCATCGAGCTGACGATAGCGGCTGACGAAAGTTTCAACGTCGACTTCGACAGCATCAAGCGGACCGCCGGAAAAATAATCCAGGGTCACGTTGAGCTCTTTCGAGAGCGCCATAAGGATGTTGATGTCAACCTTGGTATTGTCACGCTTGATGATACCGTAGATCGTTTGCGGGCTGATGCCTGCTTCACGGGCTACACGGTTGACATTGGTGTTGCGATAATTAATAAGCTCTTCCAAACGTTTTCCGATTGACATTTGAATGTTCACCTCGCTCGTTATTTCTCGGTCAGTTGGACGTCGTTGTTTAACATATACTTATCATAACACAAGTGTTTGTTGAATACCATCAGGATATAATAAAAATTTCAAAAAAATAGCCAAAAGGCGCGATTTTTTTCAAGATCGCTGCCTTTTGGTCCTATTTATTGAAGGAAATGATCCTTAATCGTCGTTTTCATCAACAAATCGTGCGGTGTCGATGACGGTATCCCCCTCATCGAGGCGCATAACCTTGACGCCCTGTGTCGCGCGGCTGAGCACGCTGATGTCCGAAACAGAGGTGCGGATCAGGGTGCCTTCGCGGCTGATGACCATGAGGTCCTCGCTGCCGCGAACGACGAGCGCCGAGGTGACGTGGCCGGTCTTGTCGCTGACCTTGAGGGTGAGCACGCCCTTGCCGCCGCGCACCTGCGCGTGGTACTCCGTTAGCGGCGTGCGCTTGCCGTAGCCGTTTTCGCTGATCACGAGCAGATCGCATTCGTCGCGCACGATATCCATGCTGACAACGCTGTCGTCGCCATCCAGGCGCATACCGCGCACACCAGCGGTGCTGCGGCCAGTCGGATTGACATCGTGCTCGCTGAAGCGGATGGCGTTGCCCTTCTTGGAGACGAGGATGAGCTCGTCGTCGCCACTGGTGATGCGCACATTGATGAGCTCGTCGCCTTCGTGCAGGTTGATGGCCTTAATGCCGTCGTTGCGTGCATGCTGGTATTCGGCGATGTTCGTCTTCTTGATCATGCCGCGGGCAGTGACGCAGGTGAGATAGCCTTCCACATCGTGGTCACGCCATGGCAGCACAGTGGTGATCTTTTCGCCCTTGCCGAGCTTGAGCAGATTGATCATCGCGGTGCCTCTGCCGCCGCGGCTGCTTTCTGGGATCTCGAAGGTTTTCAGGCGCAGCACCCGGCCCTTATTGGTGAAGAAGTTCATCATATGGTGGGTGGTGGTGATGAAGATGTTTTCAATGAAATCATCTTCCTTCATCTTTGTCGCGTTGACGCCGCGTCCGCCGCGCTTCTGCTTGCGGTAGCTGTCCATCGGCATGCGCTTGATGTAGCCAGCGTGGCTGATGGTGATGACCATGTCTTCTTCGGCGATGAGGTCTTCGACGTTGATATCGTCCTTAGAAAGGGAGATCTCCGTGCGGCGGGCGTCGCTGTATTTGTCGGCGATCTCAGAAAGCTCGTTGCGCACAATCTCCATGACCTTGTTCTCATCGGCGAGAATGGCCTTGTATTCGGCAATGCGGCGATGCAAATCGGCCAATTCTTCCTCGAGCTTTTCGACATTCAGACCTTGCAGGCGGCGCAGCTGCATCTCGATGACAGCCTGTGCCTGGCGGTCGGAAAGGCCGAAGCGTTTGCCGAGGCGTTCCTTGGATTCGTTGTCGTCGTAGGAAGAACGGATGATGGCGATGACCTCGTCGATGTTGTCGACGGCGATCTTCAAACCTTCCACAATGTGCGCGCGTTCTTCGGCTTTGCGCAGATCGTAGCGAGTACGACGCACGATGACGTCTTCCTGATGATCAAGATAGAGCACCATGATCTCACGCAGCGTGAGGATCTTTGGCACGCCGTCCACAAGGGCGAGGTTGATGACATTGAAATTGTCCTGCAGCGACGTGTGCTTGAAAAGCTGGTTCAGCACGACCTGCGGATTCACATCGCGACGCATCTCGATGACAATGCGGATGCCTTCGCGGTTGGATTCGTCGCGCAGCGCCGTGATGCCGTCGATCGTTTTTTCCTTGACAAGATCAGCGATCTTGGCGACGAGACGCGCCTTATTGACCTGATATGGGATCTCGGTGACAATGATGCGGCTCTTGCCGTTGGCCATTTTTTCAATGGAAGTGCGCGCGCGCACAGTGACAGCGCCGCGACCAGTCATGTAAGCATCGCGCACACCGCTGAGCCCCATGATGATGCCGCCAGTTGGGAAATCCGGCGCTTTGACGATGTTGCAGAGCTTTTCATCGCTGATCGTAGGATCGTCGATGAGGGCGATGATCCCATCGGTGACTTCGCGCAGATTGTGCGGCGGCATGTTCGTCGCCATCCCGACAGCGATGCCCGAGGTACCATTGACGAGCAGGTTTGGAAAACGCGCCGGCAGCACGACCGGTTCTTCCGACGATTCGTCGTAAGTCGGCATATAGTCGACGGTCTCTTTTTCAATATCGCGCAGCATCTCCTGCGCCAGCTTCGCCATGCGCGCCTCGGTGTAACGCTGAGCAGCCGCTTCGTAGCCGTCGATGTTCCCGAAGTTCCCCTGGCCATCGACCAGCGGATAACGCATGCTGAAATCCTGCGCCAGACGCACCATCGCATCGTACACAGCAGCATCGCCGTGTGGATGGTAATTCGCCAGCACATTCCCGACAATGTGGGCAGATTTTTTGTGCGGACGATCCGGCGTCATGTTGGTTTTATACATAGAATAGAGGATGCGGCGATGGACCGGCTTGAGACCGTCGCGCACATCCGGCAGCGCACGGCTGGTGATGACGCTCATCGAATAATCAATGAAGGATTCCTTCATCTCATCGACAATGTTGCGGTTTTCAATGGTACCGTGTGTATAGGTGTTGTCCATAAGCGCCCTCCTTAAATATCAAGATTGTTGACATAGCGCGCATTCGCAGTGATGAATTCGCGGCGCGGCTCGACGCGTTCGCCCATGAGGATCGAGAACACATCGTCGGCAGCCAGCGCATCCTCAAGCGTCACCTTGAGGAGAATGCGGTTTTCGTTGTTCATCGTCGTCTCCCAGAGCTCTTCCGGGTTCATTTCCCCAAGACCTTTGTAGCGCTGGATGCCCTTGGCCGTGTCAATGTCCTTGCCTTCCGCAGCGAGGAATTCCTTGAGCGCCTTGTCGTCGTAGAGATAGTGTTTTTTCTTGCCGCGCTTCACGCTGTAAAGCGGTGGGCAGGCAATGTACACATACCCCGCCTCGATCAGCGGACGCATGTAGCGATAAAGCAGCGTCAACAGCAGCGTGCGGATATGGGCGCCGTCGACATCCGCGTCCGTCATGATGATGATCTTATGATAACGCGCCTTGTTCACATCGAACTGTTCGCCGATCCCCGTGCCGATCGCCGTGATCAGGTTGCGGATCTCTTCCGAAGAAAGGATGCGATCCAGACGCGCCTTTTCTACGTTTAAGATCTTGCCACGCAGCGGCAAGATCGCCTGATAGCGACGATCGCGCCCGTCAACCGCCGAGCCGCCTGCGGAATTCCCCTCGACAATGAACAGCTCGCTGAACGCCGGATCGCTCACCGAGCAGTCCGCCAGCTTCCCTGGCAGGCTCGTGCTTTCCAGCGCATTTTTGCGGCGCGTCATCTCGCGCGCCTTGCGCGCAGCCTCGCGGGCACGGGCAGCCTTCACACTCTTATCGACAATGCGCTTCGCTTCCGTTGGATGCTCCTCCAGATAGATCGAGACCGCTTCACCCGTGATCGTGTCCACGATCCCGCGCACCTCGCTGTTGCCCAGCTTCGTCTTCGTCTGGCCTTCAAACTGAGGGTTTGGCACTTTCACAGAAATGACCGCCGTCAGCCCCTCGCGAATATCCTCGCCCTGAAGGTTGTCTTCTTTTTCCTTCAAGAGCTTCATGCGGCGGGCATATTCATTGACCGAGCGCGTCAGCGCCGTTTTGAAACCAAACTCGTGCGTGCCGCCTTCGTGGGTGTGGATGTTGTTCGTGTAGCTGTAGATGTTTTCCGTGTAGGAATCCGTGAACTGCATCGCCACATCGACGATCACATCGTCCTTTTCCTTTTCAAAGATGATGACATCCTTGTGCAGCGGCTTTTTGTTGCGGTTCAGAAAAGGAATGAACTCGCTGATGCCATTCGGATGATAGAACGTTTCCGTCTTGCCCTCTCCGCGTTTGTCGATAAGGATCAGCTTGATCCCTTTATTAAGGAAGGAAAGTTCCGATAAACGCTGCGCAATGATCTTAAAATCGTAGACCGTGCCTTCCTTGAAGATCGTTTCGTCCGGCTTGAAATGGATGATCGTCCCCGTTTCTTCTATCGGGCATTCGCCGATCACCGTTACCTCGCTCGTGATCTTGCCGTAGGCGTACGTCTGGCGATAGATCTTGCCGCCGCGGCGCACCTCCGCGCTCATTTCCTTGGAAAGCGCATTAACCACGCTCATACCAACGCCGTGCAGACCGCCGGAAACCTTGTAACCGCCGCCGCCAAACTTCCCGCCCGCGTGGAGCACCGTCATAACAACTTCCAGCGTCGGCTTGTGCATCTTCGGATGCATATCCACCGGAATCCCGCGCCCTTCGTCGCGCACCGTGATCGAATCGTCTTCTTCAATGGTCACCTCAATGACCTTGCCATAGCCCGCCAGCGCTTCGTCGATCGAGTTGTCGACGATCTCGTTGACGAGATGGTGCAGCCCAGCGCTGTCCGTCGTACCAATGTACATCCCAGGACGCACACGCACAGGCTCCAGCCCTTCGAGCACTTCGATCTGCTCGCCAGTGTACTGGGTTTCAACCTTCGTTTCTGACAAAGTGAGTCTCCTTTCATATCATAAAGAGCAAAATAAAAAACGGGCCAATCTGACCCCTTTTCAGCAATAAGTTGTTTTACCCGTAAATTATACCATAAAACCGCCCTCATTTCAAATTTAAGGCCAGGTTTTTGCACCAGAAATGATTTTCCAACCCCAAATATTTTTCCACACAAAAAAACGCGTGCACCATTCGCCACACGCGCCTGAAGATTTTAACTCAATTGTCGCGTTAAAATTTTTAACTCAACTCAACAAACTGAGTTAAAACGAGTTAGAGTTGAATTAAAATCGAGTTGGCGCTGAATTAAAACACATTGCACACGCGTTAAAAACGAGTTAAAACCCATCCGCAGGCAGCGCCGGCTGAAAAAAATTTTTTCGCCGAGCGCCATCGCACATGCTTATCAAGTTATCATATCCGCTTATAGCTGCGGCATTTTTCACAAAGCTTATCTATTGATACACAGATCCTCGCCAGCAAATCCTGCCCCTTTTGCGAAGCGTTTGCAAAGGTCCCCGCGCCAAATGCGCCCATTTGCGGCGAAAGCGCGCGTTCATAAATATTGCCGCCGATGAAACATCATGCATTTTGCCCGATTCTGCACAACCATAATCCAGATGATAAATTTTCGCTGGTCCCCAGAGCATTGACATTTGTCCATTTTAGCATTAAAATTCAATCAATTCAAAACATTCGCTAGAGTGAAATCCTATTCAGGATGTTCACCAGAAAATCTTTCAAGGAGGTTTGTCTTATGTCCACCTATTATTTCCTGCCTACCCGTAACGTTTTTGGTGAAGGCGCCGTCAATGAAGTTGGCGATCTCATGAAAAGCCTCAACGTATCTTCCGCAATGATCGTTACCGACAAATTCCTCGCCAGCTCCGGCATGGCAGATCGCATCGTCGGCATCCTCAAAGAAGCCGGCATGGACGCCGTAGTATTCGATGGTGCAGAACCAAACCCAACCGACAAAAACGTCGAAGCCGGTGTTGATTTCTTCAACCACCACACCTGCGACTCCATCATCTCCCTCGGCGGCGGTTCCTCCCACGACTGCGCCAAAGGCATTGCCCTCGTTGCATCCAACGGCGGCCGCATCCATGATTACGAAGGCATTGACAAAGCCTCCAAAGACCTCATGCCAATGCTCGCCATCAACACCACAGCCGGTACCGCATCTGAGATCACCCGTTTCTGCATCATCACCGATACCAGCCGCCACGTCAAGATGGCCATCGTCGACTGGCGCGTCACGCCAAAAGTCGCAATCAACGACCCAGAGCTCATGAAAGGCATGCCACCATCCCTCACCGCAGCCACCGGTATGGACGCCATGACCCACGCCATCGAAGCCTACGTATCTTCCGATGCCAACCCGCTGACCGACGCATCCGCCCTCAAGGCCATCGAAATGATCTACAAATATCTGCCAAAGGCAGTGGCCAACGGCGACTACATGCGCGCCCGCGATAAAATGGCCTATGCACAGTA
The DNA here is from genome assembly GCA_900552455.1 of uncultured Peptococcaceae bacterium. Classification (GTDB taxonomy): domain Bacteria; phylum Bacillota; class Peptococcia; order Peptococcales; family Peptococcaceae; genus UMGS1590. The sequence continues at coordinate 14,535 of URZX01000037.1, read as the reverse complement.
CCTCGCCGGTATCGCGTTCAACAACGCCTCCCTCGGCTATGTCCATGCAATGGCCCACCAGCTCGGCGGTTACTACAACCTGCCACACGGCGTCTGCAACGCCATCCTCCTGCCATATGTTGAAGAATTCAACATCATCGGCAACATGAACCGCTTCCGCGACATCGCCGAAGCCATGGGCATCGACACCGCCCACATGACCACCACCGAAGCCGCCGACGCCTGCATCGACGCCATCCGTCTGATCAGCCGCCAGATCGGCATTCCAAACAACCTGCGTGTGCTCGGCGTCAAGCCAGAAGATTTCGAGATCATGGCAGAAAACGCCCAGAAAGACGTCTGCTGCCTCACCAACCCACGCAAAGCAACCAAAGAACAGGTCATCGAGATCTACCGCCGCGCATACCTCGGCGAAGAAAAACCACAGGTCTGCGACGACGACGTTTAAGCGAAGAATGAAAGAACTGTAACAGCCCCTTTCAATCTTTATACACGCAAAAGGCACTTGCATCCCGCAAGTGCCTTTTGTCGTCCAATCTTCAATTTTTCGAGAGAAACGCCCCCACCAGGCCAACCAACCCCGTCCCCGAAAGGAACAGCGCCTCACTCGTTGCACCATTGACCAGCGCCCACTGACCAAACCCGATCGCAAACACCGCCAACACCATCGTCACACCCAGCCCCAGCAAACGAAACAGCCTGCGCTGCCTGTCCCGAGCCAGCTCCACCGACAGCCACTCCTTTGCATACCCCGGCGCGATCCGCTCCAGCTCAGCCAGCTCAGCCAGATCCAGCGCAGACACCCCCGAGCTTTCCACAGGCTGCGCCTGCGCGCTCACCTGCGCCACCGCCGTCGCCACCGCTTCCTGAGCCGCAGCGCGCGGCGATTCCTGCGCCTGCGTTTCCACACGACCCATCTCAAGCGTCATTCGCCTGCGCCCCCTCTCCACAGATCCTGTGCAGGAAGACCAACACCTCTTCGCGCGTCGCCGGCGCGTGGAGTCTGAGATCGCCGCCTTCTCCACCCACAAGAAAGCGATTCGCCAGCGCCCAGTCCACAGCCTCCTGCGCCCAGCTCGACGCCACATTATCCACCACCGGCGCCGCCATCGCAGGCATCTGCTCCGCCGCGCGAATGCGGCTCACCCCCGCAACAAACTCCGCCCAGCCATGCTCCCTGTCAAGGATCAGATGCGGACAATACTTCCCGCTCCACATCTGATGCGTGAATAGGTCCGACAGGCCATACGTCTCCAAAAGCGCCGCGATCAGTACCATCGCATTCGCCTCACACCGTTCATACGGCGACGTTTCGCAGATCTCCACACTCACCGTCGCCATATTCCCATCGCCATAACCATCCCCCGCATGCCAGCTCACCTCGTTTAGCGGCAGCGTCTGCACAATGCGCTCCGCATCCACAAACAGATGCGCCCCAACAAAGTACATCCCATCATTCTCCACATTCTGCAGATAGCCCGCGTGCGCCCGCGCATCCGCCGTCGGCGTCGCATTGCCCGTGTTGTGCACCGTCACCCCGACAGGCCCCGAAAGCCCCGCCAGCGTGCGCACACAATGCGCCTCCGTGCCCGGCTCCACAATGCGCCGCTCAATAGGGATACCCCCAACCGCTTCATCCATGATCAAGCCATTTTCTATCCTTAATATAGCCATTTTCTGGCCCTCCCTTCATTTAATCAAAAGAGGGGGAAGATCCCCCTCAAAACCAATCCTTACACCTCATCATCAAACAGCACAGATTCCACCTCTTCCACATAGGAAGCAGCCAACGGCGCAGAGTACGCATCCCCCTTGCTCGTCGCAAAAGCATTCGCGTCGCACATCGCCTGCATCGCAGACTTCACAGTAGTGTCGTCCATCGTCTGCTTCGCATCAGAGAGCGTCATAGAAGACTTACCACCAGATGCAGTCGCAAAAGTCATCACAAGCTTCTTTTCAGCCATATTTTCACCTCCCTTCCATCATCTCATCACACATCCTTACTCACTCACAAGCGCACTCTCATCCACACGCATCACACTCACACCAGTCACATCCATCAGACCGGCCACAGCGCTCATCCCCGCATGCAGCGCATCATTGCCCACATCCGGAACAAGATTCGAAAAGGTGCGGCTCGTCTGGCGCATCTCGCCTTCCTCGTTTTCCACCTGGAACACAAGCTTCGCCTTCGTCACCTGATTCGTAGCAGTTACAGCCATTTTGAACACCTCCCTTCCATTTATTTCAGAGGATCTTGCCCCCTCATATATAGATGTAAAAAAACGCCCTTTTGGTCGGGCATCTCAGAAAAAAATCGCAAAAAAATCGCAGGCAGCGGAAAAATCCGCCACCTGCGCCTTCGTTAATGATCCGTTTTGCCATATCCCCGCGCCGCAAGCTCCGCACGCACCTTGCGATCGTGGAACGTCGACTTGCTCAACTGCCACTCCTCCGCCAGCGCCCGCTCCGTCGTTTCCCCGCAGGCCAGCGCCCAAAGCGCCTCCTGCATGCGCTCGTCCAGCGTCGCCATCGCCTCGTGGAGCGCCTCGTAAAGCCCCTCCTCCACAGGCGCCTCCTGCGCGTGCCGTGCCGTCAGATGATCCAGATACGCCGCCCCAGAGATCCCCTGCGACTCCTTCGCATCGTAGGAACACTCCCGCGCTCGCGCCTTCTTCGCCAGATAACGGTCGTGATTGCGCGCCTTGTGATAACCCGCAAACACCTCCCGCTCCACCATCGCCCGCACCAGCGGACGATCCGTGTCGTCGTCAAAGATCGTCAGGCAAACCAGTTCATTGTTCTCAGTTGTCATAAAGGACAGTCTCCTTAAGACTGCCCCGGGGCAGCGATGAAGTCATCGATGCCTCTTCATTATGTCAGGAATATTCTGATTTGTCATTAAATAAAATCACTTTTAACCATGGTATTCCTTTATCTCGCCCTTTTCACCACAACTGATACCACAAGCCCATAAAAAAATGCAGAGACCAGCGCACCAAAGCGCCCATCTCCGCATCCGCATAGCATAAAAAAAGGAGACAGACCTCAGTCCGTCTCCATCTGACCTTTCAAAAGCTCCTCCGCCGCGCGCACCATCGCCGCATTCAGCGACATCCCATGCACCTTCGCCCAGTGCACCAGCCGCCCATGCAGCGCCGCATCCATCCGCACACTGAACACCCCGTGATACTGCCGCGCCGGCCTGCGCCCCCATTCCTCACAATGCGCCAGATAGTCATCCACCACATCGTGGAACAGCGCCTCCACCGCGCCAGCGTCCGCCGTTTCAAATGCAAGCTCCGCATTCGTCCCCTCCACACGCCCGCGCAACAGCCCCGACTTTACATCCAGCCACACCGTCGCCACATAGCCACGATAAAAAAGAAGATCGTTTTTCATGCTCTTCTTCCACCTTCTCTTTCTTTATCCACTTGGCAATAGTAACTCTATCAAATAAGTAGTTACTAGAATAGCGCCTCCAAGTAAAAATACAAATCTCATGCAATCGATGATCTTTATTAGAGTGTGCTGTTTTTTTCGGTATTTGCGCGTTATGATACCAAGCACACCTCCAATAATCAATAAGATACATCCTGATGATATAAAATATGGCGAAAATTTCTCCCAAAGTACAGGAATATAATCGTAGGCTCCCCATTCTTTTAACTCATCTAAAAAACTACCACTATGTACTGCTGGGCATAAATACACCTCCTCACAAGTTTATTATATAGCTTAATAGAAAATACGGTGGAAATCCACCGCATTTTCCATAAAAATATTAATAAAGACCAACGCTAATATCTTCTATTCCCCATCCATACAAATAATAGCCACCTCCGTTGATATATGTACTAGAATAAATCAAGGTAATATCTGCTTTAAATCCATTATTTCCAACTGCATTGTTTAATTTGGCAGCAACTTCAATTGCAATTGATGCCGCATTAATTCCTGGTAAAAATTTTGATCCAACTTTTGCAACTAATTGATTTGCAATTTTTCTTGCAAGTTCTTGTTTTCCTCTATCGGATAAAGTTTGTCCAAGCTCGCCAACATCTGCTAAATCATCATTTTGCACCTTTATTGTATAGTATCTTCTTTCTCCAAGCGTATATTCTGGAAATAATGATCTAGTTTCAGCTGCATTATTAATATTCGCTGCACCTGTTTTTGGAACATCTATATATTCTTCAAATACAATTTGATATTTTAAACCAGTTTCTTCATCAATAAAGTAATCAACATCTGTACTTATCAATTCTTTTTGATATTCTACATTTTCATTCTCGTTTGCAGCAAACGCTGTTTGAGGCATGATAAACGCTATTGAAGATATTGCCAATGAAAATGTTAACAATATAGATACGATCTTTTTCATTTTTATTCTCCTTTCTACATAAACATGATTCTTAACTTCTCTAAGAATACCGAAAAAACAACTAATCCAGAAACAATACACACTCCAGCGTTCAAAATTACTACAATTTTAAACACAAATTTCTTTCTTGCCAAAAGTTTTGATGAATATGTAAAAAACACAATGAGATTTATAACAAATACCACTATAAAAATCAAAAAATATTTCTGAACAAATTCTAAAAATATCGGTTGCAATCAAGCGAGAAAACTTCATCAAATAAACTGGCTGTATGCGGTGCACTAAACATCTTTACATCCTTCTACACTTTTTTGCTAACTCAAAAGAGTATATAATTCATTTACATACTATCTATGTTCAGTTTTCTATGAATTGAACATAGATAGAAGCTAGTTAATCCAATAATAGATTAATAAACAATCTTTCGAGTATTTTTTTCTTTTAAGTAGAAATTATTTTTTACTTCCCCAAACCATCCCAGTCAAAAACGCTGCCAAATACGTAGCTATTGTCATATTAGGGATCCACATATTCACCCACATCAAAAAATTACTATTAACAACGCCACCAAAAAGCAGAACGCTCTCTTGCACAATTATCAATAATGCAAAAATGACAGTTGTTATTTTTGCAGGGAAATCCTGACGTCTGAATTCCCTACCAAAACAATAGCCTGCACCTAAAACAAACAATGATACACACGCGATCATCACAGCATATATTTTAGATGGAGAAATCAGAAACATTTGTAATGCGGTAGACTCCCTTAGTTCTTGAGTCAAAAGACATGCTGCGAATACCAGTACCATTCCAAAAATATATCTCAAGAATTTCATTGTTGATATTCACCTATTTTTAATCATATTCCAGGAAGAATATTTGTTCCTCCAAGAGCCATAGGAGTGGATGAACGATCTGACCTTTACCATTTTTATTCTCTCCCTTCTAAAACGATCGCCTGCTTAACAGATTGAGACTTCACTGCCAAGATGGACAGCGTTTCTGCCAACAGACCCAGCAAAGCAACGAAAAACAATGCACTTTCTGACCATAGGATCTGCCCGACGATGATAGCAGATACTTCGACCACACAGATCCTGATGCTGATCCTTCGGAACCGGACCTGGTGTTTCAGACCACTGCGATGATTCTGATGGATCACCGGCGCAAACAGCCAGATGATCAGGAACGATACTGCACCACCGATAAAGGCAAGCGGCACAAACCACGCAACGGGAACGATTTTTAGCGCAATGGTGAATGCTGCATACACAACCAGAGAAGTCAGGAAGCAACGCAATCTGGTGCTGGCATGGTAGCCGCCAGCGTACAAACGTAGAGGAATGAACGCTGCAAAAAACAGCACCGTCTGCCAGAAATTGCCAATCAATGCCGCCAAAGCCAGGATTGACAGCAATTCCAACAACGAAGAATACATGGCTTCAAGACCGTAACGATAAATTGGTGCATCTTCTTCGCGGATGATCCCCTGAGCAACTAATCGTTCTGCTGTTCCTTGCGCGAGCTTTTGCATGAATTTTCTCACTCCTTTGCTTTGACGGAAGTATATCACAAAAAAGCGGCCTGTGCCGAAAAGTGGCACAAGCCGCAATTAAATGACCACAAGACGCAATTTTTGCTGTCAAATTGGCGTGTCTTGTGAATTATCCTTATTATTTTCTGTTGCTGTTGACATAAAGAGCATAAAAGAAAGCGTGAACCAGTCACCATTCCAAATCACCATGGGTTCACCGTCGTATTTTTTGATGGAAGCGGTGAGGTTTGCAAAGCCGTGGCCGTGGTTTTCTTTATCGGATTTTGAAGTGGAAAGCGCTTCACTCTGTCGTGGCGGCGCGGTATTGGCAAGCTGGCAGAAAAGAGTGTTGTCCTGCTGGCGCAAATCGAGAATGATGCGTTTTTCGCCAGCGGTGAGTCGATCACAAGCTTCGATGGCATTATCCAGCGCATTGCCAAAGATCACGCTGAGATCCACAGGATCGATGGTGAGTTGTTCGCCGATACGAATATGCGCATCGAACTGGATCCCTTTGTGAACAGCGATCGCCTGTTTGGTGCTGAGGATGGCATCGAGGGCAATATTTCCGGTGTCGATCGCTGGCGCTGTATCCTCTACAAGCTGGAGCAGGGAATTGATATGCTGCAATCCACCGTTGTTATCACCAGAAGCAAAATAGCCTTTTAACGACACGAGCTGATTGGAAATATCGTGCTTAAAGCTGCGCAATTCTTTTTGTTTAAACAGGAGTTCATCAAGATATTTGAGCTGTCCCCTGAGGTGTTGTTCGTACTGATCACGCTCACGCAAAATAACGCGTTGTATTTCCAATCGTTCATATAAATAAAGGGCAAAGATTGCCCCAAAAAGTAACGCAAAAGCTGAAAAAACTGCCATGCCATTATAAGTAGTGGTATCTACTTCATATGTCAATTTAAAAATTAAAAATACTGCAATCAGTGGACCAGTAAATAAAACGATAAACAATATCCAATACACATTATACTCATAATGCTTCTTTTTCCATGATTTTATACGAATAGCATTACAAATAATCAATCCGATTATTTTTGATACAACCACACCAAGGAACCGATATTCTGGAATTCTTACTGCCTGATCCACCGTGATCGAAAAACCTGACGTGATAATATATAAGACAAGAATCTCACTTACTCCAACAATCGTCGAACCTAAAACTGAGATCAATATCAAATGTTTCCAAGTACCACGATACAAACATCTTGAAACAAGAAATGCAGCGCCCGTAAAAAAAATAATATTAGAAAAAGCAAACAACAAATAATGATTACTCAGCGCGATCAACGCCGCCAAGATCAGACCACCTGCACCATAGCTCCAAATAGGGAGCGTTTCACGTCGTTTCAAAAATGCTTCAAAGAGCATAAAAAACATCAGCGATTCAATAAACGGTGTGAGCGCATCGGCAAAATCAAACACTGTCATAAGCACAGCCTCCTTGCATTGCGCACGGTCAGCGCCTGTTTGAAGCTTTTTGCGTAGGTGCGGCTGAGCGAAAGCACGCGATCGGTGTCACGCAGATGCAGAGCATAACTGTCGATGGTGCGCACCTGATCAAGATTGACAAAATAACCCTTCGCAGCGCGGGCAAAAAGCCCTGGTGCCAGCTTTTCTTCGAGCGCTGCCATGGTCATACGCGTACGATAAATCTCTGTGGCTGTATGGATGTTGATCCAATGGCCTTCGCTCTCGCAGAAAATGATCTCGTCACAATAGAGACGAACGATTCGCTTGTTCTCGGTAAAGGTAATGCTCACTCGTTCTTCGGAAACGGTTTTGACAATCGCTGCAATGACGCGATCAAGAGCTGCTTTCTCCACTGGTTTGACGAGAAAATCCAACGGACGGCATTGAAAGCTCTCCTGCATATATTTTGTATGGCTGGTGACAAAGACGATGATCGCCCGTTTGTCCATTTCGCGGATGGCGTTGGCGGTATCGATGCCATTCAAGCCAGGCATTTCCATATCGATAAAAAGGGCGTCGTAGCGCACGCTGTTTTTCCTGTAATCTTCAACAAGAGAAGTGCCGCTAAAATACGGTTCACTTTTTATGGAAAGCTCTGGTCGCGCATTGAAATAGGCCTTTAATATTTCGATGTGTTCTGGTTCGTCGTCACAGATCGCAAAGCGCATGATGCTCGCCCTCCTTTTATCCGTGATCATATAGTATTTATACCGAGTTTTCACCGCCTTGTCAATATTTCTGAATGATTGCAACTGCTTTCAATACTATCTCTGCCCATAAAAAAGAGACGGACGCGGTCCGTCTCTTTATATTGTCTTTTAATGTCTGTTCATCAGGCGAACGCGCATTCACTTAAATTTACTTCGTGCACGCTGCCGGATCCGTCGATGGCTGTCAGCACATCATCGTCCACACTGATGGTGCAGGCGTTGATCGCAAAGCCGACGTCGCAGGATGTGGTCGATTCTTCGTCGCCGATGGTTGTTTTATACAGCTGGTTTGGCTCCAGGTATTCGCTCCATGGGCCGGCGTCGGTCCCGGCTGTGTGGTAGATGGTGTCGCCCACTACCCAGAAGGACGCGCTGCCGTTGAGGGTGGCAAGATACGTCATTTGGTCGCCATCATCACGGAAAAGCGGGCACTGCTGGCTGTGGTTCATGTTGTAGTTGATCGCCACATAGCCTGTTCCATCGATGATGCGCTGGGATGCTACACGATCGGGTTTGCCAAGGCTGGATACTTCGTAGCCTTCTGGCATGGTCACTGGCGCGATGCCATCGGCATCGGCGCGCAGCAGATTGTTACCGAGCACGCGATAAGTCGGCGTTTCTCTGTTTTCAATCCACACCATGCGGGTGTCGCCATCCCAATAGATGCTGCCGTAAAGCTCGGTGAAATCGCGCGCTGGCAGATAGGCGCGGTCGTTTTTCAGCGTTGGCGCTGTTTCAAAGGTGCCAGCTTCGCCATTAGCTGTGTAGGCGGTGCTGCCGATCTGCAGTGTCACATCCACTGTGCCGTCGACACTGGTGATCTGGATGCTGCCATCTGGCTGCCAGTTTGTCACATAGCCCATGGTTTCACTCACCACGCGCAGCGGGATCATGGTGCGCCCAGCGTCGTTGATGTACACCTGCCCCTCTGCTTCACTGCTGACAACGTGCGTATCGTTGACGATCAGGTTCACATCGGTGCTTTCAGCCAAAGCGGCATTTGGCACGAGCAAAAGCCCGGCGGTCAATAATCCGGCCATCATTTTCTTGTTGTTCATTAGAATCACCTCTTTTATTATTATGCACTTAGTTTAATACAATATCTACCCTAAAATACAGTGGCCATTCCAAGATCATGAAACGATTTTGAAATAGCCACTGCCAATGCTATGCTACAGTGTCAGTCCCAGTTGTCAGCGGTGATGGACGCTGGATAATCCTCAAGATTTTCCACACGATGCACGGTGCCATCTGGGCTGGTGGCGATGAGCACGCCATCCGTCACATCGAGGGTGCAGTCGTTGATCGCAAAATCCATCTTATGGTAGATCATCTGACCGAGGCTGTCTGGTGTGTTGATGCTGCAAGTATAGAGCACATCGTTGGCGATCGGCACATTCCAGCCGCCGGCGCTCAGACCTGCTGTGCCGTAGCCGACGCCGTTTTCTTCGTCAATGTAGAAGGAGCATGGGTAAGCGTCCATCACATGGAAGAGGCTGGCGCCTTCGTCACGGAAGATCGGCACCATGGATTGGAAAACTGCGTCGTAGTTGCCGTTTGCTGGTTTGCAGAGCAGCCCGATATAATGCACGCCATCAATGGTGCGTTCTGTCACAACAGGATCGGTGCCGCCAGGGTTGTAGATCTCAAAGCCTTCTGGCAGAGCCAGCTCCTGGATGCCGTTGGCATCGGCGCGCAGGATCTTTTCACCGATCACCTCATAGTTTGTCTCTGCGCTCTGGGCGATCCAGACGGTGCGCGTGTCATTGTCCCAATAAATGCTGCCGTAAAGCTCGGTGAAGTCGCGCGCTGGCAGATAGGCGCGGTCGTTTTTCAACGTTGGCGCGGTAGCAAAGGTGCCAGCTTCGCCATTAGCTGTGTAGGCGGTGCTGCCGATCTGCAGCGTTACATCCACAGTGCCGTCGGCGCTGGTGATCTGGATGCTGCCGTCTGGCTGCCAGTTTGTCTCATAATCCAGCGTTTCACTCACCAGGCGCAATGGGATCATGGTGCGCCCGGCGTCGTTGATATACACCTGACCCTCTGCTTCACTGCTGCCAACGTGGGCATCGTTGACAATGAGCTGCACATCTGTGCTTTCTGCCATGGCTGCGCCTGGCGCTGCGAGCAATGCTGCACAGGTGAGTCCTGCAAATAATTTTTTACCTTTCATGGTTGTCACGCCTTTCTATTAATTGTCTACATTTACTATAGACATATTTCTTACATCATTTATTAATTTTTTATGAATGAATTCTTAATTATTTCTAAATTTCTTATTTCATCCTCCTTTGATTCATCATTTGATTTTTTCGTATGATCCATCTTCTTGACTAAATGATACCATTTTTCGCATCACTGTGCCGAAAGTTGTCGTAATTGACGCTTTCACGTCGTAATTGGTACATAAAAACCGCTGGCTGCCAAAATCTGACAGTCAGCGGCGAATATTGGTATCAAATTTTAATAAAACACAGAAAACGTAAATTCAAACTGATTTTCTTGTTGTTTGAAATTGTAAAGTGACGGATATTTTTCCAATGCTTCCTTTATATTTTTCATGCCAAAGCCATGGTTGACCTTATCGGCTTTGCTGGTGAGAAAAGTTTTCTCGGTGTTTGGCGGAGCAGTATTAGTAATCTTACAAAGGATAGATGTGGCGTCCTGCTGCAAAAAAAAGATTAATGGATTTTTCTGCATCAGCTGGCAGACGCTCGCAAGCCTCGATGGCATTATCGAGGGCATTACCAAAGATAACAGAGCAATCCTCCGGCGCAATGGGCAGATCTTTCTGAATGGTGATGCTGGTGTGAAAAGCAATGCCTTTGCTCTCAGCCAACGAATGCTTGGCACTGAGGATGGCATCGAGGGCATTGTTGCCGGTATTGAGAGAAGGCGTAGTCTGCTGAAACTGCTCACCAAGAGTTTCAATATAATGGCTGCCATTTTCATAATCTCTGGTATCAAAATATCGTTTTAACACGATGAGGTGACCATTCATATCATGACGCAAGGCACGTAGCTCATTCTGTTTGAGAACAAGCTCATCCATATGCTTGATCTGGGAGCGCATCTGCTGCTCGGCCTGCTCTTGATAACGAATGATCTGGTTTTGCTGCTGGGAGCGTGCATAGAGATAAAGTGCGAAAAAGGTACCACTAAAAAGCCCAATACAGGAAATCATAACCATAATATTGTAGTCTGTATCATCTAGTTCGGACAACATCCCTAAAATTAAAAAAGTAGTAATAGTAGCGCTTGTAAACAAAAGAATAAATAAAAAACCAGTAGCCTTTATCAAGTTCTATTTCTTTTAATTTACTTTTTGTACAAAGCGCATAACCAACCGCAAGACCCAAAAATTTTGATACAATAATACCCAATACCACATATGCTGGGGTACTCAAGCACTCATTTGCAGTAATTCCAAAAACCAGGCAAATTACATTTAGAATTAAAACCTCAAAAATTCCTATCAACAGCGCCCATGAAAAAAACATTACAAAAACTCTTTTGAGCCATGAAACTCGATAAAAATACACAGAGATCAAAATTGATGCTAGAATCATCCCAATAGCATTACCCACTCTAAACAATAAGTAATCATTGACTATGCGAATAGACACCGTCAAAATAGCGATTCCTATCGCTTATTGCCAAATAGGAAATTGTTTGCGTCGTTCAAAAAATCCATCCATCATCATGAAAAACATCACAGTTTCAACAGGCGCTGTTAAGGCATAGGCGATGTCTATGATATTCATCCTCTAAGCTCCCTCTCCTTAAAATACAAAAAGGCTTCGTTCAGATGTGGTTTATATCTGCGACTGACTGTAATCGGCTGGCTGCTGTATTCGAGGGTGACAACTTTCTGGCGGCTGTCCTCACTTTCGCGCGCGATTCTGGTCACATATTGCATATTGACGATGTAGGATGCGTGGACGCGGCAGAAATTTTCGCTGAGTTGTTCTTCAAGCTCTTTCATGGTGAGGCGGAAAGACTGGGTAGTACCATCTTTTTTGTGAATGATGATGTCGTGATCCTGGGCTTCAAAATAGAGGATCTCGTCACAGCGCAGGCGCACATTTTGGTGGCTGTCTGTGAAGGAAAAGGTTTGTCTATGCTGGCTGAGGAGAAATTTTATGTGATGATAGGCTTTTTCGAGGTCATCTTTTTCAACGGGCTTACACAAAAACCAAACTGGGCTGCATTTGAAGCTTTCATACACATACTGACGATGACTGGTGACAAAAACGATGAGCACGGTGTCGTCAATGCTTTTCAGCGCATCGGCAATCTGAAAGCCTTCTTTTTCACTTTTCATTTCCAGGTCGAGAAAAACGGCATCGTAGCGCTGATGTTGTTTTTCGTAGGCTTCTATAAGCGCTTCACCGTTTTGAAAGTAATCGACATCTTCTTTGTTTGCAACGAGGTATTTTTCTATGTCCTCTATTTCGTGATAGACATCGTCACACAAAGCGATGCGCATAACGATCCCTCCCTGCTGTAGTGATTTCGTCACTAGTATTATACACAGCGGTGTAAATCTCTTCAAGTATGATTGTGCACAGTGAAACTGCAGTTTGCCGAACGCGGCGCGCAGGGATCTGGCAGGCTGGCGCTGCTGTGTTTTACACATTTTTGCACGACTTATCGGTTATCTTTTACACAGTTTTTCAGGAATTATGGGTTATATTTTTCACATTTTCTGCAAGCTGGCAAAAACGGGGATTAACTGGCTGCGAAAGGGGCTTGACGGGCAAAGAAAAAAGCGATACGAGTCTTTTTCTCGTATCGCTCTGGGGTGCTAGTTGCTTTCCGCAAGGAGCTGGGCTGTTTTTTCTGCAAGATATAGGGGGATATTTGTGATGTTGCCATCGGTGCGATAGGCGCGCCGTGAAAAGCGCACGGCGGCGCTTGGGTGATGTGCGGCGATGTAATTTTTGAAGGATGGGGCGGATTTGTCTTCGCCAGCTTTGACTTCGACGGGGATGATGCTGCTTCCGATCTGCAACACGAAGTCGATCTCTGTGCGGCCTTCAGAATAATATCTTGGGGAGATGTCGAGCTTTCCTTGCAGCTCTTGCAGGACGTAGTTTTCTGTGAGTGGGCCTTTGAACTGAAAGGCTTCGCCGAGCAAAATGGCGCTGTTGTCTATGCCGGCCATTGTTTTCAGGAGGCCTGTATCAAACAGGAACAGTTTGAAATGCTGGAGTTGGTCGTAGGCTTTTAGGGGATGTTCGGGCTTGGAGACGTTGTAGACGCGGTTGACGAGTCCGGCGCTGACGAGCCATTCGATGGCTTCTTCAAATTCTCTGGCGCGGGCGCCTTTTTTCATGGCGCCGTAGACAAACTTTTCGTTTGGCTTTGCGAGCTGGGAGACGAGGCTGCGAAAGACCATGAGGATGCGGCCGCTATTGACGCGGCCGTTGTACTTTGAAAAATCGTTTTCATAGATGGTGACGAGTTCATGCTGGATGCGCTGGATGCGGGCGGGGTCTTTGTGGCTGATCCAGGATGCGACGCATTCGGGCATGCCGCCGATGATGAGGTAGTGGTCGTAGGCTTCGAGAAGCTGGCGATGAAAGATTTCTTCGATGGGCTGGTCTTTATTGATGCTCTGATAATAGAGATGCAGGGACGCGTTGGTGGCGGCGAGGAATTCGGCAAAGGTCATGAGGCCGAGTTCGAGAAGGTTGACCATGCCAACGGGGTAAGATTTTGGCTGAGCGAGCAGGGTGCCGAGAAGGCTTCCTGCGGCGATGATGTGGTAGTCGGGCGCTTTTTCTTTGAAATATTTCAGGGCGTTCAGCGCCTGGGGGCATTCCTGCACTTCATCGAAAATGATGAGGGTTTCGCGGGGCTGGATCTTTTGGCCGGCGATGAGGGATAAGAGTTCGATGATGCGCTGGGGATCTTTGTTGGTTTCAAAGATGGAGCGCAGGGCGTCTTCTTCGTCGAAGTTGAGATACACGGTATGCGCATAGGCACGGCGGCCAAACTCGCGCATGAGCCAGGTTTTTCCAACCTGGCGCGCGCCTTTGAGCACGAGGGGTTTGCGATCGTCGCTGTCTTTCCAGCGCATGAGTGTCTGCATGGCATGACGTTCCATGAGGGTCACCTCCTGTGGGATTTCTGGCTGATGGGAACTGGCTACAGTTTTACACATTTTCCGCGCAAATTCAAGGTGTATTTTACACATTTTTGCACTACTTATGGATTATCTTTTACACGGTTTTACATAAATTATGGGTTATATTTTTCACATTTTCTGCAAGCTGGCACAAACGGGGAGAAACTGGCTGCGAAAAGGGGCTTGACGGGCAAAGAAAAAAGCGATACGAGTCTTTCTCTCGTATCGCTCAGCTTGTCGAAAAAGGTCACCAATCGGCTGCCTTTTTCTCGTCATATCACCC
>URZX01000036.1 GCA_900552455.1 uncultured Peptococcaceae bacterium | reverse complement strand
GGGGTGATATGACGAGAAAAAGGCAGCCGATTGGTGACCTTTTTCGACAAGCTGACGTCTGTCCCTCTAAAGAGACAGACGCAATGATCATTTCTTGGAATTTTCGATGGCAGCAGTCACTTCGTCGAGCTGATTTTCGACCTTGAGCAGCGCTTCTTCCAGCTCGTCAAGGCTGGCTTTTTCGTAGTCGGTGTTGAGCGCTGCATCAGGCAGATCACCAGTCACCGCTTCGGTGTTGCGATCTGTGGCGCCGCGCTGCACAGCCGCACGCTTGATGGCGGTGCTGACGACGACAGCGACAACTGTGGAGAACGCAGCCAGGCAAACGCTCTTGATAATGAGGCCGCGGAGATTGTTCTTCTTCACGCCGCTGGCGATGCATTCCACGCTAGCTGGTGCCTTTGCAGCGAGCTTACGCGTCTTGGCTGCGGATTCTTTTCTCGCTTTGGCAGCTGCCTTCACGAGTTTTTTGCGTTTCTTTTCGAGCTGCTTTTGCATACGAACCATCTTATCGAGCTGTGTTTCGATCTTTTTTAATTTGTCCATAATTTCCACCTCTTATAATTGATAAAATGCAATGCCAAATCCACCGAGGCCAATGTGCGTCGTCACAACACATCCCAGCTCAAATGTATCGATCTGCTCGATCTCCAGCTCTGGATGAGCGGCGATCTTCGGCATGAAACTTTTTTCCAGGATGTGCAGATATTCTTCGTTGTTGTAGCCCAGTGCAAAATACAGCTTTTTATTTGGATCGACCATCGCCATCACCGTGTCGGTGAGATGATCGATGGCTTTCTCGATCTTTTTGCCACGGATCTTTTCGTGCGCACCGATGAATCCGTCTTCGACGATAAGGATCGGCTTGATGTTGAGGATCGAGCCAACGAGATAGCTGGCTTTGCCGATGCGCCCACCCTTCTGCAGATTGTCAAGGGTATCGAGCAGAAACAGGATGCGTGTCTTTTCGACGACCGCGCGCACATGCGCCATCACTTCGTCCCAGCTGGCATCCGGATGGTTTCGGATAAAGCGGGCGATGGTCACAACATCGAGCCCAAGGCCGATGGTCACGGTGCGGCTGTCGACAACCTCAACGGCGATCTCATCCTTGACCATGTCGGCAGCGAGCTTTGCGCCCTGCCAGGTGCCGCTCATCTCCGAAGAGATGTGGATGGAAAGCACGCGCTCTGCGCCTTCTTCCTTGCAGGCGCGGTACACATCCATGTACTGTGCCGGCGAAGGCTGGGACATGGTCGGCAGGGTTTTCGCGGTGCCGATGTAGTCATAAAATTCCTGGTTCGTGATGTCTACACGGTCCAGATAGGCTTTCCCGCCAAAATGCACAGCCAGCGGGATCACCTTGATGTCCAACTCACGCACGAGATCCGCCGGGATATCAGCGGTGCTGTCTGTTACAATCGCAATTTTCATGGATCATCCTCACTTATTCTGCAGACACAATGTAGTGGTACACATTCTGTCCGCCGTCGTAAAGTTCAAAATCGACGTCTTCAAAATCGCCTTCAAGCTGTTCGAGCAGCGCCTGAGCGTCTCCGGCGTCGACGTCGAGACCATAGTGCAGGCTGATGAGCTCTGCGTCGTCATCGACCATGGTCTGCACCATGGCGTTCACCGCTTCAGCGAGGGTTGCACAGGAAGCGATGATCTTGCCGTCGAGGATGCTCATGAATTCGTGCTCATGAATGTCCACCCCGTCGATGGTCGTGTCGCGCACAGCCTGGGTGATCTCGCCGCTCTGCACAGTGGCCAGGCTGGCGGTCATATTTCCTACATTTTCTTCGACCGCCACATCCGGCATGTAGCCCATGAGGGCGGAAATGCCCTGCGGGAAGGTTTTCGACGGAATGACATGAACATTGCCGCTCTCTGCCATGCCGGCTGCCTGCTGCGCAGTCATGATAATGTTCTTGTTGTTTGGCAGGATATAAATGTTTTCTGCCTCGATCTGTTCCAGCACATCCAGGAAATCCTGGGTGCTTGGGTTCATGGTCTGGCCGCCCGAGATGATGTGGGTGGCGCCGAGGCCGTTGAAAATATCCGAAAGCCCGTCGCCGTTGCAGACGACGATGATGGCGTCCTTGTAAACAGCCGGCGCAGCTGCGCTGCGGCCTTTTTCCTGCAGCTCTCTGTTCTGGGAGCGCATGTTGTTGATCTTGATGTCATCCAGCTCACCGAGAGAAGAACCGGCTTCGATGACTTTCGCCAGACGATCTGTGTGAATGTGCACCTTGATCGTGTTGCCGGCGCCAACGACAAGCATGCAGTCGCCGAGATCGGTGAGCATGCCTTTGAGCACGTCGATGTCTTCTTCGACGTCAGATTTTTTCGTGCGCACAAGGAACTCGGTGCAATATGGATAAACGATGTCCTCCGGCGTCGCGAAGAAATGATCGAACTGGTCGTTGAGATCTTCCTCGCCACTTTCTGCGACCTCGCGTTTTTCGATTTCTTTTCCTTCCAGGCTGGTCAGCATGCCCTCGATCACATAGAGATAGCCGCTGCCGCCAGCGTCAACAACGCCAGCCTGTTTGAGCACCGGCAAAAGTTCCGGCGTGCGCGCCAGCGACGCGTGACCCGCTGCGATATAAATGCGCAGACATTCGAGAATGTCCATCCCCTTCTTGTACTGCGCGCTGAGCGCTTCCGCTGCTTCGCGCACAACCGTCAGGATGGTGCCTTCCATCGGATTGCTCACTGCTTTGTACGCAGACTGCACGCCGCCGTTAAATCCGGCGACCAGCGCTGCTGCGTCGATGGTCTCGCAGCCTGCGAGACCTTTTGCAAAGCCAGTGAGGATCTGCGAAAAGATCACGCCGGAGTTGCCGCGCGCACCCATGACAGCACCAAAGGCAGCCTTGCTGGCGTATTCTCCCACGCTCGGCGTTTCCGCCTGGCGGATGAATTTTGCCGCCGACTGCATGGTCATCGCCATGTTCGTTCCCGTATCGCCGTCCGGCACCGGGAACACATTCAGCTGGTTCACGCTCTCCTTGTGTAGGTCTAAATTATCTGCACCCGCGAGGATCATCTTGAAAAACTGTTCCGCGGAAATGTTTTCTATCGTCAGCTCTAATGACATCGGTGGACCTCCTACCGCACAATTACTGTGATCTTTTGCATCATATACCAAATGATTGCATTCACCTTAAAGGATACCGAATTTGAGCGCGAATTGCAATATATACTGCTCTTAAAAGTACTCATTGTTAAAAAAGGTTGCTTTTATTGTAAAGAGCGCTGCCATAAGAGCACTTTCCGAGCACACATCCTGCACCTGTCCGCTGCGGTCAAAAACCAGCTGCGTCAGCTGCGCAAGATCGAGCAGCGGCGTCGCTTCCTCTGCGGAAATTTTTTCGATGCGAGCACTGCCCGCTGGCCAAAGATAGCTGCCGCAGCCCCTGACGCTGAAGCGAATGTCCTGCTCCGGCAGAATGCTTGCAAAAAGCGGAAGAATCTCCGGATCAAGGATCCGCTCCATCATAAACGGCTGATAGCGCACACCGCCCTTATCCTTTTTGCGGCGAAAAGCGATCGCCTCATCTTCCGGCGCCGACCACTGCACCCGTTTCACCTGAGAGCGGTGGCTGGCGATGAAATAATAGAGCGCCTGACGTGCAGCAGCAGTGCTTGCCACCGCTTCGCGCACAAAAAAGGCCTCTTCTTTCATTATATAAGCAAGATACCCGACTGCCTGCTCGTTTTCGTCGAACAGCAGCTTAAAATAGCCGCCCTCCATCGCCAGATCGTCCACCAGCGCCTGCCAGCGGCGCAATCCTCTGCGCAGCACCGCCGCTTTATAGCGCGCTGTTGCACGCTCGTAAAGATCTTCCAACAACGGCAGCGCATACGCGAGATTTTCCATGTCCAGATCCTGCCAGTGGTGGCAATGCGCAGCATCGCGGTCCTCCGCACGATAGAATTCGTCGATGTCGAGCGCCATGTCGAAATGATAATCGCCAAAGACAAATCCGTAGGATTCGTAGAAATCCGCCTCAAACGGCATCAGATGCATGAGCTGAATGCCGTGCGCCGGTGCGTAGTCCTCCAGCGCCGCCTGCATGAGCCGCCGCGTCAGACCGAGCCCGCGGTATTCCGGCAGACAGTCGACGCCAACAATATAGCCAGCGCGGAGCTCGACGTCGCCCACGCGCGTCGGCAGATCGATGAGCTGCAAGCTTGCCGCCAGCGTGTCACCGACCGTCGCCACCAGACATTCCTCAGCGCGGAAATACTTGCTGAAATACCAGCGCTGGAACGTCTCGCCATCGTTAAACGAATAGTGCCAGATCTGCTGCAGCGCCGGACGGTCTGCCTCAGTGGCCGCTCTGATCGTCAGTTGGTTCATCTTTCAGCACCGCCTTATATTTCACAACCTGATACAGCGGATAATAGCTCATCTTCGCATGACGCAGCCCCTCAAGGCCCATGTCTTCCTCGCGATTGACATAGACAGCGTCCTGCCAGTAATAATTGAGAAATTCCTGATTGATCAGCGGATACAGCCCGCGATACTCGCTGAACGCTTTTTCTACATGGATGAGCACCGTCTCCTCGTTGACCATGTCGCCAAACGTCATCGCCACCACGCGCCCGTCAACACGGACCATCAGCCCCTTAAAGCCGAGATAGCCCATATTGTCCAGCGCGTCTGCGATCGCCTCGCGCTCGCAGAGCAGACTGTCGTTGATGCCTTCCTCGCGGTTGCGCTCGCCGCACCAATGCTCGACAAAATCCCACGCCAGATCGGCGTTGTACGGCGTCAGCGGTACCAGCTCATAATCCGGATGCTCATTTTTGAACGCATTGATGTGGTTGCGCTTTTTGCTGAGCTTGCGCCCCGCCAGCGTGCGCATCTTTTCGCCGTCGTAGATATAGTCCTCAATATCCGGCTCTTCTTCAAATTCAAACCGCCCCGGGAAAAGCCGCTCCAGACGTTCGCGGTCCTTTTCCGTCACCGCGCGGATCATCAGGCGTTTGTGACGGTCGCGATAATCCTCCGCGGCGTGCTCGATCGCCGCTTTAAAGAGACGGTCATCCTCTTCAAAACCATACGGCGGCAAGATCCAGCTTTCCTCGAACGCATTCGGTTCGACGATCAGGTGGCTGTCCGTCACCGCCCAGCGCACCGCATAGCAGCGGCGCCACATAAACAGATTGGTGAACGAACATTCCGTATTCTGGTTTTGACAGGCCGCAAAAAATCTATTCAGAATATCTCGGTCGGACAATTCCAATTCCTTAAAACCAAGCATGATTATTTTTCACCTCTTAATGGTTGATGTATTCCTAGTAATGTACCCTACAATATCAGATTATAGCACACCCTGATAAAGAAAAAAACGCACTCTTTTACAAGAATGCGTTTTTTTCTTTTCGGCTGGGCGATACTGGACTCGAACCAGCGACCCCCTGCATGTCAAGCAGATACTCTAACCAACTGAGCTAACCGCCCGAAGACATTACTAATAATAACACAGATTTTACGAATGTCAAGGATTTTCTTGCGAAGTATCCCGAAAAAATATCGCCGGCCTTTGACCACCGCCAGAGGCCGGCAACGGAGATGGAGAGATTTGAACTCTCGCGCGCCGTGAAGCGCCTACCGCATTTCGAGTGCGGACCCTTCAGCCACTTGGGTACATCTCCACAGTCAGATTTTCTCCCGCAAAGCGCGGAAAAAATCTCTCGTCAAGGCGCTGCACGCTTCCTGAGCGATCGGCCCGCGGATGCGCACATTATTCGGAAAGCCCGGGAACTGCAGCAGATTCATCTGGCTGCCGCAAACGCCGAACGTCGGCTCATCTGCGCCGTAGACCACCCCCTGCACACGCGCCAGAAGCATCGCCCCTGCGCACATCGGACAAGGCTCGTGCGTCACATAAAGCGTCGCCCCGTCCAGCTGCCAGCGGCCAAGCGTCTGCGCCGCATCGCGCATCGCGTTGATCTCTGCGTGTCCCGACGGATCGTGATCGCGTTCGCGCGTGTTGTGCCCGCGCCCGATGATCTCCCCATCCAGCGCGACAACCGCGCCGATCGGTACATCCTTGTGGGCCAGCGCCTTGCGCGCTTCGCAGATGGCTTCTGCCATCATCTTCTGATCCATCCGGCTCACCTCGACTCTTCATTATATTAACGAAAGGACATAGAATTGTCAAGGTGAAATTCTTCCGCCAATTCTCGACTGTCACGAAAATATTTTCGTAGAAGTAAAATTTTACTTGAATTAACCCCCCCTTGTATATAATAAGAGTGTATCAAAAACTAAGGAGGGATCCTTCATGGCATCCGAAAAAACATTACTCACTGTTCTCGCCGAACTCGGCCTCGAACCGCTCGACGACCGCGCCATCGTCGTCAAATTTGCGCCGGAAAATCTCAGCGCCAAGATCGCCCGCTTCTTCTCCATGGAATTCTACGTGCTCCAGCTCTGCACGGACAAACTCGTGCTCCTGCCTTTCAGCCAGCAACGCTCGCTCTCAAGCGTGAAGTCGCGCTGGAAATTCCTTACAGCGAGATCCAAAGCGTCAGCATTAACGAAGACGGCCTCAACTACCTTGTCACCATCACCACTTTGGGCGACACCATTCGCCTCACCACGCAGCAGAAAGAACTCATGGGCTTCCGCACCTCCGCCATGCTCAGCTGGGACGGCATCAAATTTATCTACGGCTCCGACGACACCTGGCACGGACGCAATCTCGACGCCACCCTCGCCGATCTCGCAAAACTCGCTGGCTGATCGCAAACAACATATCACGAACAAAGGACCTCGCGCGAGGTCCTTTGTTTCACTCAGAAATAAAACAGCTCTTCAAATTTTTTGTCCAGCGCGATGCAGAGGATCAGCGCCAGCTTAGCCGTCGGATTAAACTGTCCAGTCTCGATGGAGCTAATGGTATTACGTGAGACCCCGACAAGTTCGGCCAGCGCAGCCTGTGAAAGTTTTTTCTCGGCACGCGCTTCCCTGAGATGATTTTTCAGTACGAGTCCGTCGTCCATGCGCTCACCCTTTCCAGAAGACCATAATCATCCATAGTATCACGCACAGCATCCAGCAACATCCGCCGAAAAGGAACGATCTCTTGCGCAGCTTCGCGTACTGATAAAAACTATGCCCCATCAGCGCACTGGAGAAAAGCGCCAGCAGATCGTAGCTATTTGTGCCAAGCACAAAAGTCTGATAGACAAACAGAACGATGAACACGACTGCCATACACAACAGACCAAGTCTCCAAGCTTTGTCGCCTACCTGTTGCTCGCGCTCGTCAATGAGTTTGTTTTCTTCGCGGCTCATCGCGAGAATTTGTTCCTTATCCATTGTTGCACCTCCTGTGAATTTGCCAAGTTTTCTTGTCGTAATCATCTTACCATTGCCAAGTGTACTTGTCAACGATTTTCTGCCAAGTTTTCTATGCAAAATCTCAGCGCGCAAAAAAAGCACCGCAGTCAGCGGTGCGTGGGGAAATCATTTCAGATATGTGGTAAAGAAATCCGCGAGCTTATCAAATGGGATCGCGTTCTTGCCGCCGCCGTCGTAGAGATCGGTGTGGACAGCGTCGGGGATGATCAGGAGCTCCTTATTCTCCGGCACAGGATTGCCGTCCATCATCTGAGCGAAGGCATCCTTGCTGAAATAGCAGGAATGTGCTTTTTCGCCGTGCATGATGAGAACGGCGGAGCGGATCTCGTTCGTGTAGGTGAGGATCGGCTGGTTCAGAAACGAGATGCAGCCAGTGGCGGCCCAACCGTCGTTGGAATTCAGCGAGCGCGCGTGGTAGCCGCGGTCGGTCTTGTAATAATCGTAGTAATCCTTGACGAAAAATGGCGCATCTTCCGGCAGCGGATCGACCACGCCGCCAGCGCGAACGTAGCTGCCATTTTTGTAATCCTCGGTACGCTGAGCGTTCAGCGCCAGACGTTTTTCGTGGCGCGCCTCCGCAGAATCTTCTGCGTCAAAATAGCCCTTCGCGTTCACGCGCGTCATGTCGTACATTGTCGACGCCACAGTCGCTTTCACACGCGTGTCAAGCGCAGCAGCATTCAGCGCCATGCCGCCCCAGCCGCAGATGCCAATGATGCCGATACGCTCCGGATCCACGTCGTCACGGCAGGAGAGATAATCCACCGCTGCCTGGAAATCTTCGGTGTTGATATCCGGCGAGGCCATGTAGCGTGGTTCTCCGCCGCTTTCGCCAGTGAACGACGGATCAAAAGCGAGGGTGAGAAATCCGCGCTCTGCCATGGTCTGCGCGTAGAAGCCGCTGGCCTGTTCCTTCACCGCGCCGAACGGGCCGCTGACGGCGATCGCTGCCAGCTTGCCGCTGGCATTCTTTGGCATGTAGAGATCCGCTGCCAGCGTGATACCATAGCGATTGTGGAAGGTCACCTTGCTGTGGTCCACTTTATCCGATTGTGGGAAAATCTTGTCCCATTCCTGAGTGAGCTGTAAGTTCTGCATGTGTCTCATCCTTTCGATCAATCTATTCAGGTTTAGTATACGCTCTTGCGCTGCTATGCGCCAATTGTTAAAATGAATGTCATACCATGAAAATAATGCATGGCATGAAAGGAAGATCATCATGGAACTGCGCACCCTGCGATATTTTTTAGAGATCGCCCGTGAAGAAAATATGACCCGCGCCGCTGAGCGCCTGCACGTCAGCCAGTCGGCGCTCTCCCGCCAGGTGAAAAGTCTGGAAGAAGAGCTTGGCAAGCGGCTATTCATCCGTCACAGCTTTCGCATTGAGCTGACGCCGGAAGGCCAGCTGCTGCGTAAACGCGCTGAAGACATTTTGCAGATGGTCGACAAGACCACCGAGGAATTTCAGACGCTCACAGATGACCTGCGCGGCGACATTTTCATTGGCTGCGCCGAAAGCGAAGCGATGAAGCGTCTCGCCGATGTGCTCGTTCAGCTGAACCGACAGCATCCCGGCATCCACTACCATCTCAAAAGCGGCAACACCGCCGACATCGCCGGCGATCTCGACAAAGGCCTATTGGATTTTGCTGTCATCGCCAATCCCGTCGATCTCTCGAAATACAATTTCATCACCCTCCCCACCCGCGACCGCTGGGGCGCCATCCTGCCGAAAGATCATCCCCTCGCCGCAAAAACGAGCGTCAGCGCCGAAGACGTCGCAGATCAGCCGCTCATTCTCTCCATCCAAGGCATGAGCGACGATTATCCAAAGCTTTTCGGCGATCTTCAGGAACGACTCAATGTCGTCGCCACCTTTAACCTGCCCTACAACGGCGCCGTTCTCGTGCGCGCCGGCCTCGGCATCATGCTCAGCTTCGACAATCTCATCGACACCAGCGAAAATTCTGATCTCTGCTTCCGTCCCCTCACGCCGCGCCTCGAAAGCGAAGGCCACATCATCTGGAAAAAATACCAGGTCTTTCACCCCGTCGCCCAGGCGCTGCTCGATCTGTTGAAGGAAACGTTTGCATAAAACCATCGCCGCTCGATTTTTTCGGGCGGCGATGGTTTTTATTCTTCGATGAAATAGGTGTTGAGGGCGACGTGCGCGTGGCTGTCGCGGGAAATGGCGAAGCCGTAGAGCTGGAGCGTTGGCTGTGTGCGCGCAAATTCGCTGAGTTGGCGGAGGCCGCTGGCGGCGTTTGCATGGAGATGCGCGAAAGGTGCAAGATGCGCAAGGGAAAGGCTGCGCCCGTCGCCACGGAGGTAGATCTTCCAGCGCTGATAGCCGTCAGGCGCGAGATCGACGGCAGCGAGCCAGAGATGGAGGGCGCGGCTTTTCTCGTAGGCGAACCAGTGGCGCTGCAGCGCATCTGCGAGGGGGACGAGGGGCGTACCGCGCGCAGCGGCGAGGGCGCTGAGATAGGTCGCATCGTCGTAGCGAAAATCCTGGCCTGGCTGGTCGGGATCAGGCAGCCGGCGCAGCAGCCATTCGAGATTCAGCGTCGGCATCTGCCCAGGCTTCTGCTTGAGGGCGATGGTGCTCAGCGCAGCGAAGCGCTGGTCGGGAGCATCTGTCACAGTCACAGGCAGCGCCGAGAGCGTGCGCAGACTGTCACGGATCGCTGAAACGCCAGGATGCCACGCTTCCAGTGTGCGAAAAAGCGCTGTCATGTTCTCATCGGAACGATTTTTCAGAGCGATGTAATCGCGGCTGTCGCTTGTACTGGCGCCGTGTGTGCGACAGCGGATCATATCGCGCGCAGCGAGCCAGCGCAAAAGCGGCGCATCTGTCTCGCGCACCGGCGTATTTTCCCGCGGCGGCTCGTAGATCTTCACTTGGAAGGCGCGCTCCGCAGGATAAAAATTGATGCCGACGGCGTCGAGGTCGCGAGCGATGCTCCGCCCGGCGACAAGTCGCTGAAAATCATTGGTCAGATTATTGAATGCACGCATGAGAAAGCACCTCCGTAAGATCAAAATCCGGGGCAACGCGGTCGTACTGGCGCAGCGCGTGGGGTAGCAGTGCGCAGGCTTCTTCTCTGTGCGCCGCCTGCCAGAGCGCAGCGATAAGGCGATGGCAGTAGGCGCCGTTCAAGCTATGTGCAAGCTGTTGGAGCACGGCGCGCGCCTGCTGCGTGAGCACACGTTCGCTGCTGTAACCGGCGCTGTAGGCCTGCGCCAGCTGCGTCCACTGCTGCGACGAAAACTCGGCGCAGAGCGGCAGCTGCCAGCGGCTGCTGTACCAGGTGATGAGGAAATCGCCGAGGAGCATTTCCCGCCCGGCGAGGTTGAAATCGATGACGCCAATGCCGCGCTCGCGCTGCATGAGATTGCTCGTAAGACTGAGATCGCCGTGCACAGCGGCGCGCGGCAGCTGTGGCCAGAGACGGCGCATGGTGGCGCAGACGGCGTCATGGCGCTGGCAGAGGGCGGCGAATTCGGGAAGCGGCGGCGTCCCTTGCCAGATCTGCGCAACAGTTGTGCGCCCTGCCATCAGCGCGCGCCAGGTGTGACCGTCTGCGAGCTGGAAGCCTGCGGCGAGGGATGCGCTGTGCATACGTCCGAGAAAACGCCCGAGGGCGTAGACGGTTTCCGGTGTCGGTCGGCGCAGATCCTCGCCGAAATTCTCCTCCACCGTCGCCAGATATGCCTCCCTGCCGAGGCGGAGCACGCTGCAAAAATTGTCACCAGCGCGAAATTTCTGCGGCACCGGCAGATCCTGAGCGCGGAGAAATTCAGAGAATGCCGCCTGGCGCTCCTCCTGCGTCTGCGAAACGGCTTGCCGCGCCAGCAGCTTGACAACGAAGCGCCCCTGCGCTGTCTCTGCACGCAGAACGCGCACACGCAGCGGACGCTCGTAGGCAGCGAGGGGTTCCAGCTGCCGCACCTCATCGGCGCAGCCGTAATGCGACAGCAACGCCGCCACAACGCGACGCATCACACAGCCTCCTGCCAGAGCGCCGGACGCTGGCATTCCTCCTGCACGAGACGCACAGCACCGAGCACGAGCCGATCGTCCGGCGCAAGGCGGTGCTTCCTGCTCACGCGTGCAAACTGCACGCGCGCGCTCGCGAGGATGCAGAGCCTATAAGCGCGGCAAAGGTTCGGATCGACGCGGTACAGGCTGCCTGTCGTCGCGAGATTGGCGCTGTAGCAGAGGTCGCAGAGGAAAAAGAACGGGCAGCGCACGCAGGGATTGTCGGCTGCGAGAGAGAATTTCTGCGCGTCGAAATCTTTGAACGCCGCTGCTTCTGCCCCCAGCGCCACCGGCGCAAAGCCCTGGCAGGGATAGCAGCCGCCAGCTGCATCGTAGCAGCAAGTCATTTCGCCAGCGCCGCAGAATCGCAGTTCCGACGGACGCTCCGCAAAAACCAGCCGCAGATCGAAGTTGAGCAGAGTGCACAGCGGCAGCTCTGGATGCGCGCTGTAAAATTCGACGAGCTTCGCCAGCTCACGCACGAAAATTTGCTCGTTTGCCGCGAAATCCCAGTCCACGCCAGTGGAAAGCGTCGCGTCGACGACAAAGCCCTGCTCGTGCAGACTGATCACGCCCTCCGCCAACTGCGGCAGCGTCTGCTCAGAGAGCGTCAGCTTCGCCTGCGCAGTGCCTGGCCAGGTACGCAGGAAGAACGCGCGGTCGATCTGCGCGTAGCTGGAGCCGCCGCCCTTGAGCGGACGATTGCGATCGTGCATCGCCTGAGTGCCATCGAGAGAAAGGGACACGCGCCAGCGATCGCGACGTGCCGCCAGCCAGCTCTGCATCTCGCCGTGAACGAGGGTGCCGTTGGTCGTCGTCTCAAAGAGATTCACGCGGTCGCCATAGGTCGTCATGACATAGTCGTCGATTCTCTGCATCAGCGGAAAATTCAAAAATGGCTCGCCGCCAAACACCTCGATGAGCACCGTCTCGCCAGGCGCCGTTTGCGCGTAATGGGCGTCGATGATGCGCCTGGCCTGTGAAAAATCCATCGTTCGCGGGCGCTTGTGGTGCTCGTAACAGTAGCTGCAGGCGAGGTTGCATTCTTCGGTGAGCAGCAACATGATCTTTTTCTGTTCCTTTTCCATTTCCCTCATCCTTTCTCAAACCGGCGGGAGCACGATGCTCCCGCTTTTGTCAATCCCAGCCGCAGGACATCTTGTGTGCCGTGCAGCTGCAGCTGTAGCTCACAAATTCTGGATCAAAGTGGTACTCGGCCGACGCGAACGTCTGCTCTGCCTCTCTGATCAGCTGTGCCAGCCGCTGTATTTCTTCGGTGGTCAGCATCAGTTCCAGCATCTGGGTCACCTCCTCTGCTTTTTCTATCTTTATGATAGCGGAACGGCGCGATGCCTGCCGCTTGATATCGGAAGAAAAAGTAAAAAAGCACCGCCCGCGAGTTGCGGACAGTGCTGGGAGATCATTTGAGAACGCT
The DNA here is from genome assembly GCA_900552455.1 of uncultured Peptococcaceae bacterium. Lineage (GTDB taxonomy): Bacteria > Bacillota > Peptococcia > Peptococcales > Peptococcaceae > UMGS1590. The sequence continues at coordinate 9,356 of URZX01000036.1, read as the reverse complement.
GTAAAGAGCGAGCAGCGCGCTGGTGACGCCTGAGATATGGTCGTAAGCGCCGATGCGTCCGATCACCGCGTGGTAGCAGGCGATGGCCTGATCGCGGCTGACGACCTGCGCATGCGCAGCGGCGTTGCGGTAGTCGTTGCGGATGCGCTCGCATTTGTCGACGAAGCTCTCGCCGCCGTGGGCAGCGGTGAAAACCTCGCGCGGCGCGTCGGCAAATTCCGGCTTGACGATGGTGGCGAGATATTCTACCACCCGCTGCTGCACGAGCGCCTGCTGCTCCGCGCCGGAAAAGCGCTCCCGCCGTTCGCCGAGGAGAAACGGCAGATTGCCGATGGTGAACACGTGCTGGCGCTTGAGCTTCGGCTTTTTCGCGCGCGCGTACTCGCGCTGCGTCATCGAGAGCAGCTTCTCCGGCCAGATGGCGAAAACATCTTCTGGCGCGAGCGTTTCCGGCGCGCCGTATTTTTCCACCAGATAATCGCCGAAGCCGTCGAAGAAAACGCGCCGCAGTTCCGCCTCAAGGGCAGTCGTCACCGAGATGCAGATGCCGCTGTAGTCAAAATCCGGCATGGTGACGCCAGCGCAGCCTTGCCAGAGCACGCTCGCCGAAACGATCGAGGCGCGGGAAAGCGGCAGGAGCTTCTGCCAGCTTTCGCCGAAGAGACGCTCGAGATGCGCCTCCTCCTGGCTGACGATGGCGTCAGAGGCATGGGCCATGGCGCTGTTGATGGCGTCGTTGATCTGGCGGCACATGGCGTCGACGAGGGCATCCTGCGCCTCTGGCGGCGTGGTCTCGAGCTGTGCGCGCAGCGTTTCCTTAGCGCCGCGCAGCTCGTCCATAAACGCACCGCTGACGAGATCACTCAGCTCGCCGATCGCCTGCTGGATGTCCTGGGTGGCAGCGTGGACAGCGTCGACCTTTTCTTCCACAGTCGCCACGCCGCGGCTCAGCACATCACGATAGAAAGCAACGTCGTCGGACAGCGCCGCGATGGACTGCTCCTTCTCTGCCAGGAGCGCATCCTTGCTCTCGCTCTCTGCCTGAGACTGAGCAAGGGCTTTCTCGAGACGGACGATCTCCTGCTGCAGACCGCGCACATCAGCGCCGCTTTTGGCATACGCCTTGACGAGCCGCTGCACGCGGAGGACCCGCCCTGCGTAATAGGTCAGCGGCGGACGCTTGAGATAGCGCTCGGAAAGCTTGGTCTCGACGAGCTCCAGGAAGAGCGAGGCCAGCTCCGGCGTCGGCGCTGCCGCATAGAAGCGGTCGATCTGCGTCCAGATGGACGACGTTTCCGCGAGACGCGCCAAGGTTGCGCGCGCCGCCTCTGCATCGCCAGCGAGCGCTGGCTGCGAAAGCACGACGAGCGCCGCAATGCCGGCAGCGTAACGCGCGTAGTAGCCATTTCCTGCGGCAGCGCGTTCGAAAAGCGTCAGCGCCTGCGCGGTGTCTGCGCTGAGGCCGCGTCCGTGGAGATGGCAGAGTCCCAGATAGAGCATGGCGCGCCGGTCATCGCGCTGCACGCCGGCTGCAAAGGCGCGCACAGCGGCAGCGTCGTCCTGCGCCAGCACCACGCCGTAGTAGCGATATTCTGCGAGCGCCTGCTCTGCGCGCTCGTCGCCAGCCTGCTCATAGAGGGCGCAGGCCCGCTCGAGATCGCGCGGACAGCCGCTGCCGCTGAAAACGAGCCGCGCCAGCATGCTCAGATGATTCGGCTGCGGATCGAGGTCGCAGGCCTCCTGCGCGTAGCGATAGGCGAGCTCCGGCGCCGCCTTGATGTAATAGAAATCGTGCTGATAGATGAGCGCCAGCGTATAGCAGTCCGCCGCCGAGCGATCGTCCAGAAGCGCGAGAAAATACTTCGCCATCTCCTCGCCGCTCGTTTCCAGCAGCGTGCGCGCTTTCTCCACATCCTGCGCCATGCCACGCCCGTGGAGCGCGCAGCAGCCAAGGCAGAACTGCGCCGTGCGCCGCGCCAGCACATTGTCGCTGGCAGCCGCCTCCTCGTAGAGAGCGACAGCCTGTGTCAGATCCTGCGCCACGCCGACGCCGTACTCGAGATGCACCGCCTGGAGCACGCGGAAATACGCATCGCCCTGCGATGCCTGGGCGCAGAGAACAGCGTAGGCCTTTTCTGTATCCCGAGCCACGCCGCGGCCGTGCTCATACGCCTGCGCCACACGCAGCACCGCCGGCCGCCAGCCAGCGAGCAACGCCTGCTCCCAGCGGCGAAAGGCCGCCTTGTCCTCGCCGCGCGCAGCCAGAAGCTTGCCCGCCCAGTAGGCAGACTCGCCGCTCTCGTCGCTGTCAGCGAGGCTATCGTAAAGCGCCAGCGCAGCGTCCTCCGCCTCGCGCGCGTCACCGCCCAGCGCCTGCCGACAATCGGCGAGCACGCGCCAGATCTGCGCCAGCTCGTCGTCGTAGAAGCTCTCCGCATAGTCTGTGCAGGTAGCCAGCAGTTCCTCTGCCCGCGCCAGATCCTGCGTCACGCCGCGCCCTTCGGCGAGCAGCAGCCCCATCCGCGCATAGGCGGCGACGTAGCCCTCCTGCACAAGCGGCTCGTACAGCGCAGCAGCCTGCGCAGCTTCGCCCGCTTCTTCGTGGCAGAGCGCCAGGTAATAATTCGCCAGCTCATAGCCGCGCGCAGCAGCCAGCTCGTAGAGCCGCATCGCCTCAGCGCGATCCCGCGCCACGCCCTCGCCGTTGTCATAGCACAGGCCCAGGGCGCAGGTTGCCTGCGCATGACCAGCTTCCGCCGCTTTCGCGTACCAGTCCGCCGCCTGAGCGAGATCCTGATCGACGCCATAGCCGTGGTAGCAGCAGTACGCCAGATGCGCCTGCGCCTCGGGATCGTCTGCAAATGCGCTGCAATAGGAAAAATACGCCGCATAATCCTGCGCCTCGCGCAGACGTTTGGCCTCTTCAACAGAAAATCCTTTCATTTCATGCACGGCGCCGCCCGCAGGCAGCAGCCGTCCCTCCCTTCATCTTTTATACTCTCATCGTAGCGCCTCTTCGCGTCGCTGGCAATCGGCGATCGGAAAATTTGGTGAAAAATCCTCACTCGCCAAACAATCTCGCCTGCTCGCGCACACGCCGCGCCACCTCGCGGGCGATCTCATGTTCCGGATCTGCAAAGCGGATCCCAGCGCCGTAGCCCATCAGGCGCACCGTGATGTCCCACACATCCCGCTGCTGATAAGCGAGGGTCAGCGTGTAGCGCCCTGCTTCCGCGTCAAAGCTGCAGCGCTTCTGCCACGGCGAAAACTCAGTGAGAATGCGATCAGCAAGATTGCGCACGTCTGCAAACTGCACACACACCTCCTGCCATTCTGCCTGGCGCAGCGCCGTCAGCTGCTCCGCTGCCTGCGCGCGGCCAACGCTCGGCGCATCCAGCTGCACGCTCTCGATGCGCGCGAGATTGAGCGTCACGATCTCGCCATTGTCGGCGCAGAAACGTCCCTGAAAACGGTCGTCGCGCAGCGAATAGACGAGCACCAGCGGCGTGTAGCGTCCGCAGCGGCGACCAGCAAAGCGCGTGCGGTAGCAGAGCGCAAGATCGCGCCCCTGCGCCAGCGCCGCAAGGATCTGCGGCAGCACCTGCTGCTCCCGCGCCAGCGCTTCAGCGGGAAAATGAAAGCGGTCAATCTGCACGATCTTTTCCAGCGCCAGCGGCACAAGCTGCGGACATTTTTCTGCCAAGAGCGCCTGCAGCGCGCGCGTTTCCGCATCCGAAAGGAAGCAACCGCGGCGTTTGTCAGCCAGCGCCGCCGCGAGCCAGCGCAGCTCCAGCACCGACAGTGGCACCACATCGCGATAAAAACGCAGCCCCGGCGCACACTGGTAGCGCGAACGCAGCGCCGCAACCGTCTTCGCCTCGCCCTTGAAGACACAGCGCTGCGCCGCCCGCCGCGTGACGCTGCCGCGCTCCACAAGATCGCCGCCGAGAAGTGTCTGCACCAGCTCCTGCGGCAGCGTGTGCTCCGTCTCGCTGCCGAGCTTCAGATAATGTGCGCCCAGCGCCGCACGAATGCGCGCGTCGAGCTCTGCCTCGGTGCAAAATGCCGCGTCCTCCTCGGCGCTGAGGCCGCAAAACACCTCCGCCATGATCTGGTAATACACGCTGAACACCTCGTTAAAAAGCTGCTCATGCGTGCGCGCCTGCGTGCCCGCGCCGAGACGCTCGCGCAGCGCTGGCGAAAGCTGCCAGCGCTCCCCGCCGGACCCGCGCTCCTGCTGCGGATGCCCCGCCGCCATCGCAGCGACATCCTCCGCCAGCGCATCCTCCAGCCCCTCACAGGAAAGAATGCGCCCGTAAAAGCTGCGCAGCCAGGGCCGCATCTCCTTCGCGTCGCAAACCGTCACGCGCAGCGTCGCCGTGCCAGCGCGCTCATCGAACGTCACCCTGCCGCCGCGACATTCCCGCAACAGCCGCCGCGCAATGTAAGGCTCTTCTTTCGCATCGCAGCGGATGCAGAGCGCCACCTCCTGCAGCGCTGGCGGAGCGGCAGCGTTGTGCGCCTGCGTGCGCCCCGTCGAGCTGCCCCAGACATACGGCAGCATCGCCTGCGCCCGCGCAATGTCCGCATCCAGCTCCGCCGCCTCGCGCCCGAGACAATCGCGCACCGCCGCGTCCTTGTAAAGATAGACCGCATCGATAAATTCCAGCCGCAGACTCGCCAGACTGCGATGCTCCGGCTCGTAGAAAAGCAGATGGCTGCGGCCCTGCATCGTGCTCCGACGCAGCTCCAGCGGCCAGCAGAGCAGCTCCGTCTCCAGATTCGACGTGCCGTGGCGATAGACCACGCGGCACCACAGCCCCTGCTCCATCGCCGCCAAGAGATCCACCGCCGTGAAATCGTGCAGCGCCTGCATAAAATATGCATGCTTGAAGCGGAACGGACGCGCGCCCGTCTCGCCCAGCCGATCCAGCAGAAACGTGCCCAGCACCCCGCAAGGCAGCGTCTCCCCATAGAATTGAAGAAACGTCTGCAAATGCTGCGTAAACTCCTCATCCACCGCCTCGCCGCAGCGCACAAGCTCCGCCAGCGTCAGCTGCCCACGCCGCCAGTAGCGATTGCCCGCGCCGCCGCGGCTGCCGCTCTGCTGCTCGCAGACAAGGATCCCCAGCGCCGCCAGATCGTCAAGGCGATTGTTCAGCGTGCGCGCCTCGCCAGCGCCGATCAGCGCCAGCAGGTCCGCCGTTTTGAAAGGACCGCCCGCCGCCAGCACATCCTCCAGATGCATCTGCCGCTCCTCGTTCTCTTGCACCGCCGCTGGCAGCGCGCGCAGGGAAAATTCCCCGCTGAGCAGCGCCAGCGTGTGCAGAAACGTCGCCGGATAGGCCACCGGCTTGTACTTGCAGAAGCGATAAACGCGGTGGAAGGGATTTTCCTCCATCTGCTCCGAATCCGCGCTCGCAAACCGCACCGCGCCCGGCTCCTCCGCCCAGTCCAGATAATCCGCCAGGATCCCGTTCAGCCGCCGCCAGTTGTCGTAAGAAGCCAGCGGCTTGTAGCCATAGCCATAATAATCCAGCAGCGCCCGCCGAAACTTTTCGTCAAACTTCCCAGCGCTGACAAGCTCCCGATGCACAGCCATCGTGCACCACCTCCGTTGTCGTCGTTGTTATTATTATACGATATCCGATGACGCGTGGTAAATGAGAATGATCTGAAAATGATCTGCAAATGATAAATTAGTAATGATTAATGTGTAATTCAGGAACGTTTTGTCGCTCACGCTCCAAAACAAATAAATTCCAGCCTTGCGCAAAACTACGAGAAAAAAATTAAATGGCTAGAGATTGATGCGACGCGCAGGCGGCGTATCAATCTCTAGCCAACATCAATTACTAATTAAAAATTAAACATCAATCATTAAGCGAGGAAAAGTAGCCGACCCTGCGCAGTCTCTCCTGGGCAAAATCCCTGTCTGTGATAATGAGATCCTTCTCTTTTTCAAGAAAATCCATCTGCTGCTCAACAGTCAAAAACTCTTTTTTCGCCACGTTGTCTCCCCCTAAATAGCAAAAGGCCCCCGCAGGAGCCTTTTGGACCACGGGCTTCTCAAGTTTCCGTAGTACGATCACTACATTAAGCATAGCAAAATCGCTGAGGATCGTCAATATGCAATTTGCTCATCACGCATTTTTCAGAAACCGCTGCAAAATCGCTGCAACCTGCGCTCTTGTTGCGTTCCCCTGTGGCTGAAGCTGGTCTGCGGTGACGCCGCTGATCAATCCCTCGGCGACGGCCCAGGCCATGGTTTCTTCTGCCCAGATGCTTGGCTGGTCGCTGTAGCCTGAGAGATCGGCGCGGGCTGACACATCCTCGCCTTTCCACGCGCTGTAGTTCATGAGCATCGCTGCCAGCTGCTCGCGGGTGATGGCAGCGTTTGGCGAGAAATTCCCGTTCCCCGTGCCGCTGACGACGCCTGCGCTGGCTGCCCAGTTGACGGCGGTGGCGTACCAGTCGTCCGCGCTCACGTCGGCGAAGCCTGCGTCTTCAGCGCTGGTGACATTTTCCAGTCGCGCGAGGATGCTGACGATCATCGCACGCGTCGTCGTTTGTTCTGGCGCGAACTCATACGCAGAAACGCCGGTCATCAAACCATGGTCGTAGGCGTATTGCACAGCGTCCTTATACCACGCATTTGGCGCGACGTCAAGGAAGATCTCACTGACATCGGTGGCTGGTTCTTCTGGTTCGTCTGGCGTCCAGTCAGGATCTTCTGCGAAGGTCGCAGAGATCTTCACGTCGGCGCTTGGCATGGTGAAGGAGAATGTCCCGTCGCCACCCGCGGTGAGCGCGACTTCTTTGCCATGCGCAGTGACGCTGAGGTCATCGAGCTTGTAGGCTTCGTCTGGCGAAACGGTGATGGTCACGCGCTCGCCTTCGGTGGCGTAGCGGTCGACGGAAATCGTACCATTGTCACCAACGCTCGTCGAGATCTCGTAGCTAAAGCGTCTGGTGTATGGCGACACATGCACCTGCACGGCTTCGCTGGCGAAGCTGTTGTTGGTCGCTGCGATGCGCACTTCGTAGTCACCATCGCTGAGATTTGAAATGCTGGTTCCGGAGCAGCGTGTCCAGCCTGTGCTGCCGACGGCGCGGTATTCCATGCTGCTGTCAACGCCGCTGATCTGCTCGGTGCCGCCGGAAACGTTCGCTGGCGCAGCTGGGCGCGCTGGAACATCCACGAGGGTCCAGTCAGAAGCATAGGCGGTCGCTGTCTCTGCAAGGCGAATGTACACATCTGTGCCTGGCGTGACAGTCAGTGCTGCTGAGCCGTCGTTTGCGTCTTTGGTCGCTGCCAGTTCGTAGCCGTTTTCTGCGCTGATGGTCTCCGCGACATAATCAATCTTGTAGCCTGCGCCTGTCTCTGGCGCAGATTGCTCGGTTTTATTAACAGTCACCGGCGTGCTTTCCACGCTGCCGGAATAATTTTCACTGGCGGTGACGCGCACAGAGAGAGACTTTCCAGCGTCAGCTGCTGTTAAGGTGTAGGTTTGTGCTGTTGCACCGCTGATCGCATCATTTCCACGATACCACTGATAAGAAATCTCTGTCGCATTGCCGCCAGAATAGGTTGCTTTCAACGTTTCGCCAACCGTCGGTGTGCCACTGATGGTTACCGATCCTGTAATTTCCGCCGCAATAATAACACCAGCATCGGTGGTAATCGTCGTTTTCGATCCCAGCGTATAATTTCTAGCGTTCTCGCCGCTCAATTCGACATCTGACGCAGTAATCGTTTTTCCTGTCCCAACGTTCGCATCGTCATAGCTGATCGATTCGCTGCTTGCGCTCACGTTTTCCCCGGAAACCACGCCTTCGAGCTCGATCTTGATCCCTTCCGGCGCATCCGTGTTTCCGTCATACGTTTTTGTGAGCGTTCCGCCAAGAGAAGCGGTCAGCGTTTTTGGCTGGATCGTCAGCGAACTTTTGCCATTTCCCGGCCGCAGCTGGTTGCTCTCGCCCGGTGTGTACACAGCGGTGATGGTTTGCGAGGTCTCGCTCGGCGTCCAGTTTTCGCCGCTGAGAGAAACGGTCGTGGTCGCTTTGCCGTTAGAAACTTTTGCAGGCGTTTCATTGATTTTATTCTCATCGCTCGCCTCGCCGCGATAAAATGTCACTGTGCCATCGCTGGCTGGCTGATTATTACCAGTGACAGTCGCTGTCACTGTCTCCGTCGTGCCATAAGCCACCATATTTTCCGTCGTTACGCCATTACCAGAAATAGCGACAGTCACCGTGCTTGGATAGCCCAGCGGCTTACCGTCGAGCGTTCCGTTGTTCGTAAACGTGCCGCCCTGCTGTTTCACGATCGTGCCGTTGTTGATGAGTTTGGTGCCCTCCGGCACGGTCAGGCTGGCGCCATTGGGAATGGTCACCGTGGCGCCCTGCGGGATGGTGATGTCGCAGGGCAAGGTGAGGTTGCCCCAAACCGTATAGGTATTCTCTTGGCCGGACACGGGGCGGATGCCCTGGCCGTTCGAACCATCTTCGCCACCCACACCAGCGCCTTGGCCGCCGCCAATATCTGCTCCACCGGAGCCTGACATTAAAGAACTGCCACCAACAATGTTTACAGTGCCACTTGACAGAATGATGACAGTACCACAATCTTCACCTCTGTAAACACCACTACCCGCTTCAGTGTCGTCAATCACTCCTCCTATCCCCGTGCCACCGAAATTGGTCGTTGATGATCCTCCAGTTACAGTCAGGGAACCGCCGCCTTGAATGATAAGGGCGGCACTATCCGGCACATGAATTCCGGGAGCGTCGTCATAACCCCCGCCATCCGCACCTGCGAGGGTGTTAGTGCTATTCTCACTTAAAACTAACATCAGCGTCGCATTTGGTGACAAATCAATGGCGCTTGGGACGTTTCCATTATTGGCAGAACCTTTGATGTTCACGTCATTTAAGGTGATGGTGGCGGTGGCGTTTTCTGCAACTACAATCCGGTCAGAAGTCGGAGTCGTTGCCCCGCTGGCCATGGAGATAGTGATGTTTGCGCCGTCGTTCACGGTAAGGACGCCGTTGGAGTAGGAGTAATCCGACCCCAATGTGCCGCCGGTCACTTCAAACGCTCCAGCGGTGTCTGCTGCCTGTGCTGGCGCTGCGCCGAGCGGCAGGAGGCTGACGAGAAGCGCCAGCGTGAGCAATGCTGCGAGGGGTTTTCTGCCAAGCTTACACATGGACGCCGCCCCCTTTCGCGCTGCGCGGAGACACGAAAAACAGACGCACGGCGGGCGCGGAGATGCCACGCACGGGATGCGTCTGTGAAATGGGTTCTCTGAAATTTTGCGCGCAAAGATCAGCGCGGACTACGCGCTCTTCTCTTC
>URZX01000035.1 GCA_900552455.1 uncultured Peptococcaceae bacterium | reverse complement strand
ACCCGTGAATGTCAGCGTGAAAGGCTGATGAGTTAAGCCGCTTCTCCAACTCGCCGTAGTTTCGGTGGGCCAGGGCTTTCAGCCCCTCGCCTCACAGCTCGTTTATAATACCATCCTTTTTGCGGGAAGTCAACAGCTTTTTTAAGATTTTTTTCGAAAATCGTGTGTTTTGTGCAAAAAAACTGGCGCGCCCTGCCGGTTTCGGGCAGAGCGCGCGGGATGGTGGCATCAGCGCCGGCTGAGGGGCACGTAGCTGGAGAGACAATTTGGGGTATCGGCGGCGCGCCAGAGATGGCCGGCGCGCATGATGTCGTCGCTGACGAGGCAATACTGATAGCTCGGAAGCAGGGCTTCGATCATCGGCAGTTCGTCGGCGGCGAGGGCTTCCAGCGGCAGGCCGGGCTCGCCGGTGCGGCGGACGGCCTGGGGGTTGGTCATGAGCTCGCAGGCGGTGTCGACGTGGTAGCTTTTGTGGGCGACGGTGACGATGTTCCAGAGGTGCATCGAGGGCACGGCGTCGGCGGCGAGCAGGCAGCCTTCGACGAGCTGGCTTTCGATGCCGATGCGTGGGTCGCAGAGGATGGCGTCGACGGCGCGGGCGATGCCGTAGCTGTTGGCGCGGCGGTTGACGAGGGCGCCGTAGGCCGAGATGTAGTGGCGGCCTTCGTCGCTTTCCGGCAGCACAGAGAGGCTGACTGCGCCCTCCATGCGCAGCCGCTGCCGCGGATAGATGACATTTTGCTGGATCAGCCGGTGCACGGCGCGCACACATTCCAGCGGCGTGGTGCTGGTAAAGAGCGCATCGTGCACATAGCGGTCGAGTATGCGCTGAAATTTTTCCTGCTCCTCATCGCTGAGCGCAGGTGGGTTGGTGAAATACAGCATGGTTTGTCCCCTTTCGCTCAAACAAACGCAGCATGCCGCCATCAAAGGTCGTCAACGAGGGCGCTCGATTTTGCATAGGCTGTCGAGCGGGCTTCGAAGAAATCGGTCTTGATCATGTTGGCATTGCTGTACTGGCTGACCCAGGTCATGGACGGCGGCTCGACATCGTGGCCTTCGTAGATCGGGCCAAAATCCAGGCTCGTCGCGCGCAGATTGCCGAGATACTGGATGTAGTCGGTGACCATTTCCTGTGTCAGGCCTTCGATCTCATCGCCGATCACATAATGGCCCCAGGCGATCTCCTGCTCGCAGCCTTCGCGGATCATCTCGCGATAGAGAGCGATGAGTTCGTCGGTGAAAAGCTCCGGACATTCCTCGCGCAGCTCCTTGATGATGTTGCGGAAAAGCCAGAGATGGGTGTTCTCGTCGCGGTTGATGTAGCGGATCTCCTGCACGGAGCCTGGCATGCGGTTGTTGCGGCCGAGGTTATAGAAAAACATGAAGCCGCTGTAGAAATAGACGCCTTCGAGGATGAAATTGCCCATGACGGCGCGCATGAAATTGAGGGCCGACGGATCTTCCTGGAAATCGTTGTAGATCTTGCCGATGAATTCATTGCGGCGCAGGAGATGTTCGTCGTTTTTCCACTGATAGAGCACATCGTTGCGCTCCTGCGGCTGGCAGATGGTGTCGAGCATGTAGGAATAGCTCTGGCTGTGCAGCGCTTCCTGGAAGATCTGGATGGAGAGGCAGAGATTCACCTCGTTGGCGGTGACGTAGCTGGAAATATTTGGCAAATTCGCTGTCTGGATGCTGTCGAGGAAGATCAGAAAGCTCAGGATCTTGTCGTAGGCGCGGCGTTCTGCCGGCGCCAAGAGCGGATAATCCTTGATGTCGGTGTGCATGTTGATCTCTTCCGGCACCCAGAAATTGTTCATCGCCTGACGATACCAGCCGCTGACCCACTGATACTTCATGTTGTTGAAATCGTTGAGGTTGGTGGTGTTGCCGCCGATGATGCGACGGGCATTCACGCTCACGTCGCCATCGGGATTAAAGAGCGGACGTTTTTTCACTTGCTCCACGTGTCATTCTCCTTTCTTAGGCTGAGCAGCTTTCGCATTCCTCTACCTCCAGGCTCTTGGAGCGGATGTAGTAGAGGGTTTTGACGCCACATTCCCAGGCCTGGATGTAGAGGTTCAGGACCTTGCGGAAGGTGTAGTCGTTGGTGATGTAGAGATTGACGCTCTGCGCCTGGTCGATGTGGCGCTGGCGCACGCCGGCTGCGCGCACCGACCAGCTCTGGTCGATATAATGGGCGCTCTTGTAATACCAGTAGGTTTCCATCGAGAGCTCTGGCGCCACGCGCGGCATCAGACCGTTTTTCTTCTCTTCCAGGAAGAAGCGGTTCATGATCGGATCGACACCGGCGGAGGTGCCGGCGATGATGGAGGTGCTGGAGGTTGGCGCGATCGCCATCAGGTAGCCGTTGCGCAGGCCGTTTTCGCGGACGTCGGCGGCAAGCTTCTGCCAGCGTTCGCTTTCGTAGCCGCGCTTGGCGAAATAAGCGCCGGTCTGCCAGTCACTGCCGGCAAAGAGCGCATACGCACCTTTTTCGCGGGCGTTTTCCATGCTCGCTTTGATGGCGGCGTAGTTGATGTCCTCAAACACGCGGTCGACCAGCGCGAGATGCTCCTCGCTCTCCCACTGGATGTGGTGGCTGGCGAGCATATGGTGGTAGCCGCTGACGCCGAGGCCGATCGGCCGGTAGCGGCGGTTGTTGATCCTGGCGTAAGGCAGCGGGAAGAAATTGAGGTCGATGACGTTGTCCAGCGCGCGCACGACGCTTTTAGTGACGTCCTCGATCTCAGCAGGATCGTCTACGTTGAGATGTCCCAGCGAGAGGCTGGCGAGGTTGCAGACGACGAAATCGCCCGGCTTGGTCACTGTGACGACGACTTCTTCGCCGTCGACGATCTCCACGCGCTGCTCGACGCTTTCGATGGCGCTCATATTCTGCGCGATCTCGGTGCAGAGATTGGAGCAGTAAATGACGCCCTTGTCGCCGTTCGGATTGGCGCGATTGACGGTGTCGCGGTTGAAGGCAAACGGTGTGCCGGTTTCAACGGCGCTCTTGATGATCAGACGGATGATGTCCTTGATCGGCAGCACGCGCTTGGCGATGCGCTTGTCGCGGACGCAGTCGAGGTATTTTTCTGTCCACTCTTCGCCGAAACAGTCCTCGAGATGGTAGCCCTTGACGGTGTAGATGTCGTGCGGGCACATGAGATACCAGTCGCCTTCAATATTATCACGGGCCTGCTGCCAGAAATAATCGGGATAGCAGACTGCTGGAAAAACGTCGTGGGCTTTCATGCGGTCGTCGCCGTTGTTGGTGCGCAGCGCAAGAAATTCCGGCAGATCGCGGTGCCAGACATCGAGATACACCGCCACAGCGCCCTGGCGCACACCCAGCTGATCGACGGCGACAGCGGTGTCGTTGGCCAGTCGGATCCAGCGAATGACGCCGCCGGCTGCGCCTTCAAAGCCGCGGATCGCCGAGCCCATGGCGCGGACCTTGCCGAAATAGAGCCCCATGCCGCCGCCGAATTTGCTCACCTGGGCAAAATTGTCGATGCTGCGGTAGATGCCCTCGAGGCTGTCGGGCACGGTGTCGATGAAGCAGCTCGAGAGCTGGTGAAACGGCTTGCGCGCATTGGCCAGCGTCGGCGTCGCCATCGTCACCTTGAGGGTCGAGAGCATGTCGTAGAAGCGGCGCACCCAGTCCAGACGCTGCTTCCGCGCTTCCAACATCGCCAAATGCAGCGCGATACCGAGGAACATTTCCTGCACGCTTTCCAGCGGCACGCCGGCGTGGCTGCGCACGACGTAGCGTTTGAGCAGAAGCTCGATGCCGGAATAATTGATCAGCTTGTTGCGGCGTTCGTCGATGAAGGTCGCTGCTTCGAGGATCTCCTCGCGGCTGTAGTGCTGCAGGATGTAGCTGCCGTAGAGGCCTTCCTCGGTGAGGTATTCGATCTTTTCGTAGAGATCGTCGATGCCGTGGTCGGCCATGCGCGCTGCCAGGGCGCGCTCAAACTCGAGGAAATAGATGCGCGCGGCGATAAATTCCCAGCGCGGCGCTTCCTGGGTCGTCAGCTCCACACAGGCCTTGATGAGAAAGGTGAAGCGCTCTGCCAGGGAAAGCCCCGGCTTGTAGAACGACTGGAACTTGATCAGGAGATATTCCAGCCCATACACCTCGCCGGGAAAATCGCGCTCGATCTCTTTGAGGAGCTCGTCCATTTCCGGCACTTCCGGGAAGCAGGCGGTGATCATGCCGCGGGTGCGGCGCTTGCGCTTGCGGTCCTCGCGGTAGAGGATGAAGCTTTTGACTTCTTTATAATAATTTTCTTCGATGAGTGTTTTTTCGACCAGGTCCTGAATGTCTTCCACGTGCAGCGCCAGTCCGAGACGCACTTCCTCTTCGAGGGCCTGCTCGATGGTGTCCACCATCGCGTTCAGTTTTTCGGCAGCGATCGTGCTTTCGACGCTCGCAAAGGCGCGCTCAATGACGCGGGCGATCTTGGCGCGCTCGTACGGCTCGGTGCTGCCGTTGCGTTTGATAATGTCCATTGGCATTGGAACCCTTTCTATTGAGATGATGCTTTACAACTCCATCATAGTACTCCATTTTACGGTGAGCGTCTAGGTAATGATTGACCACCACCGACGGCTGTGCGAAAAAAGCGCTATCTGGCGCGATTTTCGGTCAATGGAATTTTTTTATTGCAAGAAAAACGGCTGAGCCCTCAGACCCAGCCGCGAACGAACGGTTGATTTATTTGCGCGCGATGGCTTTTTTGGCTTTTTCGGCGATGCGCTCTTTCGTGAGGCCATATTTTTCGACGAGGGCTGCGGCGGTGCCGCTTTCACCGAAGACGTCTTCCACGCCGACCATTTCCAGCGGCGTTGGGCATTCGAGCGCCAGCACTTCGCTGACGGCGCTGCCCAGTCCGCCGATGATGTTGTGCTCTTCAGCGGTGACGACGGCGCCGGTTTTCTCAGCCCATTCACAGATGAGGGCGCGGTCGATCGGTTTGATGGTGCTCATATCGATGACGGCGGCGTTCACACCTTCTGCAGCGAGAAGCTCGGCAGCATCCAGCGCCACAGCGACCATCATGCCGCAGGCGATGAGGGTGACGTCTGTCCCTTCGCGCAGAAGCTTGCCCTTGCCGATGACGAAATCGGCGTCTGGATCGGTGACGGTTGGCACAGCGCTGCGGCCGAGACGGATGTAGACGGGGCCGTCGTATGCGGCAGCGGCCATGACGGCCTTGTAGGCTTCCGGACCATCGGCAGGAACGAGCACGGTCATATTTGGCAGGCCGCGCATGAGGTTGATATCCTCCAGCGCCTGATGGCTACCGCCGTCTTCACCGACGGTGATGCCGGCGTGGGTGGCAGCGATCTTGACATTCAGCTGCGGGTAGCAGATGGTGTTGCGGATCTGGTCGTAAGCGCGGCCAGTTGCAAAAACGGCGAAGGTGCTCGCAAATGGCACCTTACCGGTGGCTGCAAAACCAGCGGCGACGCCCATCATGTTCTGCTCGGCGATGCCCATATCAAAAAAGCGTTCCGGAAATTTCTTCTGGAAGAGGTTGGTCTTGGTCGATTTCGACAGGTCGGCATCGAGGACGACGACGTTTTCATTGGCGGCGCCGAGGGCTTCCAGCGCCTGACCGTATGCTTCGCGTGTTGCTTGTTTTTCCATTTACGCATCCTCCCCTAATTCTCTGAGCGCCTGAGCGACCTGTTCGGCATTTGGCGCAGAGCCGTGCCAGCCGACTTCGTTTTCCATGAAGGAAACGCCCTTGCCCTTCGTGGTGTTCATGACGATCATCTGTGGCTTGCCAGTGGTGGCTCTTTTGGCCTTGGCGATGGCGTCGGCGATCTCGGCAAAGGAATGGCCGTCAATCACCTGCACATCCCAGCCGAAGGCGGCGAATTTTTCATCTACTGGATCGACGTTCATGACGTCTGCGGTGCGGCCGTCGATCTGCAAGCCGTTGTGATCGACGAAGGCGATCATATGATCAAGGCCATAGTGGGCAGCGGCCATCGCTGCTTCCCAAACCTGGCCTTCTTCGATCTCACCGTCGCCCAAAAGCGCGTACACATAGCGGTCGCTCTTGTCGAGCTTTTTCGAGAGCGCCATGCCGACGGCAGCAGAAATGCCGGTGCCGAGAGAGCCGGTGGACATATCCACGCCTGGCACCTTGCGCATATCCGGATGGCCCTGGAGCTTACTGCCGAGCTGGCGCAGGGTTTCCAGTTTTTCGGTGGCAAAAAAGCCGCGTTCAGCGAGTGTTGCATAGAGCACTGGCGCTGCGTGTCCCTTTGAGAGCACAAAATGATCGCGGTCTGTCCTATCGGGATCGGCTGGATCAACGTGCATTTCCACAAAATAAAGATAAGTCAATAATTCCACTGCGGAAAGCGATCCACCTGGATGTCCGCTCTTGGCAGCGCCGATCATCTTAATGATGTCGCGACGAATGCTCGTGGCTTTCAGCGCTAATTCTTTCTCGTCCATTAAGGTACCTCCCACCCTTGTTTCGTGTGATGACTATTCAACAGGAAAATGATTCCGCATACAATTATACATCATCGTGCGCAGATTTTCATTCTTGATTCTGTGATTCGGCCAATATTTTTTGATAAAAAGCAAAAAAGAAACGACCGCGCGCGGCGATCGTTTCTTTGTGAGCAGTAAAAACGATTACAAGATCATGAAGATCAGGGTGTCGAGCAGGAAGACCGGCACGAGGATCCCGAAGGACCACTTCATGTAGCCAAAGAAGCTTGGCATCTTGATATCGTGTTCTTCAGCGATGGAACGAACCATGAAGTTTGGAGCGTTACCAATGTAGCTGAGGGCACCCATGAATACCGCACCGGCGGAAACTGCGATGAGCAGTGGCACAGCGACGGTACCAACGGTGGTGACGATCCCTTCGGCAGCGCCGAGGGAAGCAGCGGTGGTCAGGAATACGAGGTAGGTTGGGGTGTTATCCAGGAACCCGGACAAGAGACCGGTGCTCCAGAAGAACTGCCATTCTTCCTGCAGACCAAGGCTTGCGCCCTTTGCTTCGAGAAGCGCGAGGGCTGGGATCATGGTGATGAAGATACCGATAAAGAGCTTGGCAACTTCTTCCATTGCGCCCCAGTTGAAGTTGTTTTCTTCGCGGAGCGTTTTCTTCGTGAACTTCATGGAGAGGGCGATGGCAACCAGATAGATTGCGTCCTTGATGAGGTTTGGATAGGTAGCAACGGCGGTTTCTTCACCGTGGGTGAAGAGGGTGATGCCCTTGGTGCTGCCGTCGGCATTGGTGAATGCATCGAGACCAGCGAGGAAGCCGCTGCTGTAGGTGCCGATGAGGATCAGCACGATGAAGGCAACGTTGATGAGACCGTCAAACTGCAGCTTTTCGCCGCTGTGTTCTGGCTGTACGCAGCCATCTGCGAGGTCTTTTTTGTATCTGCTGTTTTCGAAGAAATAGTAGATCACCAGCAGGATCACAGAAGTGAAGAGGTACATTGGCCAGAGATGGGTCAGGCACCAGAAGAATGGAACGCCACGCAGATAGCCCATGAAGAGTGGTGGGTCACCGAGTGGGGTCAGGCTGCCGCCGATGTTGCAGATGAGGAAGATAAAGAAAATGATGGTGTGCATCTTGTGCTTACGCCATTCATTGGCACGGATGATCGGACGGATCAGCACCATGGCCGCACCGGTAGTCCCGATGACGGAAGCCAGAACGGTACCGATCGCCAGAATAGCGGTGTTGAGCTTAGGCGTGCCGACGAGAGAGCCACGGATCACGATGCCGCCTGCAGCTGCATACAGAGCGATGAGCAGGAGCAGGAATGGGAAATAGTCGAGGGCGATGGTGTGGATCAGTTCAAAGATGGTGATGTGCGCACCGAACGCGATAAAGAACGGTACGATGAACACAGCGGACCAGAACAGGGCCACCCACAGCTGATTCTTTTCCCACCATTCGCCTTTGACGAGTGGGAAAATTGCAATGGACAGGAGCATGCCGACGAATGGGGCGATACTCCAGATCGGAAGCTGATCGCCGAGCATCTCACCTTCCGCAAAAGCTGCGGTTGGCAGAAGCATGGCGAACACAACCAATGTCAGGATTGACATTAATCTCTTATGCTTCATTTTTTACATCCTTCCTTTGTAGAGTTCCTACAGTGATAATTGCGACCGAGAGTATCCATATTTTCTAAATGAATACCCACAATAACACCTGTAATTGTAACAAAGGATTAAAGATTTGACAACAAGAATATTAAAAATACAGTCTATTCTGTATCGACTCTTTTTATCGATGCCCATTTGCCACGAAAAAAAGCCCTCGCAGGACGGACCTGCGAGGGCTTGAGGATTGCATTAGTCGCGGTTGTATTTTTTGTTGAAAGCTTCTACGCGACCCTTTGCACCGCGGATACGCTGTTTCCCGGTGAAGAATGGGTGGCAGGCGGAGCAGACTTCGACCTTGATGTCGCCCTTGCTGGTGGAGCGGGTCGTGAATTCATTGCCGCAAGCGCAGACTACTTTCACTTCGTGATAATCTGGGTGAATCCCTGGTTTCATCGTTGTACACCTCTTTCACATAAGATCATTCGATATTCAGACTAGACTATTATAGGGCAACGGCGGGCAGGCGTCAAGCATTTTCTGTGGAAAAGTTCTCACTGCCAGTCTTTGAGAAGGGAAAGCTGTCCGGTGAGCACGCAGAGGTCGCCGACGCTTGCTGCGGCAAGCTGTTTTTCCATGATGTCGCGGCTGACGGGGACGAAGATGCTGCCTGCATCCAGCGCGAGCTCGACGGCAGAAAACAGCCAGAGCTGGCTTTTCATGACGGGAGTGATCTTTTTTACGCGTGCAAGGAGCTGCACGCCGCCCTTGGGATCAGGTGTGAGGATGCCTTCCTGGAGAAAGATGCTGGCCTGGAGGTCTTCGCGCGTTTTGCCGAAGCGCACGCTGTCGGCGTAGAGCATGGGGCTGTAGCCCTGGCCGGCTGCGCCGGGATTGACGAGCTCGGCGGTGAGGGCGTTTCCTGCGCGGTCGACGCGGGCCTGACTGCCTGAGCTTTCTGCTACGCCGCTCTGCCAGCGGACGTCATTTTCGAGAAAGGTGTGGGCGATGACGTTTTTCGGGGTTTCGCCGTCTTTTTCGAAGGCAAAGCGCAGCACGACGACGAGGGGGGTGCCGCTCATGCGGTAGCGGATGTATTCTTCGTCGCCGCAGGGAATGCTCTCGCCGTGTTCGACGGCGTTTTTATACAGTACGTTTACGTTGGTATCATAATTTGGGATACCGAAATCACTCATTCGAAAAGCCATGATTCCTCCTGTGGATTGATCGGGTGATGGGTCATAAAACGGCGCGCAGGGCACGGATTTCTTCCTGCCAGCCGGAAAGGTCGTTGGGGGTTTCCATGATGAGGGGAAGATCGGACGCTGCTTCGGCGCGCACGATGTCGTAAAAGGTCTGCCAGCCGAGGGAACCTTCACCGAGGCGCTCGTGGCGGTCTTTGTTGCTTGCGAAAGGGGTTTTGCTGTCGTTCAAATGAATGCAGCCGACGGCTTGCCAGGGGATCTGGGCGGTAAACTGGGCTTTGAAGGCGTGCCAGTTGCGCACGTCATAGCCGGCGGAGAACAGATGACAGGTGTCGAGACAGAGCCCGAGGGCGGAGCTGTGGTCGAAATGCGCGAGGATGTGCGCGAGCGCTTCGAGGCTTGCGCCGAGCTCGGAGCCGGAGCCTGACATGGTCTCAAGCAAAATGCGCGATCCGGCGGGAACGCGGGGCAGGAGCAGCTCGAGGCTCTGGATGAGGCGGGCAAGGCCTGTTTCTTCACCGGCGCCGGTGTGGGCGCCGCTGTGGACGACGAGGGCGCGAGCGCCAAGCTTTTGCATGCGCTGGAGGTCTTCGGCGATGATCTGTTGACCGAAGGCGCGCACGTCGTCGTGCGCGGAGGCGAGGTTGACGGTGTAGGGGGCGTGGCAGACGATGACGAGGCCCTGCTCCCGCTCCTGGGCGAGCTGCGCCAGCTCGTTTTCCCGGAGAACGCGGGCTTTGCCGCCGCGCGGATTGCGCGTGAACACCTGCATGGCGTCGGCGCCGATGGCGCGCGCATCACGCGCTGCGCGGTCGAAGCCTTTTCCTGTGGACATATGGGCGCCGAGATGGAGCATGGATCCTTCCCTCCTTATGGATGCGCGCTGGCGGTTTATCCTTGTGGAACGCCAGCGGCTGTGCTATAATGGATTCAGAAAAAGTGTGGCGCGCCGACAGACGGTTCGCCCCCAGGTTTTTTGTTAAAATAACCGTCCCGGGGTTAGAAGTGTGGGGCGGTTATTTTTTATATGATCCAAAGGAAAATCCAACAGCGACGGCGAACAACACAAGGCCCGCCAACCCGATGACTGTATCCATCTCCATGGCCTCACCCCATTTCCGGGGCGAGATTAAACCGCCTGCTTCTGTACACTTTTCTCGGCTGCCGCCTCGGTCGGTTCGCAAACGTGAGCGCCACCGGCGCTCGCTCACCGCACAACAATGGCAACGCCACGGAAGCATTATAGCACACCGAACGCCCCTGGTGGGCGTTTTTTTCGTGCTCTGCACAAAAATGTTACCAAAAAATGATTCGCTTTTTCCAGCTTCATGGTATAATATTCATTAAGTCTATGCAGTTTTACGACAAAAAAGGAGACGCCTATGTCAGACAGATCATCCAACAAGGAGATGGAGTATTTTTTCAGGCAGGATGACCGCCTCCTTCTTCTTTCCGACTTCCTTGACAAAGCGGAGAAAATGCAGGTCAAAAAGGGCGGCAACATCATTGCGAGCTGCCAGCCTGTAGACCATCTCTACTATCTCACGAAGGGCATTGCCCACCACAGCATTCTCACCCCTCAGGGCAAGGAACGCATCATCCACGTACTGATCGCGCCAAGTCTCTGCGCAGAGTCGCTCTTTTTCCTTGGCGAAAGCAGCGATTCCAGTGAGCAGATTGTCGCCAAGACGGACTGCACGCTCTACCGCTTCGATCGCGCGCTGGTTGACGAGCTGCTCACGACGACGCTGCCGGAGCTCAACCGCGTGATCATCAACTGGCTCAGTACGCTTTCGCTGAACGCCAACCACCAGGTGGCAGACGATCTTGTCAAGGATCCGCGCTACCGTGTGTGCAAATTCATCTATAAATATGTGCTGGAATACGGCCACCGGCTCGAAAACAACCGCTATGTCTTCTACGGCAAGCTTTCCCACTACGACATCTCCAAATACATCGGCATCAACCGTGTGTCGGTATCGACGGTGATGCGCAATCTCGAGGTGGAAGGGCTGATCAACAAGACCAACGACAAGCTGGAGATCCTGGATATGGATTATTTCGAGGATATGTGCGATCTGCCGTTCCAGTGCTTATAATTCCACATTTGATTTTGAGGTGACAAAGCATGACGAAAAAATTGACCCGCTCGCTGAACCAGCGCAAGATTGCCGGTGTTTGCGGCGGTTTGGGAGAATATTTCAAGCTCGATCCTGTGATCTTCCGCTTCCTCTTTCTCCTGCTCTGCCTGCCAGGCGGGATTCCCGGGCCGGCACTCTACATTCTCTGCTGGATCTTCATTCCGGCGCCAAAAATTCCACAACAGACGATCTATTTCGGCAACTTCGGCGGCCCACAACAGCACCGTCCAAACGGCGGTCAGAATCTCGGCGACGACTACACTGAAACGATCGACGTCTGACAACGCCACCGACGCCTGCGGGCGTCGGTTTTCTTTTGCAGAAAAACGCGCTCGCCGAAGCTCGCTGCCCCGGCAAAGCGCGTTTTTTACATTCTCAGGCTGTGGCTTTTGAAGCCATGCATGTCGCGCATGACGCCGACGACCTTGCCAATGATCATCGGATTTTCCACATAGATGGGCTCCATCTCGTCGTTTTCCGGCTGCAGGCGCACCATGTTTTTTTCGCGGTAGAAGGTTTTGCACGTCGCTTCGTCGCCGATGAGCGCCACGACAACGTCGCCGTTTTCCGCCACCTGCTCCGGCTCCACGACGATGTAGTCGCCGTCATTGATGCCCACGCCGATCATGCTCTCGCCGCGGATGCGCAGCATAAAGGCGCCATCCCTGCGCACAAAACGCGCCGGATAGGCGATCTTGTCCTCGATGTTTTCATCGGCGAAGATCGGCTCGCCAGCGGCGACATTGCCGACGACAGGCAGGTTCAGCATTTCTTCGAACGCGTCCTCTTCCTCTTCGTTGCGCAGATAGGAATAGTCTGCGCCGTTTTCATCGCGCAGAATGGAGATCCCGCGCGACGCCGTTGTGTCGCGGAAAATGTAGCCCGCTTCCGCCAGCCGGTTCAGATACTTGTGCACCGTCGAGCTTGAGCGCAGCCCCGTCGCCGCGCAGATGTCCCGCACCGACGGCGGAATGCCGCGGTTTTCCACGGCGTCGATGATCGCGCGCATGATTGTTTTCTCGCGCTCCGAAAGCGCCGCCGGTCGCTCTCTTTTGGAAAGATAATCCATCGTCCGTTCCCCCTTTGTCGCATGCACTGTTCTTTTCTTCAGTATACACGAACGCCCTGCGCCGCACAAACATTTATTCGCCCAAAGCGAACATTTATTCTTCTTGACAAGCAGCGCCCACCCTCTCTATAATAAATTAGATTGGGCAGACGCCCAATTTCTTTCTTATGCGAAAAACAACATTCCCATGACAATATGAAAACAATGGAGGCAATTACCATGGATGAAGCAGTCATTCTCACACGCGAAGGTTACGAAAACCTCAAAGAAGAACTCGCCAACTTAAAAACCGTACGCCGCAAAGAAGTTGCTGAACGACTCAAACAGGCCATCGATTTTGGTGACTTGAGCGAAAACTCCGAGTACGATGATGCGAAAAACGAGCAGGCCTTCATCGAAGGCCGCATCCAGACCATCGAAGCGACCTTGCACAACGCCCAGGTCATCGAAGACGGTACCCACTCCTCCGGCGTCGTCAACATCGGCAGCTACGTCACCGTGCGCGACGTTGAACTCGACGATGTTGAAGAATACCGCATCGTCGGCACCAGCGAAGCCGACCCAATGCAGAACAAAATCTCCAACGAATCCCCACTCGGCGCTGGTCTCCTCGGCAAGCGCCAGGGCCAGACCATCCACGTCGACGCCCCAGCCGGCAAGATCGCTTACGAAATCCTTGCCGTATCCCACGACAGCCAGAAGGAGGAAGCATAAGCATGTCCCAGCAAGGCAAGAAAGCAGACGGCGGCCTCAAGCAGATCATGAACGTACGCCTCGAAAAGATGGACGCCCTGCGCGAACGCGGCGTCGATCCATTCGGCCATCGTTTTGACATCACCCACCACATCAACGAGATCATCGCCCAGAAAGACGCCCTCATCGAAAGCGGCGAAGAAGTCAAGATCGCCGGCCGCATCATGGCAAAACGCGGCCAGGGCAAAGCAGGCTTCGCCAACGTCGCCGATATTAGCGGCAACATCCAGATCTACTGCCGTCAGGACATCATCGGCGAAGAAGCGCACTGGTTCTTCAAAAAAGCCGACATCGGCGACATCGTCGGCATCACCGGCGTCGTCTTCGTCACCGATCGCGGCGAGCTCTCCATCAAAGTCCACAAATACGACCACCTCTGCAAAGCCATGCGCCCACTGCCAGAGAAATTCCACGGACTCACCGACACCGAGCTCCGCTATCGCCAGCGCTACGTCGACCTCATCATGAATCCCGACGTGAAGAACACCTTCATCATGCGCTCCAAAATCGTCACCGCCATCCGCAGCTACCTCGACAGCCACGCCTTCCTCGAAGTCGAAACCCCAGTGCTGCACACCATCGCCGGCGGTGCCAACGCGCGTCCGTTCATCACCCACCACAACGCCCTCGATATCGACCTCTACATGCGCATCGCCCTTGAGCTCCATCTCAAGCGCCTCATCGTCGGCGGCATGGAACGCGTGTACGAAATCGGCCGCGTTTTCCGCAACGAAGGCATCGACACCCGCCACAACCCTGAATTCACCCTGCTCGAAGTGTATCAGGCCTACGGCGACTACGAAACCATGATGGACCTCACCGAAGACCTCTTCCGCACCGTTGCGCGCCAGGTTCTCGGCACCGCCGTCTTCCAGAACGGCGAACACACCATCGACCTCGAAAAGCCATGGCGCCGCGTCACCATGACCGACGCCGTCAAAGAAGCCACCGGCATCGACTATCTTTCCGATATGACAGACGACGAATTCCGCCAGGCCGCCCGCAACTACGGCTGCGAAATTCCAGAGGACATGCCGCGCGGCAAAGTTCTCGAAGAACTCTTCGACGAAGCCGTTGAAGCAACCCTCATCCAGCCAACCTTCGTCATCGATTATCCCGTCGAGATCTCCCCACTCGCCCGTCGCAAAGCCGACAACCCAGCCCTCACCGACCGTTTCGAGCTCTTCATCATCGGTCGTGAGCACGCCAACGCATTCAGCGAGCTCAACAACCCAATCGACCAGCGCCAGCGCTTCGAAGAACAAGTCGAAGCCAAGCGCAAAGGCGACGACGAAGCCCATCCAATGGATACCGACTACATCAACGCCCTCGAATACGGCCTGCCACCAACCGGCGGCCTCGGCATCGGCATCGACCGCATGGTCATGCTCCTCACCAATGCAGAATCGATCCGCGATGTGCTCCTCTTCCCAACAATGAAGCCACTCGACGATGCAGGCGCAAAGAAGAAAAAGAAGACCGAAGCGCCAGCGCCTGAACAGACAGAAACCATCGATTTCACAGGCGTAGAGATCGAGCCACTCTTCCAGGACAGCGTTGACTTCGAAACCTTCTCGAAATCCGACTTCCGCGCCGTCAAAGTCCTCGACTGCAAAGCCGTGCCAAAGAGCAAAAAACTCCTCCAGTTCACCCTCGACGACGGATCCGGCGAAGATCGCACCATCCTCTCCGGCATCCACGACTACTACGAACCGGAGGAACTCATCGGCAAAACCCTCATCGCCATCACCAACCTGCCACCACGCAAAATGATGGGCATCGATAGCTGCGGCATGGTCATCAGCGCCGTCAACCAGAAAGACGGCAAAGAAGACCTGCACCTGCTCATGGTCGACGACCACATCCCAGCAGGCTCCAAGCTGTATTGATGCAGCATCGGTGAATAGAAAAACAAACCCGCCCGCATGCGACGAAAATTCGTCACATGCGGGCGGTTTTTTGTGTGAGATTGGGGTGGCGGTGTTTTCCCTTATTTTGCAGGGCAAAATAAGGGAAAACGGCTGCGAGTAAGGGAAAGGGACGCAGACTGTCAACATTTATTCGGTCGACTATCTGTAAAAAAACGGGCTAACATCGGGAACAAGCCGATGAAATAAGAGATAAGCTTTACCGCTCGCCGACGAAAGCACCCATAACTGACAGGAAAAACCAACAAAAACGCACCCTGGAATTTGAAAGCCTCGCAAATATCTGATAAAATTATAACATAAAGATTCGCCAAAGACTCAGCATTATTTTTATCACGGAAGGAGTCAACATGCGAAAACAAACTCAACTTGAAAAAAACTGGCAAGATAGAATAACCGAAGCAATCGGCATCGATTGCGAAGTCTCTCTTGCCTACCAAGATAGTCTCAACATGGCGCGCAATCATTTAAATGCTCTCTATGGAGAGCGTGCCAATTGGAACAACTGCTTGAAAAAGTATTATCGTAGATCCCCGCAGCCCCCCATCTCAATTGCTGCGACATCCGAAAATATTCCCATTATTACTTCTGACACAATCCAGCAACTATTCGACGACGAAATCCAAAGTCAAAAGAAAATAAACGAACTTCACGATCTTATTAAAACAATAGATAATGCTTCTGACCCTCTGTATTTTGAATCACTAAAAAGAGCGGCCATGTTATTTGGAATTTGGCCAGATCAGCCTGAGCCCGGTTTATTTCAGTGGCTCATTGACCGTGACGGAATGACTTCACTAGAAAAAGACACCATACTAAACAAAATTAGTAATGCTCCTGCTCCGTTAGCAATCATCATAAGATTTTTATATGATATGTTTATTCCTGGAATGCAGAAAACCTTTCCTCACACCGGCACAGTCTGGACACAAGACTCAGGGCTGTATCATTATCGCGGTGAAAATGCATTCTTCGCCTCCTCAAAGCCTAGTATTTTTCGTCCTTACACTCCAATGAGCTTTCTCAAAGATCTATTCATTTTATCTGAAGCGTGCTTATTTCTGGATCAATTTGATGTTATAAAACAATGGGAACCTTCTAATGTCAATTATTTTGCACTCGCTCAACATTATGGAATTAAGACACCAGTCTTAGATATAACCAGCGATCTAAAAACGGCGTTATTCTTTGCCTGTTGTAAATACCTCGGAGGCCGCTGGCTTCCTCTTGACAAACAAGATTTTTCAGAGAAAACCTCTCGCTCAGGCACAAAAGACGCGCGCTATGGATTACTATACCGCTCTCCTGCGGAAATCACCGCAATAAAATGGGCGCTAACAGATGAATCCGCCGGGCTACAATTAATTACCCCTATTGGATATCAGCCTTTTAACAGATGCAGCGCGCAGCATGGCTATATGTTTATGACGTCAGATCCAACCTACGACATGCAAAAAGATTCTTTGTTTGAAAAATACCTTATAGAATTAAACGAAGATTTATGTCATTGGATTTATGAAGAAATGCACCAAGGAGAGAGCATTTATCCAACAAATGATATTCCAAACATCGAAACATATATGAAGGCTATTAGAAATACCCACAGAATTTCTAATAGCACCTTTGAATACACTTGTAAATTATTGAGAAAACGATTAGACGATCTTACAGAAGCCGATTTCGAAAACTTCAAAGACACTCTACGGTTAAATGGGTTATCCGTTGTAGAAGGCAGCGTGGAATTTATTACTCATAACAGGCTGCAAAAGATTAACAAAAGATATACGATCAATGACGCCTTGAAAAATATCCATGACACTCCTCTAGTCAGAATCCAGTTTAATATCTAGGCAAACATTCGTGGAAGAATTCTCTTCCCCATGCTAAAATATAACCAACGATACTTTTCACATTATATTGCACGTAACATTATAACGCACTATCGATAAACGAGGATTGCAATATGGAAATAGATGTAAAAGAACAACATATCGCCGATATCAGCCTTGATTTGTTAAAGATACTTCTCAGCGACAAAACAACCAAGCGTTTTATTCGCTGGGGAACGGATAATTACATCGGCTACGGTCCAGAATATCAGGCAGAGCAGGAAATCTGTCCTGATCTCATCACTGGCGACAGAAGCACGATTATCCAACCTCGCGTGTCAAAAAGTAAAGAAGAACAAATCAGACGAACGCGCGATAAAGCCGAGGTTTTCACTCCTTCATGGGTGTGCAACGAGCAAAACAATTTGATCGATGAAGCATGGTTCGAGCGCGCGAACGTTTTCAATATCAGCGGAAACCAGTGCTGGCAAGCAACGACCGAAAAAATTGTATTCCCGCGGGATAAAATCTGGAAAGATTACGTTGACGCACGGCGAATGGAAATCAGCTGCGGAGAAGCGCCTTATCTTGTGAGCCGTTATGATACTGTAAACGGAACATTGATTCCGCAGAGCGAACGCATTGGTTTATTAGATCGGAAAATGCGCATCGTGAACGAAAATGCAGTGTCGGACAACGAATGGAAAACATGGACATACCGATCTTTCCAAAGTTGCTACGGCTATGACTATCAAGGCGATAATGTGCTTTTGGCACGAGAAAACATGTTCCTTTCCTATATAGATTATTATAAAGCACGATTTGACCACGCCCCTTCTCTGTTAGAAATGAAAAAAATTGCAAATATCGTAGCGTGGAATATCTGGCAAATGAACGGCATCACCATGACAGTGCCTTATAGTATCGCGCAACCAATTTACAAGCAACAGTCGCTATTCAGCCTATCAGAAACCAACGACGAGCAGAGTAACGCCGACGAAAGCTGTAATGAAATGCCTTGTTTGATCTATGATTGGCGTGCGAAAAAAAGTTTAGAGTTCAAAAACATTGTGAACGGAGGGAATCGCCATGCAAACAGAATTTAAAGCGACCTTTAACTATAAGGTGATCTATGTATTTACCATTCCAGACGAAGCACATAAAGGACTGTTGAAGATCGGCGACGCGACCCTGCACACGAATACGCCGATCGATCAGCTTTTGCCTAATTCACACGAACTAAACCAGTGTGCTCTCGAAAGAATACGATCTTATACAAATACCGCCGGAATTACACCAAAGCTTTTGCATACAGAATTGGCTATACGAACCATAAAAGATGAGGAAGGCAACCTCATGCTAAAAGCTTTCCGCGATCATCAAGTGCATAACGTTCTAAAGAATTCCGGTATAAATAATGTTCCAATCGGCGATGCCACCGGGAAAGAATGGTTTTATATAGATCTTGACACTGCGCGAAAAGCAATCGATGCCGTGAAAAACAATTATGCAAATCTGAGTAATACCAGCCTCAACAATCATCATACACCAATCATTTTTCGACCAGAACAGGAAGATTGTATCAACAAGGTTGTGAACCACTTTGAGAAAGCAGACAGATTTCTTATCAACGCAAAAATGCGCTATGGGAAAACATTTGTCGCTCTTGAAATCGTGAAACGATGTGCGTTTGAGAAAACAATCATCTTAACACACAGGCCAGTTGTTGATGCAGGTTGGTATGATGATTTCACCAAAATATTCCATGATTCCGATGATACACTTTATGGCTCAAAGGCTACAGGCTACGCCCTTGCTCAGCTATTAAAAACCAAGAAAAAGTTCATTTATTTCGCTTCCATTCAAGATCTTCGTGGATCGGTAGAAGTTGGCGGCAAATTCGATAAAAACGATGAAATTTTTGATACCGTCTGGGATTGCGCGATCGTAGATGAGGCTCACGAAGGAACGACCACAGCCCTCGGCGAAGAAACCGTAAAAGCAGTTGTAAAAGAAGGCCAGGGCACAAAATTTCTTGCATTATCTGGCACACCGTTCAATATTGTAAGTGATTACGAAGAAAAATCCATCTATACCTGGGACTATGTCATGGAGCAAGAATGTAAATATGAATGGAATAAAAACCATTTTGGCGATCCCAACCCCTATGATGAACTTCCGGAGCTCAGAATCTACACCTACTCCCTCGGCGATATCCTGCATAACGAAAACTACATCACCTACGAAGACAAAGCGTTCAATTTCAAGGAATTTTTCCGCACCTTCACTGGTGACTTCAGCATCGACCATGACAACATGCCGCCAACCGCCAAAGAAGGGGATTTTGTCCATGAGGCAGACGTGTGGTCCTTCCTGAACCTCATGACAAAAGAAGACCCAGACAACCAATATCCATTCACCAACGAAAAATATCGCGATTTATTTAAACATACCCTATGGATGGTGCCAGGCGTCAAAGAGGCGCGGGCACTCAAAGCACTGATGATGAAACATCCTATTTTTGGCTGCGGTCAGTTCGATATTGTGAATGTTGCAGGCGCTGGCGATGAAGAAGAAAAATACGAAGAGGCGCTGAGAAAAGTAAAAGCCGCCATCAAAGCAGCGAAAAAGTCGGACACCTATACCATCACCCTCTCCTGTGGCAAACTCACCACTGGCGTCACTGTCAAAGAATGGACAGCCGTCTTTATGCTAGCGGGGGCTTATTCTACATCGGCAGCCAACTATTTGCAAACCATCTTCCGTGTGCAGTCGCCATGCAACGACGATGGCAAGATCAAGGAAACCGCCTATGTGTTTGACTTTGCGCCAGACCGCACATTAAAAATGATCACCAGCGCGGTACAAATCTCTGCACGAGCCGGAAAAACAACCGACGGCGACAAGCAAGTCCTCGGAAAATTCCTGAACTATTGCCCTGTCATCGCAATTTCAGGTTCCGAAATGAAGCCTTACAACACCAACAAATTGCTCCAGCAGTTAAAACGCGCGTATGCCGACCGTGCCGTTCGCCACGGCTTTGATGACACCTGTTTGTATAATGACGAACTACTAAAATTAGATCAGTTAGATCTGAAAAAATTTGAAGAATTGAAGAAAATCATCGGCAAAACGCCAGCAATGCCAAAAACCGATGAAATAGACGTCAACAAGCAAGGCTTGACCAATGAAGAATATGAAGAACAAAAAAAATTAAAAAAGAAACCGAAAAAAGATCTGACCCCTGAGGAACAGGAACGGCTGGAAGAGCTCAAAGAAAAGAAAAAAGTTCGCAAGACCGCAATCAGTGTTCTAAGAGGAATCTCTATCCGCATGCCTCTGCTTATCTATGGCGCAGACATTCCTTACGATGAAGAAATTACCTTAGACCGCTTCGTTGATGCGATAGACATCTCCTCCTGGGAAGAATTTATGCCAAACGGTGTCACAAAAGAAATGTTCAAGGAATTCCAGAAATATTACGATGAAGAAGTCTTCATTGCGGCAGGTCGCAGGATTCGAAACATTGCGCGTGAAGCTGACACTTTGGAACCAACAGAACGTGTGAAAAAAATCGCCAGCTTGTTCAGCACCTTCAAAAACCCTGATAAAGAAACCGTGCTGACACCATGGCGCGTGGTCAATATGCATATGGCTGACACTTTGGGAGGTTGGTGTTTCTACGATGAAACATTTGAAGAAGACCACTCACTATCCACGCCGCGCTTTGTCGATCAAGGACAGGTCACAAAAGATGTTTTCGAAAATCCAAATACACAGATTTTGGAAATAAACTCTAAAACAGGGCTCTATCCACTCTATGTGGCGTATAGTGTATACCGTTGTAAATTAGAAAAGGAAGTCGGCCATAAATGGAAAATTGCAGAAAAAAATAAACTGTGGCAGGAAACGATTGATAACAATGTTTTTGTGATTTGCAAAACAAAAATGGCTAAGGCAATTACACAACGAACTCTGCTAGGTTACCACGAAAGAAGAATAAAAGCACACTGGGTTAAAGAGTTAGTCAATGTTCTGAAAAACAAACCTCATGTGTTTGAAAAACGAGTGCTAAAAAAACGATACTGGAAAATGGGAGATGGTCTAATGGAATTTGATGCAATAGTTGGCAACCCACCCTATCAATTGTTGTCAAATGGCGGAGCAAATTCTGGCAAGGCAGCCAAACAAGCGCCACCAATTTTTCAATTTTTTGTACAAGAAGCAAAAGCACTATCTCCAAAATATGTTTCAATGATTATCATGGCTCGCTGGTATAATGGCGGAATGGGTCTTAATACATTTCGAACTGAAATGGTAAATGATAAACATCTTACCAAGTTGGTAGACTTTGCTAACTCAAAAGATTGTTTTACGTCTGTTGATATCGGAGGTGGCATTTGCTACTTCCTTTGGGAAAGGGACCGCGAAGATGATTGTATCGTTGTCAATTACACCGCTGGAAAACGAAATGAAGCTAAACGTCCACTAAATGAATTTGAATCACTGTTTGTCCGCTCAAATCAAGCTGTTTCAATTATTAAAAAGATCCAGAATCAGGCAACTGACTTCGTTGCTTCAATGGTATCACCGATAGATACTTTTGGTATCCCCTCTAAAACACGTGGCCACGAAAAATACCAAGATGGAGATATTTTACTCATCCATAGCGATGGTACCAATAATTCTAAAGCGAGCTATATTTCCCGAGATATTGTTAAGAAAAACGCTAACCTTATTGATAAATATAAAGTCCGTATTTCTATATTAGTTCCACAAAATGGAGAAGCTGGCGTAAGGCCAGAAAAGGGTTATCGTTCAATCTCAACACCTCATATTGTTTATCCTGGACAAGTTGATTCATTTTCATATCTAAACATTGGTTTCTTTGATACCGAAAATGAAGCAGAAAACTTTAGACAATTTATGATGTGTAAATTGCCACGTTTTTTAATGCGGACAACCTATTCATCTTCTCATGTATCAAGAAGCAATTTTATTTTCGTTCCAAAGATGGATTTTACCAGAAAATGGTCTGATAAAGATCTTTACACCTTCTTCAATCTTTCAAACGAAGAAATTGATATTGTAGAAAAGATCATGCGACCAATGAAAGCTTGATAAACTTTATCCCCCCGCTCTCCCACTATCTGCCCAAGGAGCTGATCCCTTATGCAAAAATTCCGTGCCGGTGACACGGCTTATCTTGTTGAATCGAACAATTTTATCCGCGAGGTGCAGATCAAGCGGCGGAGCGGGGAATTCTGGCTGATTGTCTACGATGGGGTGAGTGGGCGCGCGGGGATGAAGGTGCGCGAGAAGCGGCTTTTTGCGACGGAGGCGGAGGCGCTGGCGCATATTGCTAGGCTTGACCGCTCGCCACGCTAAAGCGCTGAGGCGCTGCGCCGCTCTGGCTGGGAGGATGCTGGCGCTGACAAAAAACGACGAATGGATCTACGAAAAAACCATGGCTACTCAAGTTGAACTGTCCCCCAAAAGTTGGACACTATAAAAATTAAATAGCTTGTTTTGCTAA
>URZX01000034.1 GCA_900552455.1 uncultured Peptococcaceae bacterium | reverse complement strand
GCACGCACGCACGCACGCACGCACGCACGCACGCACGCACGCACGCACGCACGCATGGCATAAGTCTGTCCATTTTTGCTGCGTAAAATTTCATAAATCCATTGCTAAGGACGTACCATGTCCGCGTTTATGCGCGGATGTGGTACGTCCTTTTTCGTGCGCAGAAAAGGGGGTGGAGGCATGACCAGCACTGACACCCGTATGGCGCTGGTAAAGGCCTGGACACAGGCGCGCCAGCGCCGGAGACCATGAAAGGAGGACCCACCATGGACAACACCCTGCGTATTGACGTCGAAGGGCAGGTCATCACCCTGCCGCTGAAATACGACCCCCACGCCCGGCGCTGGCTTGAGGGCTACTGGCCGGTGATCGCCCATCCGCCATGGACACCGGCAGGCCGACCCGTCATGCTCGTGCTCGACGACCCCTGCGCCCATGCCGAGCTGCGCCCCGGCGAAGAGAGCGCCAGCGAATGCGGTAGCTGCCGCTATTTCCGGCCCGTCGCCGACAGCCTGCTGGGCGTCTGCCACAACGATGATGTGCGCCGGTCCGCGGAACACCCCGCCGGCCCCGGCACCGATGAGGAGGAACCACAATGAAAAAACGATTATTCAGCCTGACCCTGATTGCCGCCCTCTGCCTGAGCCTCTTTCCCACCGGCGCAGCACCAGCGCTGGCGGCGGATAGGGATACGGTCTATGTGGGTGGCGTGGCGCTGACCAGCACAAACAACGCAACGGTTTACGCCACGACGGACGATAGCGGCAATGTTTCACAAGACAGCGCAACTGCCGACGACTACAACATCAAGTGGGATGGCAGCACCCTGACACTGGATGGTGCGAAAATCAAGGGTGGCACCTCTAGTGGATCCCTTTACGCCACCGTAGGCATCTATGCGTTCAATAATTCCGGAGGCGTGTCGTTGAACATTGCATTGAAGGGTGTAAACGAGATTTTCGAAAGCAGTAACGGGATTTGGGTATATTCATCTTTTACTAATGCTGGCAATGCTACCCTGGCCATTGAGGGTGAAGGTAGTCTAA
The DNA here is from genome assembly GCA_900552455.1 of uncultured Peptococcaceae bacterium. GTDB lineage: Bacteria > Bacillota > Peptococcia > Peptococcales > Peptococcaceae > UMGS1590. The sequence continues at coordinate 21,699 of URZX01000034.1, read as the reverse complement.
ATGCCAGCGGCAGTTCAAGCGGAATCCTGGTTCAGAGCAACAGCGGCGATGCCACCCTGACCATCCAGGACGCCGATGTCACAGCCGAAAATAGTAGTTCCTCCGGCGATGGTGTAACAGTGCGGGCGGGCGAAAGTTCGAACGCCTCTCTGTCTGTGGATGGCGGCAGCCTGACCGCGACTGGCAAGAACGAAGACTGTGCGGGCATCCGATATACCTTTGGTAGCAGCAGTTTTGGCTCCGGGAAGCCCAGCCTGACCGTCAGCGACAGCGCCATTGTGAAAGCCAGCGGCGACGGAGGCGAAGGCGGGATCAGAGACAACTCCAGCACTGATATCCAGATTGGAAAAGGCGATAATTCTTCAGGCGGCATCGTCTTTGACGGCGACGAGGGCACCGTGTACGGCAGTGCGACCTTGCAGGAGGATTTGACCATCGGCGAGGGCGAGAGCCTGGCGCTGGCTGAAAATGCCAGCCTGAGCGCAGGCAGCCACAACGTGATCGTGAACGGCGGCACACTGGACGAAGGGATAAAGAACAGTCTGGGCGATAGTGTGAAGTATACGCCGACCATTACCACTACAACCTTGCCAAACGGCACCGTGGGGGCAACTTATAACCAGACCCTTGCCGCAACCGGAACCACGCCGATTAAATGGAGCATTGCTGAGGATAGTTCTCTGCCTACTAACCTTACGTTGAACGCAAGCACCGGTGAAATCTCCGGCACCCCAAACACAGCGGAGACAAGCACCTTCACCGTGACGGCCACCAATGATTATGGGTCCGACAGCAAGCAGTTTGCTTTGACGATTGAAGCGGCGACGAATGTCTCTGTTGAAAGCGTGTCGCTGGACAAAACCACTCTGGAATTGACGGAGGGCAGCACCGAAACCTTAACCGCCACCATCACGCCGGACAATGCCACCGATAAGGGCTTACTATGGACAATCAATAACCCTGATATCATAAAATTCCACGAAGGCGCAACTGCAAATAATAGTCAAATCATCTCTGCTGTTTCACCCGGCATCGCAACCATTACCGTCGCTGCTACAGACGGTAGTGGAGTGAGCGCCACTTGCACCGTGACCGTCAATGCTGCCACGACCATCACCACCCAACCGCAGAGCGTCAGCGTCACCGAAGGGCAGAGCGCGACATTTAGCGTCACCGCCACTGGCGACAATCTCCGCTACCAGTGGAAGATTAACAGCGGCAACGGTTGGAGTGATATCACCGGCGCGACCGACGCTAGCTATACCATCGAGCGCACCACCATAGCGATGAGCGGCAACCAATACTGTTGCGTGGTGACCGGCGACGGCGGCGAAACGACCAGCAGCGCCGCGACGCTGACGGTACGTTCCTACGAACCCACATACACTGGCAAATACAGCTACGAAATCGTCAGCAATGTGGGTGAAAACGGCACCATCGATGTGGACCGTTATGCCACCGAGGGCGATCAGGTAACAATCACCGTTTCACCAGACGAAGCGTATCTCTTGGATGATCTGACCGTCACAAGCGGTGGCAAGGATGTGGAACTAACCGATAATGGCGACGGCACTTACACCTTCACCATGCCATCTGGCGATGTGGCGATCACAGCGACCTTCGCCGAAGATCCAAACTGGGAAGAACCAGAGGACCCAGCCACCGACGTCAGCGAGATCTTCACCGACGTGCCAGTCAACCACTGGGCGAAAGCCGCCATCCAGTACGTCTACGATAATGGCCTCATGACTGGCGTTTCCGACACAACATTTGCGCCCGAAGCCACCACCACCCGCGCCATGATCGTCTCCATGCTTGCACGTATGGAAAACGTCACCAGCGCAGCAGACGCAGGCTTCACCGACGTCGCCGCCGACGACTGGTACGCCACCGCCGTCAACTGGGCCGCAGCCAATGGCATCGTCAGCGGCATCAGCGACGACACCTTCGCACCAAACACCGCCATCACCCGCGAACAGCTCGCCGCCATGCTCATGAAGTATGCCCAGTATAAAGGCCTCGACACCACAGCCCGCGCCGACCTGTCGCATTACAGTGATGCTGAGAACATCTCAAGCTGGGCGAATGATGTACTATCGTGGGCCGTCGCCGAAGGATTGCTCGCAGGCGTCACCGACGACCAGCTCCAGCCACAGGGACAGGCCACAAGAGCACAAGTCGCAGCCATTATGCAGCGTTTCCTCGAAAACGTCTGTGCGTGAGCGCCGCTGGTGCTCGCTCACTCTACCGTATTGATACATGCTCGTCAATATAAGACAACACCCTGCAGGGCTGTGGGCCTTGCAGGGTGTTGTTGTCTGTGCGCTCAGACGAGGGGCGCTTGATACAATGTGGTGGTGCCGAGGGGATCGGCCTGGTCGGTGTTGGCGGTTGGCAGGGGCTGGGTGGCCTGGGGCTCGTACTGCTGGCTGGCTGGCGCAGGGGCGGTCTGCCGGGCGCTGGCGGCCTGAGCACGGGCGAGGGCGTCGTCGCGGGCGGCTGTGGCTGCGGCAGCAGTTTCTCTGGCGCTGCGCGCTTCCTGCTGGGCGAGCTGCAAAGCGGCCTGCGCGTTGGTCAGTTCCTGAGCCTGGGCTTTCGCGCGCTTGCGGTTGGCATAGGTGCGGAACATGAAATGGCCCAGCAGCAGGCAGAGCAGGATCTCCACAGCGGCGGAGATGAGGATGAACTCCACCTGGGACAATGTGCCGTTGTAGCCGAGCACGTTCAGAAACACGCAGGCAGCGGCGGCGATCAGTGACAGGATTAACATAAAAATGCGCATATTGGTCTTGTCTCTCCTTTGGGAATGGTTTACAATGAGTTGTAACTTGTATTTTACACGTTTTCCCAAAAATTCTCAAGCGCGTCAAGGGAGGCTCTTTTTATGGAAAAGTTGCGCCGGCAAAGAAAAGGCAAAAAACTCACCGGGCTGTGCGCGGGTATCGCGCGCCTGATCGGCATTGATGCGAGCTATGTGCGGCTGGCCTGGCTGGCTGCAGCGCTGGTGCCGCCGTTTAACCATCTCATCGTGATCGCCGCGTATGTGCTGTTGGCCTGGATCGTTCCTGCGGCAGAGCGCGAGGCGGAGGCTTCCATCGATGTGCAGTGAGCGCACGGGGGTGGTGGTGCTGGGCCACGGCAGCCGCTATCCGCAGGGGCTGGCTGTGATCACGGAGACGGCGGCGCGCTACCAGACGGCGCATCCGGAATATGTGGTGCGCTACGGCTTTGTGGAGATCGCTGCGCCGCGGCTGGAGGATGTACTGGAGACGATGATCGCCGAGGGTTTGCAGAAAATCCTCGTGGTGCCGCTGTTTCTTTCCTTCGGACACCACATTGCCAAGGATCTGCCAGCGCGCATGGCGGTGATGGCGGAGCGCCATCCCAATGTGAATCTTATCACAACTGGGCCGATTGGCGCCGACCCCTTGCTCTGCGAGATCATCCAGGCGCGCATCGACGCCAGCGAAAACGCATAATGCATCACCTGCACCACGCTTCGCAGGTGATTTTTTTCCGCCTGGACCGTCACAGACGCATTATAGAGACAGGCGCTCTCCGGTTAATGCGTCGGGACATAAATAATAAAAAATTCATTTATAAATCTGATTGATAAATCTTGTTCCTGAAAGCTTTCAGACTTTGTGAAAAAGTTGAAGATTGTGGGGAAACTCTGTTATAATGAAGATGGCGCGGTTTTCAGTTAGGAGTGCGGAGTTAGGAATTAGGAATTGATTCCGTGAATTGCGCAGGTTTGCAGCGATGCTGTGAGATTTTTCTCAGCGACAGCGCAGCTCAGAACTGGTGCACAGCACCAGTAACTCCTCACACCGCACTCCTAATTCCTAACTAAAAACTGCGCGGAGGAAGAAATGCTCAAATACCTTTCATCTGTCCGTCTCGCGGTGATCCTCATCGCGGCGCTGGCCGGGCTTTCTGTGGCAGCGACGCTCTACGATCTGCCCGAGATGTACCAATCCTGGCCGTTCCGCATCATCGCGGCGGCATTCTTCGTCAATCTCCTGACCTGCAGCGTCGGGCTCTGGCCGAAGCTTTTGCGCACATTGCGCCGTGACGCCGCCTCGCTTGCAGGCAAAGAAGCAGGCTTCAAAGAAAGCAGCCTCGATGCCGATGCATTTTTTGAAGCACTCGCCAAAAATCGCTACAAAAAGCTCAGCACCCATGAGACAGCCTCCGGCCGCTACATTCTCGCGCGGCAGAACGTGCCGCAGCTTTTTGCGCCGCATATTCTCCATGTCGGCATCCTCGTCATCATCGTCGGTGCCTTTCTTTCGAGCTTCGCCGTGACCGGTCAGCTCATGCTCTCGCCTGGCGAGTCGCAGCCGCTGCCGCGTGCCATCACAGAGCGCGTCGGCGATGGCGTTATCACCGTCAGCGATTTTTCCACCCACTACGACGAAGACGGCGCTGTGGACAACTGGGTCACCACCTTCGACCTCAGCCTTGACGGCGAAGAAGTCGCCCAGGACGCCACCACCCGCGTCAACCATCCTTACAAAGAGCACGGCCTCTCCATTTACCAGATGGCCTATAAAAATATGTACGTCGTCCACATCGAAGGCGCAGACGAGGTCACCGGCGACTACGCCATTCCTGAAAGCCAGCGCTTTCCCCTCGGCAGTCGCACCGTCGACATCGAGCCAATGACTGACGGCGTCGCTCTGCTTTATGTGTTTGATGAAAACAACGACGAAGTCGGCTCCTACGCCTTCAAAGAGGGCGATGTCGTCGCCATCGACGAAAATACGACCATTGAATACATCCAGCCGATGAACGCCACCGTGCTCGAGCTCAAATACAGTCACGCCATCCCAGTCATCTTCGCAGGCTTCATCATCGCCGCGCTGGGATCGTTGCTCATGCTTCTCGGCCGCTACAGCGAAGTGCAGGCCCTTGTCAGCGCAGACGGGCGCGTCTCGTTGCGCATCGTGAACAAAAGCGCCTACGCCCGCCGCAAACAATCGCAAAGCTTCGGCATCGCCGAGCAGGAGGAAAAAGATACATCATGTTAGAAGCATTACAGAATTTTCTCATCTGGGCCATCGTCGGTGCCTGCGCAGGCAGCTTTTTGCTCTTGCTTCTGCACCGCAAGCGCATCGGCGAAACAGCCGTTGCCAAGTGGCTGGCCATTGTCACAACCTTGATCGCTGTGGCAGCCCTCATCGCGCGCATCGTCGCCTGTGGGCGATTGCCTTTTATGAGCGGGCTTGATTTCAGCTTCTGGCTTTGCGCCCTCATCCTCGGCGCATCCGCCGTGCTCACCGTGCGGCAAAAGCTCGCCGTCATCGGCTATCTCACCTATCCCATCACCTGCGCCCTGGGCGTCTGGATGACCAGCTTCAGCCTCGAAGAGACAGCACTGGCGCCAGCGCTGCGCAGCTACTGGCTCGATTTCCATGTATCGACCGCCATCATTTCCTATACGCTTTTCCTTTTCTCGTTCCTCTTTTCAGTCATGCTGCTCGTGGGCGGGAAAAAGAAATATAAATCTCTGCCAGAGACCGACGTCCTCAACGAATGGGCATACCGCGCCTGCATCATTGGGCTGGCGCTCCTCACCATCGTCATCATCACTGGCGCCGTCTGGGCAGAATATGCATGGGGCTCTTTCTGGAGCTGGGATCCAAAAGAGACCTGGGCACTCATCACCTGGTTCATCTACGCCATCTATCTGCACCTCCGCCTGCGCGGATGGAGTGAAACAAAGGTCGCGTGGGTCAACGTCATCGGTCTCGTCGCAGTGTTGTTCACCCTCTTCGGCGTCAGCTACCTGCTGCCGGGACTGCATAGCTACATTTAATTAGTTTGGGGGTCCTGTTTTTGGCAAAACCATTCAAAGAGGTTCTGCGTGCCCATGAGCGCGAGCTCCTCGCCGGCTGGTTCGAGCAGATGATGCAATCCTACCCAGTCGAAGCCAGAAAGTATTTCAAGAAAATCAATAGCGATTTCACAAATCCTGTGGGCGCTAATTTATATCACAGCTTGGAAAAGCTGCTCCATACCCTGCTGTCTGACGCACCCGATGCAGACGCAGTCAATGAAAGCGTGTACATGATCCTGCGCATCAAAGCCGTCCAGGAAGTGCTGCCTAGCCAAGCAGTGTCCTTTGTGCCGGCCTTGAAGCAGGTCGTGGAACAGGTTTGTGGGAAGGCGCTCAAAGAAGCCGGCGTCAGTTTCCAGGAATGGCTGGATTTTTACAGCGACCTGGACACCGTCGCCCTCTACGCCTTCGACAATTACAGTGAAAGCCGCGAATTGATTTACAAGATGCGCTTGGATCAGATCAGACAGACCAACGACATCTTGGTCAGAGCCCAGCTTGTAGACCAGGCTCTGGACATGACAGATTTTATGCAATGTGCAAGTTCACTTGACACCGGTTCGCAAGGGGACAGCTGCGCGCCAGAGGCGTGCGCATCCTGCGCGAGTGGGTGTCAGGTCAACATAGAAAAAGGGGTGTAATGAAATGGCAAAACTTCCAAAACCTGCGGAGCTGCTGGACATCAGTTATAACCCACCGAAAACTCCTTGGATGGAAACACCAGTGGAGTTTAGAGAAGGGATGTACTGCCACGCCGGGAAACCAGAAAGCGCGGCAAATGTCAGCCTCCCGAACGCTCGTGAGTGGCGTGTGCCAGATGATGACTGGCAGCTGCCTGAAAACTGGAAGGAGATCATCCTCCAGGGGCTGCACGACCGCCTCGATCGTTTCCGCTCACTGAAAATCTTCATGGATTGCTGTGTTCGCTGTGGTGCGTGTGCGGACAAGTGTCACTTCTTCCTCGGAAGCGGCGATCCAAAGAACATGCCAGTCCTGCGTGCAGAACTTCTGCGCAGCGTGTATCGTAAAGAATACACCTTGGCCGGCAAACTCATGGGCAAGATGGTCGGTGCGCGTGAGCTCACCGAAGACGTACTGAGAGAATGGTTCTACTATTTCTTCCAGTGCTCCGAATGCCGTCGCTGCTCAGTATTCTGCCCATACGGCATCGACACTGCCGAGATCACCATGCTCGTGCGCGAGCTCTTGAACCTCGTCGGTCTCAACATCGACTGGGTCATCACACCAGTCTCCAACTGCTTCTCGAAAGGGAACCACCTTGGCATCCAGCCACACGGTATCGTCGACAGCTATGACATGATGCTCGACGACATCGAGGACATCACCGGTGTCCGCCTCGACCTCACCTACAACCGCAAGGGCGCAGAGATCCTCTACGTGCCACCATCAGGGGACATTTTCGCAACCCCAGGGAACTACACCCTCATGGGGCAGCTCATGCTCTTCCACGAACTCGGACTCGACTTCACCGTCAGTACCTTCAACTCCGAGGGTGGTAACTTCGGTCTCTTCACCTCCAACGAGATGATGAAGCGCCTCAACCAGAAGATCTACGCAGAAGCCAAGCGCCTCGGCGTCAAGTTCATTATCGGCGGCGAGTGCGGTCACATGTGGCGCGTCATCCATCAGTACATGGACACCATGAACGGTCCTGCAGATTTTCTCGAAGTGCCAAAGAACCCAATCACCGGCACTGTCTTTGAAAATGCCCGTTCCACCAAGATGATCCATGTCACCGAGTTTACTGCTGATATTATCCGTCATAATAAGATCAAACTCGACCCATCCAGAAACGCCGGCATCATCGCCACGTATCATGACTCCTGCAACCCATCCCGCGCGATGGGGCTCCTGGACGAGCCACGTTACATCCTCGACCACTGCGTCGAATGGTACGAAATGCCGGAAGACACCATCCGTGAAAAAACCTTCTGCTGCGGCTCCGGCTCCGGCCTCAACGCCGAAGAAGACATGGAACTGCGTATGCGCGGCGGCTTCCCACGCGCCAACGCCGTGAAATATGTCAACAAGAAGTATGGCGTCAACATGCTCTCCTGCGTCTGCGCCATCGACCGTGCCGCACTGCCACCACTCATGCGTTACTGGGTGCCAGGCGTAGAAGTCTGCGGCGTTCACGAGCTTCTCGGCAACGCCCTCGTCATGAAGGGTGAAAAGCCAGATCGTACAGAAAACCTGCGCTTCGAACCACTGCAGAATCAGGAATCCTAAGGAGGTCGGTGTAAATGCGTAATAAAACAAACATCGTTGTTGGCGTGCTTGTCTTCTTACTGGTCCTCACCTCTCCAATCTGGCTCAACCTCGGCAAGAGCGCCGAAGCCAGCCAGGTAGAGGTCAGCCTTGATACACCAACCATCAATGCCCTGCCTGAAGATGAAAGACAATGCATCTACGACACAGACTACATGCTCAAAAACCACATGGAAATCCTCCATCAGTGGAAAGTCCAGGTCGTTCGTGACGGCAACAGAACCCTCGTCACCCCAGACGGCCGCGAATTTGAAATGAGCCTCCAGAACACCTGCCTGGATTGCCATTCCAACTACGACGAATTCTGCGAAAAATGCCATGACGCCAACGGCGTCGATCCTAACTGCTGGACCTGCCACACCAACTCTGCAACAGAGTATGGCAGCCAGACCGCAGAATCCGGTGAAGCAACAACAGAGGAGGCGACTAACTGATGGAAAACATGTCTAGAAGAAAGTTCCTGAAGCTCGGCGCCCTCTCCGCCGGACTCGTCACCCTTGCCGGCTGCGCCACCATCAAGAAAACGCCAGTTGGCGGCGGTGAGTTTACCACCTCCAGCGCCGAAGAAAAAGTCGGCAAGTGGGGCATGTTCATCGATATGGAGAAAATCGATGACATCGATGCCATCGCCAAGATTTGCCACGAAGAGCACAATGTGCCAAACGTGCCAGAAACCAACCACCAGGTAAAATGGATCTGGGCCGAACCATTCCATGCCCTCTTCCATGATATCTCCCACGAAGGGCTGCAGGAAAAATACAACGACGTCCCATTCGTCACAACCTGCAACCACTGCCGCAAGCCAGTCTGCGTCAAAGTTTGCCCAACCCAGGCAACCTTCCAGAGCGAAAACGGCGGCCTCATCCTTCAGGATATGCACCGCTGCATCGGTTGCCGTAACTGCATGGCAGCCTGCCCATACGGCAGCAGAAGCTTCAACTTCGTCGAACCACGTGATTACATCGATCACCTCAACCCAGAATACCCAACCCGTATGAAGGGCGTCGTCGAAAAATGCGACTTCTGCTATGATAGACTCGCCAAAGGCGAAACGCCACTGTGCGCAGAAAACTCAAACGGCGGCATCGTCGTCGGCGATCTCGACAACGAAAGCTCTGAGATCTCCAAACTCATCCGTGAGAACATGACCATCGTGCGTGGCGAGTCCTATGGCACCCAGCCATGCGTGTACTACAAAGTCAGCTTAGCAGAGGGGGAGGCGTAAACAATGATTGAAAAAACATTTGTCAAACGCAGCGGCCCTAAATATTGGGCGTGGATCATACTCCTCCTCGCCCTCATCGTCATCGGTTTTGCTGCATACATCTATCAGATGACCGTCGGTTTCCAGGTCACCGGTATGAGCCGTGACATCTCCTGGGGTCTCTACATCGGCCACCTCACCTTCTTTGTCGGGGTCGCCGCCGGGGGCGTCATGATCGTGCTGCCATACTACTTCCACAATGCCAAGGATTATGGCCGCATCACCGTTATCGGTGAATTCCTCGCCATCGCCGCTCTTGTCATGGCACTCCTCTTCGTCGTCGTCGACGTCGGCGTGCCAACCAAGATCCTCAACGTATGGCTCTACTGGACACCAAAGTCCATGCTGTGCTGGGACTCCATTGTCCTGCCAACCTACCTCGTGCTCAACATCGTCGTTGGGTATCAGGTGCTCCAGGCTGAAAACAAAGGCCTGCATTACAAAAAATGGGTGAAAGTGCTCGCCATGATTTCCGTGCCAGTCGCTTTCTCCATCCACATCGTCACCGCGTTCCTGTATTCCGGTCTGCCAAGCCGTCACTACTTCCTGACAGCCGTTCTGCCTGCCAAGTTCCTTGCCAGCGCATTTGCAACCGGTCCAGCGCTCATCATCCTCATCTGCTTCCTCCTCAAGAAGCTCACAGGATTTGACGCCGGCGAAAAAGCCATCAAGATGCTCTCCACCACAGCCATCTACGCGTACATCGCAACCATGATCATGATGGCCGGTGAATTCTTTACCGCTTACTACTCCGGCGTGCCAGCGCACAAGATCGCTCTGACCTATCTCTTCTTCGGTTATCACGGCCACAACGAATTTGTGCCACTGATGATGCTCTTCGTCGTTTGCGTGATCGTAACCCTCGTCCTGCTCATCCCAACCAAATTCCGCTACAATAAAGCAACCATGATCGTCGGCTGCATCTGCCTCTTCCTGTCGATGTACATCGAAAAAGGTCTCACCTTCGTCATCGGCGGTCTCTCCGAAAACCCATTCGGCGAAATCGTTGACTACATCCCAGGCAAGATCGAGCTCGCCGTCATCGTCGGTGTCTTCGCCATCGGCATTCTCATCCTCAGCATCCTGCTCAAGATGGTCACCGTCGTTAAGTACGACAACGACGAAGGCGCGTTCCCTGACAAACCAGACCGCGTCAACCTCGCTTATCGTCTCAACGAAGCTGCCGGCACCTATGTAGACACCCGTCCAAAACCAGAACCAGAGCCAGAGGAAGAAGCATCGGCCGATGACGCCGAAGCTCCTGCCCAGGCCTGACGACTACCAAAGAAAGTGAGGAAATAACAATGGGATTAATTGTTGCAATTGTCATTGTCGCTGCGATTTTGGCAATCACTTACGTTGGGGTAGCCGCTGCAGGTCTGCAGGTGTTCTTCGGGATCATCCTTCCATACTTTGCAATCGCGTTCTTCCTCGTAGGTGTTGTCTGCCGCATCATTAAATGGGCAAAATCTCCAGTTCCATTTAATATCGTCACAACCTGCGGTCAGGAAAAGTCTCTCGACTTTATCAAGACCAATCCGATCGACAACCCAACCACCCGCACCGGGATGGTTGTCCGCATGATCCTCGAAGTCACCGTTTTCCGTTCCCTCTTCCGCAACAGCAAGGCAGAGCTCACCGAAGACGGCGACATCAAGTATCAGTGGGAAAAATGGCTGTGGATCTTCGCCCTGCTCTTCCACTGGGGCATGTTCTTCACCCTGTTGCGTCACTTCCGCTTCTTCACCGCAGATGTGCCAGCGTGGGTTGGCTGGATCGAAGCCGTTGACGGCGTCTTCATGATCGACCTGCACGCAGTCTATCTCACCGGCCTCATGATGGTCGGTGGTCTCGCACTGCTGCTCCTGCGTCGACTCTGGATCGGCAAAGTCCGCTACATCAGCCTGCTGAACGACTATTTCCCACTCTGCCTGCTCCTCGGGATCGGTCTCACCGGGATGAACATGCGTTATCTCAACCACGTTGACATCGACGCCGTTCGCGACCTCATGGTCTCCCTCGTGACCTTCCACCCAGCCATTCCAGCAGGCGGCGTGAACGTGCTGTTCTATCTGCACTTCGCCCTCGTTTGCACGCTCCTGATCTACTTCCCAATGGGCAAACTCATGCACGCCGTCGGCGTCTTCATGAGCCCAACCCGTAACATGGTCAACGACAGCCGTGCAAAACGTCACATCAACCCATGGAACCCAGTCGTCGAATTCCACTACTACAGCGATTACGAAGACGAATTCCGTGAAAAAATGGTCAAGGTTGGCCTGCCAGTCGATAAGACCATCGAAGAAGCAGCTGCAGAAAAAGCAGCCAAAGAAGCCGCCCTCAAAGCAGAGCTCGGCATCTGAACATGATCTGAAACCAGCGTCCGCAGGTTGGACGCTGGTTTTTTTGTGGCATAAATAAGATATAAAATGAGCCACGCCCGACTCTCGAAATCATGCGAGAGCAGGGCGTGGCATTTTTTATGACAGGCTCAGCGTGGCAGCCGAACTGTAAAATATGTCCAGCCATCTTTGGAATAGGCGGTGATGGTGCCGCCATGAAGGCGAACATATTCGAGGCTCAGAGCGAGTCCGATGCCGGTCTGACCACCTGCGCCCTTATAAAAGCGTTCGAAAATGTGCGTGGATTCATCGCTGCTCAGCGGTGGCCCGTCGTTGGCGAAGGTGAGGATAAAGGCCTCTTCATCCTGGCTGGCAGAAAGACGGATTTCCTGTGCAGCATAGCGCAGGCTGTTGCTGAGGATATTGCTGAAAACAGAGTAGAGAAGCGCTTCGTCGCAGTACAGGTATAGCGGCTCATTGAGGGCCGGAGTGAGCTTGAGGCCGCGCTGACTCGCAGCAGTTTCGATGCTCTGCAATGCGTCGTAAAGGATTTCGCGCAGGTCACAGTCGCTGCGCGCTGGTTGCAGGATGCCGCTGTCGAGCTTGCTGAAAACAAGGATGCCGTTGATCAAATGGGCCATGCGTGTGCCTTCGCGGTCGATGACACGCAGCGCTTTTTCCTGGCTGACAAGGCCACGTTCGAGACCATCGGCATAGCTTTGCATGGTCATGAGTGGGGTCTTGAGTTCGTGAGACGCATTGGCGAAAAAATCGCGCATACTCTGATCTTTGCGATCGAGCAGACGAATGGTGGATCGGCCGCAGAGATAAAGTACGGCGGCAATCCCAGAAAAAACCAGCGCCATGATGAGCGCTGCTGAGCGCACGATATCACGGGCGAAGCTGACATCGCTGTATAAAATCAATGTGTCATCGCCGGATTCTCTGATGAAATAATAGGCGCAGAGCTGACCACTGCGGAAACATTCAATTTCACCAGTTGTCAGTGTATCCCTTTCGCGCTCCACATAAGCCAACAGGCCCTGACCAAGTTCGGTCAGGGCTGCGGCTTCGCTTTCCTCCAGGCTGATGATCGAGACATCGGGAGAGATCTTGCCAAAAACGATCTTATCAAAGTCCTGCCACGGTGCAGAAGCGTATACGCTCAGCGTGTGGGTGGCACGGCTGGCGATCTGCCGTTCTTCGATGGCGAAAAAGAGAGCGATGACCACAAGACCGGAGAGAATCGCCAGGGCGATCAGGCGACGCAGCGCACGTTGATTTGGGGAGGAGGAAGAAGTCATGCGCTACCGTCCTTTCGTGTCAGCTTGAGGCCATAGCCCCAGATGGTTTGTACATAGACATCGGAACCGGCGTCGTTCAGCTTTTTGCGCAGGCGGCGGTTGGTTTCGTCGGCGACTCGGCTTTCAAGCTCGCTGGAGATGTTCCAGACGGCATCGAGCAGCGTGGTTTTGCTGATGGCTTCATCGAAATGGGCCATCATGTAGCGCAAAAATCGCAGCTCGGTTGGTGTCAGCGCCAGTGTGCGGCCGTTCACAGTGCAGGCATGGTGTTTGCTGTCATAGCGCAAATTGCCGCAGATGAGGTCACCGCCGTCTGTGGGCAGCGGCTGTTTTTCAAATTGCACACGCCGTAGCAGAGCCTGCACCTTTGCAGCCAGCAGCATGGGTTTGAAGGGTTTGGTGATGTAGTCGTCACTGCCCAGCGCCAGACCGCTGTAATAATCGCTGTCGCTGTCCTTGGCAGTGAGCAGGATGACCGGCACGGTGGAAATGGTGCGCAGAGCGGTAAGGATACCGATGCCATCGGTGCCCGGCATCATAATATCGAGGATCACAAGATCGCAGGGCTTCTGGCGAAAGGCTGCGAGCAACAGATCGCCGGTGGCGAAGGTCGTCACAGTATGTCCATCACTTTGTAAAAATGCAGCCACGATTTCCCGCAGCTCCTGCTCGTCTTCGGCATAGTAGATCTCGGCCATATCAGGTCCTCCTTGTGTGGGGTTGGTCCGATTGTACCACATCGTCGCCTGAGATGCCAGCCCGAAAACCCTGCTCAATGGCCTGTGTCGGGCAGTTTGCCCGGCAGGCCCCACAGCGGATGCATTCCGGACTGTTGGCGTCCTGGGTGGCATCCACGCCCATCGGGCAGACGCGGGCACAGCGCTTACAGCCGCAGCAGCGCGCCTTGTCGACGTCCAGACGATAGAAACTCAGGCGGTTGAAGAATCCGTAAAATGCGCCCAGCGGACAGAGATAACGGCAGAATGGGCGAGAGATCGTCGTTGCTGCCAGAAGGATCAAGAGCATGATGGCGAACTTCCAGCTGAAGAGGAAGCCTGCCAGGGCGCGCATGGATGGGTTGAGCGCCATCAGTGGCAGCGCGCCGCCAAGTGTGCCTGCCGGACAGAGCCATTTGCAGAAATACGGCGTGGCGATGCCGCTTTGAATGGCTGCCAGGAGTGGCAGAAGAACAACGAGCAGCGCCAGCACGATATATTTGAGCCAACGCAGCGCGCGATCGAGCCGTGGCGGCAACTGATACTTTGGAAGCGGAATTTTGTGCAGAAGATCCTGCACCAGTCCGAAGGGACAAAGCAACCCACAGATCGCCCGACCGAGCACCACGCCAAAAGCCATCATCAGACCCAATACGTAGAAGGGAAAACGACCACGCCCCAACACCGTCTGCAGCGCCCCGATCGGACACGCACCCAGCGCTCCCGGGCAGGAGTAGCAGTTCAATACAGGCACGCAGATCGATTTGCTAGCACCGGCAAAAATCTGCCCACTCTGAAATCCTTTTGCGTAGCTGTTGATCAACAGGATAAAACCAAGCTGTGACCAGCGTTGAAACGAGAGACGGTTTTTCAACCGATGCCAATACATTCGAGACATATCTTCACCGCCTTCTGCAAGACGATCACAGGCTCGTGTTTGCTTACACCCAGAGCGATAAACCCGAGGGAAGTGGCCAGCAGGATCAGTCGCGCAAACATCAGTCGTTTAACTTTCTGCAAGGGTGATCTCCGCCTTTCCAGCGTCTGCCAATGCCTTGTTCATGGCATCCAGCACGGTCTTTGCATAATCCTTCTGACCGCCGAGGACAATATCGCCGATGAAATTCCCCTCACTGTCTATGACCACCGTTGTTGGCGTGGCCTGCACATTGTCGCAGACCGTCTTGAAGTCACCATCGCCGGAAAGCAGCGTCGTGCCAGTATAACCGGCCTTCTTCAGAATGTCGCGAATCTCCTCTTCCTGGCCATCGCTCAAGAGACACACCGTTGCGAAGGTCACATTGTCTGGCAATGATTTTTCAAATTTCGCCAGATCCGGCATTTCTTCAATGCAAGGTCCGCATTGTGTGGTCCAGAAATTGAGCACAGTGAGATCTTTGGCAGCAATATCGTCCTGCGTAAACGTCTTTCCGTCGAGCGTTTCTGCGGAGAATGTGGTAAGCTTGCCCAATGACGAAGCCTTCATATCCATCGGTTTGCCGGAACAACCGCTGAAGATCAGCGTCAACGCCAGCAGCATGAGTGCAATGACAGGTTTTACATTTTTTCGATTCATAAATAGCACCTTCTTATTAAATTTCAGCCAGCGACTGGCGCCGACCTGAACACAGCATACCGCAGACTGCGCAACGATTCCTACGCGAAGATGCCACAGATTTGTCACAAATTTGCCACAGAGTAACATATACAACAACATCAGCGCTGAGCTCTACATCTCAGTATGACTGTTTGCCAGCATCTAACATGTGGATGCTAGTTTTTGTAAGCGCGCGAAAAAAACTTGCGCAGACAGGAAATGTGTGGTATGCCACAGATTGAAAGAAAATACAAGTCTGGTTCGGCGTGGAGATGCGTGCTATAATGGCGAGCATCATGAGAGGAGGAGTATGCGATGAACGCGAATTGGTTGGAGTCGGCGGATTCGTCGGTGCAGGAGGAGCGGTTGTTGGCGCTCAACGATCGGTTGGCAGAGTACGGACTGGTGTTAAGCGCGGAAGATGTGCGCGAGATTCTGGTTGAACGGCGCGTGGCACTACGTGAGGCGGAACGTGTGGAATTGGGTGAGAGTATTGCGCCGCGGCTTGTAGAAGCGTTCTATGATTCGGATTACATTGATCGACAAAATTTTGTAGAGACGGTGATTCGTTTGCAGGAGATCTTCTTTCTTTACAAGAACGAGGTGATTGATACGATGAGCGACGAGGAACTTCTGCATGTCATGCGAATGCTCTTCGATCGCTGCTGTTATGGCGATGTGGAGATGTTCGAAAGCACGGTACTGGAAGCGTTCGCGCGTGCGATACGCGCGGGCCACCGAGGCTATGCTACATCGGAGGGCGTGATGGATCTCGTAGACCGTTGGGATCAGGGACGGTTCGAAATGGCGCTCGAGAAACAGTGTCAGAGGTGAGGATGATGGACTATACGACGGAAGAGCTGGTGCCGATTGTCGGCCGTCTGGCGCAAACCTGGACAGGAAACGATCACACGTCGATCTCTTATGAGCGTGCGCAGCAGTTGATGGAGGCAGTACAGTATTGTTTGCAGGTAGTGTCGGATTTTACAGGCGAGGATAACTTGCGTGTCAGCGGCCTTTCGGCAGAAGCAGCGTACGAAGTTGGTCACGCACTGGTACATACGAAAACGCGACAGACTTTGGCGCGGATGAATACGTTACTGAAGCAGTTTGATGCTTACGACAACCGCTGTCTCTACGATACGGTAGTGAAAGGTTTGCCACAATTCTTCAAGCATTACGATACACGTTATGCACCGCAGCGCACCTGGCTGACCCTCGATTATCCGGTGATTGGCGCCGATGTCGGCCTCTGCGGCAATGCGCGTATCGCTGATTTTATCGCCGGTGTGGAGGCTGAACAGCAGCTTTTACACTGGCTACCGCGTGAGAGCGTGCTGGCGATTTTAGCGCGCGAAGGGAAGGATGCCGCTAGTCGCGTTGAAAATATTTGCGAACCGGTGCTGATGACGATGGTGGCGCATTGGCTTGTTCGGCGGCCGTTTGCTCAGACGCCGCTTGCCGAGGATGATCGTAGGCAATTGCATGTGCTGCTTTTAGAAACACTGCCGTCAGTACTGGAGGGTGCAGTGCAAGAAAGCTTTGCTGTTCTGCTCGCGCAGGAGATGGGTATAGATGAAGCGGGGGTGCAACGTTTGCTGCCCGCTGTTAGCGACGGCGTGAAACGGTTGAAGCTGCTCGCCGAAAACAACGCCTTGGCACAGTTTGTATAGTATGGCGTTTAGCGTGCTGTGACAGTCCTTGCATTGTTTCCAAAACTGTGGAAAAAATCTACGGTATTTGTTGTTTCGAGCCCTTACTTTACGAGAGCGCGACGGCGTGGTACGATGGGAGTATGATGAAACAGCTTAAGCAGGAGGGTTGGATTATGATAGGTGCAAAGCGGTTGTCATCGTTTTTGGGTCTTGATGCCCGGCACTATCCTGTGGCTGGACGCAGGGATAAAGTGGTCATCACGCTCTCCGGAAGCGAGCGTACAATATCCTGTCGCTCAACACCGGCAAACGTGTTGTTCCAGCATCAGAGCTGCCGGTAGAACGCATCAATGGCCCCGTTCTCCTGCTTTCCACCAGAAGCGACACCATCTGGCCCTCGGAGGACAGCGGCAACATTCTCACATTGCGCCTCGCGCAGGCCAATTTTCAGCATCCATATCAACACATTTGCTACCGATATATGAGCCATTTCATGCTCGAACAACCAATCCCAGGCATGCGATTGATGTTTCGTTCCGAACGCCGTTACCCAGCCGAATGCGCCAGCGAACGCCAAAAAATGGGGCATACGGTGAGAGACTGGTTGGAAGAGATATGGTAGAAAAAATGCTGTGCACCATCACAAAAATGTGATCGTGCACAGCATTTTTCGTATTCTTTTGCGCCCGGCGCTACAAACTGGAAGGAGGAGATGGGGCTGCGCTGATGGCAAAGCAGAGGGTGAGGTTTTGATCAGGATTTCGGTGATTGCTGGGAGATTCTGCCAGGCGCTCTCTCCTGTGCACTATGGCAGAAGCCCTGATGGATCGCCTGCGTTGGACAGGCGATCTGGCACTTGCCGCAGCGAATGCATTCGGGACTGTTTGTGTTCTGGTGCGCGTCTATGCCCATCGGGCAGACCTGGGCGCAGCGTCCACAGTCCACACAGCGTTCTGTGTTCAGCGAGAGTCCATAGAAGCTCACTCGGTTGAAGAGGCTGTAAAACGCGCCCAGTGGACAGAGGTAGCGGCAGAACGGCCGCGGTATCACCATCGCGGCGACGACGATGAGCACCAGTACCGCAAACTTCCAGCTGAAGAGCGCTCCAGCAAGCGCGCGCATGGCGGGATTTGTCGCCATCAGCGGCAACGCACCACCCAACGTGCCAGCTGGGCAAAGCCATTCGCAGAAAAACGGCGACGCCATTCCTTTTTGCGCAGCGATCAGCGCCGGCAGGAGAATCACCAGCAGTGCCAGCACGACATATTTCAGCCAGCGCAGCGCGCGATCGAGCCGCGGCGGCAGAGAACGTTTGCGCAGCGGCACCTTGTGCAGCAAATCCTGCACCAATCCAAAGGGGCAGAGCAACCCGCAGACCGCGCGTCCCAGAATGACCCCGAAGAGCATCAGCGTTCCCAGCACATAAAATGGTACTGTGCCACGTCCCACTACTGTTTGCAGCGCGCCAATCGGACAGGCGCCCAGCGCCCCCGGGCAGGAGTAGCAGTTGAGCACCGGCACACAGACTGCTTTCGATGGGCCTGCAAAGATCTGTCCGCTGGCGAAGCCCTTCGCATAGCCGTTGAACAGCACCAGCGCAGCAAGTTGTATCCAGCGTTGAAAAGAGAGCGCCTGCTTCAGCCGATGCCAATGCATTCGAGACATATCTTCACCGCCTTTTGCAGTACCACCAGCGCTTCACCCTGACTGAGTCCGATTGCGATCAGGCTGCAGGCCAGCGACAGTAGCACCAGCCGGACAAGAAACAATGTGCGAGATTTAGGCATCAAGAGTGATCTCCGCCTTTCCGGCATCCGAGAGCGCCTGATTGATCGCTTTGAGCATCGTGCCGCTGAAATCTTCCTGCGTACCCAAGACGATATCACCGACGAATGTGCCGTCAGGCAGCACAAACACCGTCGTCGGCGTTGCCTGCACCTTCCCGCATACAGAAGCGTAGTCGCCATCGCCGCTTGTCAGCGTGAGGCCCTCGTAGCCCGCTTCATTGAGAATCGTTTTTACTGCATCTTCATTGCCTTGGGCATCCAGGCAGACTGTGGCAAACCGCACATTGTCCGGCAATGCCTGTTCAAATTCTGCAAGATCTGGCATTTCACTGATGCATGGTCCGCAGGTTGTTGTCCAGAAATTGAGCACCATGAGGTCGTATTTGCCCAGGTCCTCGTTCGTGAATGGCGCGCCATCCAGCGTTTGCGCTGAAAATGTGCCGAGTGTGCCGAGCGAGGACGCCTCTTCGTTTAGCGACGAGGAACAGCCGCTGACCAGTACCGTCAACGCCAGCAGCACCGCTGCCAGCCACTTTTTGAGCGTTCGTTGTTTCAAAGAAACCACCTTCCTTCATAATATGAGCCAGCAGCAATCACCGGCTTGTGACAAGCATACCACAGATGCGCAACCGCTGGCTATAGAAATCTTGATAAAGCCTGCTCGGCATGGTATCAAAAAGAAAAAGTCTGACATACGAACGAAAAGCGCGTTTGTGTGTCAGACTCTGTGGGATGATGCTTTATTCTTCGACGACCAGCGGCACGAACTGGAAGGTGCGGCAGTCGACGAGGCCGCGGTTGGTGAGGCGGAGGTCCGGCAGGCAGGCGAGAGGGATGAGGGCCATGGTCATGAATGGGGATGGCATGTCGCAGCCGATGGTTTTCCAGGCTTCTTCGAGCTGGGCGACGTCGGCGGCCATGTCTTCGGCGGATTTGTCGTTCATGAGACCGGCGATCGGCAATTCTGCGAGGCCGAGCACCTGGCCGTCCTGAACGGCGACCATGCCGCCGCCGCATTGAATGAGGGTGTTGGCGGCGAGGGCCATGTCGTCGTCATTGGTGCCGACGACGAGGAGGTTGTGGGCGTCGTGGGCGACGGTAGAGGCCATGGCGCCGCGTTTGATGCCGAAGCCTTTGACGAAACCTGCACCTTTGGTGCCAGTGGCGTGGTGGCGTTCGAGGACGATGGTCTTGAGCACGTCCTGTGTGGTGTCGCTTTCAAGATGGCCGTTTGTCACAGCCGGGATATTTCATCACCTTGCCAGACGAAGTGCAGCAATGGCTAACTGACCAGAGCGCAGACAGTGATCTGAGCAAATCGCTCAAATTTAGCTACGATGACGGAAATGAAAAACGTGAATGGTCTATGCAGCAGGCTGGGGTATATGATACTGTCGATGGGTTGCCACGCTACGTCTATACGCTCGAGCCAGCTGCAGTTGGAGATCAAGAAATCCCTGTCCGGCTGACCTATTTCGATGATACGAATGGCAATGATAAGCCAGATGAAGGCGAAGTCATTGACGACGATCAGATTGAAATGACTGCCGCTGCAGCGCACGATGAATTTAAGATGACCATCAATCCTGGCGCTCTCGATCAGAGAAAGATCCTGGCGACGTTTACTGTTGACGGAGAATCTTTGGATTGTTCGGTAGCGATCGGCACCGGCACGCTCACTGTAAAGAGTGTGGTCAATGATGAAAACATGACCAATGCGATTGTGAGTGATAAAGAATCACTGGATGGCGAGAAATTGACTGCTGTGGCAGAAGATGGAGTCAAATACTATGTCAATGACACAGAGGTTGAAGTTTCAGCAGAGCGTGTACAGCTATTAACCGATGCCGTATCGGATGATCTTGCCTTTAATCAACGGATGGGTCAGCATGCCGTCGAAACTGTCGATGGAGGAGACGGGCATGAGCTTGTGTACATGGATCTTGTGGACAGCCAAAATGGGAATGCAGAGGTTATGCTTGGCGACGGAAACAGTTTGACCATTTACTGGCCAATGCCTGACGGCGCCGATGCAGCAGATACATTTAAGATTGTGCATTACACCGAGATGGACAGAGAAACTGTAGTGTCAGATTTGGAGAATACTACGCCGGATATTATTGAAGCGCGGCATGTAAAAGTGGGTGACAACGATTATGTGACCTTTAAAGTTGACAGCTTCTCGCCATTTGCTTTGGTTTGGACGAAAGCCGATGAGCCTGTTCCTGTTGAAAAGCACGACGTTATTTTCAACGCAGGAGTCCATGGATCTTTCAATGGCAGTGATGCAGATGTGACGGTACAGATTGATGAAAACAGCAAACTGACAAACAGCCAGATTCCGAACGTGACTGCAGATCATAACTGGAAGTTTATCGGCTGGACAGGAAGCGACGGCAAGACGTACACAAATGCGCAGCTGCTCGAACTTACGATCACTGAGGACATAACCTTCACTGCTCAATATGAAAGCACCTATACGCCACCGCCATACGATCCGGGCGAACCAGATCCAGAGCCTGATGAACCAGATACGCCAGATGTTCCAGAGGATCCAGAAACAAATGTTCCATCTGATCTGAATACTGTAGACCACGATGCATATGTTTACGGCTATGAAGACGGCACAGTAATGCCGCAGAAGCAGATCACCCGCGCTGAGGTTGCGACGATCTTCTATCGTTTGCTGAAAGAAGATGTGCGCGATGAAAACACGACGGACGTTTCTGATTTCAGCGACGTAAAATCCAGCGATTGGTACGGCACGACGGTTGCAACCCTTGCTGAAATGAATATTCTCAAGGGCTACGAAGACGGCACCTTCCGTCCAAATGCGCCGATCACCCGCGCAGAATTTGCAGCGATCGCAACGCGCTTCTTTGACGAGACTGGCGCGACCTACG
>URZX01000033.1 GCA_900552455.1 uncultured Peptococcaceae bacterium | reverse complement strand
GCGTGCGTGCGTGCGTGCGTGCGTGCGTGCGTGCGTGCGTAGCGATTATGGCGCGCTGGGTCATGGCTGTCAACTCCCTTTTTCGTCGATAAGTCTATTATAACTTGCTAACTCGGAAATTATAAGGGATGTGATGTGTACGACCAACAAATTTCCTGCGCGGAGCGGGAGTTTTGCGGCAGAAAAAAACCGTCTCCTTTGCGGGAGGCGGTCTGGGTGTTTATGTGTGGTCGGGGTCGCCGTAGAGCTTGATCTTTTCGATGTAAGCGCGGCCGAGGTCGGAAAGCTCCTGTTTTTCGCTGAGCACATAGCCGACGTGCATGTCCTGATCCTCTGCGAGAGGGACGCCGATGATGCGCGCGCCTTTGAGATAGCGCGGGAAGAATCCGCTGGCGATGGTGTAGGCGTCGGTGCCGATGAGGATGTTGACGAGGCTGCCGGTGTCGCTGAGCTTGATGCTCTTATCTGTGGAAAGCTCGCTGTAGAGCTCTTCGGAAAAATGCGCGTTGTCGTCGCCGCCCTGCATGAAATTGATGCGCGGATAATCCTGCAGGTCTTTGAGGCTGAGGCGGCTCTTGTAAGCGAGGGGATGGTCTGTGCGGATGAAGACCTGTGGCTTGACGGAAAAGAGGGGATAAAAGGCGAGCTTGCTGTCTTCGAGGGTTTTGCGGATGGCGAGCTCGTTGTCGCGGCTGATGTAGATGATGCCGAGGTCGCTGAAGCGGTTTTTCACGTCGTCGAGGATCTGGTGCACGGTGGTTTCGTGGAGGATGAACTCGAAGCGTTCTTTGCCAAATTCGTCGACGACATCGACGAAGGCGTTGGTCGTGAACACATAATGCGGGCTGGACACGGCGAAGCGGATCTTGCCGGGGGTGTGGGAGATGTATTTATCCTCCAAAAGCTCCATCTGATGCAGCACCTGGCGCGCATAGCCGACGAACTCCATGCCTTCAGGCGTGACGACGATGCCGGCGCGGCTGCGGATAAAGATGGTGATGCCGACTTCTTCCTCGATGTCTTTGATGGCGTTGGACAGGCTCGGCTGGGAAATATATAGCTTTTTTGCAGCTTCTGTAATGGTGCCGTTTTCCACGACGGAAACGATATATCTCAACTGCTGAATTGTCATTGGATCACCCACCATTCATCTATATATTCTAATGCAATTATAGCATGGATAAGGGCCAATTTTCCACGGCGTCGGCGTGGTCAATTGGTGATATTTTTTGAAAGTTCACGGGCTTTTCAGGCGCTTCCGGCATACTGGATAGCTGCGCGGGCATCTTTTCCTAACTATAAGCAGATGTCATCTTTCGTGGACGCCAGAAAAGTGTTATACTGAACGCAATCATTCCTCGGCGGATGCGTCGTCCTCTGCGGCTTCCGCAGCGTCTGCCTGGGCAAACAACGCCATGAGGCCCTGCATGAGATCGTCTTTGCAGGAGGTTTCGGAGCAATCCGTCTCGCGTGTGTCTGTCATGGTGATCATTCCTTTCTTTTGAGTGAGGAGGCTTTGTTTAGGTAGGAGGTAGCCCTGCGGGGCCGGCGCGTTTCACTTGCCGGCAGGTAGGAGGTAGGAGGTTTCGGCTATTGCTGTGCCTGAGACAGCATTTCTAGCGATATGAACGTTTCTTGCGAAACGTCTGTCACGCCCAACACGGACGTAAACCTCCTACCTGCGGACAAGCGTCAGCGCGTCCGTCGCGCGAAGCGCGCTACCTCCTACCTCCTACCTCCTACCTCACAAATCCCATTATCCCACGCTGCTGGTATTCTTTCAAGCCCTGCGGCGCAATTTCACCCATATCCCTGATCTTAGTCCCCTGTGCGTTCCAATTCTGGATAAGTGCGAGCAGACGAGGGAGTGCTGCTCGACGAAAGACGCCTGTCTGCGGTGCATCGGACGCTCCCGTGATCAACCCACACTTCCTCAGGCGGGGAAGTGTGTTTTATTTTGGAGGAGATTATGACTTACGAAGAAGCAAAACAGGCCCTGGAGGGCTACAGCGCCCTTGGCTCTGTCTATGGCCTGGAAAATATTACCCGTCTGATGGACGCGCTTGGTCGTCCGGAGCGGGCGCTGGAGATCGTCCACGTTGCTGGCACGAACGGCAAGGGCTCGACGGTGACGACGCTGGCTGCGATCCTGGAAGCGGCGGGCATTCCCACTGCGACCTACACCTCGCCGGAGGTGAGCACTTATCTGGACCGTTTTCGCACGCGCGGTCTGCCTGCGGAGGAAGGGGCTTTTGTGCGCGCCTTTGAACGCACGGAGGCGGCTTGCGAGGGGATCGTGGGCGCGGGCTTTCCGCATCCGACGATCTTTGAAATGGAGCTGGCGATCGCTGTGCTGATCGCGCTGGATGCAGGCTGCACGGCGATGGTGCTTGAAACGGGCCTTGGCGGTCGGCTGGACGCGACGAACGTTGTCGAGCATCCGGCGCTTGTGGTGTTCACGGCGATCGGCATGGACCACATGCAATTTCTCGGCAACACGATCGCAGCCATCGCCCGCGAAAAAGCGGGCATCATCAAGCGCGGGGTGCCTGTCGTTTCCTACGACAACGATGCGGCGGCAAACGCTGTCATCCGCGAGACTGCCTGCGCGCTGGCTGCGCCCTGCCGCTTTGCGGATGCCGATGCTGCGGAGGTAGTCGCGCGGGATCTCGACGGGCAGACGATCCTTTATGGCGGCGTGCGCTATCGCTATCCCCTGATCGGCACGCATCAGCTGAAAAACTTCGTCCTCATCCTGACAGCCGTCGAAGCGCTGCGCGAAGCTGGTTGGCAGATCCCGGAGGACGCTGTGCACACGGCGCTTTCCCGCGTGCGCTGGCCGGGGCGGTTTGAGATCGTCTGCAAAAAGCCGGTGATCGCCCTCGATGGTGCGCACAATCCGCAGGCTGCCCAGGCCCTTGCCGAGACGGTGCGCACCTGGTTTCCGGGAAAACGCGCCCATTTTCTCATGCACATCTTCCGCGACAAGGACGCTTCCGGCATCCTGCGCCAGATCGCGCCTGTCTGCGAAAGTCTCACCCTCACCACGATCGACCGCGAGCGCTCCGCAGATCCGGCAGCGCTTGGCGCCATCGCTGCACAGTTTTTGCCAGCGGACGCCATCCAGCTTGAGCAGGATTTTGCCAAAGCCCTGCAAAACACCCTCCGCACCCTCGCCCCCGACGACATTCTCATCATCTGCGGCTCCCTGTCTCATCTCGAAACCTCGCGCCGCCTACTCGCTCACAATGAAAGGATAGAGGTATCATGGTAGATATTGAAAAAACAGAAAAAGCCATCCGCGATCTCCTCGTCGCCATTGGCGAAGATCCCGACCGCCCAGGCCTCGCAGAAACACCAAAACGCTGCGCCAAAATGTACGCAGAGCTCCTCGCCGGCATGGACAGCGATGCCCAGGAGCATCTCTCCAAACAGTTCGATGTGCCCCATTCGGAATTTCTCCTGGAAAAGGACATCCCCTTCTACTCCCTCTGCGAACACCATCTCCTGCCCTTCTTCGGCAAGGCGCACATCGCCTATCTGCCGAACGATCGCGTTGTCGGGCTTTCCAAGCTGGCGCGCACTGTCGAGGTCTACGCGCGCCGTTTGCAGCTGCAGGAGCAGATGACCACCCAGATCGCCGACGACATCATGCGCCATCTCGACGCCCGCGGCGTCATGGTCGTGATCGAAGCAGAGCATCTCTGCATGACCATGCGCGGCGTCAAAAAACCTGGCGCAAAAACCATCACAACCTGCGTCCGCGGCGCTTTTGAGGAGCAGGCCGAGCTACGAGCGACCGTGCTCAGCCTGATCCGCCAATGAACGCACCAGATCGCCTGCTCGCCCATCCCGACTACCAGCGCGCCATCCGCGCCATCGCAGAGCGCGAGCAGGATCGCCGTTTCTGCCGTCACGGCCTCGACCACGTCAGCGACGTCGCGCGTCTGCTCTGGATCCTCGTGCTCGAAAACGAGCGTCCCTTCGACAAGGACACCGTCCTTCTCACAGCCATGCTCCACGACATTGGCCGCAGCGTGGACAACGACAACCACGACGCCGAAAGCGTCCGCATCGCGCGCACACTCCTCGCAGAGATCGACGTCCCGCCTGCGCAGAGCGCGCAGATTCTTTCCGCCATCGCCAGCCACCGCGACAAAAATGCGACCATCGATCCACAGCAAGCCAGCCTCGGCCAGCTCCTGGCCCTCGCAGACAAGAAGAGCCGCCCCTGCTATCGCTGTCCCGCGGCGGAGGACTGCTACTGGCCAGACTCCCTGAAAAACAAGACCATCACCCTTTAAGGAGGCTTCCAATGTACATCGGACAAAAATATTTTGATTTCTCCGGCGCGACGCCCTTCGTCATGGGCATTCTGAACATCACCCCGGATTCGTTCTCCGACGGCGGACGCTACAACAGCGTCGATGCCGCAGTCGAACACGCCCTCGCCATGGTGCAGGACGGCTGCGACATCATCGACATCGGCGCCGAATCCACCCGTCCCGGACACACGCAGATCTCCACCGACGAAGAATGCAGCCGCCTCATCCCCGTGCTGCAGGCGCTGAAAAACGCCACCGATATTCCGCTCTCCGTGGACACCTACCGTGGCACCACAGCGCGCGAAGCCATCGCCAACGGTGCCGACATAATCAACGACATCTGGGGCCTCCTCGATGAAGATCCCGTCGCACCTGTCGTTCGCGACGCCAACTGCCCCATCTGCATCATGCACAACCGCCACGACAACAACTACAGCGATTTCGTGCGCGAATGGCTGCGCGACCTCTTGGATCGCGTCGACCGCGCCCTCGTCTGCGGCATTCCCAAGGAGCACATCATCCTCGACCCAGGCATCGGCTTTGCCAAAAGCTTCGACTGGGACATCCTCGCCATGCAGCACCTCGACACCCTCGCCGCTCTCGGCTATCCCGTGCTCCTCGGCCTCTCGCGCAAACGCATGATTGGCACCCTTTCCGGACTGCCCCTTGCAGAACGCGACGAGCCAACAGCCGCCGCCAATATCTACGGCTATCTCAAAGGCGCGCGCATCTTCCGCGTGCACAACGTCGCCCTTGCGCGTCGCACCCTCGATACTTTCGCTCAGCTGGAGGTGCAGAACCATGGATAAGATCTCCCTTACAAGCCTTGAAATCTTCGCCCACCACGGCGTCTTCGATTTTGAAAAGGAAAACGGCCAGACCTTCATCCTCGACTGCACCTGCGCCCTCGACACACGCCCAGCCGGCACCACCGACAATCTCGACGCATCCCTCGATTACGGCGCCCTCGCAAAACGCCTCACAGCGCTTTTCCAGGAAAAAACTTTCGATCTCATCGAAGCCACAGCAGAATACTGCGCCCGCGCGCTTCTGCGCGAATATCCTCTCGTGCGCAGCCTCAGCCTCACCGTGAAAAAGCCATCCGCCCCCGTCGGACTCCCCCTCGCCTATCCAGCCGTCAGCATCACCCGCAGCTGGACACCAGCCGTTCTCGCCCTCGGCAGCAACATCGGTGACCGCACCGCAGAGCTCGACCAGGCCTGCCAGGCCCTCGCAGCGCATCCCGACATTCGCCTGCTCAAAACCTCCGACTGGATCGAAACCGCGCCCTGGGGCAACACCGACCAGGATCCATTCCTGAACGGCGCCGTTCTCATCGAAACCCTGCTCTCTCCGCAGGAGCTCCTCCAGACCATCCACACCATCGAAGCCGCACAGGGCCGCCAGCGCCTCGTCCACTGGGGCCCGCGCACCCTCGACATCGACATCATCTACTACGACGATCTTCTCCTCGACCAGCCAGATCTCACCATCCCCCATCCCCTCAGCCTCCAGCGCGCCTTCGTCATGGATCCCGTCGCAAGCATCGTCCCTTACTGGATCGATCCCCGCTACGGAAAAACCATCAGCGCCCTCTGGCAGCCAGCAGAAGAATAAAAAACGAGCACACCGTCCGGATCATTCCAGACAGTGTGCTCATTTTTTGTCAGCGCATCCGCGCCACCAGCCAGCCCCCATAACAGCAGACCAATCCCAGCACCACAGAAAGCACCATATAAGAAAGCGCCACCCCCTGACGCCCACCAGCGAAAAGCTTCAGCGCCTCGCTCGAAAACGTTGAAAACGTCGTGAAGCCCCCGCAGACGCCAATCTGCAAAAACAGCACCAGATTCCGCGAGATCCCAGGATCCCGCAGCGCCGATTCACTCACGATCCCCAAAATAAACGACCCCAGGAGATTGATGCAAAACGTTTTCACAGGAAATCCGCTCGCAGTCTCCACCGCTAAAAGCCCGATCAAATACCGCGCCACACTCCCAATAAAACCGCCAAGCCCCACAAACAAACATTCCAGCATCATCCTGCCCCTTTCCGTAAATCTTTCCTCCATTGTAGCCCTTCCCCAGCCTGCGTGCAAGATTCCTCTTGCCTGCGCTCCCATTCTCCGCTATCCTAGATATAGTTCCACCAGAAAGGAGCCCGCCGTCATGATCCGCCTGAGAAGCCTCATCATCCTCATCCTCTGCGCACTTCTGCCCCTTGCCACCTTGAGCGGCTGCGCAGAAAAATCCCTCGACCCAGCGCCGCTGGTCGCCCTCATGCCGCTGGACAGCCGTCCCTGCAACACGCAATATCCAGCGCTGCTCGCCGAAAGCACCAGCGCCACCCTCGCCCTTCCGCCAGAAGACGCCATGGATAATTTTCTCGATCCCGCAGACACCACAGTTCTCTGGAGCTGGCTCGAAGAACAGGCTGAAGCCGCCGATCACCTCGTCATCTTCACCAACAGCCTCTTCTGCGGTAGCCTGATCGCAAGCCGTAGCAGCGGCGCCTACGACAACATTCAGGAAGATCTCCAGCGCCTGCAGGACCTTCTCACCAGCTTCAAAGCGCGCGAAGATGCCGCAAGCGTCACCATCGTGCAGGTGCTCCCGCGGCTGTCGCCAAACCAGTTCGACAGCGCCCTTTACCCATACTACGACGCCCTCACCGCCTACGGCCAAGCGTGGGACCAGGCCGACGAAGCCGGTGAATCTGCGCCAGCCTCCGCAGAAATCCCTGCAGACATCCTCCAGGATTATCAGAACCTGCATAAGGAAAGCGCTCAGCTCGCGCAAAGCCTCGACAGCCTCGCCGCAGATGGCCTCATCGACCAGCTTCTCATCAGCCAGGACGACGGCACCGAGCACAGCCCCGCCAACATTACCTTCCGCAGCCTCGCCGAGCATTCTGAAAACACCCAGCTCCTGCACGGCGCAGACGAGCTCGCCATGCTTCTCGTGAGCGATCTTTCTGCAGCAGGTCTCACCGAAACACCTGTGCGCATCATCTATTCCGACGAAGACGCAAAAGCCACCACCTATCCTTACGAAGCCATCCCCCTCGCAGAAATGACCACGCAAAAGCTCGCCCTCGCTGGACTCAGCGAAGAGCAGGACGCCAGCACTACCCTCTACATCCACTGCAGCTCCGACGATGCCGAAGCAACCCTCAGCGCCGTGCAAAACCACGACGGCCTCTTCGCCCTCGCCGACGTCGCCCAGACCAACCAGGCCGATCCAGCGCTGGCAGACGCCCTTCTCTCGCCGGAAAACGCCAGCGCCCTCGACGCCTACGCAGGCTGGAACACAGCAGGCAACACCATCGGCACCACCATCGCAACCCTGCGCGCCATGGACACCCTCGACGCCCGCTGGGACGATCTCTCCGCTGACGCACGCAAAAACGCCGTCCGCGCCCTCTATACGTTCCGCGCCATCCGCCTCGCAGAAGACATCTGCTACATGGCCCAGATCCGCCCAGACCTGCAGCAGCAACTCGCCCTCGTAGATATCCAGGACCACACCTCCGCCTTCGCAGACAGCACCGCCTGGCAAAAAGCCAACACCCAGCTCCAGCAGACCTACACCCCATACAACACCCAGCTCGCCACCTTGTTCAACGGCGCACACACCCTTCGCCTCACCAACCACACCATCCCCGTGCAGATCACAAACTTCGCAAGCCAGGCCACCTTCCCATGGCCACGCAGCTTCGAAGTGCGCATCGACGTGGAAATGGACGTA
This sequence comes from uncultured Peptococcaceae bacterium, assembly GCA_900552455.1. GTDB lineage: Bacteria > Bacillota > Peptococcia > Peptococcales > Peptococcaceae > UMGS1590. The sequence continues at coordinate 15,072 of URZX01000033.1, read as the reverse complement.
AGCGTGGAGAGATAAAAAAACAATAGACATCGTACGCACATTGTATTATAATGGTCATACAAAGGAGATGATACCATGTCCCAGCAAACAACCGTAAACGTCCGCATGGACGCCGATCTCAAACGTGAATTTGATAAAGTGTGCAACGATCTCGGCCTCACCATGACCACCGCCGTCACCATCCTCGCCAAAAAAATGACCCGTGAAAAGCGCATCCCGTTTGAAGTCTCCATGGATCCCTTCTACAGCGAATCCAATATAGCCGCAATCCGCCACAGCCTAAAGCAGCTCGAAGAAGGTAAGGTCATCACTAAAACGCTCGAAGAATTTGAGACCATGGAAAATGCGTAACATCAATTTTACCGAAGATGCATTTGGCGAGTATATTTACTGGCAAACACAAGACAAGAAAACGCTCAAACGCATCAACACCTTATTAAAAGATATGAGCCGCTCGCCCTTCGACGGAATAGGAAAACCAGAGCCACTAAGGTGAACTAAGCGGTCTTTGGAGCCGCCGCATCGACGACGCCAACCGCATCATCTATCGCGTCACCGATGACTATATCGAAATCACTCAGTGCAAAGGCCACTACAACGACTAACAACAACCTCACACAAGCAAACATCCCCAGCCTCGGAAGTTCGATAAATCTTCCAAAGCTGGGGATGTTTTTATACCCAATTATCTAATTTTAATCCTTCCACGCGTTCGAATTCACGCAAATTATTTGTAACCAACGTCATATCCAATGCTTTTGCATGGGCAGCAATCAGCATATCCATCGTACCGATCGGTGTCCCTTTTCGTTGAAGATCCGCGCAAATCTTTCCATATTCCATTGCAGCTTCCTCACCAAACGAAAGAATTGGAATAGTTGACAGAAATTGCAAAAGCGCCAATGCATTTTGTTCCACTTTAGCGCTTTTTTGTACACCGTGCTCCAATTCTGCCAAAGTAATGGCTGAAATATACAAGCCTTGCTGAAAATTTTCTCGAAAGCGACGAAATACCTGCTCCGGTTTATTTTTGATCACATAAATACAAATGTTAGTATCCAGCAGATAAGTCATAAATCCTCCCGTTCATCCGGTTCAGTGATCATTCTTCCATCTTCAAAAAAATCGTCTGAAAAACCGTTCACACCTTGCATAAACGTATCCCACGCCTTATCCTTCGGCGTTAAAAGCACCATGTCACCAATTTTTTGAATGTACACCTCATCGCTCTCAAAGCGATATTTTTTTGGCAAACGCACAGCTTGGCTCCGTCCGTTTTCAAAAATTTTTGCAGTTTCCATAACTGATCACCTCCTATACCATGATATATACCACAATAGATACCCGTTGTCAATTTCTTCTGCTCATTTTACCATTTCTAAAATACGCGCACTCAAAAAGGTTCAGAATCCTACAATTGGATTCTGAACCTTTCTCATGTTCATACAATGGCTTTTCTACTTATTAAAAATTCATTATAGTGTTAAACCTGCATCGAAACCGGTATGTACAGCATTTACGATCGAAGATGCTTCTACACAGTCACCAACATTGATCACATCAAAAGCTGTATCAATAAATTGATCGCGTTCCTTCGCCAGTGATTTCGTGCCTACACAAATAACCACAGTATCTGCTTCGATGAACTGTTTTCCGTCCTTAGTTTCAAGCCAAACGCCTTCATCAGTGATTTCCTGACAAGTAGTCTCTGTCATCGTCTGTACATTATATTCTTTCATCGCATTAAGATAAGCAGTACGTTCCGTGAGCTGCGCTTTTGCTGCTATATGCTCACCCATTTCTACGATTGTTGTCTTATGACCAAGACCATTGAGATGAATCCCCAGTTCAACGCCAACAGAGCCACCACCAACAATCACAACTTTATGGCCAATTTCGTCCTCACTGCCAAAAACATCAAATGCCATTGTTGCTTTTTCTACACCAGGAATCTTTGGCACGATCTGTTCAGCGCCAACAGCCACAATCACTGCGTCAGGATCAAGCGCATCAATTGTTTCAGGTGTTGCTTCGGTGTTATAGACAACAGTGATATTTATACGTTTCTTAACCTGACGTTCCAGATATTCATGGAAAAGTTTCATTTCTTTCTTAAACCACATAACATCAGAAAGCAACGCCTGACCACCCAATCTGTCCGTCTTTTCATAGAGGACGACCTCATGTCCACGATCTGCGCAACTGATAGCAGCCTCCATTCCTGCAACGCCGCCGCCAACTACAGCAATCTTTTTCTTACGATCTGCTGGTCGGATAATACTTTTCTGTGCACTCTGGAACTGCATAGGATTTACCATACAATGACGGTCATAACTTGGATGGGCAAGCAAATGCAGATCTTTGGAAATCGCTACACGGCGTCCATGGTCCATGCAATAGTTGCAACGCAGACATGGGCGAATGTCATCTTCACGTCCTTCCTTTGCTTTTTTGATAATGTCTGGATCCGCCATCGCTGAACGGCCCATGAGCACATAATCAGCCTGCCCTTTAGCAAGCACTTCTTCTGCAACATCAGGATCATAGATACCCCCCACAACCCCAATAGGGATCTTAACGCCTGATTTTTTTACAATCTCACTAGCATAAGCATTGTGTGCTGTGATCTGGAATCCTGTTGGTACCTGTTTCGGGCGAGTCATCGCATCAATACGATGTGCACAGGTGATATGCGCCATATCAATATATGGTTCAAAGATCTTGATCTGCGCAGCACATTCTTCTGGAGTAATGCCTCCTTCAACCTCATCATTTCCATTTAAACGCACTTCGATCAGCATATCATCTCCAACCACTTCACGAATGGCCTTAATGACCATCAATGGGAAACGACAACGATTTTCCAGACTGCCACCAAATTCGTCCGTACGATGGTTTGTCAGTGGTGATAAGAAATAATTCATCATCCAGCCATGACCATAGTGGAGACAAATACCATCAAAATTTGCCGTTTTAATCCACCCAGCATACTCTGCAAACAACTGCACAATTTCTTCGAGTTCTTCTTTCGTAGCAGCACGTGCTCCTAAGTGCGGTTCGTCATCCGCAGATAATTTTGGATAGCCTGGTAAATTGCAGTATGGTCCACCATGAATTAATTCTGCAAAACTCAATCCGTTAAAAGCATGAACACAACGCTGGAATCTCTGGAAATTCATCTGATTGCAGGTCTTAGGATTACAGTTGAACATATGCTCATGGCTACCATCGATTGGCACTTCCATAGGCAGACATACAGACGAGAAACCACCTTGAATATAACGCATCCAGTATTCAATACCAAAAGTATTAATGCGGCCATCGCTGTCTTCACCCCCACCTGTTGCGCCGGATCCCAGCGGGGTGACAAGCGCACGATTGTTAAAGCGAAAGGTCTTATCGCCACGTTGAATGATCATCGGTTCAAACAAATGTGGATATCTTTTCTTATAAACAGGTTTCATTTTGCATTACCTCCATTTTCAAATCTTTCAAATCAAAGAATTAAACCCGCATCAAAGCCCGTCTCAATCGCATGTTGCATATTCGATGCGTTTTTGCAATCGCCAATATTGATCACGTCAAAGGAAACATGCTTAAAACTGTCGCGTTCTTCGGACAATGGCTCTGTACCAACGCAAACAATAACTGTATCTGCTTCCAGGAAACTGTCTCCACCTTCGTTATGGATATAAACACCTTTATCAGTAATTTCTGTTGCTGTCGTATCCAAATAGGTGGTTACATTTTCTTTCTCCATATATTGCAAAATCGACATACGAATAGAAAGTTCTGCATTCCCAGCTTGAAAATGCGTCATTTCAACCACGCTGCATTCATGCCCCATACCACTCAAATGAATGGATAATTCACAACCAACATCGCCGCCACCAATAATGACGACCTTTTTGCCAATCTCATCTTCGTGACCAAAGACATCAAAAGCCATTTTTGCTTTTTCGACTCCTTTGATCGGTGGAACGATCTGACGTGCTCCAACAGCCACGATCGTACTGTCCGGATCAATATCAGCAACCATTTCAGGCGTAACACAGGTATTCAGCTTCACAAAAATATTCGGATTCTTTCTCACTTGACGCTCCAGCCATTCGTGATAATCTTTCATTTCTTTCTTAAACCACATACTATCAGACAGCAGCGCCTGACCACCAAGCTTATCTGTTTTTTCAAACAGCAGTACTTCATGGCCCCTATTGGCTGCGCTCAGCGCCGCATTCATACCAGCTACACCGCCACCAACGACAACAACCTTTTTCCTACGCTCTGGTTCTGGAATTTTTTTCTTAGAGATTCCCTGCATGGAAAGAGGATTAACTGCACAGCGTCTATCAAAGCTGACCTCATCTGCCATCACGAGCTCTTTACCTTTAATCTTGGATTTTCTACGACCATGATCCAAACACATATTGCAACGCAGACATGGTCGGATATCTTCTTCACGGCCAGCCTTAACTTTATTAACCCATTCATTATCAGCAATCGCTGCACGAGCAATCAAAACATAGTCCGCTTTTCCTTCTTCCAGCAATTTTTCTGCGCGTTCCGGATTGCCAATAGCACCAACTGTACCAATTGGTATTTTCACACCCGGAGTATTTTTAACGATCTCACTAGCGTAAGCATTATGTTCTGTTGGGAAGAAACTGGTTGGCGTCATACGAGGACGGCTCGTGACATCAATACGTGTTCCGCATGTAATGTGGATCATATCAACATAATCTTGTAGCAAAAGAACTTGCTGCGCAGCATCTTCTGGCAAGATTCCACCTGGCATTTCATCATTGCCAGTCAGTCTCAGTTCAATGAGCAAATCATCGCCAATCACATCACGAACAGCTTTCAGCACCATAATCGGGAAGCGGCAACGATTTTCCACACTTCCACCAAATTCATCAGTACGGTGGTTAGTGAGTGGAGAAAGAAAATCATGGAACAACCAACCATGTGCCATGTGGATCATAATACCATCAAATCCGGAACGACGTGCCAAATGCGCAAAATCTGTACACATATCTATGACATCTTGCATATCTTTCGCATCCATTCCTTTAACATGACGCCCCTGATATTCCGAGTCGCTAGCACCAAGAAGAGGAAGGTCTTTTCTCGTCATGCAACGTCCGCCATGAATCAGCTCACAAAATGTTTTACCATTATAGGCGTGGATCGAACGCTGCATAAGATGAAATGTCATATAATTGCATTCTTTTGGATTCATATCAAATACGCCTTCATGACTGCCTTCATGAGGAATCTCCATAGGCAGACATACCGACGAAAAACCCCCGCGGATGATGCCTGTCCAATAATCAATACCAAACGTATTAATGCGGCCATTATCTGCTCCACCACCAGTCGCAACAATGCCAACTGGCGCCATCATGACACGATTATTAAATGTGATTTCTCGTTTTCCACGTTTAATCACCAGAGGTTCAAACATTTTCGGATATTTCTCCATATATGTTGCTTTCATATACTATCACCTTTCTTTTTCTTATCAGAACAACAGCGAACCTAAACCAAAACCAAATACATAGACAATAATCATATTAAAAACACAGAAGATAACACCGTATTTCATAACACTGTTCCCTGGCACCCATTCTTTTTCACCGGCAAGATATGCCGTTGTAGATGAAGCAGGAGGAGTTGCCAAACCAATCGCGCCTGTCATCAATACGCAAAGCATGACAGCCAACATGTTAATGTCCGCTCCAGTGCTAATTCCTACCGTATAGGCCAATGGTGTAAAAATTGCCAGGGTAGCCATATTGTTTGCGACATTCGTCATGATCGTTGTCAAAAGGATGATGAGCCCTACAAATAAAACAACACTTCTACCCTCAACGATTGGCGCAACAATCTCACCAATCCATGCAATGATACCAGTCGAGTCATCCTTAAACGCACCAGCGATCGTCAAAGCTGAAGCAACCAACGAAAGTGCAGGCCAGGCCATATCTCTGGACATGATCATTTTAAAATTGATGCCATCACGAAAGTTTAAAAACACATATAATGCAATATAAATCAATAATAAACCGTTTGTTCCAATGGTTTTCAATATCGTTGTTAACGCCCAGTCAGCCGGAGCGATATTTGGCAATAACATCGCAACAAGCAACACAATAAATGAGATCAGTACATATTTCTGCATGCTTGTTAGTTTTTCATCATTTTGCACATCCGATTTGTTTTTCAAAATAGGTGTAACATCTGGTTTCACAATAAAGCGACAAAACAGCAGTACAATTGCGATCGTAGCAATGAGCATCGCTGCTACGCAAGCGATATACGCAATATAGTTTATATCCGTTATTCCTGATAATTCACTATAGGAACCAAATACCATTGCCGGACCAGCCTTAAATGGCAAAAGCTGATATGCCACACATCCAACCCAGTTTGCCGCCAAGATCGTATACATCGGCCATACGTCCCCAGGCTTGAATCCATAGCGCGTTGCTACTTCTTTGATCAACGGTACCATCATGATGAATGCAGGCGTTGCACTCAGCAACAGATTTAAAATAATCATTACAATTAACAACATGAAGGTTAATGTGTACGGACGCCCTTGTACAATCTTCAAGCTAACAAGTTTATTAGCAATATAATCTGCAACGCCCGCAGCACTTAAGATCGCGGTTACCGCACAGAACAAAAAGATCAGAATAACCGTAGAATTACCAAATGCAGACAACAAAACATTATCTATCGTGTCGTAACCGCAAACTGCAAGCATGACCAGACCTAACAAACTCGGCCATATGACATCGCAAAATAACCATCCATAAAGCATTGCAAAGAAAACACCTAAAACCTTAATGCCTAATGGCGTTAACGGTTCTACCGCAGGTACAAAAAAGTAGAACACTGCTAAGATCGTTAACATAATGATCGTATGGATATAGTACGAAGTCTTATTTTTTAATAAACTGTTCGACATCTTACATCCTCCTCATACGCGAGATTAATTTCTGTAATTGAAATCAGGCCTTGTTTCTATCACTAAGCAAATTATATAAAACATATCCCCGCGAGTAAAATACTAATAATTAGTTGCGCTTATATATTATTTGCTTTATATATTGAGTAGATGCTATGTCAAGATATCACAACAGCTTTATATTTAAAAATAATTCTTTGTGTTTTTATCATCATCTATTGAAACCGCCGAATAGGTTCTATATAATATAATTATCAAAAGAGGAGGAGGAATTTACCATGCAGCTCAATCAGCTTTATTATTTTTCTGAAGTGGTCAATATGGGCTCTATCAGTAAGGCAGCAAATAATCTACATATATCACAGCCTTCCTTGTCTACAACCATCAAAAATCTGGAAACAGAATTTGAACAGCCTCTTTTCAAGCGAACAAAACATGGGGTAATCCCTACAGAGTTTGGCCAACGCGTCTATGATGACTACATGAAAATCAAACACATTATAGATGGCTGGTATCCTAAAAAAGAATCCATCAAAGAAGAATGTGCAGGAACAATCAATATTAATGTCATGCCAAGCGCCAGCAAATATTTCTACGAGAAATTGGCCTTTCCCTTTATAAAACAACATCCAAATATTCAGTTTTTTGTTTCTAATGCCTTTCTACAAACGATATTTCAGGACCTGGGCAATAGTCCCTCGAATATCGCTCTACTTTCTATCTCAAAAAATCTTGAAAAGGAAACGCTGACAGCTATAAAACAAAAGGGCTGGCACTATCATCGCATCTTTACCGATAAAAGAGTACTTTGCATCAGTACCGATCATCCCCTATCGAAAAAATCCTCATTGTCAAAAAAAGATCTGAAAGACTTATCATTGGTATATTATTCATTAAAAAATGATACCATTTCAAACATGTATCTTCGCTATTTCAAAACAGCTTACCACGTTGCGTCCTACAATGATGTGTTAATGTTTATGCTACAAGGGAAGGCCGTTTTTTTACCACTTTTTCATCTCTCTTATCTTGAAAACTATGTGAATTCTGGCAAATTAAAAATATTCGATATTCCTATCCAGGAAATAACCGATGAAGTTCCTATTTACATTATCACAACGGACAGCATCACTTACTGTGAACAAGCTTTTATCGACTATGTCATTCAATATTTTGAAAACAACTATAAATAAACAAAAAAGCTCTCAAAGAGGCACAAATTGCTAATGCAAATCCGTGCTCCTGAGAGCTTTTTCATTTTTCTTAAACCTGATAATTTCTTCACCCTTGATGCTTCCGTCTGCGGCGGATCTCGTAGAGGAGCACGCCTGTGGCGACGCCCACGTTGAGGCTTTCGACGCCGTTTTCCAGCGGGATGCGGACCATCTGGTCGTAGTCTTCGATCTGGCTGGCGCCGTTTCCTTCGTTACCAACGACGAGGGCGATCTTTTCCGGCAGTTCTGTGAAGGCTTCGTCGTAGTCGACGCCGTCGGCATCGGCGACGATGAATTTGAAGCCATATTTTTTCAGCACCTGCACGATCTCTTCCACGTCTTCGATCATGTAGACGGGCAGTTTAAAGATGGTGCCCATTGTCGAGCGCAGCACCTTTTTGTTCGAGAAATCGACGGTGCCCTTGAGACAGAACACGGCCTTGGCGCCGCTGGCCAGGGTCGAACGGATGATGGAGCCAAGATTGCCTGGATCCTGCACGCCATCGACAACGACAACGGTATCCATCACTGGCCAGAGCTCCTCGCTCCAGTCTGGGAAGGAGACGATGGCGGCGATGTCCTGGGGATTGACGGTCGACATGGAATCCTCGAGGATCTCTGGATCAACGAGAAAAGCAGGACCGTCATAGCCTGCGAGCAGCTCCTCATATTTTTCCTCGGAGCCTTCGGCGATCAAAATAACATGCACCATTGCGCCGCTTTCGAGCGCTTCTTCGACAAAACGGCGGCCTTCTGCAACAAACTGCTCGAAGGCGAGACGATATTTGCGCTTTTCAAGGGCGCGCATGCGTTTGATCCATTGGTTTTTATCTGATTCAATGACTTTCATGATGTTCCTCTTTTCATAAGATAACGCTGATTCACTCTCCACAGTATAGCACATAACACGGCGGCGGGAAATATTTTTCTCTCTCCCTCTTGACACCCCCAGGGGGTGGGGGTTAGAATGTGGGTGTAGAAAATAAAACACAGCTAACCACGAGAAAGAAGTGATTCTATATGAGTGAAAAATGCACCACCGATTTTGACGTCAGCGGTATGAGCTGCAGTGCCTGCCAGGCGGCTGTCGAGCGCGCTGTGAAAAAAGCTGGCGCCGACGATGTTTCGGTGAATCTCCTCTCCGGCCGCATGAAGGTGACCCACAGCGATGCCCTCTCCCTCGAAGCGATCATGGAAGCGGTCAATGCTGCCGGCTACCATGCCGAGCCGCACGACGCCAGCCAGCTCACGAAGGCACCGCAGGAAAGTGCTGAAGAGGTAAACAAGCGTCACCGCATCGTTTCCTCGGTGATCCTCCTGATCCCGCTGATGATCGTCGCGATGCTGCCGATGATGCCATTTGCGCCAGATGCGCTCCTGCATTCCACGCTCTGGCTTGTCGCCAGCCCGCTCATTCAGCTTGTGCTGGCGCTTGTGATCCTTATCATCAACCGCGCCTACTTCACAAGCGGATTCCGCGCCATGGCCCAGCTCCGGCCGAATATGGACAGCCTCGTCGCTGTTGGTGCCGGGATCTCGCTGGTCTATAGCCTCTACACCAGCGCCACGATCTTTATGGGCGTTACCTCGGGAACGACTGAGACAGCGTTCCATGGTCTGCACAATCTCTACTACGATTCTGCAGCGATGATCGTCGCCCTCATCACCATCGGCAAATATCTCGAAGCCCGTGCCAAACGCCACACATCCGACGCCATCAGCGAGCTTTTGGCGCTGGCGCCGGAAACCGCCTATCTCGTCGAAGGCGAGGACGTGCGGCCAATCCACACCGCCGATGTCAAAGTCGGCGACATCCTCGAGGTGCGTCCTGGCGGGCGCATTCCTGTCGACGGCGTGCTCGTGAGTGGCAGCTCCTCTGTTGACGAAAGCGCCTTCTCCGGCGAGAGCATTCCTGTCGAAAAAAGCGTTGGCGACACCGTTTCCACAGGCACCATTAACACCACTGGCAGCTTCCGCTTCCGCGCTACCGCCGTTGGTGCCGACACAGCGCTGGCGCAGATCGTCGGCCTGGTCGAAAATGCCAACGCCACAAAGGCGCCGATCGCCCGCACAGCCGACAAGGTCGCAGCCGTGTTCGTGCCTGCGATCCTTTCCATCGCTCTCGTCGTTTTCGCGATCTGGCTCATCGTCGGTGAACCGTTCGCGTTTGCCATCAAAATGGGCATCTCCGTCATCGTCATCAGCTGTCCATGTGCCCTCGGACTGGCAACGCCAGTCGCGATCATGGTCGGCAGCGGCCAGGGCGCAAAAAAAGGCGTTCTCTTCAAAGACGCCGCCGCCCTCGAGCGATTGCATCAGATCGACACCCTCGTGCTTGACAAAACCGGCACCATCACCGAAGGCCGCCCATCGCTGACCGACGTCGTCCCATTCCAGGGACAAAGCCAAACAGAACTCCTCACCCTCGCCGCTTCTCTCGAAGCCCACAGCGAGCATCCGCTGGCGCTGGCCATCACCACCGCTGCTGAGGAAAATGGGCTCGCCCTCCAGAAAGTTTCAGATTTCGATGCCCTTTCTGGTCGCGGCGTTGCAGCAACCATCGCTGGCCAAACCTACTACGCCGGCAATCTCGCGCTCATGCAGAGCCTCGGGCTCGATGTGCGTGGCGCCGACAAAAAAGCAGAACAGCTCGCGCGCGACGGCAAAACCCCGCTTTACATCGCAGATTCTTCCCTCGTGCTCGGCATGATCGCCTGTGCCGATCAGATCAAATCCGACACCCCAAGCGCCATCCAGACCCTGCAAAAGCTCGGCAAACGCATCATCATGCTCACCGGTGACCACCACACCACCGCCCAGGCCGTTGCATCGCGCATTGGTGTGGACGACGTCATCGCCGAAGTCCTGCCCGCTCAGAAGGAGCAGGTCGTCGCCGATCTCATCGCGCAGAAAAACGTCGTCGCCATGGTCGGTGACGGCATCAACGACGCACCAGCCCTCGCTCGCGCAGACGTTGGCATCGCCATTGGTGCAGGGACAGACATCGCCATCGAAAGCGCCGACGTCATCCTGACATCGAGCCAGCTCACCGACATCGCCTACGCCTACGAGCTTTCCGCAGCAACCATCCGCAACATCCACCAGAACCTCTTCTGGGCCTTTTTCTACAACGTGCTCTGCATCCCGCTGGCAGCCGGCGTCTTCTACCCAGCCTTCGGCATCACCTTAAATCCGATGATCGCCGCCGCCTGCATGAGCCTCAGCTCCCTCTTCGTCGTCACAAACGCCTTGCGTCTGCGCCACTGGCAGCCAACCATCGCTCAGGCAGCAGCTGGCCTCCATGCCGTCGAGCAGAATGTGTTCAAAGCCATCAATGAAACCAAATATCAGCAGCGCGCCGAAGCGCCGCACACCTATCGTGCCACCGTCGGCGTCGACGGCATGAGCTGCAACCACTGCAAAATGAGCGTTGAAAAAGGCCTCGGTGGCTTGGATGGCGTCACAAGCGCAGAAGTTTCCCTGGAAAACAAAACCTGCACCATCGAAACCACCCGCGATCCACAGACACTGCCGCTGGAGGAAACCCTTTCCGAACTCGGGTTCACCTTCACCGGCCTGCAAAATAATGATCAAACACCAGAAAGGATGACCAACATGAGTGAAAAAACCTACACCGCAACCGTCAACATCGAAGGCATGGCCTGCAACCACTGCAAAATGAGCGTCGAAAAAGGCCTTGGCGGCCTTGACGGCGTCACCACAGCTGAAGTTTCCCTCGACGACAAAAACTGCAAAATCACCACCACCGTCGACCCAGCCAGCCTGCCGATCGAAAAGACCATCACCGATCTCGGCTTCACCTTCAAAGGCGTGGAAGCCTGATCCCCCGCACAAGGAGAAGGAAAATGCAAGCCAACAAAACCGAGATCACCCGCCTGCTCAAAACCGCCCGCGGACAGATCGACGGCCTCATCCGCATGGTCGAAGAAGACCGCTACTGCATCGACATCTCCAACCAGCTCCTTTCCACACAGGCGCTCCTTGGCACCATCAATGCAGAAGTGCTCACCGCCCACGTCGACCACTGTGTGCGCCAGGCTTTTGAAAGCGGCGATGCCGCAGAGGAAGAAAAAAAGATCGCCGAGCTCCAGGCCGTGCTCAAACGCCTCAGCAAATAGCGATCGCAAAAAAAGCGTCCTGCCGATCAAAAACGATCAGCAGGACGCCATTTTTTTGCAGCGCTCCTCAGAGCGTCGTCACCAGCTCGTCCAGGCTGCGCGTTTTTTCGTGCAGCGGCGATGGCACAGCATCCTCAGCAGGATAGCCCATCGGCATCAGGAGCACAGGCTTGTGATTCTGCGCAAGGCCCAATACTTCTGCCAGCTTCGATGGCGGAAAATAACCCACCCAGCAGGAACCGATCCCTTCCTCCCAGGCCGCCAGCATCATGTGTGTGGCAACGATAGCTGCGTCCTGTTCCGCGCTCGTGATCCCGTCCTCCAGCGGATTTTTCCAGGTGCGGTCCGTCTCCGCGCAGACACAGAGAATGACAGGCGCATTAAAACCATATTTCGTCAGCCCAGCAACCTTCGCGCGCGCATCTGCGCTTTTGAGCACATACACATGCACCGCCTGATTGTTGCAGGCCGTCGGCGCCAGCTGTCCAGCGACAAGAATGCGATGCAGCGATTCTTCGCTGATCGGCGCATCCTTGAATTTGCGCACCGAATAGCGGGCTCGGGCAAGAGAAATAAATGCATTCATGATCGTGACCCTCTTTCATTTTGTTTTTTCCATTATACCACCATCATCCTTCCACCACCCATCGTTCGAAAATTCGAATAAAGGTACCCACTATCATTCAATCTTTCGATTGGACAAATCGCATCGCTGATGATATAGTATGGGCAAGTAAATAAGACCAGATGAAGCAGAAGGGAAAATCGTTCATCGATGCCGACGAAGCAACGCGAGATTTGCCGATCCCGCGGAATCTTTCAGGCTTATCCGAAGACAAACGTCCGACGGATATGGGGATCTTCTGCCGATGGGACTCTGAAGAGCATCTCATCCTTGGATAAGATCTTCCAGAAAGGTTTTATCCAAAGATAAGATCACCGTAGAAGTAAAACTTTCAGGTCAGTATACAGAGGGACGACAAGGCAGCATACGCCGCCTGTGTACGTCCATTTTGTTTGCCAGAAATTTTTACATCCTTCCCATCATCTCCAGGCAAAGTGCGACACACAGGCAGGCCATGCGGCCAGGCGCCTGTGTTTTTCTTTTGGCAGAGAAAATACCCAGGCTGGAGACAACGAAAGGACTGTAAAAAATGAACAGCAAACAGCACCAAAAAGGCACACAGCAACTCAAGAAAAACCTCGGCCTTTCCACAGCAATGGCCACCGTCGTCGGCTGCGTTATCGGCAGCGGCGTCTTTCTCAAGCCACAGGCCATCTACACCGCCACAGGCGGCGCACCTGGCCTCGGCATGCTCGCCTGGATCATCACCGGGCTCATCTGCATCGCCGCCGCAATGACCTTTGCCGAAGTCGCCATCATGATCCCAAAAACCGGCGGCATGGTCGTTTATCTTGAAGAAGCCTTTGGCAAACGCGTCGGTTTTCTCGCAGGCTGGATGCAGACCGTTCTCTTCTACCCAGCGATGATCGCCGCCCTCTCCGTTGCATTCGGCCAGCAGGCCGCGCTCTTCTTCGGCGACGCCATGATCGTGCCGATCGCCATCATCTGCGTCTTCATCATCCTCGTGCTGAACGTCCTCGGTTCCGCCGTCGGTGGTGGCGCGCAGGTTCTCTTCACCATCTGCAAACTCGTTCCCCTCGTCATGCTCATGGTCTTCGGTTTCGTACGTGGCAGCGGTGAAAACCCAGTCTTCACACCAATGCTCGCCGACGGACTCAGCTTCGGCACCGTCCTCGGTCAGCTCCTCATCGCCGTGCTCTTCGCATTTGAAGGCTGGACCACCGTTGGCGCCATCGCCGGTGAAATGAAAAATCCTGGCAAAGATCTGCCGCTCGCCATCGTCGGCGGCGTCACCATCATCATGGCCATCTACCTCGTCATGAACCTCGCCTATCTCTGGGTCATGCCAGCAGATCAGATGATGGACATCGCCGTTCCAGCATCTGCAGTCGCCATCGCCATTTTCGGCGACGTCGGCGGGAAGATCATTTCCGTCGGCATCATGATCTCCGTGCTCGGCTCCGCCAACGGCTTCCTGCTCTCTGGCAGCCGCGTCACCTATCATCTCGCCACTGAAAACCTCCTGCCAGGCAGCCGCTGGCTTTCGAAGCTCAACAGCGCTCAGGTGCCACATTTCGCCCTGCTCGTACTCGCATTTCTCGGCGCCATCTACGCCATCAGCGGCCAGTTCAACATGCTCACCAACCTCGCAGTGTTTTCCAGCTGGATCTTCTACACCCTCACCTTCATGGCCGTCATGCGCCTGCGTAAGACCCAGCCAGATTTCCCACGCACCTACCGCTGCCCACTCTATCCAGTGATCCCACTCATCGCCATCATCAGCGGTATCTACGTCGTCGCCAACCAGCTCTTTCTCTCCGGCATGACCACCACCCTCATCAGCTTCGGCAGCGTCATCCTCACCCTTATCGGCCTGCCAGTCTATGCCATCAAGAGCAAAGAAAAAGCACGTCTCGCAGAAAGCGAAAGCGTGCACGCTGTAAGCACCCAAGGGGCACACAGCAGAAAAACCGCCAAGGAAGGATAATTATTCTCCTCTACCCACGAGGGGCACAAGCAATCTTTTTACACCCCGTCGTCAGACTCCCCGGCTGACGACGGGAATTTTTTATGCCACAAAAAAACGACAGCCGCTGTGGGCTGTCGCAGACTGTAGATAAACCCTATTTTGGCATCTAGCCAAAATAGGGTTTTCTCATT
>URZX01000032.1 GCA_900552455.1 uncultured Peptococcaceae bacterium | reverse complement strand
GTTTCCGCATTTCTATTTTATTTCGTTGTAACACATGTATTGTAATCCTACAGACTTCGCCTGAGAAGCGACGAGAAGCGTTGTCATCTTCACAAAAAAATCGGACGCTGGCTGTAGATTCAGTCAACGTCCGATGGACGGAGGCGGCTGGTCGCCGCGCTCAGTTTTCGAGCTTGATCAGATGATCGAAGAGGGCGCTCGCCTGCTTGACGCGGCTCGAAGCGCCGAGCACGCAGAGATGGTTTTCTGCCATGGCCTGGCGCAGCGCTGGCGCGTAGGCGCGCAGATCGTCCACGCTGGTGGCCAGCGCTTCCTCCTGCGCCTTGACGATGTCCTCGCGGCGGGCGCCGTTGACATGGCTGGTGAGGGACCAGTTGCCCTGAGCACGCGCGGTCATCACTGGATTGAAGCGGTTCATGACGCCGATGATGACGTCGGTGAGATCGGCGTCGCTCATCTCGAGGTTTTCGAGCCAGTCGGCCATCTGGTCGTAGATGGCGATGGTGTTCTCGAGATTTGGATCGCGGTAAGAATAGCAGCTGACGCTGCCGTTGCGGCTGAAGCGGATGCCCTGGCCGTAAGCGCCGCCTTTGGCGCGGATGTTGTTGTAGAGGTAGTCGTTGGTGAGGAGATTGGAGAGCACCTCGAGCACGCCGCTGTAGCCGACGCCGAGGGCGCGCAGGTCTGCCCCCTTGGCGACGTACTGCACATTGGCCGAGGACTGGATGCCTTCGTTGAGCACCTCAACAGGCACGTGCCAGTCGGCGTGTGGATACGCCACGTCTGGGATCTGCGCCAGCCAATCGGCGAGAAGCGGACGGATGGCGGCGTAGCTTTCGTCGGAGCCAGTCACAGAAACGAGCATGCCACGACGGGTCAGGAGACGTCTGTAGAGCTCCTGCACCTTGGCGAGGGTCGCTTCAAAGCGCTCGTCGAAATGGTTGTCGAGCTCCTGCAGGAAGAAGAGGAAATCGAGGCCGTTCAGATATTCGTTGAAACGGCTGTAGGCGCTGTGGTAAGCAGTGACGCGGCCAGCGACGACGGTGTGGCCCTGCTGGAAAATGCCCTGCTGGATCTGATTTTTGAGCATCTGCACGACTTCGCGGAAGCGTTTTTTGTCGCTGAAATCGCTCTTTGTGAGCTGCTCCCAGGCGAGGTCGAGGAAGCCGCGCACGTTCTCTGGGCTCAGCGTCTTGGAGGAGATCAGGAGCTTGTGGGAGAATTTTTCAGGATCGTGGTAATCCTGGATGGCACGGCTGGTGATGCGGATGCCGCCGCTGGTGAGATATTCGGCGGTGGAGAGGGCGCTGTAGCTGTAGTTTTCTGTGTCGACGGCACCGATGAGGCTGGTGAGCAGGCTCAGATACGGCAGCTCGTCGACGTCGATGTGGTCGAGGGAGAGCAGCATGTCGGTGTAGTCGATGCCTGCGGTGAAAAGCGGATGATGCAGCACGGTGACGCCGCTGAGCGCCTCTTCCTGGCAAGGGATCTCAGGGAAGCTGCCGGTGACGTCGCTGCGCTCGAGATGCGGAATGGTCGCTTTTTCCTCTGGGGTGTCCTCGCTGTTCTGGCGGGCGAGCAGCTTCTGCGTTTCAGCGACGAGGGCGCTCACCTGCTCCTCGCTGAGGCTGGCCTTGTAAGCGGCGAGCTCATCGGCGACGGCGGCGTCGCGGCCTTCGTTGAAGCCAGGCATTGGCCGCGCTGTCAGGATGACCTTGTGGGGATTGTCGAGGATACGCGACTGGATGTAGCGCTCGTAATAATCGCCGGCGATGCCTTCGCGCAGCACACGCAGGGTGTCGTTGTAGCAGAGGGCGTCGAACGGATCGCCGTCGTAGAGCCAGGTCTCGAAGGCGTTGATGTAATAGATGATGCCGCGAGTGGTGTAGCCCTCTGCTTCGCGCAGGGCGTATTCCATCTTGTTCACAGCGGCGGTGAGGAGATCCTTGTCGATGCCGTTTTTGACGAGATCGGCGAGGGTGTCGTCGATGATGCGCACGAAATCGTCGCGCTTGGCGGCGTCGGTCTCCTTGGCGACGATGCCGAAGGGGATCTGCAGGCCGTCGTTGGAGAAGGCGGAGATGTCCTCACCGATGCCGGCGGCGAGGAGCGCATTTTTCACCGGGCCAGCCTGGGATTCAACGAGCACCTCAGCGAGCACCTCTTCGACGAAGATGTCTGCCGGCTGCTTGCGTGTGCCCATGGAAACGGCGTAGGCGAGTATGTCCTTGCCGGCAGTTTCGGCATCCGGCGCGACGGAATAGAAGGTCTCGAGCTTCTTGGTCTTGGCGAAGGCTGGCTGCCAGGCGATGGACGAATCCACCTCAGCGCGGTCGTAGTGGCTCAGATATTCGCTGTCGATGTGTTCGAGGAAATGGGCGATGTCGCCGTCGCCGTAGATGAAGATATAGCTGTTGGACGGATGGTAGAGCCGGCGGTGGAAATCGAGAAAGGCTTCATAAGAAAGGCTCGGGATCTCGTAAGGATCGCCGCCGCTCTCCTTGCCGTAGATGGTCTGGGGATAGAGGCTGGCGAGAATGGCGTCGGCCACCTGGGCATCGGCGCTGGAGAGGGCGCCGCGCATTTCGTTGTAGACGACGCCGCGGTAGGTCAGCGGGTCCTCTGGTTTTTCGATGTGGAAATGCCAGCCCTCCTGCAGGAAGATCTCCTTGCAGTCGTAGATCGCCGGATGAAAAACGGCGTCGAGGTAGACGTCCATGAGGTGATCGAAATCCTTGTCGTTCTGGCTGGCCACCGGATAGATGGTCTTGTCGGAGAAGGTCATGGCGTTGAGGAAGGTGGACAGGCTCGAGCGCAGGAGATCCATGAAGGGCTCCTTGGTGCGGTATTTGCGCGAGCCGTTGAGCACGCTGTGCTCGAGGATGTGGGCGACGCCGGTGCTGCCCTCCGACGGCGTGCGGAAGCCGATGCCGAAGACCTTGTTGGGATCGCGGTTTTCCAGCTGCAAAAGGCGGGCACCGCTTTTTTCATGGATGAAGAGACGGCCGAGGCTGTCTGTTTCCGACACTGGGCGCTCTTCCACGAGGCGGAAGCCGGAGAGTATCTGGTTGGGTTCCATTGAGAAAAACTCCTTTCGGTGGGGGATGTTGTCTATGATAAATGGTGCTGCTGTCACAGAAAAAAGCACGGACAGAAAACGTCCGTGCTTCTATTATACCATCAGCGGATGCTGGCGGGCAACGCCTGCCGACGCGAAAAACGCTGGCGCAGAAGGATCAGTGCCGGCGCTTGCTGCGGCTCGACTGGGCGCGGCTGCGCGAGGAGCGGCTTGTGTTCGCTGTCTGTGGACGGCGTGTGCCGTGGGGAGGGGAGCTGGTGCGCCGGTTTGGCATGTAGACGATCGGCTCCTGTTTTTGCAGCGGAGACTCGTAGCGCTGCTGCAGGTTCGACTGCACACGCTGTTGTGTCTTTGTCTGACGCACACGCACAGAACGCGCTACCTTGCGCGCGCGCACCTCCTTGCGCCCTTCTGTGTAAAGCAGGATGAAATAGATCGCCGGCACGGCGTAGAATACGAACAGCGCCACCGCCGCCAGAAAGGCGAAGAGGCTGAACTGCACGTCCCAGGCGATCCAGAAATTGCGAAAGCTCAGCACCGCGGCAACGATCACAGCCACGACCGGCAGGATCAGCCCGGGACGTGGGCTGTTGCGGCGCGAAAGCGAAAGCTCGATGCGGCGGCCAAAATATAGTACAGCAGCATAGATGACGAAGATGATCAGGGTTCTTAAACTAAACAATCTGCTGCCTCCTCTTTGTACAGGATTCTCATTTTATCCATTGTACCGAAAACGCGGGACCAATGCAAGCAGCAAAATAAGCCGGCGCTGCGCACGAAAAAAGCCACCCGAAGGTGGCGGTGTTGCGGCTGATGCGGTATGAGGAAAAGTAACCCAACCCCGACTTCACCGGTCAGTCGCTAAACACGGTAATAAAAAGACACCAGTCGCACCTGGTGTCCTCTTTGTCACGTAGACGATATTTCAACCTTTGACAGCAGACGTGGAAAGCGTTTCTGTCTTGCTTTTATTATACTGTGGCAAGCGCAGGATTGCAAGGAGATTCTGGCAGGAAAGCGCGCTTACACGCTTTCTGCTCAGCGTTCCACGAGCACGCCGGAGGTGGTGCCGTCGGCTGCGTATTGTGGTGTCACCTTACAGCCGAGGGCTTCGCCGAGGAAGCGCAGCGGCACCATGGTGCGGTTGTCGCTGTTGATGTACGGCGCGGCGTCCATGGTCTGTGGGGTGCCGTTGACGGTGTAGCTGGTCGAGCCGATGTTCATGATGATGCTCGTGCCGCCGTAAACGGTGGTGATGGTCTGGGTGGTGTTGTCATAATTCACCGCGCCGCCAAGGGCTTCTGCCAGCAGGCGGTATGGAATGTAGGTGCGGCCGCTTCTGACAACTGGCTGGGTGTCGGTGATGTAGCTGATGCCATTGACGGTGTAGCTGCTCGAGCCGATGTACAGCTGCATGCTGAGATCGCCTTCGCCGGTGTTCTCGGTGAAGCTGAAATGGGTCAGCGCTGTCTGGTAGAATCGACCGGTGTCATCCTGGAAGATGATGTAGAGATCCGCTTCGGCAATGCCGTCGCTGGAGATCAGCATGGTGCCGGAGCCGTTGGTGGTCAGGGCGCTGAGATTGGTGACAGTGCCAGACATCTTGGCGGTGTTCGTCGGATCGCTTGGCTGGATGACGACGCGCGCCATGGTTGGTTCCCAGAGCAGGCGCAGGCGGTTGCCAGAGCCATCAGCGAGCTGGAAGGTGACGGCGCGGGCGTTGCCCATGCTGCCGGAATCCGGCGTCAGGATGAGGCTCTTGTCGCCAGCCTGCACGGTGAGCTTAACGGTCTGAGAGAACGAACCGACCATGGCTGTGACCTGGATGGTGGTGCCGATGTAGCTCTGCTCAGAGCCGACGGTGAAGCGACCATTCTTGTCGAAGGTTCCTTCGGCGACGGCGTCACCGCTGTAGCTGAAGATCGCCGGACCGGTGTAGGTCGTGGCTTTGCCGTTTTTATCGACGAGCTGGATAGTCGGCGACACAGATTCCCCGAGGGAAACGGTGTTGGATGGATAGGTGAAGGTCATGGCGACGGCGTTGTTGATGAGATCCTGCTGATCGTCGCTTGGTTCGCTCGGCGTGTCAGGATCGGTGCTGCCTTCGGTGAGATCGACGCGCACGCTGAGGCTGGAGCTGCCGCCTTCACCAGGCACGAAGGCGATGGTGTAGTAGTCGGCTTTGTCGCTGTCCTTGAGCTGGACCTTCACGGAGCCGTCGTAGACATCCGGCAGATCGACGATGTAGCCTTCGAGGGCGTTACCGTCTTCGTCGTATGGCTGCACGAGGACGCGGTCGTCAGGATCAGGCACATAGGCGTCGTCAAAAATGAGGGTCGCAAAGACGGTGTCCCCACGCGCCACGGTGCTCGATTCGAGCTTCATGCTGGTTGGGCGGTTCGGCGTTTGCTCGCCGGCCACGGTGACCTCGTGAGAGACCATCTCAGAGCCCTTCTGCAGACGGAACTCGATCTTATCGCCGGCCTTCACAGGGGTGCCTGTGCCGCCCTCAGGAATATAGCTGAGGTTGAAGTACATGCTGTCGGGATTGGTGACATCGCTGCCGAGGGCACCGCTGTTGACAGACACTCCGTTGACGTAGATCTCATATTTGTCGGTCGGCTGGCCGTCGGTGAAGGTGACGCGGAGGGTCGTGTCGCCGGCCTTCGGCGTCTCGATGCTGGTCACCTCGGCGGCTTCGCCAGGCTGTGGCGCCATTGGCAGGAGCACGCAGAGCGCCAGCGCGCCGATCGCTGTTGGAATGATTTTTCGCAGATTCATATATTCACATCCTTTTCACTGAATCAAAATGTGCGATCATTTTCTCCATGATAATATGAAAGCCTGTAAAATTCAAGGGACAAGCCGGAAACAAAAAAGGAGACTCCCGGCTGGAAGTCTCTCAATACATAAGGCGCTCACGCTGCTGCGCGGCTGATCGTCACTGTGGTGTTACCATTTTCGTCCTTGCCGGTGTCGACGGCGTAGCCGAGCCCGTCAGAAACGAAGCGCACTGGCACCATGGTGCGACCGTCGGCGTTCACATATGGCGCCATGTCCATCCATTTGAGGTTGCCGTTGACGCTGTAGATGCTCGCCAGGGTGTTCATGATGACTTCGGTGTCGCCCTCTTCGATGGTCACATCGCCGGTGGCGGCGTCGTAGTTCACCTCTGCGCCAAAGCCTTCGGCAACGGCGCGCAGCGGCACATAGACACGCCCGCCGTTCAGGACAGGCACGCCGTCGGCAACAGAGACGGTCGCACCGTCCACGAGCATGTCGCCTGCGCCGACGGTGAGGATGATATTTTCTGCCGCCATGTCATCAGCGCGCGCAGGCAGCTGTGTGCTTGTGAGGAGCACCAGCGCCAGAAGAAGCGCGGCGGCCATTTTTTTCAGGGTCTGAATGCAGTTGCTATTCATGAGAAATGCCTCCTGTGTGTGAGATTGTTGCGCGAAACAACGGTACCTATGATACCGCTTTTTGCGGCGGGAATCTCTACAGCGCCGTGACAATTCTCCGGCAAGATGGTAACGATCGCGCTGGATTGTTGCCAATCTGTTGCTTTTTCTGCGCGCAAAAGTGCCGATCTGCACTGCACGCGTCACTGGCTCGTGACAATTCTGCGGCGGGATTTCCCAGAAAAATTGCAAGTCTCTGTTGCCCGTCGGCGCTGAAACTGGTACTATTAATCTATTGACCCGCATCAGAGGAGGACATTGCATGTCAATGAAAACACTCACCCGCTTATCCTATATCGACATCCTCAAGATCGTCGCCACCTTTGCGATCGTGCTCTGGCATGTTTCCGCTCTCTATGTGCGCATGGATGCGGCGCTTTTGAGCCCGTTCGGGGCGCTGCCCTATGTGATCAATCTCTGTGTGCGCTTTGCGCTGCCGATGTTCATGATGATCTCGGGGGCGCTGCTCTTGCGCGAGAGCTATGCCTTCAACTTCAAGCAGAAGTTTTCCTACATTATAAAGCTCTACGCAGTCTGGTCGCTGGTCTATGTGCTCGCCGACCAGGCGATGCGCGCAGCCAGCGGTGGCGCGCTGCTGTCGCCGGCGGAGATGCTTGCCAGCTGGATCCGCGGACCGTACCATTTCTGGTATCTGCAGATGCTATTGGGCGTCTACCTGCTGATGCCGCTGCTTGTCCGCCTGAAGGGGCTGCAGACGCTGAACTACGCGACGCTGTTGCTTTTTGTCATCATCTACATCTACAATCCACTGTCGCCGTATCTGCCACAGGCGGTCAACGACGTTGCCGGGCAGGTGATTCTCATGCGCCCGAGCACGATGCTCTTTTTCATGCTCGCAGGCGCCTGTCTGCACCGCGTGCCGCTCTTGCGCAAGCTGGCGATCCTTTCGGCGCTGGCGGCGCTGGCTGGCTTTGCGATCCGGCTCTATCTGCTCTTCAGCACGCCGGACTACGCCTCGGCAAGCACCGTGCAGCCGCTCTACAGCTACAGTGAGCTCCTCATGACCGTCGGCCTCTTCTATCTGGCGCGCTATCTCTGCCGCAGCTACGAGGACGGCCCGCGCATGCAGTATCTTTCCAAATGCACGCTGCGCATCTACGTCAGCTCGGCGCTCTGGATCTCGGCTTATCAGTTCTTCATCCAGCCTGGCTGGGATGCGCTGGTGCCGTATCAGGGGCTGTCGATCCTCGTCTGGAGCGTCGTCGTCTTCCTCTGCTCCTGGCTCACCGCCCACATCCTCGTCAAAAAAGACCGCGCGCTCGCCCGCCGCAAGCGCAAGCGTGCGTCCTGATCCTGTTCCTTGGAGGCTTCTCTCATGAAAAACATTCTGCGCTTCGCCGTTTACGTCGTTTTCTGCTACGCAGCCTTCGCCCTCTCCGGCGCTGTGTATTCCTTCTTCGACACCATCTTCAACGTCTACACCGTCAACTGGCCGACCAGCCTGCAGGCCAGCCTTGTGCCGTCGCTGCCGGGCTGGATCATCAGCGGCATCATGCTCAATTTCTGCGTGCGCAGCCGCCTCACTGTGCCGGCGTCGATCCTGGTGCTCTCCTGGCTGGTGGTGATCGGGCCGTTTCTGCTGCTGTTCTTTGTCGAACGCGGCATTCTCACGCTGCCTGTCGCCGGCTTGTTCGACGATCCGATGCCGCTGGTCATCCAGTGCTTCGCCTTTGTCGCCAGCTTTATCACCGTCAACCACATGACCAACCGCTAAACGACAACGAACCGCCGCTTATTGCGACGGTTCGTTTTTTTGCGCATCTTCGGTGACGCCGCCATGCATGTCCTTGGGAATGTCCGTGCGGTCGTAATTGCCGATCCATGGCGCATTGCCCATAAGGTCGGACTGATCACGCTTCTGATAGGTTGCGTCACTGTCGAAGATCCGGCGCAGTTTTTCCAGCTTGCTCATCGTGACCACCTCCTGGTGAAAAACGAGCGGCACCAACTTTGTCACTGAACGATCATTTTTTGCGAGCAATTTCTATATTTTTATTATAGCACAGACGCGCCGAAAATGCACAGCGTTTTCTCGCCGGCGCGATGATTTTTCCAGGCGGCGTGTGCACGAACTATTTATCATTCTTATACAAACCAACACCTCCACCGTTGCGACAGCCGGGCGCAAATGATATCCTAAATACAGAGAATTTTCAAACACAAAGGAGATCATGCCCTATGAACGTATTCGACATCCTCGGTCCCGTCATGATCGGGCCGTCCAGCTCCCACACAGCCGGCGCGGCGCGCATCGGCCTGATGGCGCGCACGCTGCTCGGTCAGGCGCCAGTCAGGGCCGAGATCCTGCTCCACGGCTCCTTCGCCAAAACCTACAAGGGCCACGGCACCGACCGCGCCCTGGTCGCCGGCATTCTCGGCATGAAGCCCGACGACGAACGCCTGCGCGATGCGCTGTCCATTGCCCGCGAGGAAGGGGTGGCGATCACCTTCACGCCGGCAGAATTTGCCGACAGCCATCCCAACACAGCAGAGATCCATCTCACAGCCGCCGACGGCAGCACAGCCAGCCTGCGCGGCGCCAGCGTTGGCGGCGGACGCATCGAGGTTGTGCAGATCGACGGCATGCCTGTCTCCCTGACCGGCGAATATTTCACCCTCATCGTCATCCACAAAGACGCCCCAGGCGCCATCGCCGAGGTCACCCGCATCCTCACCCACTACTCCGGCAACATCTGCCACTTCGATCTTTCGCGCAAGGCCCGCGGCGGCGAAGCCATCATGACCCTCTCGATGGATGCGCTGGAGCATTCCGACATTCCTGCGCTCTGCGCCGAGATCGAAGCCCACGACATCATCTACAAGTGCATCGCGGTCCAGCCGATCGCGTGAGAAAGGAAGGACCGCCATGGAAGCATTAAAATATCTCAGCATCGCCGAGCTTGTCGACCAGGCCACCGCCCAGGGCGAGCGCATCAGCCAGATCGTGCTGCGCGACCAGGCCGAGCAGATGGACACCGAGCCACAGGTGCTCTTTCGCAAGATGCGCGAGAACTACCACGTCATGCAGGAGAGCATCCAGAAGGGCGCCGATCCTGATATCAAGAGCACATCCGGCCTCACCGGCGGCGACGCCTGGAAGCTTTATAGCGTCTACGAAAAGAAACAATCCCTCACCGGCAGCTTCATGGCTGGGGCCATGTGGCGGGCGCTGGCTGTGAGCGAGCTCAACGCCGCCATGGGGCGTATCGTCGCCGCACCGACAGCAGGCAGCTGCGGCATTTTGCCAGCCGCCATCGTCACCATGCAGGAGGAATACAGCCTCGACGAATACGACTGCGTCATGGCCCTCTTCACCGCCTCGGCCGTCGGTATGGTCATTGGGAACAACGCCAGCCTCGCCGGCGCCAGCGGCGGCTGTCAGGCCGAGTGCGGCAGCGCCAGCGCCATGGCTGCAGCGGCGATCGTTGAGCTTGCCGGCGGCACGCCGCAGATGAGCGGCGAGGCCTGCGCCATCGCCATCAAGAACATCCTCGGCCTCGTCTGCGACCCCGTCGCCGGGCTTGTGGAGATCCCCTGCATCAAGCGCAACGCTGGCGGCGTCACCACCGCCTTTATGGCTGCCGAGCTGGCGCTGGCCGGCATCACCAGCCACATTCCAGCCGATGAAACCATCCTCGCCATGAAGCGCATCGGCGACACCATGCCCGCTTCCCTGCGCGAGACCGCCGAAGGAGGCCTCGCTATGACCCCAACCGGCCAGGCGCTGAACACCCGCGTCTTCGGCGAAAACGCCGACGCCGCATCGTGCAGCAGCTGCCGCGCATGCCGATAAAGGCATAAAAGCGCTCGTAAAAATAAGAGCACTTTCTCTGAGATTTGGAGAAAGTGCTCTATTTTTGTCTGTTGTGCAGTGGTAATAATTTTCTGCTACGCGCAAGTTTTTCCGCCAACAAAAAAAGGCAACCTTCTCAGGCTGCCAGCAAGGGGAATGATATCGTGAGAAAGCGCACGAGCGCTGCCGGAACGCATCCTGCACGCGCAGGCCGGGGTAGGGTGGCGTTCTTTACCTGCCTGGTGGGGGACGTGATGCGTTCGTCTCGTGCTGCTCACCGATTGTCATTCTACGCGGGGCAGGTAAAATCTGCCACCGCGGTGAGGTAAAATCTTTGTAAAACTTTAACTCTTAACTAAGCTTTTCGTCCAGCATCTTCACCAGCTCTGGAATGGTGGCTTCAAAATCGACGCCATACCATGGCTTGTCGGGATTTTTCAGGGTCTCGCGGATGGTGTCGGCGGTGTAGTCGGCGGCGAGGGCGAAGGCATCGGCATAGGACAGGCCGCGCACGATGCCGCCAACGGACACGCTGGAGAAAACGTCGCCGGTGCCGTGGTAGGCGGCGTCGATGTGGTCGTTTTCGTAGGCGAAGTATTCGCCGCTTGCAGTGTCGAGGCCGTAGACGCCGTTTTTCCCCTCGCCGAAGGCGATGCCGGTGAGCACGACGACCTTGCTGCCGAGGGCGGCGAGCTTGGCGAGCAGATCCTTGATGTAGGCTTCGTCATAATCCTCGCGATACTCGGTGTCGGTCATGAAGCAGGCCTCGGTGAGGTTTGGCACGATGATATCGGCCGCTCCGCAGAGGCTGGCGTTGTGCTTGGCGTAGGCTTCGTCGAAGGCGGGGTAGAGCTTGCCGTGGTCGGCCATGACAGGATCGACGAAGATGAGGGTGTCATCACCGCCAAAATCGGCGAAGATCTTTTTCACGATCTCGATCTCCTCGTCGCTGCCGAGGTAGCCGGTGTAGATGGCGTCAAAATGGATGCCTTCCTGCTTCCAGTGCTCGGTGATCGGCACGAGCTGATCGGTGAGATCCTTGACGGTGAAATTCTGGAACATGGTGTGGGTGGACAGCACGGCCGTTGGCAGGATGGTGGTCTCGACGCCCATGGCAGAGATGACTGGCAGGGCGACGGTGATGGAGCATTTGCCGAGGCAGGAGATGTCCTGGATGGTGAGTACGCGTTTCATTGGCGGGAAGCCTCCTTCGTTTTTCGCTGATGCTTCCATTATAGACGGATCTGGCCTTTTTTGAATAGCCAGTCAGCGCTTTTCAGATATGGTCAGTTCTCCATGCCAGCGGCGATCTGGCCTGCTCGGAGCGGTGATTTTCCGCAGAAAAAACGGGCCAGCGCTCAGCGCCTCTGCCGGTGCTGCAGCCAGGCGCTCGCGAGATAGAGCACAACCGCCGCCCAGACGAAGGCGAACATCACGGCGTAGGTGCGCGTGAAGGCTTCGTGGAAGAGAAAGACGCCGCACAAGAGCTGCAGCGTCGGATTGACGTACATGAGGATGCCGGAGAGGGAATAGCTGGTGGTCTGGATGCCTTTGCCGAAGACGAAGAGCGGCAGCGCGGTGACGATGCCTGTCGTCGGCAGAAGCAGCCACTGCCACCAGGCCATCGTTTCGCCTGCGGCGGCGGTCTGCCCCTGAGCCCAGAGCCAGATCATCATGACCAGCGCCGGCACGAGCATCCACAAGCACTCCACCGCCAGCGAGCTGACGCCACCTGTGGTGACGGTTTTCTTGACAGCGCCGTAGGCGGCGAAGCTGCCGCCGATGATGAGCGCCAGCCAGGGCACGACGCCATAGCTCTGGGCGGCGTAGAGCACGCCGACCGTCGCCAGCACGACGGCCAGCTTCTGCAGACCGCTGAGGCTTTCCTTGAAAAAGCAGCAGCCGATGAGGATGCTCATCAGCGGGTTGAGATAGTAGGCCAGCGAGGCGTCGATGACGTGGCCCGTGTTGACAGCAATGATGTAGCTGCCCCAGTTGACCACGATCAGCACCCCCGTGACCAACAGCACCCGCCGCGTTCGCCGCTCCGCCCAGGCCGCGCGCAGATGGTCCATCTGCCGCAGCAGCACCAACATCACCAGCGCAAACACCAGCGACCAGAGCACACGGTTGCCGAGGATGAAAAAGCTGTCCACCGTCGTGAGAAATTTCCAGTACACCGGCAAGATCCCCCAAGCGAAGTAGCAGAGGAAAACGTAAAGCGGACCACGATCGTTCAATTCTTTAACCACCTTTCGTTGTGATCAGGTAGGAGGTAGCCCTTGCGTCCCGCAGGGACGCGACGGGGTCGGCGCGCTTCGCTTGCCGACAGGTAGGAGGTAGGAGGTTTTTTGGTGCTGTGCGCAAGGTTGTCGGATAATACGCAACGTTTGTCAAAAATGACGGTCGCTGCGCTGACCACGTCAACACCTCCTACCTGCCAGCGAGCAAGGCGAGCTGGTCCGCGCAGCGGCTACCTCCTACCTCCTACCTCAGCGAAGCGAGCTAGAATTTACCAGACGAGCCGGAAAATCCCCCAGCGTCGATGGTCGTTCCGCCGAAACCGCCGCCATTATCCTGCGGCTTTGGCCGGTGGGTGACGATGGTCTGGGCGAAGATGAAATCGTCGCTCCGGTCGGTGAGGGTGAGGCCGTTCTGCCCCTCGGCGCGCTCGACGTAGTACTCGGCGTGGGTCTGGCGGCGGGCGGTCTTCATTTGCTGCACCATGGCGGCGACAGCCAGCCCGCCCACCAACGGCGAAGCGATGGCGATGCAGACAAAGAGAAAGCCGCGGTTGGCACTGCCAACGTCGTAGGCTTCGCCGTCGACATAGTAGGCGTGGCAGTAGCTTTCCGCTGTCGCGAGATAGTCGGCAAAGCCGCCGGCCCAGTCGTTCTCGCCAAAATAGCTCAGAAAGCTGTCGGCCATCTTCTCGTTGCCGTAGTCGGTGAGCACATTATTGCCCTCACCGTGGGCGATCAGCGCATAGTCACGATACTGCATCGAGAGCAGGAGCATGATGCCGCTGTGTTCCGCACCGGTGCCAAAGCCGCCCTGGTCGTAGAGCTGGGTGGCGTAGGCGTAAGCATCGCTGGTGCCGTTCATCGCCGGCACGGTGATAATGTACACAGGCAGTCCGTAGTCGTCCTGAATGGCCTGGGCCTGGGCGCTAAGCTGGCGCGCCTCCTCTGCCGAAAGCAGCCCAGCGCCATCCTGCACCAGCGCCTGCGCCGCAAAGGCCGGCAGTGCCGGCACCAGCGCACAGAGCAATAACAGCACAGCGAGCGTGCGTTTCAATTGTTTCATCCGCTCCACCTCCTAAAACAAGAGCAGCGCCAGCGCGCTGAGCAATGCAAAAGTGCCCGCCGTGATCCCGCAAAACCAGCCCGCCGCGCGCCCCTTGGAGATCGGCAGATCGCCGACCATGCGCCCTGTCTGGCCGTTCATCGCGAAGGTGTAGGTCTTGCCCTGCCACTGGGTCGTCAGCATCCACACCGGCAAAAGCGCATAGCGCGCGCTCTTGTCTGTGAGGGCCACATGCTGGTGCGTCGGCGTGTACTGGTCGTAGGGCAGGGTCGTGCTCATCGCCAGCGCCACGCTTTTGTTGATGCGCTCGCTCACGCGGGCGATGCTCTCCTCGGCGTCGACGTCGTACTTTTCTGCGAGGAACCCTGGCAGATAGGCGCGGGTGAAGGGCTCGAGCTCGTCGTAATTGAAAGGCTCAATGGCGTCCATGTAGCGGTCCTCCATCTTCGTGGAGCCGTCCGCCGGGATCTTGTCAAAGGCCATCGTGCCGCTGCGCGCAGCGCGGTAGTGCTCGATCGTCGTGATTTCGTTGTCGCCAACGATGGCCATGTGCGAGCGCACTGCATCGTAGACAAAATCCGCCTGGATGTCGCTGTCGAACAGCCAGAACGGCACATAGATGCCGCGGATCTCCTCGATGTGGTTGTTCCGCGCGAAAATCCCCGGCAGGAGGCGCTTACCGCGGTAGAACTTTTTCAGCGCGGCGACAGCCTCCTCCTTCGTTTTTTTGAAAGGAATGATGTAATCCGGGCGCAGCGTCCCCGCCAGCCGCCCTTCCAGCACCGTCGGATTGCCGCAGTACACACAGGTCGTGGCGATCGTGTTTTCGTCACAGATGATCGCCGCCCCGCAGCTCGGGCAGGTGTAGACCTGGAGGCTTTCCTCCTCGCCTGCTTCCCAGCTGCCGCCAGGCGCATGCTCGCCCCAGTCGATGCTCGTGTCCGTTGTGCCCTGCGGCGCCTGGGCGTCGCGGTAGAGCTTTTCCAGCACACTCGCCTGAAAGGTGCTGTCGCAGTAGTCGCACTTCACCTCGCCGTCTTCCGGCGAAAACGCCAGCGGCGCGCCGCAGTTCGGGCATTTAAAATTGGTCACTTCCGCCATCTGGCGGCACCTCCTTTAGCGCTGGATGTCCTCGTCGTTAAACGGATCCCCGCATTCCGGGCAGAATTTTGGCGGATGCGTCGGATCCTCCGGCACAAAGCCGCACTTGCTGCAGGCGTAGCGCGCAGGCTGTGGTTTCGCCGCGCCGCATTCGCTGCAGAACTTGCCTGTGTTGCCGCTCTTGCCGCAGGCCGGGCAGGTCCAGCCAGCCGCAGCCGCCTGGGCCGGATTGGCTGCGCCGCATTCCGTGCAGAATTTGCCGGTGTTGCCGCTCTTGCCGCAGGCCGGACAGGTCCAGCCAGCTGCTGCCGGCGCTGTGTTCTGCGCTGCCGCGCCCATGCCGAAGAGGCCGTTCACCTGGGCCCCGCCGGCATTCTGCGCCATCCCCAGGCCCATGAACGCGCCGATCGCGCCCATGCCGCCCTCGTTGGCAGCAGCCGCCTGCATCGCATCCGCCTGCGCGCCAGTGAGATGCGCCGCCGCCATGCGCGGATCGCGCAGCGCCGCGTTGCGCTGGATCTCCTTGATCATCTGCGCATCCTTTTCGCTCGCCGAAACCGAGCTCACCCCGAAGGAAACAATGGAAAGCCCACGCAGCGCGCCCCATTTTTCGCTCAGCACCTCGTTCAAGGCCTCGGCGATCTCCGTCGTGTGCGCCGGCAGCGCGCTGTAGCGCACGCCCGCCGCCGAGATCTTCGCAAAGGCCGGCTGCAGCGCCGTCAAGAGCTCACTCTTGAGCTGGCTGTCGAGGGCGTCGCGGGTGTAGGTGCCGTCGACATTGCCGACAACATTCGTGTAAAAGAGCACCGGGTCCGTGATGCGGTAGGAATATTCGCCGAAGCATTTGATCGCGATGTCCATGTCCAGACCAATGTTCTGGTCGACCACGCGAAACGGCACCGGGCTCGCCGTGCCGTATTTGTTGCCGACGATCTCCTTCGTGTTCACATAATACACCCGCTGATCGTGCGCCGTCTCCGCGCCAAAGGTGAAGCGTTTGCCCACCGCCTTGAAGCTTTCGATGATGCCGCGCCCCAGCTCGCCGCAGAACAGGCTCGGCTCCGTCGATGCGTCGTAGGTGAAGGCCCCCGGCTCCGCGCAAAACTCGACGATCTTGCCCTGGTCGGCGATGAGCATGCACTGCCCCTCCGCCACCACGATCACCGAGCCCGTCGTGATCAGGTTGTCGCTGCCCTTACGGTTGACGCCGCGCCGCCCCTGATTCTGCTCGCCTTTTTTCACAAGCTCGTCCGCGCCCATGCTGTCGCAGACAAAGTAATCCTTCCAGGTGTCCGCCAGCACACCGCCGAGGGCACCAATACCAGCGCCAAGGGCGCCGCCGATTCGTTCAAGTCCCATGAATTTCCTCCTTAGTCATCCAGTCGCGTGAAGTTTCCTTCCATATAACGGGTGTACGCATCCACCTGATCCGGCGTCACCTCGCGGTAGTTCGAGTCGAAATCGCGGAACAATCGCGGATTCACATCGCGGTAGTTCAGCCGCGCCGCCGTGCGCAGACGGCAGAAGCTCAGCATCAGCGGCTGGCGCACATAGAAAGCGTCGATCTCGCCCTCCGTCGGATCGTGGAAGGCCGGATGCACCACCTCTTCGCCCGCCTCGTTCACATAGAAAAAGCGCGGCACCTTTTCGTACTCCGAGCCAAACAGGCTCACGATCTCCGGTTCAGTTTTGATTTTTTCCATAGAAATTCCTCCTAAATTATGATGAACGTCGATTTAAGACAACAATCCCTGCAAAGATCAGCGCAATCCCCAAAACAGCCGGCAGCGTGATCGGCTCGTGCAGCACAAAAATGCCCACCAGCGTCGCCACCATCGGCTCCGCAAAGGCCAGCACACTCGCCTTGCTCGGCGAAAGCCCCGCCAGCCCGCGTGTGTAGAAGATATACGGCAGCGCCGTCGAAAAAAGGCCCAGGCCACAGATTCCCAGGACCATCCCGCCAGATACCGGCGGCAGATCCGCGCCGCTTGCCGCAAACACGATCCCCATCGAGCAGGCTGAGATAAAAAGCGAATAAAACGTCACCGTCATCGGTGCGTAGCGCGCCAGCGCCACCTCGCCGAAAATGCTGTAGAGCGCGTAGCAGATCGCCGAGCCCAGCCCCGTCACGATCGCTATCGGCGCCAGACTCACGCTGCCGCCGCCGACCAGCCCCGTGACAAACAGGCAGCCCGCAAACGCCAGCACCACCGCGCAGATTTTCTGGCGCGTGATGCGCTCCTTAAAAAAGAGCCGCGACATAAAGATCACAAAAAACGGCGCCGTGTACAGAAGCACCGCCGCCACAGACAGCGTCGTGTACGTCTGCGTCATAAAATAAAACACATTGAAGCAGCCGATCGAGACAAAGCCCGTGCCCACAAACATCCAAATATCCCGCGCGCGGATGCGAAACGTCTTCCGATCGCGCACGCCGAGCCAGCCCGCCAGCATCGCCGCCGCAGCAAAGCTGCGAAAAAACGCGATCGCCAAGGGCGACATCCCCAGCCCTGAAAGATAGCGCGTGAACAGGCCAATACAGCCCCAGCACGCCGCCGCAAACAGCACCTCCGCCACAGCGCGGCGCTCACTTCCATTTTCACTCATGAAATGCACTCCCCTCATTCAATCCTGCTCCCATTGTACCCTGTTTGGGCACAAATGAAAATACTTGTTTTCGCCGCCGCTCGCGCGTGCTATCATAGACTATAATAATGAAGAAAATCCCCTCGCAAAGGAGTTCACCATGCACCATTTTTTCTTACCAACGCCTCTTTCTGAGGAGGCCCTCGCCACCCCACTCACATTCAGCCGCAAAGACTGGCAGCATCTCTTCGTGCTGCGTCTGCGTGAAGGAGAAGAATTCGTCCTCGCCGATGGCTACGGCCGCGAGCACATCTGCCGCGTCACCGACGTCCAGAAAAACAGCCTCACCGCCAGCGTCGTCGAAAGCCGCGACAGTGCGCGCGAGCTCGACTGCCAGCTCATCCTCCTGCAGGGCCTGCCCAAGCGCGACAAGCTCGAGCTCATCATCCAGAAAGCCGTCGAGCTCGGCGCCAGCAGCATCGTCCCCGTGATGATGGCCCGCTCCAACGTGCGCCTCGACGACAAAAAAGCCGACCGCAAGGCCGAGCGCCTGGCAGAGATCGCCAAAAGCGCCGCCGAGCAGTCCAAGCGTGGCATCCTCCCCCAGGTCGCCAGCCCAAAGCGCTTCGCCGACGCCATCGCCCTCGCCAAAGACGCCGACATCAAGCTCATCTGCTACGAGGATGAAACCGCCGCAGGCCGCCTGCAGGCCCTCCTGCCCCAGCTCGACAGCGCCAAAAAGATCGCCCTCCTCGTCGGTCCCGAAGGCGGCATCAGCGAAGAAGAATGGCAGGCCGCCACCTGCGCCGGTTTTCAGAGCGTCAGCCTCGGTCGCCGCATCCTGCGCACAGAGACCGCCGGCCTCTGCCTCTTGAGCTTCCTCATGCTGCATCTGGAAAACGCATGAAAAAAGCCCAGCCGTCGCAGCCGACAGCCGAGCATTTTCTCTGAACTCAGTGGATCTTTAATTTGTGCAGCGTTTTGATGTAGCCAGGGTCGTCGTGGTCGACAATCTCGCTGTGGCCAATGTCCAGCTTCGCGATCGCCGCCATGTCCTCGTCAGCCAGCGTGAAATCCCAGATGTCGAGATTCTGCTCCATGCGCTCCCTGTGCACCGATTTCGGGATCACCGTGACCCCGCGCTGCACATTCCAGCGCAGCGCCACCTGCGCCGCCGTCTTGCCGTACTTGTCGCCAATGCGCGTGAGCACCGGATGCGTGAAGATCCCGTGCGTCCCTTCTGCGAATGGGCCCCAGGCCTCAGGATGCACACCGTACTGGCGCATCGTCTTCAACGCCTTTTCCTGCTGGAAGAACGGATGCAGCTCCACCTGGTTGACCGCCGGGATCACCTCCACCGTTTCGCAGAAATCCGCCAGCCGCGCCGGATACATATTGCAGACACCGATCGCGCGCAGCGTTCCCGCTTTGTACGCTTCTTCCATCGCACGGTACGCACCGACATAATCGCCCAACGGCTGATGGATCAGATAGAGATCGAGATAGTCCACGCCCAGCTTAGAGAGCGACGCCTGAATCGCAGCCTTCGCGCCTTCGTAGCTCGCGTCCTGCACCCAGAGCTTCGACGTGATAAAAAGTTCTTCGCGAGGCACGCCGCAGGCCTTGATCGCACGCCCGACGCCCTCCTCGTTCATGTACGCAGCCGCAGTGTCGATGAGGCGATAGCCGGCAGCGATGGCTTCAAGCACAACCCTTTCGCATTCAGCCGGGTCCGTCACCTGGAAGACACCGTAGCCTTCCAGAGGCATCTTGACACCATTGTTCAACGTTACAAATTCCATGATGATGACCTCCTTCGATTTGATTATATTATACGCCATATAATTGACGGATGCCAATAGGAATCGGTGATATCAGGTATTAAGAATCAGAAAATATTGAACAGGATGACAATCCGCCGCCCCATCCAGCAAAATTTTCTACATCAGAATCCAAAATTTTCCATACAGCACTCTTTCAGCGCCAGCAAAAAATCCCCAGACGACATCGTCTGAGGATGGTCCCATATTCTTGCAGACATATGTGACGTATCGTATAATAATCATGGTTGCTGCCCCAAACTGGTAACCAGAAAGGGGGGTATGACCATGAATATCTTAACCTTCACGCTCACTGTTGCGGCAGGTGTCGTCACGCACATCATCTGCAAGTGGTTGGACGGTGAGTAATCCAGCAACTCAACCCAACGCATCCAGCTTGTAAGTCAGATGCAAAAAGCAGGCGGTGGGCGCCTGCTTTTTTGTATGCCATGAATAATTAACCTTCACAGAAAGGCAGTATGGCAGCTACCTCACTTATGTATTTATGATACCCCATTTACGCGCAATGCGCAAGACGCATCACAAAATTTTCCACGCATCACACATGCGCGTTGTGATACTCTTCCGTCTTGCGGATGGCGTCGTCGACGTCGGCGCGGCTGATCGGATATGGCAGATACTGCATGCAGCGATCGGCCATGGTGCCGTCGAGAAGCTTTTCATAGTCGGCGCTGCCGATCTGGATGTCGATCTCAGCCAGGCTGGTTGGCAGCTCCAGCGCGCGGTTGATCTTAAACTGGCGCTCGAAATCCTCCATGCGCTGCTCATGCATCAGCTGCGGCAGGCAGGCGTAAGCGACGATCTCGCCGTGCAGGTGGTTCTGCTCGCAGGCCGGGATCGGCGTGCTGCCGTAGAAAATGGAGTGCGGAATGGCGCCGTTGTATTTCTCCGTCTCGATGAGGGTGCTGATGATACCGCCAGTGATGATGATGTTCAGGACGATCTGCTTCAGCGCTTCGCTGATGCGCTGGTTCTTGCAATCCTCGTAAGCCTGCACAGCATATTTGAAAAGCGGCTCGCCGCAGTGCTTGGCGAGGTCGACGCCGATCATGTTGGAATGATCGAGCTCGTCGTTCATCGCAGAAAATGATGGCTCATAGGCTTTGCTGAAGGCGTCGCCAATGCCGGCCCAGATGTATTCCAGCGGCGCCTTGCTGATGATGTCGAGGTTGATAAAGGCGTGCTTGGCTGGCTCCTTGCGATAGTGGAAGCCAGCGAGGCTGCGGTCTGGCTTGTGCATGACGCAGACGAGGGTGACCGCCGCGCAGTTGGAAGCGATCGTCGGGAAGGTGAAGATCGGTTTGTCGAGCTTGTCGGCCGCCGTCTTGCAGGTGTCTGTCGCGCGTCCGCCGCCGACGGCGAAGATCATGTCGGCAGCCTGCACGTCCGGATTGGCGCAGAGGGCGTCTGCCGCTTCATAGGTGACGTCGTCGCCATATTTGAGAAAGCCGGTGATCTCAATATCGCTGCCAGCGACGCCTGCGAGCAGATCCTCTTTCGCCGCTGCCATGGCTTTTTCGCCACCGATGACGATGGCCTTTGTGCCGTACGGACGGCAGATATCCGGCACTTTTTTGTACACATCGCTGCCGCCGATGCTATAGGATGGAAGGAATACGGATTGCGTTTCCATAAAAACAACTCCTTTGATTGACTGTTATAGAACAATTATAGAGCGTTCTGTATAAATACGCAAGGTGAATGACGCGAAAGCGCCAGCGAGGAACATCTGCGGCCCAAGGTTTTTGAAAAAAATTGTGTTCACCTTCTGTCAATTCTCGAGCAGCGTGCTATAATAAGAGACACCAAACAGACTCTCTATAGAAAGGAAGGAACATTTTCTATGATCGAAAATAAAGAAGTACATCTCAAGGCGCTGCGCGAGATCTTCGGCAAAGAGCGCGTGCTCCACGAGCCTGTCGACTGCTTCGGCTACAGCTACGACGCTTCGCCGGAAGCCCTCAATCCTGACGAAACGCCGGACTTCGTCTGCAAGGCCCACACAACCGCTGAAGTCTCCGCCCTCATGAAATACGCCAACGCCCACAAAATCCCCGTGATCTGCCGCGGCACCGGCAGCGGACGCTCCGGCGGCGTCATCCCTGTACAAGGCGGCATCGTGCTGATGGTCGACGAAATGAACCAGATCGTCGAGCTCGACGAAAAAAATCTCACATTGCGCGTGCAGCCCGGCGTCATCACCAAGGACATCCACGATTTCTGCGCCGCCCACGGCCTCTACTATCCACCAGAGCCATCCAGCTATAAATATTCCACGATCGGCGGCAACATCGCCGAAAACGCCGGCGGCATCCGCGCCGTCAAATACGGCGTCACCTCAGACTACGTGCTGGGGCTGGAGGTCGTTCTTGCAAATGGCGACGTCATCCACACCGGCGGCAAGCTCATCAAAAACGTCACCGGCTACAACATGACCCAGCTCTTCGTCGGCTCCGAAGGCACCCTCGGCATCATCACCGAAGCCACCCTCAAGGTCATCGGCCGTCCAAAATACGTCAAGAGTGCCATGGCCACCTTTAAGAGCGTGGCCGACGCCTGCACCGCCGTCGGCGACTGTCTCAAGAGCGGCGTCACGCCGACAGCCGCCGAGCTCATGGACAAG
Source organism: uncultured Peptococcaceae bacterium (assembly GCA_900552455.1). GTDB lineage: Bacteria > Bacillota > Peptococcia > Peptococcales > Peptococcaceae > UMGS1590. Next base: position 1,915 of record URZX01000032.1, on the reverse strand, counting down.
CTCTCCTGCGAAGCCACCGCGAAATTCAACGATTTTCCGATCGCCGATAACGTCGGCGCCATGCTCGTCTTCGATCTCGACGGCAACACGCCGGAGATCTGCGCCGCCGATATGGCCATCCTCGAGGACGTTTGCCGCAAGGACGGCGCACTCGATTTCACCCTCGCTGCCGACGACGCTGAGCGCGACCATCTCTGGAATCTGCGCAACAAGCTCTCGACGGCGCTGAAATCCCTGGCGCCGGATCGCGTTGGCGAGGACATCACCGTGCCCCGCGCCGAACTGCCGCACGTCTGCACCGAGATCATCAACATCTGTGCCAAATACGGCTTCCAGGTGTCGATCTTCGGCCACGCCGGCGACGGCAATCTGCATCCATCCCTGCTCTGCGACATGGGCGCACCAGGCGTGCCGGAAAAAGTCCACGACTGCGTCGGCGAGATCTTCCAGCTCGCTGTCGACTGCGGCGGCAAGCTCAGCGGTGAGCACGGCATCGGCATTTCCAAACAGCCATACATCGGCATCGCGCTGGAAAAAGAGGAGATCGACGCCTCGCTCCTCATCAAGCAGGCGCTGGATCCAAATAACATCCTCAATCCCGGCAAGATCTTCGGGCGGTGATCAGCATGGAACATAACCAGCATTACGAAAAGCTCAAAGCCATCGTCGACAAATGTGACCGCTGCGGCGCCTGCACCACCGTTTGCCCGCTCTACAAGGTCAACCGCATCGACCGCGCCACCTCGCGCGGCAAGATCGCCATCGTGCGCGCCCTCCTCGAGGACAAGCTCGACGGGAATGAAAAAGCGCTGCGCCACGCCCTCGATTACTGCCTGCTCTGCAAAGCCTGCACAGAAGTCTGCCCAGGCAAGGTCATGACCGACCAGGCGATGATCGAAATGCGCCAGTGGCTGCGCGAAGACCACGGTCTCTCGCCAAAATACCGCCTCATCGGTGGCTTCATGTCGAGCGGTCCGCTCAAGAGCATCAGCCGGCCCTTCATCGGTGCCGCTCAGACGCTGCAATTCCCACGTCTCACCCGCGGGCTTCTGCCAGCGAACCACACCGCGCCGGAAAGTATGCGCCACGCAGGCCCAGCAATTTTTTCCAAACCTGCGGAAAAGTGCCGCGTCGATCTGGGAAAAGTGGAGCGCGTCGCCTATTTCAAAGGCTGCGCCATGAAGCTCTTCTTCAAAAATGCCAGCGATGCATCGATCGCGCTCATCGAAAAAACCGGCCGCTCCGTCGATGTGCCGACTGTTGACTGCTGCGGATTGCCGCAACAATCCCACGGCATGATCCCGCTGGCGAAAAAAATGGCGCGCCACAACATCGAAGTCCTGCAGGACTACGATCTCATCATCACCGACTGCGGCAGCTGCGGCGCCATGCTTAAAGAGTACGGCGAGCTCTTCGCCGACGACTTCACCATGAAAGAAAAAGCCCGCGCCTTCAGCCAGAAGGTCATGGGCCTCTCCGAATATCTCTACGCCGTCGGCTACGAGCCAACGCCGCGCAAGGAGCTGCGCGTCACTTACCACGCCTCCTGCCATCTCAATCGCGGCCAGGGCATCCACAAGGAACCACAGGCTCTGCTCGAAAAAGCCGTCACCTATCTGCCAGCGGAAAACGCCACCATGTGCTGTGGCGGCGCCGGCACCTTCCAGATCGATTTTCCGGACACCTCCGCGAAAGTCCTCGACAATAAATACAAGGATTTCAAAGCCACCGGCGCTGATATCGTCGTCGCCGAATGTCCAAGCTGTCTCATGCAGCTCGGCAAACTCGAACGCTACAAGGATCTGCAGATCCTGCACATCAGCCAGGTGCTGTAAGCAAACAACAAACCCCGAGCGATCGTGAACTGTCCCCCAAAAGTTGGACACTATAAAAATTAAATAGCTTGTTTTGCTAA
>URZX01000031.1 GCA_900552455.1 uncultured Peptococcaceae bacterium | reverse complement strand
AACAACTCCTCACTCCGCACTTCTAACTCCTCACTAAAAAACAACTCCGCACTCCTCACTGATTTTGATAAGAGCCCCCCGCAACTTTTTCGCGCCCCATCTTGTCAGCCGTCAGCCCATACAGTATAATAAGCATAGAAATACAAACAGAGGAGGTGTACGAAATGGCAACATCAAGCATCTTTGCAGATTTCAGCATCCGCGATCCAGAAACCGCGAAAAATTTTATCCAGGCCCTTCGTGAATCTGAAACAGACGGCGAATGGCAACCCCAGGGCGATTCCGTACACATCGTTACCGACCCCGACGCCATCCGCGCCATCTGGGCAAAAAGAGGAGCACACTGATGTCTTACAATGCCCTTTACAGGACTAGCTGCGCGTCGCCCTTTACAGGACTAGCTGCGCGTCGTCGTTAATATCCTGGACCTTATAGAAATGCTCGGAGAGGCACCCGTGCAGGCCGCCCTCTCCGATTTTTCATGCCCGAAAAATCCTGACATCGAGCGCTTCCTGCAGCAAAATGCCATCCCCTTCGCCCGCCGCAAAATCTCCATGACCCACCTCGTTTTTGATCAGGCAAGTCGCATCACCGGCTACTTCACCATCACCCACAAGCCCCTCGTCATCGCAGGCGAAGATCGACTCACCCTTTCCAAAACCGATGAAAAAACCATCCGCCGCTACAGCAAACTCGATGAAACCACGCAAAGCTACACCCTGTCCGCCTTTCTCATCGCCCAGTTTGGCAAAAATTTTGCCCTGCCAGCCGCCGACCAGATCCGCGGTACCCAGCTCATGCAGGCAGCCCTCATAAAACTCAAAACCATCCAGCGAGAGATCGGCGGTGGCGTCGTCTTTCTCGAATGCGAAGACCGCGAAAAACTCCTCGCCTTTTACCAAAGCCCCGACAACCGCTTCAAACGCTACAGCCAGCGCCACTCAGAAACAGAAGATAAATATTATATCCAACTGCTGCGATTCTTTTGAGCGACATTTATGGTCGCAGCCCATCGTCCATCAGGCCCCCACCGGGGCCTTTTTCTATTTTTGGAACCATGCTCCAGCCCACAAAAAAACGCCGACCGTTTCCAGTCAGCGTTTTCTCGCAATTTTGTTATACAGCTTTTTCCTGCGCCTGCTCCCGCAGAGGGATCCCCTCGTCGTAAAGCGTTTCCGGCGCAATATCGATCTCGTCGTTCCACGCCACAGACGTCCCGTCGCAATGCGCTTGCATAAAGAGCGCAATATTTGCAAGCGGCGCAAACACCCGGCGATTCAGACGCGAGCGCATATCAAACAGTTTTTTTTCGCCCGTGATAAAAGTAACGATCAACGTATAGTCACGACGCGGTTCAACATCCGTGACCACCCATTCAGGAATATCCATAGTAATCAGCTCCTTGAGAATGATCGATTATCTCAGCGGCTCAATCTTGAATGGCTCGCCATCCTCGTGAACGATCTGCCAGTTAGCGATCAGCTCATCCCGATGGATATCCGCCCAAACCTCGATAAAACAGGCATAGCCATCAACTCACTTTCGTATGATTATCATATACCATGCCACAGCGCCCGCGTCAAGCATTTTCTCCGCAGAAACCAGCCCTTAACGTGGAACAGCGCCCAGCGCCGCCACGAAATCTGTAGAACGTCCAAAACCATGCAAAACTCGCACGTTTTCAGCAAAATTAACACGAAAAAATCCTTGACAGTATGGTATAATAAAGCGAATAAAAACAGCCAAAGGAAAGGATGAAGACAAATGATACACAAAACAACGCGCAGCATCTTGAGCGTGCTCCTGGCAGCGCTGCTCCTTGTCACCAGCACCCCGCTCACCCCTGCGTTTGCTGGAGTGGGGGAGGCGGTTTCCCTGCAATCAGAGAGTGGTGAGGGGGGAGAGCTGGCGGGAGCTGGCACGGAGGTTGATCCGTACAAGATTGCTACCGCTGACGATTTGTTGGAATTTGCCAAGCTCGTCAACGACGACGGCGAAACGACCGCCAACGCCATCCTCACCGCCGATATCGACCTCTCTGATAAAAGCTGGATCCCAATCGGCAGCATCAACCAATACAGAGGCACCTTCGACGGCGACGGCCACACCATCAGCGGCCTCTATATCGACTCCAACGATTATTATCAAGGTCTTTTTGGCTATCTCAGCACCGACGGTGACAACACCGGCACCGTGCAAAACCTCACCGTCTCCGGCAGCGTCAGCGGCGGAATGTATGTCGGCGGCATTGCAGGTAATAACCGCGGCAGCGTCACAGGCTGCGCCTTTAGCGGCAGCGTCAGCGGCAACAGCTATGTCGGCGGCGTCGTGGGGGAAAACAGCGGCAGTGTCACAAACTGCGCCTTTAGCGGCAGCGTTACCAGCAGCAGCAGTTATGTCGGCGGCGTCGTGGGGGAAAACAGCGACGGCAGCACCGTCGAAAACTGCTACAACACCGGCACCGTCACCGGCACTGACGACTACGTCGGCGGCGTTGTGGGGGAAAACCGCGGCATTAGCATCGTCAAAAACTGCTACAACACCGGCGCGGTCAGTGGTGGCGAGGATGTCGGCGGCGTCGTGGGGAATAACAGCAGCAGTAGCACCGTCGAAAACTGCTACAACACCGGCACCGTCACCGGCCCCAGCACCAATGTTGGCGGCGTTGTGGGGGATAACAGAGGCCCCGTCAAAAACTGCTACAACACCGGCAACATCAGCGGCAACGTCAGCGGCGGCGTTGTAGGACAGAACCACGGCAGCGTCACAAACTGCTACAACATCGGCACCGTCAGTGGTGGCGAGGATGTCGGCGGCGTTGTGGGGTATAACTTCGACAGTGTCACAGGCTGCTATTTCCTGCAGCAGGAACTGGAAATTTCTGGCATTGGCGACGGCAGCGGCAGCGGCAGCGCAACGCCGCTGAGCGCCGAAAAGTTTGAGAGCCAGGAAAGCTTCACCAGCTGGGATTTCGCCAGCACCTGGAAGATCGAGCCTATCTTCGGCCGCCCAACGCTCCAAGACAACGCTGAAATCGGCGGCACAGCCAACAATCCGTACAAAATCTTCACCGCCACCCAGCTTAAAAACTTCCGCGATCTCGTCAATGACGAGAACGGCAATCCTGCCGCCTGGGCCGTGCTGATGAACAACATCGACCTCTCCAGCGTCTGCGGAGCAGAGCTGAGTAACGGACAACCAGTTTCCTGGACCCCAATCGGCAGCATCATCAATTCGTACGAAGGCACCTTTGATGGCAACGGCAAAACCATCGAAAACCTCTATATCAATAAACTCAGCAGCGATTATCAAGGCCTCTTTGGTCGTGTTAATGGCGGCACCGTGAAAGATCTCACCGTCTCCGGCACAGTCAGCGGCAACTATAATGTCGGCGGCGTCGTCGGCTACAACAACGGTGGCACCGTCACAGGCTGCATCTTCTCCGGTTCCGGCAGCGTCAGCGGCAAGAACTACGTCGGCGGCGTCGTCGGCTACAACGACGGTGGCACCGTCACAGGCTGCATCTTCTCCGGTTCCGGCAGCGTCAGCGGCGAATGGTATGTCGGCGGCATTGCGGGGCAGAACAACGGCACCGTCGAAAACTGCTACAACACCGGCAGCGTCAACGGCAGCGCTGATAGCAGCGACGTCGGCGGCGTTGTGGGGCTGAACCGCGGCACCGTCGAAAACTGCTACAACACCGACAGCGTCAGCGGCAAGAACTACGTCGGCGGCGTCGTCGGCTACAACAACGGTGGCAGTGTCACAAACTCCTACAACACCGACAGCGTCAAGGGCTACTGGTGTGTCGGCGGCGTTGTGGGCTACAACGTCGACTTCGATGGCTACAGCGCCAGCGTCGAAAACTGCTACAACACCGGCAGCGTCAGCGATGGCACTTATACCGGCGGCGTTGTGGGGTATAACTTCGACAGCGGCATCGTCGCAAACTGCTATTTCCTGCAGACAGCTGACGTGAACAAAGATCTGCCAGGCATTGGTGAAGGCAGCGGCGACGCCGCCGCAAAAGACGACACCGCCTTCCACTCCGGCGAAGTCGCCTGGCGGCTGCAGAATGGGCAGACAGATGGCAGCAGCCAAGTCTGGGGACAGAGCAATCTCACCGCAACAACTTCCCTGCCAACCCTCGTCGCACTGGACAAAGCAAATGCCCAGAAAGTCTACCAAGTCACCTTTGACTACGGCACTTCGTTTGCAGATAACGATGGGCGCTATGCATACAGCTACACCAATGGCGTAGTTAGTGAGCCAACTAAAAACCCAGAGCTTGCTGGCCATACCCTGAGCGGTTGGTACAGCGATCCATCTCTGACCACTGCATGGACTTTTGATACCGAAATATCTAACGATAAAACACTTTACGCCAAGTGGACGCCGGTAGCTGAGCCAGAACCAACCCCAACACCAACCCCTGATCCGACACCATCCGGTCCATCCACAGGGGACAGTAGCGGCTGGGACGACATTCTTGACGAGCTTGAGAACACCGCAAAAGGCGACGAGATCACCATCGACATGGGCGATGAAACCAAGGTCCCAGCAGAAATCTTTGAGAGCGTCGCTGGGAAGGATGTGGATGTGACCTTCGACCTCGGTGACGACCTCAGCTGGACGGTGAACGGGAAAGATATTCCTGACGACGCAGCGCTCGCAGATCTTGATCTCGGCGTGGCGCTGGATACCGACGGCATCCCAGTGAACGTCATCAACACCATCACCGGCGAAGTCGGCACCGTCCAGATCACCCTCGCCCATGACGGCGAATTTGGCTTCACCATGACCCTCACCGCCCCACTCGGCAAGGAAAACGCCGGCTACTGGGCCAACCTCTACCACTACGACGAAGACGCAGAGGCGATGAACTTTGAAGCCGCCGCGAAAATTGACGAAGACGGCAGCGTGAAGATCCCATTCAGCCACGCTTCTCAATACGCCATCGTCATCGACACCCACAGCCACGCCACAGTCGACGTCAGCGACCTCTTTATCGACATCGCGCCGGATGCCTGGTACAAAGACGCCATCCAATACGCCTACGACAATGGCCTGATGACCGGCACCAGCGCGAATGAATTTGCCCCAGAGCAAACCACCACCCGCGCCATGATCGTCAGCATCCTCGCTAGATTAGAAGGCGTAACAACCGCCGAAGCCGCAGGCTTCGCAGACGTGGACGACAACGACTGGTACGCCACCGCTGTGAACTGGGCAGCAAACGTCGGCGTTGTGAACGGCTACGAGGACAACACCTTCCGACCAAACCAGCCAATCACCAGAGAACAGCTCGCCGCCATCCTGATGAACTACGCCGCTTGCATTGGCGAAGACGTGAGCAACCGAGCAGATCTCTCAGCATACAGCGACACGGCAACAATCTCCAGCTGGGCGAATGATGTCATGCAATGGGCAGTCGCCGAGGGATTGATCTCCGGCGTCACCAACGACCAGCTGCAACCACAATCCAGCGCCACCCGCGCCCAGGTCGCAGCGATTTTGCAGCGCTTGCTGGAGGCGTAACGATCTTTTTATTGACGCGCACAGTAGACTAGCGTATACTATATGTAACAGCAGAGTTATCTGCGCTTGTAAATATTGTTCGCTGGCTGGAGTGCGACGCATAAATATCCAGTTCGTAAATATTGTTCGCTGGCTGGAGCGCGACTCATAAATATCCAGTTCGCAAATCAAAGGCCCTGTCGCAAGACGGGGCCATTTTTTCAGCTCGCTGCGATCCTTCAGCGCTTTCTCTCTGAGCGACGGAAGCTGGCAGTGAAACCAAACGCTGTTCCGAGCTAGTCCTGCGACGCGAAGCTAGTCCTGTAAAGGGCGACGCGCAGCTAGTCCTTTAGGGGAAGGGCCATCCTCCAGCGCTATCTGGAAGCATAAAACTTGCACTTGTCACTGCGAATAAGCTGTGATATACTCTAAGTAAGATAAGTTTTCCCGCTGGCGGCAATGCGGAATATAAGTGAGCCGTGAGAACGTTTTCCCGCTGACGGTGATGCGGAATATAAGTGCACCGTGGTTAAGTCAGAGCCCTTTGTCGCAAGATGAAGGGCTTTTTCATCATTGGAAAAGGCGGAGGATGTTATGGAGCTGTTGAAAGGGAATCTGTATTTTATCACAGATGAATTTTTTGAGCGGGTGGGCGATCCGTATTTGAAGATCAACTATGAAACCTCAATGCGCCCACATTATTTTGCGGTGCGGGACAAAAAAACAGCCCTGTATTGGATGGTTCCCTGCAGCACGCGCATTGAAAAATTTGAGCGCATTCTCGCAAAGAAACGTGCTCAAAACAAGCCGACGGATACCATTAAGATCGTGCGCATTCAAGGGCATCCAACTGCACTGCTTTTTCAGGATATGTTTCCGATCTCGCTGAAATATATAGAGAAGAGGTACTTCCGAGGTGGAGATCCTGTGTTTATTGACAGCGAGCGCTTGGTAAAAGAATTGGAACGAAACGCCTATCGTGTCATCGGGCTGATTCGTCGCGGCATAAAATTTACACCGACGCAGCCAGACGCGCTGCGCATTGAAAAGCTGATGCTGGCTGAGCTGGAAGAATGAGCGCAGGGGGCGGCGACGCGAGCGCAAGTGGCTGCCATTTTGCAGCGCTTTCTCTCTGAGCGACGGAAGCTGGCAGTAAAACCAAACGCTGTTCCGAGCTAGTCCTTTAGGGGAAGGGCGATTCTCCAGAGATTCCTCGAAGCCTGATCCTGCAGGGTAAACCGAGGGTCACAGGCGCTTATTGTGTGCGTGGCAACACGTGCGCGATGAGCGCCTGCCATTTTTGCTGAAAATCCCGGGCGAGAGCAGGATAAGCAGTTGACGCGCGCGGCGAGAATTTATATAATAAAGCTTAGTGAATTCTTCTGTTGTTATAGTACAGCTTGAGAATCTTGTACTTCTGAAAAGAAAGGGCCTTTTGAACATGAAAGAACAATACGATTTCAAACAAATAGAATCAAAATGGCAGCAGAAGTGGGCAGCGGACGACATGTACCGTGCCGACGACGCAAAAAAACCAAACTACTACTGCCTGGAAATGTTTCCATATCCATCGGGCAATCTCCATATGGGCCATGTGCGCAACTATTCCATCGGGGATGTCATCGCGCGTTTCAAAACCATGCATGGCTACAACGTGCTGCATCCAATGGGCTGGGACTCCTTCGGTCTGCCAGCTGAAAACGCAGCCATCAAGCACGGCATCCCACCGGCAAAATGGACCAAGGAAAACATCGCCAACATGAAGCGCCAGTTCAAGGCGCTCGGCCTCAGCTTTGACTGGGACCGCGAGGTCACAACCTGTCTGCCGGATTATTACAAATGGACCCAGTGGATCTTCCTGCAGCTTTATAAAAACGGCCTCGCCTACAAGAAAAACGCCACCGTCAACTGGTGCCCAAGCTGCGCCACGGTGCTCGCCAACGAGCAGGTTGTCGACGGCAAGTGCGAGCGCTGCGACAGCGTTGTGGAAAAGAAAGCCCTCGATCAGTGGTTTTTCAAGATCACCGACTACGCCCAGCGTCTGCTGGACGATCTCGACAAGCTCGAAGGCTGGCCAAACAAGGTCAAGGTCATGCAGGAAAACTGGATCGGCCGCTCCGAAGGCGCGATGATCACCTTCGCCACCGAGCAGGGCGACGAATTCGAGGTCTTCACCACCCGTCCAGACACCCTCTACGGCGTCACCTATATGGTGCTCGCGCCTGAGCATCCCCTCGTGGAAAAGCTCATCGCCGGCAAGGAAGAAGCGCCAGCCGTGCGCGCCTTCATTGAAAAGACCATGAAAATGAGCGAGATCGAGCGCACCTCCACCGAAACAGAAAAAGAAGGCGTCTTCACCGGCGCTTATGCGATCAATCCGATCAACGGCGCCAAGGTGCCGATCTATCTCGGCAACTACGTCATCTACGAATACGGCACCGGCGCCGTCATGGGCGTGCCTGCCAGCGACGAGCGCGACTTTGCCTTCGCGAAAAAGGTCGGGTTGCCGATCATCGTCGTCGTCACGCCAGAGGACCACGTCCTCACTGTCGACGAGATGGAAACCGCCTACGTCGAGCCTGGTGTGATGGTCAATTCCGACGAATTCAACGGCCTGCCAAACGACGAAGCCGGCAAGGGCATCGTCAAAAAGCTCGAGGAAATGGGAAAGGGCCACGCCACCGTCAACTTCCGCCTGCGCGACTGGCTCATCAGCCGCCAGCGCTACTGGGGCGCACCGATCCCGATCATCTACTGCGACGACTGCGGCGCCGTGCCTGTGCCAGACGACCAGCTGCCAGTCATGCTGCCGGAAGACGTTAAGTTCAAGCCAACCGGCGAATCGCCGCTGACCTACGTCAAGGATTTCGTCGAGACCACCTGTCCGATCTGCGGCAAGCCAGCGCGTCGTGAAACCGACACCATGGACACCTTCGTCTGCTCCAGCTGGTATTTCCTGCGTTACTGCGACGCCCACAACACCGAGCTGCCATTTGCCAAGGACAAGGTCGATTTCTGGATGGAAAACGGTGTCGACCAGTACATCGGCGGCGTTGAGCACGCCATTTTGCACCTGCTCTACGCGCGCTTCTTTACCAAAGTCTTCCACGACTTCGGCATGTGCGCCACCGACGAACCATTCCAGAACCTCCTGACCCAGGGCATGGTGCTCAAGGACGGCGCCAAGATGAGCAAGTCCAAGGGCAACATCGTCTCGCCGGAAGATATCCTCAACCAGTACGGCGCCGACACCGCGCGCCTCTTCATCCTCTTCGCCGCGCCACCGGATCGCGACCTCGAATGGAACGACCGCGCCGTGGAAGGCTGCTACCGCTTCCTCAACCGCGTCTGGCGCCTCGTCGTCGACTACTACCTCAGCGATGAGACCGGCAATGTCGATGCAGCCGCAGAAAAAGATCTGCGCCGCCTCACCCACACCACCATCAAACGCGTCACCGAGGACGTCTCCAAGCGCTTCAACTTCAACACCGCCATCTCCGCCATCATGGAAATGGTCAACGGCCTCTATCATTTCCGCGAGACCAGCGGCCAGAAGGTGACGCCAGCCGTGCGCGAAGCCATCGAAACGCTGATGCTGCTCCTCGCACCGATCACCCCACACATCGCCGAAGAAATGTGGGAAAAGACCGGCCACACCGAAAGCATCCATCTCCAGAAATGGCCAGACGTCGACGAATCCGCCCTCGTTGTGGACGAAGTCGAGCTCGCCGTTCAGGTCAATGGCAAGCTCAAGGCGCGCATCGTCGTGGCAAACGACCTCGACAAGGATTCCATCATCGAAAAAGCCATGCAGGAACAGAAAGTGCAGGATGCCATCCAAGGCAAGACCGTGCGCAAGACCATCGTCGTTCCTGGCAAACTCGTGAATATCGTAGCAGGTTGATCATATGAACAGAGAAACAGAGCAATTACATACCATCCACATTCCGCGACTCGTCGTCGCAGCTGTGCAGGGGCGCTCTGGCAAAACCACGTTCACCATAGGGCTCCAGCGGGCCCTGCGGGAACGTGGTCTTTTGTTGCAGGGCTTCAAAAAAGGACCGGATTACATCGACCCAAGCTGGTCCACCTTCGCCAGCGGTGCCCTTTGCCGCAACCTCGACGGCGTCATGATGAGTCGCGAGCAGATCCTGCATTCCTTCATCACCCACGCCTGTGACAAGGACATCGCCATCGTCGAAGGCGCCATGGGCATTTTCGACGGCCTCGACTGGCAGGGCTCCAACAGCACCGCCGAGCTCGCCGTCACCCTCCAGGCGCCAGTCGTGCTCGTCGTCAATACCACCCGCATCACCCGCAGCGTCGCTGCCATCATCAACGGCGTCGTGAACTTCGATCCCCGCGTCAGGATCGCCGGCGTCGTCCTCAACCAGGTCGCCCGTCCGCGTCATCTCAACATCATGAAAAAGAGCATCGAGGAATACTGCAACGTGCCCGTGCTCGGCGCCATTCCCAAAGCCAAAAACGTCGAGATCCCCGACCGTCACCTCGGCCTCATCCCAGCCTCCGAGCAGGATGCCCTGCAGGATCGCATCGACGGTCTCGCCGCCCTCGTGCGTGAGCACGTCGACCTCGACGCCGTGCTCGCCCTCGCAGACGCCGCGCCCGATCTCGCCGACCCGCTGCCGCAGCGTGCGCGCGTCACAGCCGCCGCGCCAGTGAAGATCGGCGTCTTCCGCGACCGCGCCTTCAGCTTCTATTATCCGGAAAACCTCGAAGCGCTGGCAGAGGAGGGAGCAGAACTCGTCACCATCGACGCCCTGCACGACAGCCTGCCAGCCGATCTCGACGGCCTCTACATCGGCGGCGGCTTCCCCGAAGTCTTCGCCGCAGAGCTTGAAGCCAACGTGTCCCTGCGCACCGCCGTCAAGGCCGCGTCTCAATCGAATATGCCCATTTACGCCGAATGCGGCGGACTCATGTACCTCGTGCGCGAGCTCGTTAGTGAAAATAATCACCACCAGATGGCCGGTGTTTTCGACTGCAGCGTCGCCATGGAAAAGCGCCCCGTCGGCCACGGCTACGCCATCCAGCGTGCCACCGCCGACAATCCGTTTTTCGCAGAAGGCGCGCGTGTCGTCGGCCACGAGTTCCACCATTCCCGCGTCCACTTCCCAGATGAAGCGCCAGCCGTGCGCTGCGGATTTGCCACCGAGCGCGGCAAAGGCATCGCAGAGATCGACGGCGTGCTCTCAGACGGCCTCGTCAGCCAGCGCACCCTCGCCACCTACCACCATTTCCACGCCGCTTCCTCCGACGAATGGGCGCGCAATTTCGTCGCTCTCGCGCGGGAATTCCATAAAAATAAATGATATTTATTGCTAAAATTAAGATAAATGCGCGCAAGTGCATGCCTATTTATTGCAAAATTTCACAAAGTATGAGAAACTACTATAAGTAGATGAGTGATTTGTCGGGTTACGACAAAGAAGATAATCTATCATAGGAAGGAGAGAAAGAGAGATGTACTTAGTAGAAGTTGATGAAACCAAATGTGTTGGTTGTGGTGCATGCGCTTCCGACTGCCCACAGAACGTTTACGAAATCGTTGACGGTGTTTCTACCGTAAACGAAAACGAATGCATCGGCTGCCAGACCTGCATCGCAGTTTGCCCAGCTGACGCTATCTCCCTGAACGAATATTAATCCACAAGTCACAGAGCTTCTGTGACAAATAATATGGAGGTGTATGGATTTGTCTACCAACAGACCGATGATGGAAGAAATGAAGCAAGGCAGATGGCCTTCCTTCGTTAAGGAAATTGAAAAAGCCGGCTCTTCCGTCAATAAAGAAGTATGCGATACTCTGCTCGATTTATTGGAAGAATCTTATGAAGTCAAGATGCCATTGTGGAAACACGGCGGTATCGTTGGTGTCCGCAGCTACGGCGGCGGTGTTGTAGGGCGTTACACCTTAAAGCCTGAAAAATATCCAGCAGTTACCGAATTCCACACCATGCGTATCAACCAGCCATCCGGTTTCTTCTATAAATCCGATGACCTGCGCACCCTGTGCGACATTTGGGACAAGCACGGCTCCGGTATCACCAACATGCACGGTGCAACCGGTGACGTTATCTTCCTTGGTACCACCACCGATCATCTGCAGCCTTGCTTCAACGACCTGTCTGAAGCTGGTTGGGACCTTGGTGGTTCCGGTTCTAACCTCAGAACCCCAAGCTGCTGCGTAGGTCCTGGCCGTTGCGAATTCGCATGCTATGACACTCTGGACTTCACCTACAATGTCACCCAGCATTATCAGATGGAATTGCATCGCCCAATGTGGCCATACAAATCCAAAATCAAAGCTTCCGGCTGCCCTAACGACTGCGTATCCGCTACTGCACGTTCCGATATTGCGGTCATCGGTACCTGGAGAGACGACATCCAGGTAGACCAGGCAGAAGTTGCTGCTTATGCAGACGCTGGGCTCCCAATCAAGGCTATCATCGGCCGCTGCCCAACCCACTGCATCAGCTACGATGCTGACAAGAAGGAAATCACCATCGACAACGCCAACTGCACCCGTTGCATGCACTGCATCAATGTTATGCCAAAGGCTCTGCACGTTGGTAAAGACAAAGGTGCTTCCATCCTTCTCGGTGGTAAAGCTACCATCGTTCAGTCCGCATTCCTCGGCTGGACCGTTGTACCTTTCATGAAGCTTGACAAAGAAAACGACTACGAAAACTTCAAGGATTTCGTAGAACGCGTCTGGGATTGGTGGGATGAACACGCTAAGACCCGTGAACGTCTCGGCGAATTGATCTACAGACTCGGCATGAACTCCATGCTGAAAGCAATCGACATGAAGCCAGTACCTCAGATGGTAAATCACCCACGTGAAAACCCATATATCTACTGGTATGGTGAAGATCTTGATAATACGGAGGTGGCTGAATAATGATGTCTCAATACGCTGCAACTGATATTGGACCTCCGCACTACTGGGATAAAATGCCTAAGATGTGCCAGGACAACTATTTTCAGTGGCAATATCATGAAAAAGTAAAACCAGGTGTTCTCAAACACGTTGGTCCTGCCGGTGCTCTCTACACCGTACGTGTAGGTTCCACCCGTCTGCTCTCCACCGAAACCATTCGTTGGTTTGCTGCCCTCGCAGACAAATACTGCGACGGTCATCTTCGCTTCACGACTCGTACCTCTATCGAGTTCATGACCACCGAAGAAGAAAACGTTGACAAGATCATCGAAGAAGTAGAAGCTTACGGCTTCCCTGTTGGTGGTACTGGTCGCTCCCTGCGCACCATGCTCCACACCCAGGGCTGGGTACACTGCCACAGTGCTGCTACCGATGCTTCCGGTACCGTTAAGTGCGTCATGGATGCGCTCTATGACTACTTCAAACGCGATGACCTGCCAGCTCATCTGAAGATCTCCATGGCTTGCTGCCTCAACATGTGCGGCGCTGTACACTGCTCCGACATTTCCTTCGTAGGTATGCACAGAACTGTACCTCGCGTTATCGACGAACAGGTTGCTGACTCCTGCGAAATCCCTAACCTCGTTGCAGCTTGCCCTGTAGGTGCTATCCGTCCAAATCCTAAGAAGAAATCCGTAACCATCAACGAAGAAAAGTGCATGTATTGCGGTAACTGCTTCTCCGTCTGCCCAGCTCTGCCAATCGCAGACCCTGAACACGACGGTCTCGCAGTTTTCGTCGGTGGTAAGGTTTCCAACGCTCGTACGGGCCCAGCTTTCTCCAAGCTCGTTGTCCCTTACATCCCTAACGAACCACCAAGATGGCCAACCCTCGTTAACACCATCAAGCATCTCGTTGAGATCTGGGTTGAAAACGCTAAGCCAGGCGAACGCTATGGCGAATGGGTTGAACGTATTGGTTGGGAAAAATTCTTTGAAATTTCCGGTCTCGAATTCACCGATAAGCACATCGATGACTTTACCTTCTCTGTAAAGACCTTCCGCACGACCTCTAATTTCAAATACACCAACGCAGTTGAAACCATGTAATTTGGTTTAGCCCTGTAACATCTGTCGAAAGGAGATGTCATAATGGCTGACTTTACCAAAGAAGAACTTGAAGCGAAGATCATTGAATTCCTTGGCACCAAGGACAAAGCTAAAAACCGTGAAATCGCGGACGCTCTTGGTGTGAAGAAGCGCGATGTCGACGTTGCAGTCGCTGACTTGGCAAATGATGGGAAGATTGAATATCTCTATCTTGGGACTTCCTATGTAACCCTTCCTAAGAAGTAATCCTTCTTAGGGGAAATGAGGGATTCATTAATAATTCTTTTTGAATCCCTCACTTAAATAGCTTTTCATTACCAACTGGTAATGATATAATGTGAGAAGGAGATACGAATGGCTTTATTGGATGATTGCATGGAATGGCTTGATTTTTGCGAAGATCTGATCCGTGAGATCTCAGATTCAAAGCTGAGTGATTACAAAATGGGCCAGGTCGACGGATTGAGAATGGCCACAGACATGCTGAAAGACTATCTGGTCGACTATCCAGGCTTTGTAGATCCAATACACAAATTTGACAAATTTAAAATGTGAGGTGCTTTATCAATGCCAGAAATCGATGTAAATGGTAAAAAAGTTGAAGTCGATGAAGACGGTTTCTTAGTAAGCCTTGACCAGTGGGACGAAGAAGTTGCTAAGTATCTCGCTGAAACCGAAGGTCTCAGCGAACTCAGCGAAGATCACTGGAAACTCATCAACTATCTCAAAGACTACTACAATGAATACGGTATCGCTCCAATGGTACGTAAGATGACCAAGGAATCCGGTTTCTCCCTGAAAGAAATCTACGATCTCTTCCCATCTGGTCCAGCTAAGGGCGCATGCAAAATCGCTGGTCTTCCAAAACCAACCGGTTGCGTATAATCTACGTTCAATTTGGAAATTCGGCACATCGGGCAACCGATGTGCCTTTTTTGCGCGCAAAAATCGTAAAACTGTTATGTAACAGCTGTCGCAATTTCTTGCAATCACGCCGGACATTTGCTATGATTAAAGATAACAGTGAGGGAGGGTTTAAGATGAAAAAATATCATGAAGTTGAGATCGCTGGGCTCAAACGTCAGCTGCCGCTCTATCAGATCGACGAAGAGACGTGGATCCCGTTGTTCATCGCCTACAACGATGTGCCGCTGATCCAGGCCTCGGCAGCAGAGCTCTTAAAAAAAGTGCCGGATTTTGACTGTATTGTTACAGAAGAGATCCAGGGCATTTCGCTCGCCTATGCCATGACGCTGCTCGCCGAAAAAGACCGCTTCGTCGTAGCGCGCAAAAGCGCCAAGGCGTATATGGACGACGTCGTCGCCATCCAGGTAGTCGAGCATGGCGAGGAGGAAGACCATTACAAGCGCCTCTATCTTTCAAAGGACGACGCCGAATACATCGCCGACAAGCGCATCCTGCTCGTGGACGACGTTGTGCTGCGCGGCTCCACCATGAGCGCCCTGTCCGATCTTGTGAACGCCCTCGGCGGCTATGTCGTCGGCGAAGCCAGCATCATCCGCCACGGCTTTGAAAGCGCCGCAAGCGATGACTACATCGATAAATCCTGTCTACTGTCTCTGCCATTGTTCTCAAGCGATGGCGAACAGCTCAAGTAAAACGATTATTTTTTATAATGGAGATGAGAATTTCTATGAGAAGTGATGAAGTCAAAAAGGGGCCTACACGTGCGCCTCACCGTTCCCTGTTCTACGCCATGGGCTACGCCGCCGACGATCTGGAAAAACCGCTGATCGGCGTCGTCAACGCCCAGAACGAAGTCATTCCGGGCCATTTCCATCTCGATGAGATCGCCCGCGCCGTCAAGGCCGGTGTCCTCGGCGCCGGCGGCACACCAATGGAATTTCCATCCATCGGTCTCTGCGATGGCATCGCCATGAACCATTCCGGCATGAATTATTCGCTGGCCAGCCGCGAGCTCATCGCCGATTCCATTGAATCCATGTACATGGCCTACAAATTCGACGGCCTCGTCCTCATCGGCAACTGCGACAAGATCGTGCCAGGGATGCTGATGGCGGCAGCGCGCCTGAATGTGCCATGCGTATATGTCAGCGGCGGTCCAATGTTGCCAGGCCGCTACAACGGCGAAGACAGCGACCTCACCATGGGCGGTTTTGAAGCCGTTGGCGCTTACACCTCCGGCAAGATCGACGACGAAACCTTGAAGAACAAGGAAGAAACCGCTTGCCAGACCTGCGGCTCCTGCGCCGGCATGTACACCGCCAACACCATCAACTGTCTGGCAGAAGTGCTCGGCATTGCCCTGCCAGGAAACGGCACCATCCCTGCGCCATACGGTGCACGCAAGGCCCTCGGCCGCAAAGCCGGCAAGCAGATCATGGAAATGGTCGAAAAGAACATCTGCGCCCGTGACATTCTCACCCGCGAAGCCTTCCTCAACGCCATCACCGTGGACATGGCCATCGGTGGCTCCACCAACACCGTGCTCCATCTCATGGCCATCGCCAACCAGGCGCACGTCAAGATCACCCTGGAAGACTTTGACCGCATCTCCAACAGCACCCCGCAGATCAGCAAGCTCAGCCCATCCAGCACCCATCACATCAACGAGCTCTACGAAGCAGGCGGCATCCAGGCCATCCTCAAGCAGCTTCTGGACGACGGCAGAGTCGACGGCTCCGTGATGACCGTCACCGGCAAGACCATGGCAGAAAACGTTGCTGGTGCCGTTGTCAAAAATCGTGAGATCATCCACACCTTCGACAACGCCTATTCTCAGACAGGCGGGCTGGCCATCCTGCGCGGCAATCTCGCGCCAGACGGCGCCGTCGTCAAGCAGGGCGGCGTTGCCAAGGAAATGCTCAAACATTCAGGCCCAGCGCGCGTGTTCAATTCTGAAGACGAAGCCTTTGCCGCCATCACCGCCAACGAGATCAAGCCTGGCGACGTCGTCGTCATCCGCTACGAAGGGCCAAAGGGCGGCCCTGGCATGAAAGAAATGCTTTCGCCAACAGCTGCGCTCATTGGCGCCGGTCTCGGCAAGGAAGTTGCCCTCCTCACCGACGGACGTTTCTCCGGCGGTACAGCTGGCGCCTGCATCGGCCACATTTCGCCGGAAGCAGCCGAAGGTGGTCCCCTCGGCCTCATCGAGGAAGGGGATATCATCGACATCGATATTCCTGGCCGTTCCCTGTCCGTGCGTCTGACCGACGACGAACTGGAAGCGCGCAAGGCCAACCGCAAAACGCCAGCGCGCGATCTCATCGCCAATTCCTACCTGCGTCGCTATGCGTACCTCGTCACCTCCTCCAGCACCGGGGCCGTCATGAGAGACCCGCTGCTCGATGAAGAATAAACACCAATCACAAGCCACGATCCTGAGAGTCCGGGATCGTGGCTGTTTTTGTCTGCAACTATTAAGAATTGAAGATAAAGCGAGCCGCTTTATAGAACATCGTGCAACTTTGTGGTAGGATAACGATGAGATGACGGTAAGAAAGGAGAGGGGCCATTATGCGGATCATGATCGTGACAGAAGAATTCCTGCCTGCCAGCGACGGCATGGTGCTGCGGCTGACAGAAGCGATCCGTTATTTTCTCAAAGAAGGCCATCAGGTCGTCGTGATCACGCCGGATCGCGGCATCGATCAGTTTGAAGATGCCACCATCTACGGCATCCCGGACAAGCATCTGCCCTTTGGCAAAAAGCTCTTCTGGGCGCCGGCGCTCACGCGCATCAACGACATCATGATGGATTTTTCGCCACATGTGGTACATATCGTCAATCCGCTGATCCTGGGCACGGTGGCCTCGCAGTACGCCGTCAAGCTGGAGATCCCGACGGTGGTCAGCTACCACACAAATTATCTGAGCAGCTTAAAACGGCTGCATCTCAATAATCGGGTCTCGAAAAAAATGGTGTGGAAGGCGCGTCAGAAGGTGTCTGCCAATGCCTCGCTCAATCTCTGCACCTCGCATGTCATGCGACATGCGCTGGAAAAATATGGCATTCGTGGCGCCCACGTGCTGAAACGTGGTGTGGATTCGGAGAAGCGCAGTCCGCGGTTTGCATCGGAGGACATGCGGCTGATCCTCAATAAGGGACAGAGAGACAAAAAGCTGCTCGTTTATGTGGGCAGTCTGCTCAAGCGCAAGGAGCTGGAGTCGCTGTTGCCGCTCTTGCGTCGGCGTGACGACGTTTGTCTGGCGATCGTCGGCGACGGCGAATACAGATCGGAGCTGGAGCGCGCTTTTGCAGGAACGAACTGTGTTTTCACAGGCTATCTGCGTGGGCGCAATCTGGCGGAAGCGTACGCCTCAGGCGATGCTTTCATCTTTCCGACGCTCGACGAACAGGTCGGGCTGACGCTTCTGGAGGCAATGGCGTCCGGCGTGCCAATCATCGCGGCGCAGAGCCCGCTGACCACGGAGCAGTTCCACGATGGACAGGACGCCCTGCTCTACACCGCAGGCGACGAAGCTTCGCTGGATGCAGCCATCGCCCGTCTGGACGATCGGGCGCTTGTGCGACGCATCCGTGTCATCGCGCGCAAGGAAGCCGAGGCTTCGAGCTGGGAACGCGCCAGTCAGCAACTGATGGATTATTACAATATCGCTTACACACGCGCAACGCATTACAATTAACGAGAAAGGTGAGCGCTTATGAATGACAAGATTTTAGTGGTAGAAGACGAAGAAAACATTCGCACAAATATCAAGGAATATCTCGAAAATCAGAATTACCAGGTCATCGAGGCCGCCGATGGCGAAGCCGGGCTGGAAATGGTGGAGACCATGAAGCCCGATCTCATCATCCTTGACCTGATGCTGCCGAAAGTCGACGGCATGGAGGTCTGCAAGCAGGTGCGCCGCAACCACAATACACCGATCATCATGGTGACCGCGCGCAATGAGGAGATCGACAAGCTCCTCGGGCTCGAGCTCGGCGCCGATGACTACATCACCAAGCCGTTCAGCCTGCGCGAGCTGAACGCGCGCATCAAAGCCGTGTTCCGCCGCAGCAAGCACGTCGTGGAAAATACCGAGGAAGTGCGCACCTTTGGCAAGCTCGTGATCAATCTCGATCGCCGCGAAGTGTTCTACGACGGCAAGAGCATCGATCTGACGCCGTCGGAATACGCTATCCTCGTCACCCTCTCGGAAAACGTCGGCCGCCCATACAGCCGCCTGCAGCTGCTCACCGCCACCCTCGGCGAAAGCTATGCCGGCTACGAGCGCGCCATCGATACCCACGTCAGCAATCTGCGTAAAAAGATCGAGCCAAACCCACAGAAACCGATCTTCATCCAAACGGTGTACGGCTTAGGCTACAAGTTTGGGGATAAATATGAGACTGTCGACTAAGATCATCTCGCTGATGGTGCTGATGTCGCTCCTCACCGGCGTCATCGTCGGCGGCGTCACCCTGACGCTGATGGGACGCAGCTTCAACTCCTATCTGGCGGACAACACCCGCACCGAGATCAACACCTGGCGCGACACCTACCTCGATTACTACGAAGCCAACGGCGATTCCTGGCTCGGCGTGCAGAATTATGTGCAGCAGAACAGCGCCGTGCGCACAAATTACGGCGTCTGGGTCATGCAGGAGCCCGAGGTTTCCGTCGTGCTCCTGAGCCCGGATGGCATCGTTTTGACAAATTCCGATTCTGGGCTCGTCGGCGGCAAAGCCCGCGAGCGCGTCATGGACTACAGCTATCCGCTCTACGCGCGCGACACCGGCGAGGTCATCGGTTATCTCGCGCCAGCGAATTATTTTGACAGCCAGTTCTGGATGCTCATCAACAGCTATCTCAGCGACACCAGACAATCCGTCGTCTTCGGTATCGCTGTGACGCTCCTGATCGCGATCATCATCGGCTGGTTCGCAGCGCGCAATCTCACCAAGCCCCTCGAAAAGCTGACCCGCTCCGTGCGCCGCATCGGCCAGGGGGCGATGAACGAGAAGGTCAACATCGAAAACGACGACGAGATCGGCGAGCTTGCCCTCGCGTTCAACCAGATGTCCAGCGAGCTCTCCCGCGCCAACGACGCGCGCGTGCAGATGTTTGCCGACATCAGCCACGAGCTGCGCACACCGATCACCGCCATCGCCGGCACCCTCGAGAACAAGCTCGTGAAAAACGAAGTCTGTGAGCCGGAAGAGCTCTCCGCGCTTTACGACGAAATGCTGCGACTTGGCGGCATGGTCACAGAGCTGCAGAACATTTCCCGTCTCGATGCTGGGCACATGCCGATCAACAAAACACTGATCAATTTTGAGGAATTCGTCAAGGATTTCGTCGTGCTCTTTGAAGCAGACGCCGAAACCCGCGACATCACCGTGAAAGTCGAATACGCCGACAAGCTGCCGTATTGCTACGCCGATCCAGAGCGGCTCAAGCAGATCGTTCTGAATCTCGTGAGCAATGCCCTGCGCTACACCACAGACGGCGGCGTCGTCATCCTCAACGCCTGGGCAGATAAGGAGAATTTCATTTTCTCCGTCGCCGACACCGGCATCGGCATGAGCGAAGAAGAATGTCAGCATGTCTTCGACCGTTTCTATCGCAGCGACCGTTCCCGCGCCCGCGAAACCGGCGGCACCGGCCTCGGCATGGCGATCACCCAGGGACTCGTCCTGGCGCACAGCGGACGCATCGAAGTCAAGAGCAAGAAGGACGTCGGCACGACGTTCACCGTATACCTGCCGCTCTACAACGAGAAAGCAGAGATCAAAAAAGAAAAAGCCGAAGCCAAACGCGAAAAGGCAGAGGCCAAGAAATAAGAAAAGCCTATGCCGGCGATTTTTCATCGCTGACATAGGCTTATACTATTTTTATCAGGTGCAGCACCAGCGGCATTCCTCGTAATCCCAGTCGGCATCCTGGAGGCCACAGGAAATGTGGCGGATGTAGCGCACCATCGCGTAAACAACCAGACACGCAGCCAGCACTTCCTCGCCCAAAAGCAGCGTGTGGAGGAGCGTCGGCAGCACATAGCCAGCGCCTTCACACCAGGCCAGGAGATTTTGCAGCCCAAAGGCCGTGATCACAAATGGGAAGGTGAAAGCAGCGTAGCTAGGGTAGAATGGCAGGTGCAGAAGCCGTGGCAGACGGCAGAGCACGATGAGAAACATCAGCTGTGCGCCGATCCCCATGATCGCCAGCAAAAGCGGCGACTTGTCCGGGCAGGAGCAGAGATAACCCGTCAGACAGAGGCTCATCGGCGCCGTGTAGATGCAGAAAAGCGGGCGCGCCGCGATCGGGATCGGATGGCGATAGTAGCGCAGCGTGATCAGCGCCAGCAGAACGAGATAAGCAGCGAGACCGTACCAGAAGATCAGCGTGCCGAGACGTTCCATGCCAAACTGCGGCGCCGTCACCGAAGCCACAACGATCCCGACATAGGTGATGAAAAACGTTGGATAGACGCTTTTCAGTCGGAAGCTGCGCAAAAAACGACGGCTGAACCAGAGAATGTACACCGCGTGCATCGCCACAGCAGCAAACCAGAAATAAACCGCAGCGTCACCGATGAGACTCTTGGCGTAGACCGCAAGCTGCATCGCCGTCATAAAGATCGTGGCAGCAACGCTCGCGATGATCGGATTCTGTAGATCGCGGCGGGACACTTCCGGATAGCGCAGAATGCGCGCGACCACCGCACACCATAGAACCGCAGCGACCAATCCGCAGACACTGCGAATCTCCGGCGAATGGATCTTCAGCAGATTGCCAAGGGCAGCCATACCGAGCGCCAGCCCGGCCATAGGAATGGGAACTCTTCTGAGTAACGATCTCATAAAAACAACTCCTTTTCTCTGTGATCAGGGCGCGAGCGCCCTCTGTTGGGCTCAGTGTATCAGGAGTTTAGAAGCTTGTAAAATTATCAGCATTAATACCAGCCCAAGTCTGCGTTTATCGATCGCGGACAAATGTGTCAGTATTGGGCACAGAGCGGCGTCTGCGATTCAGGCTCCGGCGCGTGTGCGCAGAACATTCAAGCTTTTTCTGCAAGAGGCAATGTCTTGACAGAAGCGAATTCATGTTGCACGATGCTTGCTAAATGTGTAAAATAGAGAAGTAAATGAAAACGTCGGGAGGCGAGCGAATTTTGGATGCACGAATAAAACTTTTACTCAAGAAGACACGTCCTCTTCAGCTGCTTTTTGTCGTGGCGGCTGTGGTTTGCCTTCTCGTTTTTCTTGTCTTTAACTTCAGTCTCAACGATCGCGCCGGCGCCTTTGAGGTGCGCCACGCTGACCAGCAGGTGGAAATACCAGTGACCCGCGATGGGCTCACCGATCTGTCGATCGACGCGTCCAGCGTTCGTCTCGAGATCGGCATGGTCTCCAGCCTGACAAAGCCGCAGGTCATCCTCTCTGGCGAGCGCTACAGCGATCAGCTGGCGAAAGTCGATCTCGAAGGAACCAGCTGTGCGATCGAGCTCCAGAATAACAAACTCAGTGGCGATGTAGGCGGCCTCACTATGCAGGTGCTTCTGCCGCAGGGCGATTACAACAGCATCAGCGTGAATGGCGAGTGGCTCGATCTCCACGTCGAGGATCTGCGCACCATGCTCTTCATGGCGAATGTCGGCAGCAGCAGCTACAGCTATTTCGCCGGCGTCAAAGCCGATCGAATGGTCGTCGGCAGCCAGACATCGCCAGTGCGCTTCTACGATAACCAGCTCGGTATGCTCTCCGTCGGCGGCGGCGAAAGCTCCGTTACTTTCCTCGAGAACGACATCGAGCGCGCCGATGTGGAAACAGAAAGCGGCAGCATTTTCTGCTACGACACCCGCGTGAAAGGTCAGTGGAACGTGCAGAGCCTCTCCGGTGACATCACCATGCTCTCGAAAAATCTGCCGTACAACCTGCTCATTCAGGCCAGCGGCGCAAACGTCGACATCGGCTACGACAGCCGTTACTGGAAAGACGCCGGCACCGGTACCTTCAGCGACACCGGGCTCGTCATCGCCAGCGCCGGCAACAATCCGGATAAATTCATTCAGGCAACCAGCCTTGCCGGCAACGTATCCATCGGGCAGCGCGAGCGTTACAGCGACCTCGATCCATACGCCGCCGACTATCCGTTCGCCGACTCCAACCCATACCTCATCGAGCGTTCCACCATCACAAAATAACAACACGCGACTGGCGCTGCCGAGCAGAGGCCAGTCGCTTTTTTGACCCATTTCATAGAAAAGGAGGATTTACCGTGATCACCAGCTTTATCGTTTTTCTCATCGTTCTCTTTGCCTGCACCCTCGGCGCCATCTCCGGGCTCGGCGGCGGCATCATCATCAAACCGCTCATGGACGCCCTCGGCGGATTCTCAGCAGCCACCGTCAACGACATGGCAAGCATAACCATCCTGACAATGACCATCGTCAGCATCATCAAAGCCCGCAAAAACGCCAGGAGCATCGACTGGCGCATCGTCACCTTCTTCGCCATCGGCAGCATGATCGGCGGCGTGCTTGGACAGCTCGTGCTCAAAGATTTCATCGCCGCCACCAACGATTCTCAGGTCATCATCGTGCAGAGCGTCTGCCAGATCCTCATCGTGCTCCTGATCATGCTGCACGAAATCTTCAAAGAACGCCTGCCGCATTATCACGTCAAAAGCGTGCCGTTTATGACCGCCATCGGCGTCATCCTCGGCACCATCGCCGCCTTTCTCAGCATCGGCGGCGGCATCTTCAACCGTCCCATCCTCGTCATCCTGCTCTCCATGACCAGCAAAAGCGCCGCCTTCACCTCGCTGTGTATCATCGTCGCCGCTCAGGGCGCCAACGTCGCAGCCATGGGCTGGACCACCCATTTTGCTGACGTCGATCCCATGGTGCTGCCGTTCATGATGGTCGCAGCCGTCGCCGGCGGATATCTCGGCGGCTACATCGCCACCCACGTCAACGACAAATATTTTGACCGCATCTTCATGGTCACCCTTTTCATCATTCTTTGTCTCAACACCGGCAACCTCGTCGGTCATCTCATCTAAAGAAAAAACGCTGAGCCCAACAGCTCAGCGTTTTCGTTTTGCTTAGAAAATATAGTCCATCGCCTCGTAGAGATTGCTGAAGCGGAACGTAAATCCTTCGTCTAAAATATTTCGTGGCTCAATGTAATTGCCGCGCATCAGCGTGTCCGCGCGCAGCTTGCCCCACCAGAGATAGAGCAGCGCTTTTGGCGCCGCGTGGGAATGCGTCTGCCCAATAAAGCTTCCCGCCAAGCCAGCAAATTCATACTGCTGGTTCATCGCAGGCGCCGCTAGATTGTAGATGTCGTGATGACCACCCTGGTGTTCGATCAGGAACGTGACAATGCGCGTCCAGTCCTGGTGGTGGATCCAAGGGAATGGCTGCTCGCCAGAACCATAGATCCCAGAGAAACCAGATTTGATCGGCTTCGTGATCTGGTGGAAAACATGACCGCCAATACCCAGCACATTCGACGTGCGCAGGATCACCACACGCTCAAAGATAGAGCGCATCGCACGCCCAGCTTCCTCGATCTCGATAAACATCTGCGCGTAGTAATCCTTCCCCGCAGGACCGTCTTCATCGTAAATGTGCGTTGGCCGCGTCGTGCCAATGCCGTAGTAAGCGGAGGAGGAGGCCACCAAAAGCAGTTTCGGCCGATCCTCCGGCGCAATCTTTTCCATCCAGCTCTTGAGATTTTTCAGCGGACGCACACGCGTTTCCACAATCTCCTCGCGGAAAGATTTTGACCAGCGCTTCACACTGACAGGGACCCCCGATAAGTGCACAACAATATCTATAGGCTCAGAGATCTCTGAGAAGTGCGCAATATATTTAACATTAAGAGAGTCATAATGTGCTTCCGGGTGACGGGTCTTTACAATACAGCGGTAACCATTATGTGATAGATGTGTGACAAGATTATTGCCGAGAAAACCCGTGCCGCCCATCACAAGTACAGTCTGTGCCATAGTACCAAGGGCCTCCTTTATGTAAGATCATAAGCCCATTGTAATCCATACAGAAACCCTCGCGCAAGGGTGAAAACAATAATAAATATTAATTCCAGACGAATCATATTATTCTGCCAGAAATAAATCGCAGAGCGCAGCCCACAGCAGTGAAAAGTTTTTGTAAAAAAACGCAAAATACCCCTTGACCTTTCGTCAGAAGGCGCGTATAATAACCAATCGTTGACAGCAAAACGTCAACCCCGAGCGCAAAGCTCCCTGAAAAAACTTGAAAAAAGTTCTTGACAGAGAGACGCTGCCCGTGGTAATATAAATGAGCTGTCGCCGAGAGCGGCGGCCCTGTTCTTTGAAAATTAAACAGCCAAGCGAAACAAACCAGTGCTTTGAAAAAAGCA
>URZX01000030.1 GCA_900552455.1 uncultured Peptococcaceae bacterium | reverse complement strand
AGTGTAGGCTCGATTTTTGTTATTTCGAGTATCTACTCTATGGGGAGCATATCACGATGGCGAGCGGCTGAATCGATTGGATTAAAAAAGCGCTGTCTGTCGCAAAAAATCTGCGGCAGGCAGCGCTTTGCTGTTCAAAACGGCTTTCTTGTGCGGATCTGCTGGCTTGGCGTCCAGATCTCGGGCAGGCGGTAGTCGGTCGCGTCGCGTGGGAGCGGGCTGCCGACGAGCTGGCAATCGAAGCCTGCGGCCAGGATGGTGCAGCTCTCGGAAAGCTTCGGCAGGAAGCGGTCGTAATAGCCGGCGCCGTAGCCGAGACGGGTGCCGTAGGGATCGAAGAGGAGCCCGGGCACGAGGCAGAAGTCGATCTGCGTGAGCGCGATGGGCTCGGCGGCGTCTGCGGGGATCTCCTGCAGCGCACCGCGGGTGGTGACAAGAGGTGTCTGGGGCGTGAAGCGGCAAGCTTCCATCGCGTGATTGGACAGCGTGCGGGTGAGGCAGACGGTTTTTCCCTCTGCCCAGGCGGCGCGGATGAGGGCGTCGGTGTTCCACTCGCTCGCAAAGCTCAGAAAAAGCAGCACGGTTTCTGCGCGGATCATGCGCGGATCGGCGTAGATCTTACGCACGAGCGCCTGCGATTGCCAGTCACGCTCGGCGGCAGAAAGCGCCTGTCGGCGCGATTTTCCGATGTCTCGCCATTCGTTTTTCGTCATGGTCATCCCTCCTTGCTCCCAGTATAGCAAGACAGGCGGAAAATTGCACGCAGAGGGTGGAGAAATGGTGAAAAATCACAATTCCCCCCTTGAAATTTTCGGCGAGTGTGGTATGATAATAGCAGTGATTAGCACTCGAACATTTAGAGTGCTAACAGAACCGGGAATTTTTAAGGAGGCTCTTATTTATGAATATCAAACCATTGGGCGACAAGGTTGTCGTTAAACCAGCTAAAGCAGAAGAAAAAACCGAAAGCGGCATCATCCTGCCAGGTTCTGCTCAGGAAAAACCACATCAGGGCACAGTCGTTGCTGTCGGCCCTGGCGCAAGAGACGACAAAGGCAACCACATTCCGCTGGATGTCAAGGAAGGCGATCGCGTCATCTACGGCAAGTTCGGCGGCGTGGATCTGAAATACGATAACGAAGAATACGTTGTGCTGTCTGAAAAAGACATCCTCGTTGTTTTAGACTGATCATTTTA
This sequence comes from uncultured Peptococcaceae bacterium, assembly GCA_900552455.1. GTDB lineage: Bacteria > Bacillota > Peptococcia > Peptococcales > Peptococcaceae > UMGS1590. The sequence continues at coordinate 24,185 of URZX01000030.1, read as the reverse complement.
GGAGGCAACTATAAAAATGGCAAAAGAAATCCGTTTTGATGCAGAAGCACGTGCTGCTCTTGAAACTGGCGTCAACGCTGTCGCTGACGCTGTCCGCGTGACCCTTGGGCCTAAAGGCCGTAACGTTGTATTGTCCCGTCCATACGGCGCACCAACCATCACCAACGATGGTGTGACGATTGCGCGTGAGATCGATCTCGAAGATCCATTTGAAAACATGGGCGCTCAGCTTCTCAAGGAAGTATCCATCAAGACCAACGACGTCGCCGGCGACGGCACCACCACCGCCACTGTGCTGGCTCAGGCAATGGTCCGTGAAGGCCTGAAGAACATCGCTGCCGGCGCCAACCCAATGATCCTGCGCAAAGGCATGCAGACTGCCTGCGATGCGGCTGTGGAAGAGATCCACAAGATCAGCCAGCCAATCCAGAGCAAGGAAGCCATCGCTCAGGTTGCAGCCATCTCCTCTGCTGACGACGAGATCGGCAAGCTCATCGCTGACGCTATGGAAGTGGTCGGCAACGACGGCGTCATCACCGTTGAAGATTCCAAGACCTTCGGCACCTCCATGGAAGTGGTTGAAGGGATGCAGTTCGACCGTGGCTACATTTCCCCATACATGGTCACCAACACCGAAAAGATGGTCGCTACCCTCGACGAGCCATACATCCTCGTCACCGACAAGAAGATCTCCAACATTCAGGACATCCTGCCAATCCTTGAACAGATCGTCAAGACCGGCAAGGCCCTCCTGATCATCGCTGAAGATGTCGAAGGCGAAGCCCTCACCACCATGATCCTCAACCGCCTCCGCGGTACCTTCACCTGCGTCGCTGTCAAGGCGCCTGGCTTTGGCGATCGCCGCAAGGAAATGCTCAAGGACATCGCTGCCCTCACCGGCGCCACCGTTGTCACCGACGAGCTCGGCTACAGCCTCGAAGAAACCACCCTCGGCATGCTCGGCAGCGCGCGTCAGGTCACCGTTGATAAGGATAACACCACCATCGTCGACGGCCGTGGCGACAAGGCAGACATCGAAGCCCACGTGGAACAGATCCGCCGCCTCATCGAAGAAACCACCAGCGATTTCGACCGCGAAAAATATCAGGAACGTCTCGCCAAGCTCGCTGGCGGCGTAGCCGTTCTCCAGGTTGGCGCAGCCACCGAGACCGAGCTCACCGAAAAGAAACACCGCATCGAAGACGCCCTCTCTGCAACCAAGGCTGCAGTTGAAGAAGGCATCGTCGCCGGCGGCGGCACCGCTCTCCTCAACATCCTGCCAGCCCTCGAAGCCATCGACATGGGCGAAGCAGATGCACAGACCGGTGTCAACATCGTCAAGAAAGCCCTCGAAGCGCCAGTGCGCCAGATCGCTGAAAACGCCGGCGTAGAAGGCAGCGTCGTCTGCGAACACGTCAAGGCCCTGCCAGTTGGCGAAGGCTACAACGCCCGCAAGGATATCTACGAAAACATGATCGACGCCGGTATCCTCGACCCAGCCAAGGTAACGAGAAGCGCTCTCCAGAACGCCGTTTCCATCGCCAGCATGATCCTCACCACCGAGACCCTCGTGGCCGACGTGAGCAAGGAAGATCCAAACGCAGCAGCTGCAGCAGCTGGCGGCATGGGTATGATGTAATTTTATAGATCGCATAGGACGGGCAATCCCCTAGAGCCTATGGTATAATAATCCTGCAGCAAGCGGAGGTCCTTGAGGCTGCCGCTTGTTGTGTTTTATCCACTGTTTCCTATGAAAGGGGTATGAGTTTTATGAGTCAATGTGAAGGCTGCGCATCCGCCAGCTCCTGCGGCGGTTCCTGCCCAAGCGGTCAGGAGCAACAGCTGACGGAAGCCCAGAAACATACCAATATCAAAAACATCATCGTTGTCATGAGCGGCAAGGGCGGCGTTGGGAAATCCAGCTTCTCCTCCGTGCTCGCCATGGCACTGAAAAAACGCGGCTTTGAAGTCGGCCTCATGGACGCCGACATCACCGGCCCAAGTATTCCAAAGCTTTTCGGCGTCAGCCACCAGCCAGCAATGGGTGAGTACGGCATCGAGCCGATCAAGAGCAAATCCGGCATCTCCCTCATGAGCATGAACTTCCTCCTGCCACACGACGACGATCCTGTCGTTTGGCGCGGCGCCCTCATCACCGGCGTTGTACAGCAGTTCATCACCGACGTTTGCTGGGGCGATCTCGACTATCTCGTTGTCGACCTGCCACCAGGAACCGGCGATGTGCCACTGACTATCATGCAGAGCATGAAAGTTGGCGGCGTGCTCATGGTCACCACGCCGCAGGGCCTGTCCAACATGGTCGTGCGCAAGGGCCTGAAGATGATCGATCTGATGAACGTGCCAGCCCTCGGCATCGCTGAGAACATGAGCTACGTGCGCTGCCCAAATTGCGACGAACGCATCAATGTTTTCGGCGAAAGCCACGTGCAGGAAACCTGCGACGCCTTCCAGGTACCGCTCATCGGTCAGTTCCCGCTGGACCCACGCCTCGCTGAAATGGGCGACGCCGGCGAGATCGAAGCCTACGACGGCGAAGTGCTCTCCCTCATGACCGAAAACCTCGACCGCCTGCTGAAAGGCCTCGGCGAAGGTCAGATGGAGTAAGTTACCACGATTATTTCCCACGCAAACCGCGTGGGATTTTTTTGTGGTGGAGCGGACAGCGGCATGGTATAATGAGTATAGAAACTATTTGTAAAATAAAACGACCGTTGAAAAGAGGTGAAAGCAATGGCCACTTCCAGTATTACTCATAATTTTGTAGTCACAGATGCAAAACGATTTTTGGACGCTATTGATGAATCGGAAAGAAAATGTGCAGAGATATCGGCTAATGAAGGTCCGCGCTGCAGAACAGTGACCGATCCGGCAGAAATTCGGGAAATTTGGGAGAGTATGAAAGCACATGCAGAATAAAAACGAACAATCAGAGTTTGTGGAATTGAAATTGATGGATGTTGTTCAGCAATTTGGAGAGGAAGAAGTTAAAGAGATCCTCTCCAATTTTTCGTGTCCGAGAAATTTGGATGTGGAAAAATTCATCAGGGAAGATGCGATCGCGTTTAGCAAAAAACGGCAATCGATCACTTATCTGGTGTTTTCTCTACAGGAGATGAAGTTGGCAGGATTTTATTCTATCGCTATAAAGCCTGTGACGATTCCTGCTGCGGCTATTAGCAAAAGCCTGGCAAAACGTGCTGCGCGGATAGGTTCTTTCGATGAGACGACACAGACGTATTCTACGGCCATGTATTTGATCGCGCAACTTGGGAAAAACAGTCAATATGGCAAAGCTGAGAGTTTGGGCGGGCGTGAGCTGCTGGCGTTTGCAACGGCAAAGATCTCGGAACTGAGCCATTTGGCTGGTGGAACCTTGCAGTTTTTAGAGTGTGAGGATGTAGATTTTCTGAAACACTTTTATGAGGAGAACAATTTTGCGTGGTTTGGTGCGCGAATTGCTGAGCGGGAAGATGGAGATGGACATTTGCTGCATCAGTATATCCGCAAGATCGACTAAATACTGTTATGGTTGATGACGATTAGCGCCATGAAATATGCGCTGGACTTCTTGACAAGGAAAAGCGTTAATGATAAAATATTTGATTTTTCTTTTGCAGCGTCCTCAGATTTGTGCTATAATTGAAATACTAGAGAGGATGATGCATATGACGAAGATGACGATCGACCGCGTGAAACGATCGCTGCAGCCGTTTGTGGGCTGTGAGATCGAGCTCGATGTGAACATCGGGCGCAACCGTGTCGTCAACCACAAGGGCGAGCTGGAGGCCACCTATCGCAATGTGTTTGTCGTCAAAGCAGACGACGAAAGCGAGCGACGGCTCTCGTTCAACTATGTGGACCTGGTCACCGGGAACGTCGTGGTCGCTCTTCACAAAAACGGCCATATCTATCGCCTGGCAAATCGCACAGAGTCGTGAGCCAGGCGATCGCCTTATCTGGCGGGCATCCTTTCTTGTGAAGAAATATGGAGCTAGACACTACGAATCGCAAAAATTGGAGGAAACCCATGAAAGATCTTAAAGGAACTAAGACAGAGAAAAACCTGCAGGAAGCTTTTGCCGGTGAATCCCAGGCGCGTAACAAATACACCTACTATGCCTCCCAGGCAAAGAAGGATGGTTATGTGCAGATCCAGATGCTGTTTGAAGAAACGGCGAAAAATGAAATGGAGCACGCAAAGCTCTGGTTCAAGTATCTCCAGGGCGGCGCCATCAAGAGTACGCCGGAAAATCTCAAGGATGCAGCTGCCGGCGAAAACTACGAATGGACGGACATGTACAAGCGCATGGCGGAAGAAGCGCGCGAAGAAGGCTTCGACGAGATCGCTACACGCATGGAGCTGATCGCTCAGGTTGAGGCTGCGCACGAAAAACGCTACCTGGCGCTTTTGGCTGGCATCGAAGGCGGCACGACCTTCAAGAAGGATGAAGCTGTGAAGTGGAAATGCAACAACTGCGGCTACATTTTTGAAGGCAAGGAACCACCACAGATCTGCCCAGCCTGCAGCCATCCGCAGGCATATTTCGAAGTGCTCGCTGAAAATTATTGAGAATCGCCATCACCCCGCGCGTAGCGGGGTGCTTTTTTCTTGTGGGGCGGCGGAATCGGCGCTGGTGGCGGTTGACAAGGATTCCGTATTGAATTAGTATTGTATGTAACTATTGCGCAACTGTTTATCTGTGCGCAAAAAGGAGGAGTGGCTTGTGGCAAATGAAAAGGAAAAAATTCGCCAGACAAGTCTGACGGCGGTCAACAACTCATTTTTTCTGACAGCGATCCTGCTGATCCTGCAGGTGGTGGCGTGGAGCGCGTTTTATTTTCTCATCACCAACAAGCTGGGCCAGCATTACGCTGTGGCGTTTCAGTTTGTGTTGGTGGCGCTGACGGTGCTGATGATCAGCTATATCGTGCTGCGCTGTCCGCACAATTCTTACCAGATCGCCTGGCTGACGCTGTTGGCGTTGATGCCGGCGGTGGCGCTGATCATGTACATTGTCATCCGGCTTGTGCCGGGAACGGCGCATCTGACGGCGCAGGTGCATGAAAAGGAGCTGCTGACAGAGCTGCATCTGGTGGACAACGAGGATGCGCGGCGGGATCTGGCGCAGATGGACAACAAATACGTGGGGCTTTTCCGCTATCTGGCGACGACGTGTCGCTATCCGACGTATTACGGCAAGGATGTGACCTATTTCAGCACCGGGGAAGAAGCCATCGAGGTGCTGTTTGCCGACCTTGAGAAGGCGGAGAAATTTATTTTCATGGAATATTTCATCGTGCACGAGGGGAAGGTCATGGACCAGCTCTTGGATATTCTCAGCCGCAAGGCGGCAGAGGGCGTGGAGGTCCGCTTCATGTACGACGGGCTCTGCGGGCTCAAGCTGCCGAAGCATTACGCCGAGCGCATCAGCGAGCTGGGGATCCAGTGCTGTGTGTTCTCGCCGATCCGGCCGATCCTGTCGTCGTACCAGAACAACCGCGACCACCGCAAGATCACCGTCATTGACGGCAAGGTGGGCTACACAGGCGGGTTCAATCTCGCAGACGAATACGCGAATCTGATCAACCGCTTTGGTTACTGGAAGGACGCAGGCCTGCGCATCACAGGAAACGGCGTGCAGTCGCTGACGGCAATGTTCATGCAGGTGTGGGATGTGGCAGCGGACTGGAAAACCGATGCCTACGGCAATTATATGCACATCGATCCACAGCAGCCACCGAGCGACAGCATTCTTGCGCCGTATGCTGACGCGCCGGAAAACAACCACGACACAGCCTCGAATGTGTACTGCCAGCTCTTGGATCTGGCGGAGGATTATGTCCACATCATGACGCCATATTTGATCCTGGACGAACGCCTGCGCAAATCGCTGGAATTTGCCGCGCAACGCGGGATCGAAGTGGTGCTGATGCTGCCGCATATCCCGGATAAAAAGATCGTCTTCATGATTGCGCGCAGCTACTATCCGGAGCTCTTGCGGGCAGGGATCAAGATCTACGAATTTACGCCGGGATTTCTGCACTCAAAGATGTTTGTGAGCGACGACTGCGTGGCGACAGTGGGCTCGGTGAATCTGGATTTCCGCAGCCTGTTTCTGCATTTTGAAAACGGCGTGCTCCTTTACGATCGCGAGATCGCCGCTGCTGCGGAGGAGGATTTCCAGCAGACGCTGGCCAAAAGCGAACGCATTTATCTCAAAACGTACGGCGCCTTTCCGCTCTACAAGCGCGCCTTCGGGCGACTGATGCGCGTGTTTGGGCCGTTGATGTAAGGGGAGAGGACCATGGTTTCAAAGAATATGCTGCGTGTGATCATCATTCTGCTGGGGATCCTGATCGCGCTGCCGGTGTGGCAGCTTTCGGGGATGCTCCTCTGGGGGCTGCTCTGCGGCGTGACGACAATGCTTGTGCTGGATATCTGCCTGCTGCGGCCGTATCCTGTGAAGGCGAAGCTCGTGTTTCTGGCGATCTATGTGATCACAATGCTCTGCGTGGTGATCTGGATCTTTACAATGTGACGCATGGCGGCGCGTTGTGCTCAATGTTTGAGGACGACGCGCCGCTTTTTTGCGCGCATTTTTCAGGAAATGAGCAAAACTGCCGAGCACCATCCGAGATGTCGAGCCGAATGGCGCAGACTGATCGGCTAATGGTGCCGGGGCAAGGCCGGTCCAAGAGAGCGAGACGTCAGGCGAAGCTCGATTGGCTACCGGCTACTGCCCGAGGGTTGAAAAATGCAAAACTGGTCGAAATAATGCAAAACTGGTAATTTTCTCCTGTGCTTTCTATGATAAAATGGTTATAGCAATGAACAGTCATCTGGAAAAATGGAAGGAAGTGTAGAAAATGAAAAAGATGAGACGACAATTGCTGAGCGGGCTCTGCGCGACGGCGCTCGTTGTTGGGATGATGCCTGGTGCGATCTGGGCGTCGGATGCGGTGACGTATCTGGACATGGGCGAGCTGAAGACCTGCGAATCTGCCACGCTGGTGACGGCGCGGAGCACTGGCTTGTCGCTGAAGGCGACGTGACGATCGACGGTCGCGTGGCGGTTGCTGGCGACGTCTCCCTGATCCTCGCAGACGGAGCCATGCTGGTCGTCGATGGCGGCATTGATGTGCCGGCAGGCGCAGGATTTACGATCTACGCGCAGAGCGACGGCGACAACCAGGGAATACTCGAAGCCTACGGCGAAGAATTTAGCGGAGAAGGCTCAGCCGGGATCGGCGGCAATGAAGAGGATGTCAACTTCGGCGACATCGTGATCTGCGGCGGACTGATCTACGCAGAGGGCGGCTCGCGCGCAGCTGGTATTGGCGGCGGCGGGCTCTACCTCAACGACGATGTGGTCGACGGCGCTGTCTCGATCGTAGACGGCGATGTCTACGCGCTCGGCGGCCAGTATGCAGCCGGGATCGGCAGTGGAGCCGACAGCACGAACGGAAGCGTCTGCGCGATCACGATCACAGGCGGCACAATTGCAGCAACTGGCGGCGTCCAGGCAGACGACATCGGCAATGGCTACGACACGACAGGCTCGAGCTTTACGACTGGCGAAAATGGTCACGCGCTGATCACCGCCGAGACGGTGCTGGGCGGTTCTGTGACTGTGGTGCCGTTTGTGGATGTGCAGCCGGACGACTGGTACATCGACGTTGTGAAATACGCGCTGGAAAATGGCCTCATGACAGGCGTCAGCGAGACGGAATTTGCGCCGGATCTGGCGACGACGCGCGGCATGGTGGCGAGTGTGCTCTATCGCCTGGAAGGCGGTCCGGAAGCAGAGGATGCAGGATTTTCTGATGTTTCTGCAGACGCCTGGTATGCGGACGCTGTGAACTGGGCAGCGAGCGTTGGCGTTGTGGCTGGCTACGGCGATGCCTTTGGCGCAAACGATGCGATCACCCGCGAACAGCTCGCGGCGATCCTCTGCAATTATGCGGCGTACAAGGGCGAGGATGTCTCGTCTGGCGCTGCGCTGGATGGTTACAGCGATGCCGCAAGTGTTTCCGACTGGGCTGGCGAGAGCGTAGAGTGGGCAGTCGCTGAAGGATTGCTCTCCGGCGTTACGAACAATGAACTGGCGCCACAAGGCAGCGCTGCCCGCGCACAGGTGGCTGCGATGCTGCAGCGCTTTAATGCCAGGTAGGAGGGAGGAGGGAGGAGGTAGCCGCTGCGCGGACGGACTCGTAGACTCGTCCGCAGGTAGGAGGTTACCATTCTTCTGTTGAAAAAATATGCGTCAGTCGAAGGATTTTACCCCGAACTGACGCATTTTTATTTGGAAAAGTGTGGCGGAGTGCGGCAAATTGATGCGAAAACCTCCTGCCGAAAAACAAAAAACCGCTCGCAGATTTTCTGCAAGCGGCTGTGATGCCAGCGGTGGGATTCGAACCCACACGGGTGTTAGCCCAACGGATTTTGAGTCCGTCACGTCTGCCAGTTCCATCACGCTGGCTGGTTTGTTGTTACTAGATTATCTTACACAGATTTGCAGAAATTGTCAAGCATTAAAATAATCCTGACGCGGCTTTTACGCGGGCTTTACGTTTCTCTTGTAGCGAGCGAAAAAATGCGCGCCGAAGGGCGGAAAGGGGGCAGAAAGCTTTGCGGCTGGGCGATGGTCATGCTATAATGAGGACAGATTCTACCAATAAAAATGACGATTAAAAACAATGAAGGATGACAGATATGCAATTTTTAGAACATGATGCTGAGGTCCTGATGCTTTGCGAGGACCTGCAGGAGGTATTGAACAAGTTCAAGGACGAGATGCACTGGTCAGACGACGAAGACCTGGCGCTGCAGAAGCGCCTGGCGCAGATCGCCGGCGCGATCGATTCGGAGCGTCGGCTGATCGAGGAGATCGGGCTGCCTGGGCGATTTGTGGTGGAGCATTTCACGCAGATCCTGGGCGAGGTCAACTATTCGATGGGCTTGCAGTATCGCGATCTGAAAAGCAGCCGCGGTCCGCTGAATGCGCTGAGTGTTGGCCAGTGGGGAACAATCACTGCCAAGATCGCGGGCGTCGAGGTTTCCTGGCGCGATCAGGATGTGCAGTATATGTTTTATCCGGATCAGGTTGTGGTGCGTCCGAAGGATTCTGTGGAGGACGAGATCACGTTTTTCTTCAGCCTGTCGTTCAAGTATGCGCCGGTGCGCCTGAAAAAATTCCAGGCTGTGAAGGACGATCCGCAGACAGCGTATTGGCATGAAAGTTTGACGATCTAATCTATACAGAAAAGAGCGAGTGACAGTGAAGTATGGTTTAATTGATATTGGTTCCAACACGATGCGTGCGGTGGTCTATCAGATCGATCCGGACAATTCGTTTCGCGCGCTGGTCAACGAGAAGGAATTTGCCGAGATCCTGAGCTACATTGAGGACGGCGTGCTGACGGCAGAAGGGATCAGCCGCCTCTGCTCAGTCCTGGGACGCATGAAGACGATGTGCGACGAGACAGGCTGCGACGGTTTTTCCTGCTTTGCGACGGCGTCGCTGCGCAGCATCGGTAACCAGAATCAGGTGCTCTCGGAGGTCAAGAAGGCGACAGGGATCGACATCCGGCTGCTTTCCGGCTGCGAGGAGGCCTACTACGATTACATCGGCCTGCAGAGCTGCATCAAGGACGACAAGGCCGCTGGGTTCGACCTTGGCGGCGGCAGCGCGCAGGTGTTCTACTACGACGACTATGGTCTGGTCTCGAGCACGTCCAAGGAGATCGGGGCGCTGGCGATGTACAACAAATTCGTCAAGGGGCTCTTCCCGAATTCCAAGCAGCGCGCCAAGATCGCCAAATATGTAGCGGCAGAGCTTGAAGGCACGATGAACATCGCCGAAAAAGGCTTCCGTCGCATCTACGGCATGGGCGGCACAGCGCGCGCGCTGACGAAGGTGCACCGTCACATTCTCGGCAAGGACGGCGAGACGATGGGCTACACGATGACGATGGACGAGATTGAAGAGCTGGACCGCATGATCTCGATGCTGGGCATGGACGGGATCAAGATCCTGAACCGCGTCATCCCTGAGCGTCTCGTGACGTTTATTCCTGGGCTGATCGTGATCAAGTCGATCATGAATTTTGTTGGCGCAACAGAGCTGACCGTCGTCAGCCACGGTGTGCGCGAAGGATATATGATAGAAAATGGTATTTTGAGAGGGAGCGGAATCGATGAATTCAGAGATGAACAACAATCCTTATGTAAATAGGGAGTTAAGCTGGCTGCGTTTTAACGAACGCGTGCTGGAAGAAGCAGAAGACACCAGATTGCCTTTGTTTGAACGCATGCGCTTTATGTCCATCTTTGGCTCAAATCTGGATGAGTTTTTCATGGTGCGCGTCGGCGGGCTGTCGGATGCTGCCGAGCTGACGCCAGACGAGATCGACAAAAAATCTCGCATGACGGCCTCTGAGCAGCTGGATATGATCTACGACGAGGTCAAGCGCGTGATCCCGCGCGCCGAGAAATGCTATGTGGAGCTCATGCGCCAGCTGCGCCAGCACGGGATCTACGAGATCTCGCCTGACCATGTCACCGATTATCAGGAGGAAATGCTGGAGAAATACTTCACCCAGGCAGTGAAGCCGTATCTCTCGCCGCAGGTGGTCGATTCTCACCATCCATTCCCATACCTGAGCAACAAGGAGCAGTATGTCTGCATCGCCTTCGAGAATTCTGACAAGAAATCGAACGTCGCAGTCATCCCGATCCTCAACACCAATTTCCCACGTTATTTTATCTTCCCGGATGAATCCGGCCGCGGATTTTGCTTTGTCACAGCGGCGAACCTCGTCTATCATTTCGCCGATCAACTCATCTTAAAGAGCCACATCACCGACAAATTCATCTTCCGCCTCACGCGCAACGGCGACCTGCGCGTCGACGAAGCGCGCTACGACGAAGAGATGGACTGGCGCGAGCAGATGGAGCAGCTGATCAAAACGCGCAAGCATTCGTCCGTTGTGCGCGTGCAGCTTTCCAAGCAGATCTCGCCAGAGCTTTTGCGCTATCTTTTGAAACGCGTCAAGGCCAAGCAGAAGAGCGTCATCGTCACGCCAGAGCTGCCGCTGTCGCTGAACTTTATCTACGGCCTCTTCGGCGATCTCACCGACGATTTCCCAACCCTCAACTACGAGCCGATGCCACCGCTCATGCCAGCGTGCATCGCGCCAGGGGATTCGATCATTCGCTATCTCGACCGCTGCAACTGCGACATCCTGCTCGCCTATCCGTACCATTCCATGAAGACCTTCCTCGATCTTCTCGATGAAGCAGCCGTCGATCCAACCGTAAAATCCATCAACATCACCCTCTACCGCATCGCCAACGGCAGCAAGGTTGCGCAGGCGCTCGCCAAGGCAGCCGAGAACGGCAAGAACGTCATGGTCCTCGTCGAGCTCAAAGCCCGCTTTGACGAAGAGCACAATATCATCTGGTCCAAGCGCCTCGAGGAAGCAGGCTGTCAGGTCATCTACGGCTTCGACCAGTACAAAGTTCACTCCAAGCTCTGCGTCATCACCCGCAATGTCAACGGTCAGGTCAAGCACATCGTGCAGATCGGCACCGGCAACTACAACGAAAAGACTGCGCGCCAGTACACAGACTTTTCCCTCATCACCACCAACAAAGACATCGCCGCCGAAGCCGTCAACGTCTTTGAATGCCTCAGCCTCGGCCAGTTTGTCGAGCAGAGCCAGTATCTTCTCGTCGCGCCGCTCGAGATGAAAAACCATTTCCTCGAGCTCATCGATCGCGAGATCGCAGCCGCCAAAGCCGGCCAGCCAGCGCGCGTCATCGCCAAGATCAACGGCCTCTCCGATAAGAACATCATCGACAAGCTCATCGAAGCCAGCCAGGCCGGCGTGCAGATCACCCTTTACATCCGCGGCATCTGCTGCATGCGTGCCGGCGTGCCAGGCCTCACCGAGAACATCACCATCAAAAGCATGGTCGGCCGCTTCCTTGAGCATCCGCGCATCTTCCTCTTCGGCTACGGCGAGCGTCAGCATCTGTACATCGGCAGCGCCGACTGGATGACCAGAAACCTCAACTTCCGCGTCGAAGTCGCCGTCGAGATCCTCGATGACGAAGTCAAGGCCACCATTTTTGACGTTCTCGAGATCCTCGCCAAGGACAACATGCTCGCCCGCGTACAGCAGCCAGACGGCACCTACAAGCGCCTCTATCCTGCAGAAGGCGAGAAAAAGATCGACAGCCAGACCGAGCAGTACGAGCTCTTCAAATGGCTGCGCGAATCCACCTCCTGCATCGACGTCGAAGAAACGCATCTCTCCGGCCGCACCGTCATCGACGAAGAAAACGCGCCAGCAAAGCTCACCGCCCAGCAGGCGCCAGCCGTCAGCAAGGTCAAGCACCACGTTGAGCAACCAGCGCCAGCCGCTCCAGCGCAGGAAAAGCCAGCGCCACAGCCAGCCGCTTCAGCGCAGACCCAGACGCCAATGCGCGAACCACAGGGCTTCGTCCAGCGCCTGAAATACCTGCTCTTCGGCAAATTCTGAGATAAAAAGAAGGACTGTGATCCGAAAGAATCGCAGTCCTCTTTTTTGTTCCTGCCACGAGCGGGCAGGCGTTGACGGGGTGCGCGCTTCTGGATTATAATAAGACGATATGATGAAATACGAAAGAGGAGGCGCTTTATGAGTAACGAGAACGAGCTTGTTTCCACGAACTTTATCGAAGCGATCATTAATGAAGATATCGAAAACGGCCAGACGGAGATCGTCACCCGTTTTCCGCCGGAGCCAAACGGCTATTTGCACATCGGCCACGCGAAGTCGATCTTTTTGAACTTCGGCCTGGCGAAAAAATATGGCGGCACCTGCCACCTGCGTTTTGACGACACGAATCCGCAGAAGGAAGAGGAGGAGTACATCGAAGCGATCGAGCGCGATGTGCGCTGGCTCGGCGGCGAGTGGGACGGCGAGGTGCGCTATGCGTCCAATTATTTTGAGCATTTCTACGAAGGCGCGGTGGCGCTCATCGAGCGCGGCCTTGCCTATGTGGACGACTCCACGGCGGAGGAGCTGCGCGCGATGCGCGGCACGCTGACGGAGCCTGGCACGGAAAGCCCGTACAGAAATCGCAGCGTGGAGGAAAATCTCGACCTCTTCCGCCGCATGAAGGAGGGTGAATTTGCACCGGGCAGCCGCATCCTGCGCGCCAAGATCGACATGGCCTCGAGCAATATGAACATGCGCGATCCGGCGCTCTACCGCATCGTTGACGCGACCCATCCGCGCACCGGTGACACCTGGCACATCTATCCGATGTACGATTTTGCCCATCCGCTGGAGGACGCGATCGAGGGCATCACCCACTCGATCTGCACGCTGGAGTTTGAGGACCACCGCCCGCTTTACGACTGGGTGCTGGACAATCTGCGCGATATGCCGTTCATCAAATTCCGCAGCCGCCAGATTGAATTTGCCCGCCTGGAGATCGAAAACACTGTCACCTCCAAGCGCAAGCTCAAGGCGCTGGTGGACGCTGGCCTTGTCGATGGCTGGGACGATCCACGCCTGCCAACCATCGCCGGGCTGCGCCGTCGCGGCTACACGCCGGCAGCGCTGGCGGATTTCTGCGAGCGCATCGGCGTCGCGAAGACGAACAGCCGCGTCGAAACGGGCTATCTCCTGCACTGCCTGCGCGAGGATCTGAACATGCATGCGCCACGCACGATGGGTGTGCTGCGTCCGCTCAAGCTCACGATCACCAACTGGCCGGAGGGCGAGATCGAGATGCTCACTGCGCAGGTGAACCCGAACGATCCTGATGCCGGCACCTACGAAGTGCCATTTGGCCGCGAGCTCTACATCGAGCAGGCCGATTTCCGCGAGGAAGCGCCATCCAAATACCACCGTCTCAAGCCTGGTAAGGAAGTGCGCCTGAAATACGCCTACATCATCAAGTGCGAGGATTATGTGAAGGATCCTGAAACTGGCGAGATCCTCGAGGTCCTCTGCACCTACGACCCAACGACGAAATCCGGCGGGGAAAACGCGGGTCGCAAGGTCAAGGGCACCCTCCATTGGGTGGAAGCGAGCCACGCGCTGGACGCCACCGCTCATCTTTACAGCGATCTGTTGGATTTTGAATCCACCGCTGAAAACATCGTCGACCAGTTCAACCAGGAAAGCCTCGTCGTCCTCGAACACGTCAAGCTCGAGCCGATCATGCAGGACGCTGCGCCGGGCCAGACCTATCAGCTCCTGCGCAACGGCTATTTCTGCGTCGACAGCAAGTATTCCACGCCAGAGCGGATCGTTCTCAACGAAACCTGCAGCCTCAAAGACAGCTTTAAGGGGTGAGTGGGATGACCATTCTGCGAAATATCTTCACCTATCTCTGGTTTGGCGCTGTGCTTGTGATCCGGCTGCCGCTGCGCGCCAAGGTGGAACGCCTCATCGCTGAGGACCGCTTCGAAGAAGCCCAGCGCTACATCTGGGCCTTTGCCAACCATCTCGCCCGCGTCGGCGTCAAGCTCCTCGGCGTCAAGCTCACCGTCAAAGGCACAGAAAACGTGCCAAAAGAAGGCTCCGTGCTCTACGTCGGCAACCACCAGAGCATGGCCGATCCGCCTGTCATGCTCGCTGCGATTCCACGCCCATCGGCCTTCGTCTGCAAGGAAGAGCTCGACGGCATCCCCGTCTTTTCGCGTTGGGTGTCCGATCTCGGCAGCTTCTATCTGCCGCGCACCGAATCCCGCAAATCGCTGGAGGTCATTCTCGGCGCCGCGAAGCTCCTGAAGAAAAATGAGCACGGCATGTGCATCTTCCCGGAAGGCACCCGCTCCGACAACGGCGACATGCGTCCGTTCAAGCCCGGCAGCCTGAAGATCGCCACAAAATCCGGCGCTGCCATTGTGCCTTTCGCCATCGAAAACACCATCAACGTCCTGCCTCGCGGCAGCTTCTTCTTCAAACCGCTGCCTGTCACCGTCACCTTCCTGCCGGCCATCCTGCCAGAGGAGTACAAAGGGCGCGACACCCAATCCCTCACCGACGAGATCCAGTCTGACATCGCAGCCGTCGTCGGCTGTAAGATCCTCGCTGAGGAACCAACCACAGAAAAGGAGGCCCAAGAATGAGCATCCGTTCCACGCTGGCCAAAACCGCCGGCAAAGCCACCAAAACCATCCTCGAGAAAACCCGCAGCGGCGGTTCCAGCATGCCTGGTAAGGTCGCCCTCAAGCTCGATCCAAATATTCTCGCCACCCTCGCTAAGGATTATCGCACCGTCATCGTCACCGGCACCAACGGCAAAACCCTGACGACCTCCTTCATCACGAAGATCTTCCAGGAAAAATACGGCCAGGTTCTCACCAATCCCACCGGCGCCAACCTCCTGCAGGGCATCATTTCCTGCTTCCTCGGCGCGCCAAAGCAGAAGGTCGGGACAAAATACGCCGTCCTCGAAGTCGATGAAGCGACCCTCAAGCATGTGACGCGTTACATTCGCCCGGAAGTCATCGTCTTCACCAATCTTTTCCGCGACCAGATGGACCGCTACGGCGAGATCTACACCACCTACCAGCTCATGCTCGACGGCGCCACCCAGGTGCCAGAGGCCACCATCATTGCCAACGGCGATCTGCCGATCTTTTCCAGCGTCAAGGTTGACAACCCTGTGGAATATTTCGGCTTCGCCCACGAGGAGGACCGCGAGCAGCAGGCCCATTACAACACCGACGGCATTCTCTGCCCGAACTGCGACAACATCCTGCACTACAAGCTCCTGACCTATTCCAACCTCGGCAAATTCTACTGCCCGTACTGCGATTTTGCGCGGCCAGAGCTCGCTCACGCCGTCACCGCCATCGGCGAGCTCACGCCAGAATCCTCGCGTTTCGCCATCGACGGCACCGACTACGAGCTGCCGATCGCCGGGCTCTACAATATTTATAACGCCCTCGCAGCAGCCAGCGTTGCCAAGCATTTCGGCATCGAGGACAACTACATCCGCCGCGGCTTTGATGCTGCCAAGCGCGTTTTCGGCCGTCAGGAGCACATCAACATCGCTGGCAAGGACGTCGTCATGAACCTCATCAAAAACCCCGTCGGCTTCAACCAGATCGTCGAGATGCTCGCCACCGATCCTGCGCCGTTCTCTCTCGTTAGCCTGCTCAACGACCGCCCAGCCGACGGCACCGACGTCAGCTGGATCTGGGACGGCGACTTTGAAAAGCTCGTTCAGATCACCCACGGACGCCCTGTGTTCCTCTCCGGCATCCGCGTTGCCGAGCTTTCCACCCGCTTCGAGATCGCCGGACTTCCGCTGGACGAGCAGCACATCGACCAGGATCTCAACCACATCGCAGACTGGATCGCCGCAGCGCCGACCGACAAGGTCTACATCCTCGCCACCTACACAGCGACCCTTGATCTGCGCCACACATTCGCCGAACAAGGCTATCTCAAGGAGGGCATGGCAATATGAAACTGCGCATCTGTCATCTTTACGGAAATCTGCTCAACACCTACGGCGACAACGGCAACCTGCTCATGCTGCAATACCTCGCCCGCCAGAAAGGCCTCGAGGTTGAGACCACTCTTGTCAGTTTGAAGGATCCTTTCATCGCCGACGATTTTGACCTTCTTTTCATCGGCGGCGGTCAGGATCACGAGCAGAAAGTCATCGCCAAAGACCTTCCGTCCAAGCGCGACGAGCTCGTCAAATACATTGAGCGCGGTGGCGTAGGCCTGGCCATCTGCGGTGGCTATCAGCTCGTCGGCCAGTATTACGACACCGCCCAGGGCGAGCGCGTTCAGGGCCTCGGCGCCCTGCCGCACTACACCCTGCATCAGGAAAATCTCCAGCGCTTCATCGGCGACATCGAGATCGTCAACGACGATTTCGGCGAAACCTATCTTGGCTTCGAAAACCACAACGGCCGCACCTTCCTCGGCGAAGGTGAGCGTCCCCTCGGCACCGTCGTCAGCGGCCACGGCAACAACGGCGAAGATGGCGGCGAAGGCGCCATCTATAAGAACATGTTCTGTTCCTATTTTCACGGGCCGCTGCTCGTGCGCAACCGCCACCTGGCCGAACGCCTCATCCAACTGGCCGTGGAACGAAAAATGGACAGTATGTAAAAGAAAATCTGCATACAATAAAACAAGCTCCGAGAGAACGCGCAGTTTTCTCGGAGCTTGTTTGCTGTGTGTATTATTCCATCATGTCATCAGCGATGGCATCGAGCATGAATTCGATGACGCCGTCGCAGACTTCGTCCTTGAGATCGGCGTAGTTGTGGATCTCGTGGCGATAGCCTGGGTAGACGAGCGTTGTGATGTCGTGACCGGTGTCGGCCAGCCAGTTGGATGCTTCGTAAACGCCCTGGCCGTAGAGCCCGAACGGATCTTCGTCGCCGGCGATGGAATAGATCGGCAGTTCTGTTGGCACGCGCTCTGCCCACTGAACGCCGGTGATGTCGTCGATCATCTTCATGAAATCGAGCAGGGATTTGTTCAGCGTTGGCTTTGTGAAGCCGTCGAACGGATCGTTGGCGTGGTCGACCTGTACATAAGGATCGTGGCAGATCCATTCGTTGCCCAGCTTGGCGTCTGGAATGCGTTCGCTCATCCAGCCCATCATCGCCACTGTTGCTTCTGGCGATGCTTCGTTGCCTTTGCCGTCGGCCACCAGCTTTTCGATCACAGGACGCGCCTCTGCCATTTTTGGCACGCTGCCGCAGGTGCCGCAGATCGTTGCGCCAGCCAGCTCTGCGCCATAGCGGGCGACGAACTGGCGCGTGATCACCGAGCCCATGCTGTGGCCGAAGAAGAAGTATGGCAGATCAGGATATTTTTCCTTGACGATGTCCATCAGACGTTTTTCGTCCTCAACCATCGTTTCCGGACCTTTGTCGCCCCAATCGCCCCAGGTGCCGTTAATCTCAGCCGTCTTGCCGTGGCCGACGTGGTCATCGGCAGCGACGATGAAGCCTGCTTCCAGATAGCGCACGATCATGTGGAAATAGCGGCGGGAATGCTCGCCAAAACCATGCACCAGCTGCACGATGCCGACAGGATCTGTCGCCGGCACATAGATCCAGGCCTGCACCTTGTCGCGTTCGTTGTAGGATGGGAAAGAGAATTCGTGTAACATGAGGGTCACTCCTTAATGTATGATATGTATAGTGTACGACGAAAACGTGGATTGAGCAATCAGATTTTTGTGGTAAAATGAGAGAAAGTGTTATTGAGGTAGGAGGTAGCGCGCTTTGCGCGGCGAGTCGTTGCACTC
This sequence comes from uncultured Peptococcaceae bacterium, assembly GCA_900552455.1. Classification (GTDB taxonomy): domain Bacteria; phylum Bacillota; class Peptococcia; order Peptococcales; family Peptococcaceae; genus UMGS1590. The sequence continues at coordinate 5,872 of URZX01000030.1, read as the reverse complement.
CTCGCAGGTAGGAGGTAGGAGGTAGGAGGTAGGAGGTAGGAGGTTTTTGTGCTGGGAGAGGGAAAAAGTTTTTGACTTGAAAGTCGAAAAGTCTGTACAAAATGGAAGTTTTTGACTTGCAAGTCGAAAAGTCTGCGCAAAATGGAAGTTTTTGACTTCGAAGTCGAAAACTTTTGTGTGTGGTGCAGTTTTGTGATCGGAGGTGTGAAGCGTGGCTTCAGAACGGATAGTGGAGCAGAAGAGTATGGCTTTTGCCATTCGCGTTGTGCGGCTATATCAATATCTGACGGAAGAAAAACGGGAATATGTGATGGCCAAGCAAATTCTCAAGAGCGGCACGAGCATTGGAGCGAATCTGGCAGAGGCTGGCTGTGCGATCAGCCGTAAGGATTTTCTGGCGAAAAATTACATTGCGTTCAAAGAATGTGCGGAAACAATTTACTGGCTGAAATTATTGCGCGCAACGGAATATATTAGCAACGAACAGTTTTGTTCACTCCGTGATGACTGTGACGAATTGAGAAAAATGCTGTCAGCGATCACCAAAACGCTACGCGAACAGTGAGGCAGTGTTTAGGTAGGAGGCGGTGTTTAGGTAGGAGGTAGGAGATAGCCCTTCGGGGCCAACTCGTAATGCTCGTTGGCAGGTAGGAGGTCAGCAATGTGCACTGCGCAACGATCGCGATTCATCAGCAGCGGTTTCTCAATGGCTCCCAACTATACGCACAGCAGTAAGAAAACCTCCTACCTCCTACCTGCCGGCAAGTGAAACGCGCCGGCCCCGCCGCGGCCCTGTGGGCCGCAAGGGCTACCTCCTACCTAAAAATCCCCCTTTACAATCGCGAGGCTATATTTTATAATAAAGTCTGTCATAGCGCACGATTGTGCGCAAGAAGCGAAGAACGGGAGCCGGCTTGCGTGGCTTTGCACAGAGAGGGATGCGGGGTTGAGAGCATTCTCGAAGCGGCAGGTGTCTGGATTTCGCCCGGGAGTATCTGTCCCTGAACAGAGTAGGGGATGGCGTTGGCGGCGTTAACGCGACAAGTGATCTGCGGGGAACACTCGCGGATAATTAGGGTGGTACCACGGCACGCTCGTCCCTTGGGGATGGGCGTGCTTTTTAATTTTGAAGGAGGAAGACAATGAAAGACGCTTTAATGCAAATCAAGGAGGCTGCTCTGGAAGCCATCAAGGCTCAGGACGACCTGGATAAGATCAACGACCTGCGTGTCAAATACCTCGGCAAAAAAGGGGAGCTGACTGCTATATTGAAGGGCATGGGCAAGCTCTCGAAGGAGGAGCGCCCAGTCATCGGCGAGCTCGCCAACACGGTGCGCGACGCGATCAGCCAGGCGCTGGAGGAAAAGAGCGAGGAGCTGCGCGCGAAGGCGCTGGAGGCGAAGCTTGCTGGCGAAACGCTGGACGTGACGCTCCCTGGCACGAGCATGCCTCAGGGCCATCTGCACCCGCTGACTCAGGTTGTCAACGACGCCAAGCGCATCTTCACGGGCCTCGGTTTTGAGGTTGCGGAAGGGCCGGAAATCGAAAGCGATTACTACAACTTCGAGGCGCTGAATCTGCCACCGGATCATCCGGCGCGCGATATGCAGGACACCTTCTACATCAACGACAAGGTGGTGCTGCGCACCCAGACCTCTGGCGTGCAGGTGCATGCGATGGAAAAAATGAACGGCAAGCTGCCGGTCAAGATCATCGCACCGGGCCGTGTGTATCGCCGCGACGACGACGCGACCCACAGCCCAATGTTCCACCAGATCGAAGGGCTCCTGGTCGACGAGCACATCACGATGGCCGATCTCAAGGGCGTGCTCTTGGCGTTTGCGCGTGAAATGTTTGGCCAGGATGTGAAGATCCGTCTGCGCCCAAGCTATTTCCCGTTCACGGAGCCATCGGCGGAGGTTGACATCAGCTGTGTTGCCTGCGGCGGCAAGGGCTGCCGTGTTTGCAAGGGCACGGGCTGGCTGGAGATCCTCGGCAGCGGCATGGTGCATCCAAACGTGCTCCGCGCTGGCGGCTACGATCCGGAGAAGGTCACGGGCTTTGCCTTTGGCATGGGCGTTGAGCGTATCGCGATGCTGCGCTACGACATCAATGATCTGCGTCTCTTGTTCGCCAACGACGAACGTTTCCTCAAGCAATTCTAATAGGAGGTCCGCATGTTAGTTTCATATAATTGGTTAAAAGAATACGTTGATATCGAACCATCTGCCGAGGAGCTGGCAGAGATCATCACCCGCGCCGGTGTGGAGATTGCTGGCGTGGAGCCAACGAACAAGGGCGTGAAGAACGTCGTTGTGGCAAAGGTGCTGACCTGTGAGGATCATCCAAACTCTGACCATCTCCACTGCTGCACCGTCACCACCGACGGCGAGAATGTGATCAAGGTTGTCTGCGGCGCGCCAAACGTGGCCGCTGGCCAGAAGGTGATGTTTGCGCAGGTTGGCGCGACGCTTCCTGGTGATGTTGTGATCACTGCCACGAAGCTGCGCGGCGAAGAATCCAACGGCATGATCTGCTCGATGCAGGAGATCGGCGTTGACGAGGACCTCGTTGCTCCAGCAGACAAGGACGGCATCCGCGTGCTGCCGGAGGATGCGCCGCTGGGCGCCGATGTCATGGACTACCTGGGCATGAACGACTGGGTTCTCGACGTGGACCTGACGCCAAACCGCTCCGACTGCCTCAGCGTCTACAACATTGCCCGCGAAGTCGGTGCGCTCCTGAAAAAACCGGTGCGTCCGATCGAGGTGACCACCACCGCAGGCGACGAGATCAACGGCAAGATGAAGGTCACGATCCAGGCACCAGAGCTCTGCCACCGCTTCACCGGCACCATGGTCACCGGCGCGAAGGTTGGCCGCTCGCCGATCTGGATGGAGCACCGTCTGCAGTGCGCCGGCATGCGCCCAATCTCCAATCTTGTCGACATCACCAACTATGTCATGATGGAGCTCGGCCAGCCGCTGCATGCCTATGACTACACCACCCTCGCCGGGCAGGAGATCATCGTGCGCACCGCCGAAGCCGGCGAGCACATCACCACCCTCGACGGCCAGGACCGCGCCCTCACCGATGAGATGCTGCTGATCTGCGACGGCGAGCGCGCCATCGGCATTGCCGGCGTCATGGGCGGCGAAAACACCGAGATCGAAGATTCCACCACTGAGGTCATGATCGAATCCGCCTGCTTCAACGCCCACAACGTCCGCCGCACAGAGGTGGCGCTGAATCTGCGCACAGAAGCAGCCCAGCGCAACGAAAAGGGCCTCGACATCACGACCACGCCGCTGGCTGGCTGGCGCGCAGCAGATCTCATGGTGCAGACTGCCGGCGCGACGCTGGTGCAGGGCCAGATCGACGAATACCCAACGAAGCACGAGCCAGTCGTCGTCAGCATGAAGTATCAGAAGGCCAACGACGTTCTTGGCACCGACATTCCATTTGCGGAGATGCGCGGCTATCTCCTCGATCTCGGCTTTGAGATCCTCGAGGAAGACGCCGACGGCCTCACTGTGAAGGTGCCTAGCCACCGTCCGGATATTTCCATCCAGGAGGACCTGATCGAAGAGATCGCGCGCCTCTACGGCCTCGACAACATTCCGGAAACCCTGCCATACGGCGCCACCAATCCTGGTGTGCTGACGCCGGCGCAGCGCCTGACCGACCATATCAAAAACACGCTGGCTGGTCTCGGTCTCGACGAGATCGTCACCTACAGCTTCGTCCATCCAAAGCACAGCGACCTGCTGCGCCTGGCTGCAGACGACGTGCGCCGCAACCAGATTGCCATCTCCAATCCGCTCAGCGAAGAGATCAGCGTCATGCGCACGAGCCTCCTGCCATGCCTGCTCGACACCATCGCTGCAAACGTGCACCATCACCAGCAGGATCTCGCCTTCTTCGAAGCCAGCTCTGTCTTTTCCAGCGATCACGCGCTGACCATGGACAACCTCGCCCACGAAGAGCAGCACCTCGTCATCGGCCTCACCGGCCAGACGCCGCGCGACTGGCAGGGCAGCCAGAAGGCCTACGATTTCTACTACCTCAAGGGCATCGTGGAAAATCTCCTCGCTGCGCTGCACATCACAGACTGGCACGTGGAAGCTGTGACCGGCGACCCAACCTGGCACCCAGGCCGCACCGCCGCCCTCTACATCGGCGATGTTTACGCCGGCATCTTCGGCGAGCTGCATCCGCTCGTTGTGAAAAACTACGACCTCAAGGCGCCTGTTTTCGCAGCGGAATTTGCCCTTGACGCCCTCATCGGCATCGGCGAAGTGGTGCCAGTGTACCAGCCAACGCCGATCTATCCAGCTGTGCCACGCGACCTCGCCGTCGTCGTCGACAAAGCCATGGAGGTTGGCAAGCTCGAGGCCGCCATCCGCAGCGCCGAGCCAGCGTATCTCAAGGCCATCAGCGTCTTCGACATCTACGAAGGGCTGCAGGTGGGCGCCGGCAAGAAGTCTGTCGCCTTCTCGCTGACCTTCCAGGCCGACGACCAGACCCTCACCGACGACCTCGTGCAGGCCGAAATGGACAAGATCGTCGCCGCCCTCGAACGCGACTGCCAGGGCCAGCTCCGCGCCTGAGGAGCGACGATGGATCCGATCGCATTTCACCTCGGCCCCATCGCCGTGCACTGGTACGGCATCCTCATCGCCGCAGCCTTTCTCATCGGCGTCTGGGGCTCTTTGCGCGAAGCCAAGCGCCAGGGCATCAACGAGGACCATTTCTTAAACCTCGTGATCGCCGTCATCATCTGCGCCATCGTCGGCGCGCGCGCCTACTACGTCGTTTTCGAGTGGGACTATTACCGCGACAAGAGCCTTCTGGAGATCATCGCCACCTGGCACGGCGGGCTTGCCATCCACGGCGGCGTCATCGGCGGGATCCTCGCCTGCGCCGTCTGCGCCTGGCATTATCGGCTGCGCATCTGGCAGCTTTTGGACATCATTGCGCCCTATCTCATCCTGGGCCAGGCCATCGGTCGCTGGGGAAATTTTTTCAACCAGGAGGCCTACGGCTACGAGGTCAGTCCCGACGTTGTTCCCTGGGCGATGTATATCGACGGCGCGTATCGCCACCCGACCTTTCTCTATGAGAGCATCTGGGACATCATCGGATTTTTCCTATTGATTTTAGCGTCGCGAAGCCCTAAACTAAAAGAAGGCGATATCGCATTGTTGTATTTTGTCTACTACTCTGTGGGTCGCTTTATTATAGAAGGATTTCGCACAGACAGCCTCATGCTCGGGCCGCTGCGCATGGCGCAGGTGGTGTGCATCGTCGCCATCGTGGCGAGCATTGTGATCGCCGCCCTCCGCCGCAAAAAAGCGCCGAGCCGGGCAGAGATTCTGGAAATCAGGCAGAGGAAAGGATGATCCCCGATGAATAATGAAATATATGAATCCGGCGAAGACTATCTGGAGACCATATTGCGTCTGAAGAAGCAGCTGGGACAGGTGCGCAGCATCGACATTGCGCGCGACCTTGATTATTCCAAGCCAAGCGTCAGCCGCGCCATGAAGATCCTCAGCGAGAAAGGGCTCGTCTACATGGATGGGCGCAAGTTCGTTCACCTTACCGACGAAGGCCTCGCCAAGGCAGAAAGCGTCGCCAGCCGTCACCAGCTGTTCAAGGATATGCTCACAGAGATCTTCGGGGTTTCCGAGGAAACGGCAGAGGAAGATGCCTGCCGCATTGAGCACATCGTCAGCGACGAGACTGTGAAGAAAATTGAAGAAAAGCTCGCCGTCTATCGCGAACACCCACACCCACAGGTGTGATTGCTTTGCAGATTAATGGTTTCAAATTAGTAATGATTAATGTTTAATTAGTAATTGATGTTGGC
>URZX01000029.1 GCA_900552455.1 uncultured Peptococcaceae bacterium | reverse complement strand
GGTGATATGACGAGAAAAAGGCAGCCGATTGGTGACCTTTTTCGACAAGCTGGCAGCCCCGATTTTTCGGGGCTGTTCGTCATTGTGGAGAGAAAAGGACATCGACGGTTGTCTCTAGCTCGCGCGCGAGAGCGAAGGCGAGCGCCAGCGTGGGATCGTATTTGTTGTTTTCGATGGCGTTGATCGTCTGGCGTGAGACGCCGCAGCGTTTCGCTAGCTCCTGCTGCGAAAATCCGAGGGCTTTGCGTCTGTCGTGGATGCTGTTTTCCATCTCAGCCGCCCAGCTTTCGTTTGTAGTAGAAAAGGCAGCAGAAATAAATGATCGCTGTCGCGCCGAGCTGGGAAAATGGCGCGGAGATATCCTCTGGCGCAACAAACATTTTGACGACGTTCAAGATCATCACGCCGACGGTGCCGATGAGGGTAAATGTGCTCGCTTTCCAGACCATCAGCTGCCGCCGTTCGTCGCCACTTTTCACCAACGAAACGACCATCGCGATGTCGAGCACGATGAGCAGCACAACAAAACCGAGAAACAAGGCGATAATAATGTTGTCCATCATGAGAGGCACCCCTTTCTGAGGATGAGTGTCAAATTCTTTTTACATGTTTAGCATAGCATCGCACGCGCCATGTGTCAAGAACTTTTGACATCCTGTGCAAAAAAAACAGACGCCGCAGCGTCTATTATATATGAAGGAAACTACTCCGCCAGCGCCTGCAGCACGTCGTTGATATCGGCACTGATGCAGATGGACTGGTCGGCGATGGATGGCGGGCAGACGGCGTCGTTCAGCGTGACGCAGGCGTAGATGAAGGCGGGATCCTGTGCGGTGAGCTGCCAGAACGGAAATTTGATGATGCCCGGCGTATTGCCGCCGACGCCGAGCTCGAGCAAGAGCAGATTTGTATCGCGATGCTGACGGATAAATTCCTGGTAACGATTCATGGCGCGGCGCCAGCCTTCGTCCTCGACGAAGGTGTCGTCAAAACGCATGTTCTGCGTCATTGGTGCGCCGCAGACGGGGCAGCGCGGCACGAGCGCGCTTGGGATGCGCATGTTTTTTTGCTCGGCAGCCATGCGGCGGACGATCGCTTCATTGTCGTAGGTTTTTTTGCAGCAGGGAACGCTGCACTGGAACAGGCCGAAATCGCCCTGGGTGTAGAAGAGCCGCGTTTTGTCAAAACCTGTGCGCTGAAAGCAGTGGTCCACATTGGTGGTGATGATGAAATAATCCTTGTCGGCGACGAGATTTTTCAGCACGTCGTAGGTGGCGTTCGGGATGTCACCGTAGCGATCGAGCATGAAGTGACGGCTCCAGAACGCCCATTTTTCTTCGAGGCTGTCGAACTGGTGGAAGCCGGCGTTGTAGAGATCGGTGAAGCCATATTTGGCGATGAAATCCGCGAAATTCTCAGTGAAGCGCGGTCCGGTCATGATGAGCCCGGCTGCAGCGGAAAGTCCGGCGCCGGCACCGATGAGCACGGCGTCGGCGTCGTCGAGGGCTTTGCGCAGCTGGGCGATCTTGTCGGTGAGTGATGTCATGTGTGGTCTTCCTTTCCTGTGAAAACGGCGCCGCTGTACGGACAATCAGCGAGACGATCGTCAGGCAGATGGCAGGCGTGGCGCTCGCCGGCGGCGAGCTGGCGCACAAAATCTGTGGCTGGTGCGCGCAGGATCTCTTCCGGTGTGGCGTATTGCTGGATCTCGCCGTCTGCCATGACGAGGACGCGCGTGCCCAGACGCAGCGCTTCGCCGATGTCGTGGGTGACAAAGAGCACAGTGATGCCGGTTTCGCGGTGGATGCGGGTGATCTCCTGCTGCAAACTGGCGCGGGTGATCTCGTCGACGGCGCCGAAGGGCTCGTCCATGAGCAGGATCTCTGGCGACGCGGCGAGCGCCCGCGCGATGCCGACGCGCTGCTGCTGACCGCCGGAAAGCTCGGCGGGATAGCGTTGGAGCAATTCCTCGTCGAGCCCGACGATCGCGAGCCATTTGGCGACGGCGGCTTTGGTGCGGGCTTTGTCTTTTTTATTGAGCAGATTCGGCACGTAGGCGATGTTTTCTGCGACGGTCATGTGCGGAAAGAGCACGCTGCCCTGGATGGCGTAGCCAATGTTGCGGCGCAGCTGGATGAGATCCATTTCGCGAATGTCGCGCCCCATCACGCGGATCGTGCCGGCGTCTGGCGTGAGCAGGCCGTTGACCATTTTCAGCACCGTGGTCTTGCCGCCGCCGGAGGCGCCGACGATGGTCACAAAATCGCCCGGCTCGACGGTGAGAGAAAAATCGCCAAGCACGGTTTTTTCGCCGTAGGATTTGCGCACGTGTTCAAATTCAATGATCGGTTTCATGAGATCCTCCTTATTATATCAGATCGCGGTCGCGCAGAAAATCCTCGGCGACTTCGCGCGGTTCCTGGCCGTCGGTTTCAACGGCTTGGTTCATTTCTGCCATATCTTGATCGCTGATCGTGCCGGCGAGTTTTTCCAGCTCGTCACGGAGCTCGGGATGCGCATCCAGCACATCATTGCGCACAACGTTGCCGCAGAGATAGGATGGGAAGAAGCTGAGATCGTCTTCGAGCACGACCACATCTGGTGACGAAAGCTGGCCGTCGGTGGTGAAAACGACTGTGGCGTCGATCTGTCCCTGCGAAAGCGCCTGATATTTGAGCCCGATATCGAGATCCATCGTCTGTCCGAAGTGCATGTCGTAGGCCTGACAGACGGCGTTGTAGCCGTCTTCGCGCTCAAAATAGTCGTACTCAGCGCCGAAAGTGAGGCCCCCTGCAACCGCTGCAAGGTCAGAGGTGGTGACGAGATCGTATTGCTCAGCGATGCTGCGGTTTACAGCGAGGCGATAGGTGTTGTTGAAACCGTACATGCCGATCCAGCGCATGTCGTAATCGTCGGCGTATGCCTGTTTGAGATCGCTAAACCTGTCTTCGCTGTAAACGCTCGTTTCTTTGAGCACAGTGTTCCAGCCGGTGCCAGTGTATTCCGGATAAAGATCAAAGTCGCCATTTTCCATGCCAGGCATGATGTTCGATGTGCCGCCGCCCACGCCCTGGGTGAGCGCGACGGTGAGATCGGTGTCCTGCTCAATGAGAATGTCGAGCATTTCGCCGAGGATGTATTGCTCCGTCATCGGCTTGGTGGCGATGTGGATGGTGTCGCCGCGCTGGCCGGAGTAGAGCGCTGTGCCGCCGACAGCGACGATCAGCACGAGGGCGATGAGCGCTGGCCAGCATTTTTTGCGGCGCTGCGCGCGACGCTTTTGCAGTCGGCGCTCAAGCAGACCGAGCAGCCCGTCGACGACGAGCGCCAGGACAGCGATGAGCAGACTGCCGCAGAGCGTCATGGCGGCGTTGTTCGTGGTGATGCCGCGATAGATCGCGACGCCGAGTCCCCCCGCGCCGATGAACGATGCGATACCGGCGAGGGCGATCGTCATCGTCACCATGCTGCGAATGCCGGAAAGGATCACCGGCATTGCCAACGGCAGCTTGATCTTGACGAGCACCTGCGCCGGCGTGCTGCCCATGCCGGTGGCTGCTTCCAGGATCGCCGGATCGACGCCGGTGATGCCTGTGTGCGTGTTGCGCACCATCGGCAGGAGGGCGTAGATCGTCAGCGCGATCACCGCTGTGACGTTGCCGACGCCGGAGAAGGGAATGAGAAAACCGAGCATCGAGATCGACGGGATCGTGTAGAGAAAATTGATCACCGCCATCGTTGGCTTGGCAGCGCGCTGGAATTCGCTGATGAGGATACCGGCAGCGCCGCCGATGATGATGGCGATGAGGATCGCCGCCAGGGAGATCGCGATGTGTTCAGCGAGGAGCTCCGCGAAAAAATCCCAGCGGCTGGTGAAAAGCTGCAGCATTTCTCTGATCATGGCTGCTCTCCTAAGCGTTCAATGGCGCCGACCGGGCAGGTTTCTGCGCAGAGTCCGCAATGCAGACAGTGCTCCGGCGCGATGACGTATGGCGTGCCTGGGGCGATGCAGCTCTGTGGGCAGGCGCTGGCGCATTTTCCGCAAGCTACGCAGGCGTCGGTGATGTGAAATCCTTTCGGCGGAATCTCAGCGCTGCCGAGACGGAAGCGCTCGCGATTGATCGGTTCCTGGCCGAGATCGAAAAATTCCACGTCGGCGCTGTCGAGACAAAACGCTTCGAGAATGTAGCGACGTTCGCCCTTGTAGAGATTGGCGATCGCTGCGTTGGCGTCAAAAATGCGGTCGATCCAGTATTTCTGGTCGTCGAGACGTTTCACCGTGCCGGAAATACGGATCATCTGCCAGTTGTCGTTCATCCCAGTCATCGCGACGCGGCCAGTGGCGCGCAGCTCGCGGTAGAAATCCTTGCCGCGGGCGGTGCAGAAATAGAGCGTGTCGTTTTCGCAGAGCATGATGTCGATGATGCGCACCTGTGGCGCGCCGTTTTCGTCCACCGTCGCCATGGACGCGTTTTTTACGTCGAAAAGAATGTTCAGGCAATCTTGTAAAGTCATGAAAAATTCCTCCTGTTTTCTCAGCCGCCTTGACGGCCCGTCGTTATACTGATACTATAAGATGGCAACGATCATTTGTGAAGTAAGCACAATAAAGTGCTGTAGGAACTAAAAAGTAACCATTGGGAGATGAAGCCTTATGCCAGATAAAGAAACCCTGCCGCCATGTCCGGTGGAGACCACGCTCCTGCTCATCGGTAACAAATGGAAGGTGCTCATTCTGCGCGATCTGCTGGATGGCACGAAACGTTTCGGCGAGCTCAAGCGCTCCATCGGCAGCGTTTCGCAGAAAGTGTTGACGCAGCAGCTGCGCGCCATGGAGAGCGACGGCCTCGTGCACCGCGAAGTGTACGCCGAAGTGCCGCCGCGCGTCGAGTACAGCCTTACCGAGCTGGGCGAAAGTCTCAAGCCCATTCTCGACGCAATGATGGACTGGGGCATGGATTATAAGGAAAAGAGGACTACAGAATAAATAAACGCCGAAGGGCGACGCTTTCAACAGTAAAGCGTCGCCCTTCGGCATTGTTGTGCGTAAAGATTTTTATTCAGCTTTGTTTTCGTAGATGACGCAAGCCAGCATCACCAGATCGCCGTCGCCAGCGTCGCGAATGCTGTGGGATGCGCCGTCAGCCGTGTAGACCACATCGCCAGTGGTCACAGCAACTTCTTTGCCGTCGTCGACAGCGATGCCGTGGCCGCCGAGAATATAGTAGACTTCAAAATTGTCCACGTGAGCGTGTTCGCCGAGACCAGCGCCTGGCTGGAAGCGGATGACCTTGAAGAGTTTGGCTTCATCTTTGAGAAGCTCCGTTGGCACGAGCGTGGTGAATTCCAGCACGCCCTGACCGCCGGCGTAGCCTTCGATGTCTTCGCGTGGCAGGTCGTTGTTACGAATGATCATTGGTATACACCTCCTGAAAATCTTTCTCTAGTATACCACGTTTGTCGCGTGCGTGCATTCATTTTGCGGCACGATTTTCCAACAGCACACAGCCGAGCACAACGAGATCGCCTGCTCCCGCGTCGCGGATGCCGTGCGTGCCGCCGTCGGTCGTGTAGAGCACATCGCCGGCTGAAACCGGATGCTCAATGCCGTCGTCCACAGCGAATCCGTTTCCGGCGAGCACAACATAGAGCGCAATGTTGCCGTCGTGCGCGTGCTCGCCGATGCTTGCGCCCGGCGCAAATGCCATCGTTTTGAAAAAGCGGCCCTCGTTTTTTAAGAGCGCCTCGTCTGGCAAAAGCGCCGTGAATGTGATGCGCCCGCTGCCGCCGCTGTAGTTTTCGTGCGTTTCCTGCGGCCGTTCGTTTTTGTGGATGATCATGGTTGCTCGCCTCCTTTAATGCGTTCAGTATAGCATATTTGTGGATATTTTTGTCCCCGCGTCGTCATCTCTCTCTTGAAAAATTAACAGCTGGGCCAGTCACCAGCGATTTTAAGGTTGCGTTAAGTGCGAGCGCCTAAGATAGGGACCGTAATAAGAACCCTGCATACAAGAAAGAGGTGCATAGATTTGAATTTCCCTTCATCTAAGAAATTAACTGCCGCTGTGCTTCTGGCGGCGCTGACTGCGACATCGATCGCGCCAGGCGTTGTGCTCGCAGCTGACAGCAGCGATAATGTAGCAACTGTGCAGCCTGGCGGCGACCAGCCACCGGAAAAACCACCAGGCGACCAGCAGCCAACGCCGCCAGATGGCGGAAAACCTGGCGAACAGCCACCAGCCAAGCCAGGCGGCGCGGATACCATGGAATATGACTACACCGGCGAGCTTTCAGGTGCAGTCACTGCTGACGGCGAAGAAGTGACGCGCGATGGCGAAACCATTTCTACCGAAACTGTCGACCAAAACGTCGGATTGGTGCAAAATGGCGGCAGCCTGACCCTCACCGACGCTACCCTCGACAAGAGCGGCAGCGACACCAATGGCGACAACTGCAATTTCTACGGCATCAACTCGATCCTGCTTTCTGTGAACGATGATTCTGTGATCAAAGTCGCCGATTCCAAGCTCACTGCAGACAGCACCGGTTCCAACGCCATTTTCGCCACCGACGGCGGCACCGTTTACGCGAACAACAACACCATCGTCACCTCCGCCAGCAATTCCCGCGGGCTTGACGCCACCTATGGTGGCACCGTGATCGGCAATCTGCTTGCAATCTCCACCGCCGGCGATCATTCCGCAGTGCTTGCGACCGACCGTGGCGGCGGCAATATCTCGCTGACGAATTCCAGCCTTTTCACCGCTGGCAGCGGCTCGCCGCTCCTGTATTCCACCGGCAATGTGCAGGTGGACAATGTGAAAGGCACCGCCACCGGCAGCCAGATCGCCGGTATGGAAGGGCTCAACACCATTCTTATCAAAAATTCTCAGCTCACCAGCGAAGTCACCGGCAAAACCGCCAGCGATCCTGTCGCAAACGGCGTGATCATTTATCAGTCCACGTCCGGTGATGCCGAGGCTGCCACTGGCGAGACCGCAGAATTTGAAGCAGAAAATTCCACCCTCGCAAGCGACATTCAAGAAGGCAGCATGTTCTATCTGACGAACACCACCGCCAACGTTGTGCTCAAAAACACCGCCCTGGATTTTGACAGCGACGCAGCAAATCTGCTCACCATCGGCGGGAACGATGCGAACAACTGGGGCACGCCAGGGAAAAATGGTGCCGATGTCACCTTCACCGGGCTTGATCAGGAGCTCGCCGGAAATATCGACGTCGATACCATCTCCAGCCTCGACCTCTATCTGCTGGATGGCACCACCTACACCGGTGCCACCACCATCAGCGAAAACGCCGCTGCTTCTGAACAGAGCGACGCACCGATCAGCGTCAGCATTGATGGCGACGCTTCGTGGATCGTGACAGCAGATTCCACCGTCACAAATCTCCACATCGCCGACGGCGGCAAGCTCGTCGACCAGGATGGAAAGAGCGTGAGCGTCAAGGATGCCAGCGGCAATATCCTCGCCAGCGGAGAAAGCGACGTGACCGTCACCGTCACCGGCAGCTATGACACCACCGTCACCACCAGCGACGACAATTCGCTGAACGCCACCGTCATCGATCGCGACGATTTTGACGTCGCTTATACCACCAACACAGAATTTGGCACGAACGCCGGCAATGATCGCAACGACGACATCACCATCCAGGAACCAACCGGCGGTGACGACGTCATGGGCGGCGACCAGCCAGGTGGCGACAAACCACCAGCAAAACCGGGTGACGAAACCTCTCTGCCATTCACCGATGTAGCGAGTGACCACTGGGCTTATCAGGATATCGCAGATATCTATAGCGCCGGCCTTATGACCGGCACCTCCAGCGATACCTTTTCGCCAGAACTCAGCGTCAACCGCGCCATGCTCGTTTCTATCCTCTATCGTCTTGAAGATGCGAGCACCAAACCTACCGACGCCGGCTTCACTGACGTTGCCGCGGGTGCTTGGTACGCCGACGCTGTAAACTGGGCAAAAGAAAACAATATCGTCAGCGGCTACAGCGACACCCTTTTCGGACCAGAAGACCCCCTCACCCGCGAGCAGTTCGCCGCCATTCTCTATCGCTACGCAGCGTATAAAGGCTACGATACCACCACCAGCGACGACGCCACCCTCGACAATTTCACCGATGCATCGAGCATCAGCAGCGGTTTTGACAACGTCCTCCTCTGGGCCAACGACAAAGGCTACATCGGCGGCATGACAGAAACCACCCTCGCCCCACAGGGCAGCACCACCCGCGCCCAGGCCTCCGCCATCCTCCTGCGTTTCCTGCGCGCAGAAAATGCTCTGCCAGATAACAACTCAAACGGTCAGTTGGACGATAACGGCGAACCAGCCAAACCAGAAGGCGACCTCCAGCCAGAGAAACCAGAAGGAGAAGCGTGAGCAGCGATAGAATTGCATAAAAAGAAAGATCCTTTCAACTGCGAGAGGATCTTTTTTATTGGTAGATCATTTTGTGTGCTTTGTTTTTTCTGCGTTTTGTTCACGCAGATATTCCTCAAGTTGTCGGATGAAAAATGTGGCATTGGCGGTTAGGTCCAGATCGTTAGTAGGGCGAAAATAGCCAAAGACGACTTGAATGTCATCACGAATTTCTATTAAAGATGTGTTAGGCGCTGCGTTTACTGGTTGGGTGGTATTTTTTGGAATTGTTGTTAGTGTAGTGTAGTAGCCATTTTCGATATGTGATTGAAATATACCCCAATGGTTGATGACGGGGCATTCGGCTTCTGAGTGAAAGAGTTTATCAACTGTGTTTTGCCAGATGGCAGCTTCAAGCTCAAAAGAGCATAGTGGATATTGCAGTGCCTTTTTCAAACTGATGCTTTTTGGAGGATTAGGGATCAGTTTTTTACTGGCCATAAGGTATAAGGGTGTGGTTTGCAGTGGAATCCAGAGAAGGGTAGGATCAAAATCATTAACATAGCTTTGATGGTACTTTATGCGGTAAGACAAACCAATATTTGATTCTTTATTTTTTAATTGCTCCATGAATGCCGTATATGAAGCGTCGTGGATATTAATTGTGAGTGATGGTGTAGTGCTTTCCAATTGTGATATAAAAGAATAGATGGGATTGGTATCCATACCACAATGATTGACAGCAATATTAAGTTTTCCTTCGGGCGTTTGATCGAGTTTGTGCAGATATTTAAGATAATTCTCCTGGCGTTCTTCAATAGCATCAAGATATTTTGATGAAAGTTCTACAAGCCACCAACCATTGACAGTTAATCGAACGCCATTGTATGAGCGCACGAGTAGAGGCATGCCAAGTTCCGATTCCAAATTTGCCATTGCCTTGCTGAGAGCCTGCGGTGAGACAAAAAGTTTTTCGCTTGCTTGCTGAAGGGACGAAGATTTGCTGATTTCAATCAGATATTTGAGATGATCTGTATTCATAATCATTCCTCCGTGATCAGAGTTGTTTTGTGATTGAAATAATAGGCCGCAACAAACAGTTTCGGCCTATTATTTTTGCGCACCTTTTAACTGATTCATATCAGAAAAAATATATGGTAAATTCAAATTAAACAAGGAACAAAAGGTGAATGAGTTAGATTGACAAGGAGTGAGTAAACATGAAAAAGAAAATCATGGTATTAGGTATTGACGGGATGGATCCGCGATTCACTAAGTATTTGATGGATAAAGGCGAGCTTCCAGCTATTGCCGAATATGTGAAACGCGGCGCCTGCCGAGAAGACTTGGTGATGCTCGGCGCCCAACCAACGATTACGCCGCCAATGTGGACCACCTTGGCAACAGGCGCGTATCCATCCACACACGGCATCACCTGCTTCTGGAACAGTGATCCTGAAGACAGAAGCCGATTGGTGTATTCGTTGGATTCTACAAAATGTAAAGCAGAGCCGATCTGGAATGTGGCGGTAGAAAACGGCTATCGCACGCTGGTATGGCACTGGCCGGGCAGCTCCTGGCCGCCAACCTCTGACAATCCAAAGCTACACGTTGTTGATGGGGTACAGCCTGGTTTTATCGGATTTGGCACAGCGCTCAAAGAAGATGAGGTTATTATTAATATTAGCCCAAAAGCGGAAAGTTTGCAATTCATTGCTGGCGGCGCTCATGCCAATACTGGTGCCGGGTGTCTCTTATCCGATGTAGACATCAAGCCAGAATCCAGCGGCAGTGAAATCGCCAAGCAATCTTGCGAAAATGCAGAGATGGCAGTTGAAAACATCATGCTGACATTGGAAGACGGGGAATTTTCCCTGGAGAATATGCCGTACGATGTTGTGAACGCGCCGATTGGAAAGCCTGAAGGCTGGGCAGTGGATGTTCCAGAAGATGCTCAGGAATTTTCTGCTTTATTATCTAAAGGTTATCTGCGCCGTCCGTGCTTGCTTCTGAAGGATGAGACAGGCGAATACAATACCGTACAGATTTTCAAAAGCAAGAAAGATAACGAGCCAATGCTGGTTTTGAAGTTTGACGAACTGTCACCAGCCATCGTTGATGATGTTGTGGAAGAAGACGGCACGAGAACGCCATGCTTCCGCGCCTATAAATTCTTCCGAAAAGAAACGGACAAAAATGAATACAGCATTTGGGTTGGGCGCGCGTTGGAATGCGACAACGACGAGGTTTGGCATCCGAAATCACTGTACAAAGAAATCATTGATAACGTTGGCTATTACACCACCGCATCTCCAAGAAGTGCGCGTATTCCATATTATACTAAGCGTCTCATGCTGCCAACTTGGGAGGCTTATAACGAATGGCAGGCCGATTGCCTGGAATATTTTGTGAAGAATGATAAGTATGACTTCATTCTATCACATCTTCACAATGTGGATGGTATCGGACATTCCATTTGGGCGCACGCTTATCCTAATGGCCATACCAATCCGGATCATGTCGCGATTAACCGAGAGTTTATGGTAGAAACCTATCGCCAAACTGATCGATACTTGGGGCGTTTCTTGAAATATATCGATGAAGGATGGACCATTCTGATCGTTTCCGACCATGGTCTGGTTGTTGATAGAGAAAAAGAGCCTGCCCTGCTCGGCGATCCTTACGGTGTTAATGCGAAACTCTTTGACGAAATGGGCCTTACCGTGCTCAAGCGCGACGAAAACGGCAATCCTCTCAAAGAAATAGATTGGGAGAAGACTGTTTGCTACGCACCACGAACCTGCCACATCTATTTGAATTTGAAAGGTCGCGATCCACATGGCATCGTTGATCCAGAAGATCAGTACCAGGTGGAGCAGGATATTATTGATAAGCTCTATGCCCTGCGCGATAAAACCACTGGCCGTCGCCTGATTGCCTTAGCCCTGCGCAATAAGGACGCCCTGCTTTTAGGCTGCAGCGGTCCAGAATTTGGCGATATTGTATATTGGAGTGAGGAAGGGTTCCATCGTGTGCATGGAGAATCATTAAGTACGATGAATGGGGAGTACCATACTTCCGTTTCGCCGATCTTCATCGCTGCCGGGCCGGGCATAAAACCTGGGTATACGGAGCGTGTTGTTCGCGAAGTGGATGTGACGCCAACGCTGGCTGAACTTTTAGATGTTCGCATGCCAGAACAATGTGAAGGCGCGCCAGTGTATCAGATTCTGGATTCTCGAAAGTGATTAAAACAAGCCGAGGATGACCAAATTTTTTAGTGGTCATCCTCGGCTATAGTCTAGAGTATATCTTGCTGTTTTTTCTTTTCGATCATTTTATTTAGCTCGTTTATAAAAAAGATTTCGTTATCAGTCCATTCGATTCCTTTCTGATAAATGTATCCAAAATAAACCTTTATATTTTCTCGAAGATGAAGATACTTCATACCCTTAACAAAGTTGGTTGGTGAAGGTTCTGTTTCAAATAATACATTAAAGGAATTTGCTACGCCACGCAAAATCTTTTCTTTGTAAACGGAAAAATTGGTTTCGTTTGAGAATTGAATATTGGTATGTAATATATCAGAAAAAAAGTGATCAATTAAAGATTGCGGTTCTGGATTTGTGTAGTAGCTAATGAATGGTTTTTGTGAAGCTTTCTTTAATGAAATAGTATTGTATTTTGCTAGCTCGGAGTTTTCGGATGTGGAAACAACCATTTCTCCGTTTAGTAAAGGTTCGAATATTATGTTAGCAGGCAGCTCTTCAGTAAATACATCATTGAAGCTAGTTTGAAAAATAAAACCAAAAGCAACTTCGCTTTCTAAAACTTTGTGAACAACTACACTCTTTGATATTTCGTGAAGATTAATAGTGAGTTGAGGCTCTCTAATAAATAAATCACAGACTAATTGGCCAAGAATATTATTGTTTATTCCAGAGTGATTGATAATAATATCTAGTTCGCCAGTACGCGGGGCATTCGCATTTTTCATTTGATGATATTGCTGTCGTTCATCAATCTTTTTAAAAAAATCATTTGCAACATGAACAAACCATTCGCCATCTGCAGTTAAGGAAGTGCCTTTATAGGATCTGTTTAAAAGAGCGAAGCCTAGTTCCTCCTCCAATTTTTTGATTGCAGTATTGAGAGCTTGTGGTGTCATATGAAGATTCTCACTAGCAGCAGACATAGAAACATTTTTGCTGATTTCTATGAGATATTTCATTTGATCTGTATTCATAATTTTAGTGCTCCTTGTTCTGGCTGTAAAAATAATTTACAGCTTTGAAATAGTTGGAAAATATGAAATTATTCTCGAATTGATTTGGCTGCTTTATTATAAATACAAGGAAATTGATCTGATAAGCCTATTTTATACCAAATTCTTGGAGGAGTGAATAGAAAATGGCTAGAAAAACTGAAAAATTAATTATTGTTGGTATTGATGGGATGGATTCCCTCTATACGAAGTATTTGATGGACAAAGGCGAATTGCCGGCAATTAAGGAATTGGTTGATAGAGGTGGGTGTCGAGAAGATTTAGTAATGCTTGGTGGTATGCCAACAATTACTCCACCAATGTGGACGACCCTTTCTACTGGTGCTTATGCTTCGACTCATGGCATTACTGGTTTTTGGAATATTGATCCGGTTGACCGCACGAAATTGGTTTATGCATTAGATTCTACGACCTGCAAGGCAGAATCTCTTTGGAACTGCACTGCGGAAGCTGGGTTAAGAACGCTCGTGTGGCATTGGCCTGGCAGTTCCTGGCCTCCAACTTCTGATAGTCCGAATCTTGCAGTCGTTGATGGTGTACAGCCTGGATTTGTTGGCTTTGGGACTGGCATGCGTGATGATGAGGTCCTTGTAACTGCCTCGACTAAAGTTGATGCTCCGGCGTTCCTACCAAAAGCTGGTCATGCAAATACTGGTGCTGGCTGTATTATTGAAGATGTTGACATTAAAGATGAAAATGCTGGCTCTGCCGGTGCAGATGCCGCTGCCGATGCTTGTCAGAATGCTGGCGCCAGTGTTGAAAACATCATGATGACATTGGAAGATGGTGAGTTTTCTATTGAAAATATGCCATTCAACACTGCTCAATCTCCACTCAAAGATGCTGAAGGATGGGCCAATGCACCAGAAGGTGCAAAAGAATTTGTTGTCCTTGCCTGCGATGGTCGTGTTCGTCGTCCATGCTTGCTGCTTAAGAATGAAGCAGGCGAATATGATACGGTCGAAATGTATAGAAATAAAAAATCGGAAACGCCTTTGGCAGTTGCAAAATATCAAGAAGATACTCCGTTCTTCTTAGACGAAGTCGTACAGGAAGATGGTACCAGATTGACTTGCGTTCGTTCGATTAGATATATTTATCATAATGACGACTTTACCAACATTAATTTGTGGTTGAATCGTGCTAATGATATCACTGACGACGCAGCTTGGCATCCAAAATCCCTGCATAAGGAAATCATTGAAAATGTTGGGTATTGGAGTTTTACCAGTGGCCTCGGCGGTAAGAATACTTTCTTCTCTGAACAGCTCATGCTACCTACTTGGGAGATTTACAACAACTGGCAAGCGGCTTGCTTGAAATACTTTATGGATAATGATCGGTTTGATGTCATCTTCTCCCATTTGCACAATGTTGATGGTATCGGCCATAACATCTGGCCTCATGGGGACGAAAATAATCACACTAATTCAGAAGATATAGAAACGAATCATGAATTTATGGCAGAAACTTATCGACAGACTGATCGATATATTGCACAGTTCTTGCCATATTTAGATGAAGGTTGGACTATCATTATTACTTCTGATCATGGTTTGATTTGTGACACCAATGAAGAAGGTCCGGCATTAATGGGGGATGCTTTTGGTGTTAATGCAAAGATCATGGATGAATTAGGGTATACTGTACTGAAGCGTGATGAAGACGGTAACATTCTCAAAGAAATCGACTGGGAAAAGACCAGAGCGGTTGCAACCGGTACCAGCCATATCTTCCTGAACATCAAGGGTAGAGATCCTCATGGTATCGTTGATCCAGCTGATCAATATCAACTCGAAGAAGAGATCATCGATGCTTTGTACAACTATCGTGATCCAAGCACGGGCCGCCGCATCATCTCTCTTGCTGTACGTAACTGTGATGCTATCGTCTTTGGCTGCGGCCAGGAAGGATTTGGCGACATCGTTTACTTCCTCGAAGATGGTTTCCATCGTGTACATGGGGATTCCTGGACAACCAAGAAGGATCATGGTGGGCATCATACTTCGGTTACCCCAATCTTTGTTATTGCGGGTCCTGGTATCAAGAAGGGCTGCAAGACTGATCGGTGGATCCGTCAGGTTGACGTAACGCCTACGATTGCTGCCTTGCTTGATGTGAGAATGCCAGCACAGTGCGAAGGTGCACCAGTTTATCAGATTATTGAAGACTAAGTTTTAAGTAGATTGTTTTTCACAAAGTCATTCACAGGTGATGCCTGTTCTTACCTGTGAATGACTATAGTTTAAAAGCCAAGGGGGGCTAACTATGAGTGAAAGTAAAAAATGTATTCCTTCGTGGATACATACAGTAATTATTTTTGCATTAATGTTTGGGATAGGTTTTATTCCACCTGTTTCTCAATTGACTGAGACTGGGATGAAGATATTGGGGATTTTGATTGGGACAATTTATGGTGTGGCTGTTTGCGCACCGGCGTGGCCATGTATGCTTGCAATGGTTGCAATGGCAGTATTAGGTGTTGCGCCAGTTGCCAATATACTATCAACTGGTATTGGCAGCGATTCGATTATGCTGATGCTATTTTTCTTTGTATTCGTTGCTGTGTTGGAACAAAACAAGATTACTGAATTTTTAGCAACGTGGATGATTACTAGAAAAATCGTTAAGGGTCGCCCATGGTTATTTTCTTATATAATGATTGTTGGCACAATGTTTACTGGGGCGATTGGATCTAGTTTTCCGGCCATGATTGTTTTCTGGGGAATTTTGAGTTCTGTCTGCAATATGTACGATATCAAACCATTTACAAAATATCCTACAATGATGTTTATGGGGATTGCAATTGGTGGTTTGGCCAGTTCTTCTACATGGTTGTTCCGTGGCAATCCGTTGTTTGTTAATGCGTTGTTGACGCAGATTTCAAATGGTGAGTATAGTTTTAATTTTGGAATTTATGCATTGTTTAGCTTTGTTATGTGGATGATCGTTATCGCTGGTTACATTTTGATGTGTAAATACATCTTTAAAATTGATCTTGGAATGATGGCAAATATTGATGATTCCGTTGTTAACAAGAGCAATTTGATTTTGGATAAGAGACAAAAAGCTACTCTTTTCTTTGTCGTTGTTGTATTAGTTGTGTATTGTGGTATTGGTTTTACCCCGACGTCTAGTGCAATTGGGCAATACTTTGCAACGTGGGGAAGCACAATTCCAATTTTGGCGATTTTGGTATTAATGGCGGTTATTGTAATTGACGGTAAACCTATTTTGGATTTCCCGAAAGCTGCTACGCAAGGTGTAGTATGGGATACGGTTATCCTATCTGGAGCGCTTTTATCTCTTTCGACTATTATGATGTCTGCAGATACAGGCGTGAACGAATCGTTGCTGGCATTATTGAATCCTGTCTTTGCAGGCAAAGGAACAGTTTTCATGTGCGTAATTATAGTTGCTGTTTCTGTAGTTTTGACAAACTTTATGGCGAATACAACTGTAGGCTTAATGTTTACACCTGTAATTTATAGCTTTGCGATGGAAGTGGGATTTAACCCTATGCCGATTATGGCGACGATGCTGATTAGTATTCATATTGCATATGTTACTCCGGCTGCATCACCATTTGCGTCATTGCTGTTTGGTAATAGTTCATGGGTAAAGGCAAATGATATTTACAAATATGGTACGATTACCTGTATCGGAATTACCATTGTATTCCTTGTACTAGGTATTCCGTTAAGCAATGTATTCTTTTAATGTTGCATAGTGTTTTACAAGTGAGCAACGCTTGCCAATAGCGTTGCTCCTTTTTAATAGTAGGAGGCGAAAAGGATGTTAGAACAATTTAATGGTAGTCAGCGTGTCAAAGAACTGACAGGACGTGTGGAGCGGTGCGTTTGCAGGTACTGTGGGAGTCCGCTGGAGATAAAGCGCATCACGTTCAACAATTTTGAAGATGCGCGCATTGAGATCTTTTGCACAAATTGCGAGCGCATCGAGTATGGCACGGAGCCGGAAATTTATCAGAGCGCAAAGTATTTTGTTGAGCACTACGATTTTAATTGGTACACCTACCTCGATGAAAATGCACAGACCAGGCAGATGACGATCGCGAAAATTTGTGACATTTTAGGCTGGCAGAACAAATTCCTGGGCTTCATGAATCAGGATGGTTTCACAGTGCCGGTGCAGATCGATCGTGAGTTGCTTTCGAGTGGTGTGACACTGTCGGATGCAGAAGTTGATGCGCTTTCGGCTGCCAGCGAGAAGGTGACGTCATGAATACGGTGATCAAAACAAAGCGTCTGTGTTGCCAAGCAGGGAACCGATTTTTATTGAAGGATGTGAACTGGGAAGTCAAAGAAGGCGAAAAGTGGATTGTCTTTGGTTTGAATGGTAGCGGCAAAACGACGTTGCTCTCGATTGTTTCCGGTTTTAAGATGCCGACTTCGGGCGAATTGGAAGTGTTCGGTGAAACATATAACGATGATAACATTCTCTCCATCCGCAAGCGCATGGGGTGGATCAGCAGCTCGTATTTTGACAAATACTATACGCATGAATCTATCCTGACGATCGTTCTTTCGGGATTGACAGGCGGTTTCGGTGTAGATGGATCGGTGACGCCTGAGGATGTGATTCATGCTAAAGAGCTACTTAAAGAATGGCACTTGGAGCGGAAGCATGATTTCCCATTTTCGATGCTCTCCAAGGGTGAACGGCAAAATGTACTGATCGCGCGGGCTATGATGACAGATCCGGACATTCTTGTGCTGGATGAACCGGGCACGGGGCTGGATGTGGTTGCGCGCGAGATGCTTTTGCGTAAAATTTCTGAGATGGCGGAGGGCTCCCGAAAAACGATTATCTACGTGACGCACTATCCGGAAGAGATTTTGCCGATTTTCGATCATGGCATCATTCTTTCTCACGGACGGATCGTTGATCGTGGTTCGGTCAAAGAGATCATGTCAACGGAGCGACTGAGCAAGTCGTTGCAGACGCCGCTGAATGTTGGGCATATGGCTGACGGGCGCATGGATCTGCGTGTGTTATAAGGAGGTGGACGTATGGTTGCATTTCGAGATTTAAAAGTGAGTCAGGATATTGCCAAATGGGCAGAGTTGGGTAAATTTGAGCAAGAATTCATTGTTTATGGTTGCTGCTTTTTGCGCGATGGCGAGCGCTATTATCATATTGGTGATCAGCTTGTCGAGGTCAGACGGTTTGCCCAAATGCGCCTTTTGGAAGGAGTGTGCACCAGTCCGATCGTAGAATGGCTGAACCGTGTGCTCGTGCCTTCTGGGCTGCAGGAAGAGTATGCTAATATCAGCAAGCTCCAATTGGCGCAGCGCATGCAGGAACAGTATCCGAAGCTGTTCATGGAAAATTTCAACGAACTGGCAGCAACACCGCACAACGATACGGCGTTGCCGATTCTTCAAAAACTGCAGCATGCAATGATCGCCTGCTTTGATCATAAGATTCTGGAGCTGGCAGAAGGCATTGCAATGACGGCTTTCCAGCAGAAAAAACTGACGCTAACGGCTTATGAAGATTTTCATGCTTGGATAGAGGATCGCTATTTGCAGATGGCAGACGATGTCGTAATCAAAAAGGATACGAAGCGTACGTTTTATGGCTTTGCACATCGTGCGCCCGGCGGCAAGGTGCGCTATTACTGTAATGCTTTTGAAAGCGAGGCGTATAAACGCCGCAACGCGCTGATGTGTCAGAAGCAGTTCTGCACGCCGATCATCAGCCAGACGTTTTATTATGATCAAATGCCAAATGTTGCCGAGGAGCGCAAGAAATTCCTGTGTCAGTTGGAAGAGTGGATGGACGAGGAGTACTGGGCAATTGTT
The DNA here is from genome assembly GCA_900552455.1 of uncultured Peptococcaceae bacterium. GTDB lineage: Bacteria > Bacillota > Peptococcia > Peptococcales > Peptococcaceae > UMGS1590. The sequence continues at coordinate 7,350 of URZX01000029.1, read as the reverse complement.
GATAACATTTGTGCTTTGCCGGCAGTGGTCAACGAGGCGGCCTTTGGCATCCTGCGAGAAAAAGCAGATGCGGATGCTCTCCGAGACATGATCGGTTATTATGCTTCTCAATGGCAAATTGGCTAAGAATGATGCGTGATGAGGTTGTTTGCAAATAAAAGGGGGAATGTATCTGTATATAGGCAGAAAATGAAGAGGATGTGAATTGTTTTGACACAGGAAGTTACAAGTAGACAAAAGATGACGATCTATCTCATGACAGCAGGCTGTTTTCTGGGTTCGATCAACCAAACCATACTGGGACCAGCCCTACCAAGCATCATGGTGGATCTTTCCATTGATGCGTCGACCGCGCAGTGGCTGACGACGATTTTTTTGCTGGTAAATGGCATCATGATTCCCTGCACGGCCTACCTTATGGCGCGCTTTAAGACGAAGCAGTTGTATTTGCTGGCAATGATCCTCTTTGGGCTAGGCACTTTTTTGGCAGGGGCGGCTCATTCTTTCGTAGTGTTGATCGTGGCGCGTGTATTGCAGGCGCTGAGTTTTGGTGTGCTTTCCCCGCTTTTGTCAGGGACGGTGCTGATGATGTATCCACCGAACAGACGCGGCAAAGCAATGGGCACGATCGGTATGGTATTCAGCATCGCACCGGCGATTGGTCCGTCGGTGGCAGGTTTTATCATCGATCGTTTCAGTTGGAATACGGTGTTTTTGGGACTGGTTCCTTTGATCGTGCTGGATATTCTTGTTTGTGCCGTTGTTATGCCGGATGTTGGTGAGACGCATCACGTGGATCTTGACAAAACCTCGGTGGTCCTTTCTACGATCGGCTTTGGCAGTTTGCTCTATGGTTTCAGCGCCGTCGGCAGCTTTGGCTGGACTTCGATGCATGTATATGTTCCGTTGGTTGTTGGTGTAGCTATAACCTGTCTTTTTGTGAAGCGGCAGAAAGGCTTGCAGACGCCGTTGCTGCGGTTTGAAACTGTTAAGAATGAGAAATTCGCCGTTGGCCTGGTTATTGGCATGCTCATAAATGCCGCACTTTTGTTTGGCAGCGTGCTCACACCAATTTATCTACAGGAGATACGCGGCTACAGCGTTTTTATGTCTGCGATGGTCATGCTTCCGGCAGCGGTGATCTCTGCCCTGATCAATCCGTGGATCGGTGCAGTTTTCGACAAACACGGTGGCAGGCCCGTCATATTGCTCGGGTTGGTCTTGTTGGCGATCGGCAGCTTTTCTTATGTGACATTTTACGAAGACACAGCTACTTGGTATATCGTCTTAATGTATTCTGTGCGGTTGTTTGGTATTAATATCGTGCAGATGCCGGTCAACACCTGGAGTATGTCAGATTTTCGAGGGGAGATCATCACCCATGCCAACGCTGTGTTCAATACATTTCGGCAGCTTGCCGGCTCTGTCGGCACAGCGATTTTTGTTTCGATTTATACTGTTGTGGCACAGAGCAGCAGTGCTCTTTTTGGCGTGCATGTTTCTTTTGGCGCGTCGACATTGTTGATGGTTGCAGCGATCGTGCTGACTTTGGCAAAGGTGAAAAAGAACGCCTGATGCAGATTATAGCTGCAGAATGGATGAAACGATGATAAGCTGATAAGCGATTCAATAGAAAAGAGGAGATAGTATGGGATATGAATTTGAAAAGCTGTACAATTTTAGAGATCTGGGAGGACTTGTTGGCGCAGAGGGGCGCAAGGTGCGCAAGCATCGTCTGTTGCGTTCCGGCAACTTGGCTGAATTGACGGCACACGACGTTGAGGTGCTGCAGAATGTTTATCAGCTGCGCAATATCGCTGACCTGCGTACGAAGGCTGAAACTGAACAGGATCCTGATGTGGCTGTGCCAGGAGCTTGCTACCACGCATTGGATTTCTTCCCTGCTGGTGACGATGCTCAGGCGACAGGCAGTTCCAGTCAGCTTCAGTCTGTACGTAACAAAGAAGAAATGCAAACAATGATGAAAGGATTGTACGCATCCTTTATCACCGATGCGGGTGTGCGTGCACGTATCCGCGAAGTGCTGCAGATGCTTTTGGATACGCCGGAAGGTGCAACTTTGTGGCATTGCTTTGCAGGAAAAGATCGTGTTGGCATTACGGCAGCGGTAATCCTGACAATTTTAGGCATCTCAAAAGAAGATATTTTTGCCGATTACGAAAAAACCAACACGATGCGTGAAGCTGCCAACAAAGAAGTGCTCGCAAAGATGAAAGCGCAAGGAATGGACAACAATATGCTGGAAGCAATTAAGGCAGCACTGTGCGTGGATGTTGACTATCTGCAAATTAGCTATGATACGGCAGAAAAAGAATATGGTTCTTTTGAAAACTATATTGTTAGAGGAATTGATTTCGATGAAGAACAATGGCAGAAACTGCGCAAAATGTATCTTGAATGAAGGTGGGGATAGTACTATACAACTATTGATAAAATAATTATCAAAAAATCTCATCATTTTGCTTTAGATGATTGTACTTTGGGCTGTGGTGCGATATACTATATGCATAACGACTTGTAGCGTCATCATAATGATGGGAGGAATTAAAAATGATAGAACAGAACGCTATGGTGGATGCGCTGAAACGTTTGGCACGTCTGAAAAACTGGAGCATTGCAAATGCTCAGAACACCTTTGAAGAGCTCACGGCTGCCAGAGAGCTGAAGGCAGTGGACACGTTCCTGCAGGAGACGGGCGTGGATGTGAAGATGTTCTACGAAACGGATGGCCGTGTTTTTGAGATCCGCCTGAACGGAGAAAAAATCTTCGACAACAGAGACAAATCGACCTGGCCAGCTGTTGAGATCGAAAATCGCTGGATGAAGGAATTCCTGGATGCGTACTGTGCAGATGGCAAGTGGGGCCACAGCTCTCAGTTTGATAAATACATCACTGGCTGGCGTGAAAAAGGCTCTGTTGCTGGGCGTCCTTTCGCATACTCGGTGGAAGTCTGGGAAGCTGACGGTAAATACACCTGCACTGTCGAAGGCTACGACGAAAAGGTCGGCGGTTACAGATTGATTTACGATGTCACGAATCCAGACGCAGCCATTGCTGCGATCCATGACAAGAACGCCGAAGAAGAATAATTTTCCAAGCGTACGAAAAAAGCTGCTCGAATGATCGGGCAGCTTTTTTATGCTCAGTTTTCGCTCATATATTTTTCGCGCAGTTCGAGCAGATGATGGACGCAAGGTGCCACAATTTGGTCATGGCATCTCCCATCAGGCTGCACATTCCACCCTAGTAGGTCGCCACAGAGGGTGTGGTGGAAGGTGTCGGTGAACCATTTTGTGTATTCCTGGATGGCTTTGATCATTTTTTCCTTGTCGTCGATGTAGAGGGCGAGCACCATCGCGCCACCGGTGATGGCGCCGCAGGTGAGCTGGGTGCGCGCGCCCCAGCCGAGTCCGCGCAGGGCTTTTTGTGCGACGGGATCGTCGAGATTTAGCGCGTCCAAGCCGGCGAGCTGGTACATGATCTGTGTGCAGCAGTAATCTTTTTCCTTCTTTAAATCCTTGACCTGTTGTTCAATGGTGGCCATTGTCGATCACTCCTTGTTGTTCCTTTGTTTTATTGTAGCACAGAATGGGCGAAATGGTGTAAATGAAAAAGCAAGCCGGAGGATGTGGCTTGCTTTTTCATTTGGAAAGAATGGTTTATAGAGCAACAGCGGCGCTGGCTTTGGAGACGTGAATGAAGCAGGGGGACGCGCCGCTGCGGGGTTCAAATGTTGGTGTCGTCAGCGAGCAGGGCGCGGGCGACGATTTCCATGGGGACGCCGCTCTGCATGCTGCGCTGCTGCAGATAGTGATGCGCTTCTGGCTCGCTCATGCCGCGGTTGGCGATGAGCTGGGCTTTGGCTTCGGCGATGGCGCTCTGAGCGTCGTCGCTGCGTTTGGGAATGGTGCGTGCGGCGCGCATGGCGTCCATCTGCAAAAGCATGGTGACGGCACCGATGAGTTCGGAGGAGCGTACGGGGACGTTCATGGTGAAGAGATCTTCCCGGTCGCAGAGTGCGCGTTGGCTGCTTTTTACGAGAACGAGCAGCAGCGCCTGACCGTCCAGCCGATCGGCGAGTTCGACGGCGGTGATATCGCGCAGTTTTGCTGCGCAGATGACGACGCCGCCGTCCATCTCGCGGACTGCGCGCAGCACTTCGGCGCCGGTGTGGCAGCGATAGCGCACAGCGATGCCGCGGTGCACGAGCGCCTGCGAGATGTTTTCTGCGAGGGCGTTGTCGTTTAGGGCAACGATGGTGCGGATCATTTTTCGCTCACTCCCTTTTTTGAAGATGATCGATGATTAAAAGAGGACCATGTACTGTTCGATCTCCCATTCGGTGACCTGGGTGCGGTAGGTATCCCACTCGTGGTATTTTCCGGCGAGGAAGCTTTCATAAGCGTGTGGTCCGAGGGTGTCGGCCATGAGGGGATCGCGCTTCATGAGCTCCAGCGCTTCGAAGAGTGTGCCGGGGAGATTGTCGATGCCGTTGTCGGCGCGGGTTCTGGCGTCCATGGAGAAAATATTTTCGGTGACTTCTTCTGGTGGTACGAGTCCGCGTTCGATGCCGTCAAGTCCGGCTGCCAGGCAGACGGCGAGCGCCAGATATGGGTTGCAGGATGGATCTGGACAGCGGAGCTCGACGCGGGTGCTCTGACCACGCGCTGCTGGGATGCGAATGAGCGCGGAGCGGTTGGACGCTGACCAGGCGAGATACACTGGCGCTTCATAACCAGGCACGAGTCGCTTGTAGGAATTGACGAGGGGATTGGTCACGGCGACGAGAGATTTTGCGTGCTCGAGCAATCCGGCGATGAAGCTGTAGGCTTCGCGGGAGAGTTTGCGCTCGCCGTTTTCGTCGAAGAAAATATTTTTTCCATCCTTAAAGAGGGACATATTCGTGTGCATGCCGGATCCGTTCATCCCGAAGATCGGCTTTGGCATGAAGGTGGCGTGCAGGCCGTTGCGCTGGGCGATGGTTTTGACGGCGAGCTTGAAGGTCATGATGTTGTCGGCGGCGGTGAGGGCGTCGGCGTATTTGAAATCAATTTCGTGCTGGCCGGCGGCGACTTCGTGGTGGCTGGCTTCGATCTCAAAGCCCATGGCTTCCAGCGCGATGCAGATCTCGCGGCGTGTTCCTTCGCCGTGGTCGAGAGGGCCGAGATCGAAATAGCCGGCTTCGTCGCTGGTCTGGGTGGTTGGGCGTCCGTGTTCGTCGGTGTCGAAGAGGAAAAATTCGCATTCTGGGCCGACGTTGAAGGTGTAGCCGAGTTTGGCGGCTTTGTCGAGAACGTTTTTCAGCACGTGGCGAGGATCGCCGACGAATGGGGTGCCGTCGGGATTGTAGACGTCGCAGATGAGTCGGGCGACGCGCTCATGCTGTGGTCGCCATGGCAGGATGACGAAGGTGTCGAGATCTGGGTGCAGATACTGGTCGGATTCGTGGATGCGTGTGAAGCCTTCGATGGAGCTGCCGTCGATCATGATCTGATTGTTCAGTGCTTTTTCCAGCTGTGCGCGGGTGATGGCAACGTTTTTCATCTGGCCAAAAATATCGGTGAACTGCATGCGGATAAATTCGACGTCGTTTTCGTCGGCGAGACGGATGATGTCTTCTTTGGAATATTTATTCATGGTGAGACTCCTTTACTGCGATCGATGAGCGGGAACAAAAGAAAAAAGAGCAAGAGGGTTCGCGCTTTTCGGAACACCCTTGCTCTCGATGATCATATTATGCGCCGAATATTCATGAATGTCAATGCATAATAAAAATGTCGCAATATTAAATTTCATCGCACGCCTGCGGTGGATATGCTATAATGGGCCTACTGTATTGTCTGAAAGGAGAAGCTTATGCATATTATTGTCTGTCTTGACGACCAGAACGGCATGGCGTTCAATCACCGGCGCCAAAGTCGCGATCGTGTGGTGACTGAAGATATTTGTATATTAGCGGACGGTCGTCCGCTGTGGATGAACAAAAAATCTGCTGCGCTTTTTTCTGAGGCGTCGTGCGCGGCGACGCTTCGCGTTGATGAAGATTTTCTCGCGACAGCGCCGGATGACGCGCTCTGTTTTGTGGAGGATGCGCCGCTGGCGCCGCTGCTTGCGCGCATCGATCGTTTGACGATCTATCGTTGGAACCGACGCTATCCTGCGGATCTGCATTTTGATCTGTCGCTCGATGGCTGGCGGCTTACTGGCGGCGGAGAGTTTCAGGGATATTCCCATGACAAGATCACCCGGGAGGACTACACGCGATGAAAAAACAAGCGAAACTTCTGGCGCTGATCCTGGCGTTTTGTCTGAGCTTCGTTGGGCTCACAGCCTGTGACAGCAGCACGACGGCGAGCGACGGCGCTGGGGTCAGTGCGCAAACGGAAGCGTCGGCGTCGGGCGCTGAGGCAGCGGCGACGAGTGGCGAAGCGGAAGCTCTCCCTGCGCAGACGCTGGATGTTTTTGATCCGGCGCAGGTGCCGAGCTACACGGGCTCAGCGTTCACGATCGTTCACGACAATGTGCCGTATTTCACCCAGGATGATCTGACGACGAATGATTTTGAAAGCTACAGCCCGCTGGATGGTTACGGGCGCTGCGGCGTGGCGTTTGCCTGCGTAGGGCAGAGTCTGATGCCGACGGAGGAGCGCGGCTCGATCGGTCAGGTGCAGCCGAGCGGCTGGCATACTGTGCGCTACGACAATGTCGACGGCAAATATCTCTACAACCGCTGCCATCTTATCGGCTATCAGCTCAGCGGCGAAAATGCCAACGCGCAGAATCTCATCACGGGCACGCGGTATCTCAATATGGAAGGGATGCTGCCATTTGAAAATATGGTCGCCGACTATGTGAAGGAAACGGCGGGCCACGTGCTTTATCGTGTCACGCCGGTTTTTAATGGCGCAGACCTTGTGGCAAATGGCGTGCTCATGGAAGGGTATTCTGTTGAAGACGCAGGCGCTGGGATTTGTTTCTGCGTCTACGCCTACAACGTGCAGCCGGGGATCACGATCGATTACGCCAGCGGCGAAAGCTGGGAGACAACGGCTGCTGAACATGCAGCGTCGAGTGCGCAGCCGGTTGCCGAGGAAACGCCACAGACCTATGTGCTCAACAACAATTCGAAGAAATTTCACGATCCGTCCTGTAGCAGTGTCCTCAGCATGAAAGCGCCAGAAGAGGTCACGACGACGCGCCAGGCGCTCATCGATCAGGGCTACAGCCCTTGCGGAAATTGTAAGCCATAATGAAAAATGCTCAGCTTCTCATGGTGATATGCTCCCCATAGAGTAGATACTCGAAATAACAAAAATCGAGCCTACACT
>URZX01000028.1 GCA_900552455.1 uncultured Peptococcaceae bacterium | reverse complement strand
GTAGGCTCGATTTTTGTTATTTCGAGTATCTACTCTATGGGGAGCATATCACTTTGTCCAGAGGCTGTTTTTTTCACCAATTTTCTGCCAGAAGAAAATCACGAATGTTGTAATGGCGCACGCCGTTTCTGCTCATATCGAATTCATCGAGACTGACGACGTATTTCGGGAAATTATCCTGCACATGCTCATACACACCGAACTCTCGCTGCACCGTCTCTTCGGCGGCGAGAAGGTATGCGACCTGGATGTAGCATTTTTCCCCGTGACGCTCGCAGACAAAATCAATCTCACGCTCGCCAACTTTGCCGACGGTGACACTGTAGCCACGCCGCAGCGCTTCCATGAACACGATATTCTCCAGCACAAGATTGATGTCTCGCATGTTACCGCCGACAACCGCTTCTCGAATGCCATGATCGGCAACGTAATATTTCTCATTGACGGTCAGGATTTTTTTGCCCTGCAGATCCTGACGGCGCACCTGGTAAAACAGAAAAGCGTCGCTGCAGGCTTTGAGATAGTTCAGCACCGTTTCCGGCGAAACGCGCCGCCCCTCGTTCTTGAGATATTTTGAGATCGCTGTCGACGAAAAAGTTGTGCCAATGTTCGCTGTCACATAAGCGATGATGCGCTCGAGCATGTCCACATCGCGTACATTATTACGCTTAACGATGTCCTTGAGCTCCACAGAATTAAACAGATCTCTCAGATACTGACGGCAGGCGGTTTCATCAAAGCGCAAGTTCGCCAGGTATGGCATGCCGCCGAAAGTCAGATAGCGATCGAAGCAGGTACGCGTGTCTGCATCCGGCTCAACAGAATGGTACAGCGCCAGAAATTCGCTGAAGGAAAATGGATAGATGATAAATTCCACATAGCGACCAGCCAGATACGTCGCCAGCTCGCCGGAAAGCAACTTGGCATTCGAGCCGGTAATATAAATGTCGCAGTCCATCTCCACACGCAACGAATTCACGCAGCGCTCCCACCGCTCCACTTCCTGGATCTCGTCGAAAAAGAAATAAATCTTTCCTTGAATAGACGCTGCACGACGCACAAGCTCGTCGTGCAAAGCTTCCGCCGTGCACAGCTGCGCGTTGCGCATATCTTCAAAATTGAAAGCAACAAGCTGTTCCTCTGTCACGCCGCGTGCACGCAGCTCGTCTTTGATCAGCTCGAGCATCACCGATTTTCCCGAGCGACGGATACCTGTCAGCACTTTGATCAGATCGCCGTCAATAAACGGACGGATGCGCGCCATGTAAGATTCTCGTTTGATCATCGTCTCACCTGCTTTCGCGTTAAAATTTCATCAGGTATATCTGATAAAATACCATAATTTCCATTTTTTATCAACTATATCTGATAAAATTCCATTTTTCATCACTTTTAACGGTTATATCTGATAAAAAATCCGTCTCAGCAAATCGCAGGGACGGATTTGTCGTAGGTTCAACGCATGAGCAGGCGCTCGATGCGGATGATGGCGCGATGCGGCAGCATTTTTGCGGCGATGCGGATGAGGCCCGCCATGCGGCAATTAGTGGAAACGTCGCGGCCTTTGGCGGCGTCGCGCATAGCGGCGCGGGCGACATCGCGCGGTTTTTCAAAAAAGAGGAGCTTGAAAAGATTCGGTTTTTCGCCGGCGCGCTCAAAAAACGCTGTGTGCATGGGATTTGGGCAGACGGCGACGACGCGCACGCCACGGCGTTTCTGCTCGGCGGCGAGGGCGCGCGAGAACGAGAGCACGAAGGCTTTCGTGGCGGCGTAAACGGCGAAGCCTGGCTGCGGCAGAAAAGCGGCGACGGAAGCGATCTCGTAGATGACACTGCCCGCTGCCATAAACGGCAGCGCACGCTGGGTGAGATCGACGAGAGCGGTGCAGTTGAGATCGACCATGCCGCTCTGCTCGTCTGGCGCGATCTGCGCAACCTGACCGATCTTGCCATAGCCGGCGGCGTTTACAAGGGCCTGCACCTGTGGACGCTCGCGCTCAAGCGTGGCGAAAAGCTGCGCGCGCTCGTCCGCAGCAGAAAGATCGATGGCAAAGCAGCGCGATTGCCAGGGGAGCGCGGCGGCGACACGCTCCAGCGCGTCTGCGTGACGGCTGACGAGCCAGACTTCGTCGAAGTGCGCGCTCTGCGCTGCCCATTCTTCCAAAAAAGCGCGCCCCAAGCCTGAGGTCGCGCCTGTAACGATGGCGATGTTCATTTGTCCTGCCCTTCTTTAAGATGCTGGGTCGCCTGCATCTGCGCGATTTCCTTGCGGAAAAGCAGCTGCGTCCCTTTGTAAAGCAGCGGCAGGCCGCAGACGGTGGCGATGCCGAGCGCGAAGATCGGCGCGCCGATGAGCGCGGTGATGCCGCTGACGATGCTCACGCTCGCCAGGCCCAGCGGCAGAGAAAGGGTCGTGAAGGCTTTGGCAACGCGGGCGCTGGTGGCATTTTTTTTGCCGAAAAGCGCCAAGAGCGCGGTGATGGAAATGCTGTTCAATCCGAGCACGGCGCTGTAGGTCACGTTGGCTGGCCATTTTTTCTTGCGCACGAAAAGCTTCGCCACATGACCGGCGGTGAGCAGATGCGCAGCGCCGACGGCGACGGTGAGCAGGGCTTCGCGCTTGTTAAAGAGGGTGAAAAATCCCTGCATGCCCTTCTGCTTTGGCGCTTCCCACGGACCAAGGCTGCCGTCCTTGTGGACGATGAAGGCTTCCTGGCCAAGCTCGGCGATCGGCGTATCCGAGAGCGAGTCGGAATAAACCTGCTCCACTTCGCTGAGATCGTAGCCAGCCTCCTCGAGACGGCGCACTTTTTCAGCGCCGTAGCAGTTCGCGCCGTTGAAGTGGCCGGTGAATTTATCGACATCGCTGGCGATGACATGCGTCAGTCCCAGGCGTTCACAGAGGGGACGCACGATAAATTCCGGCGACGCGGAAATAACGACGTCATCCTGACGCGCCTGGCGCGGATAATAGCGCATGATGCGGTCGGCGTGGCTGTCCCAGAAATCAGCGAGGGCGCTGTCGATGTCCGGCACGGCAGCGAACATGCTGAAATACCGTTCCTTAAATGTGGTCTTGTCGATCCTTCCAGCCATGTAGCTGGTCACTGCTGCGAGCTGGCGCGGCAGATAAGCGAGGGTGCGTGGATATTTTTTGTAGCAATAGAGCACAAAATCGCGGGTGCTGTCCCCGTCGTAAATGGTTTCGTCGAAATCGTATAAATTCATGATCTGTCTCCTTTCACTTATAACACCTGTGCGCGCAGCTGCGCCACTTCGTCTTCGCTGAGCAATCGCCACTGACCGGCAGCGAGCGCCGCATCGAGCGCCAGTCCGCCAAAAGCGACACGCTCCAGCGCGACGACCACACCGCCAAGCGCGTGCAGCATGCGCTTGACCTGGTGGAATTTTCCTTCGCGCAGTGTGAGCCGGCAATGTCCTTCTTCCAAAAGCGCCAGCGCTGCCGGCGCGCTCGTAAAATCGCCAAGGTCAATGCCAGCGGCGCAGCGCGCCACGGCGTCAGGCACGAGGGTTTCCTCGTAGCGCACGTCGTAGATCTTTTCCACGTGCCGTTTCGGACTGAGCAGCCGATGCGCCAGCGCGCCGTCGTTCGTCAGCAGGAGCAGGCCCGTCGTGTCCTTGTCGAGACGTCCCACCGGCGCCACCTGCATGCGCGCAAAACGCTCCGGCAAAAGATCCATCACCGTCTCGTGATGCGCATCCTCCGTCGCCGTGATCACGCCGTCAGGCTTGTTCAGCATCAGCCAGACCGTCGGCGCATAAACGAGGGGTTCGCCGTCGATGGCGACGACGCTTTCCGGCTTTACCTGCGTCGCGCCTTTTTTTACGCGCGCGCCATCCACCGTCACCTGTCTGCGTGCGAGCAGATGGTCGATCTCCTTGCGGCTGCCGAAGCCGAGATCGTGGAGATATTTATCCAGCCGCATGGCGCCCCTCCTTTTTCGCAAAATGTGGGAGCAATCCTGCTCCCACCACAATCATTCTTCCTCGCTCGCCGTCTCTTCCGCGACGACGACGCGCACTTTTTCGATGTGTCGTTTTTCCACTTCGAGCACGGTGATGGTGAACGGCGGGAAGGTCGCCACCTCACCTGGGCTGGCGAGATGATCGAGCAGATCGACGACCCATCCGCCAAGGGAGGAGGCGTCGATGTCGTCCTCGTAATCGTCAAAATCCAGACCAAAGTACTCAAAGAAATCGTCGATGTCCATGTTCGCATCGGCTTCAAAAACCGTCGGCTCGATGGCGCGGATCGGCTGCTCAGCCACTTCGTCGTGCTCGTCCCAGATATCGCCGACCAATTCCTCGATGATATCCTCGAGGGTGACAATGCCTGCTGTGCCGCCGTATTCGTCGACAACGACAGCCATGTGTGACTGATTTTTCTGCAGGCTCATGAGCAGGCTCGACGCCTTCGACTGGATGAAAACAAATTCCACTGGCTGGAGCAACGACACATATTCACGCAGCTCGCCGTCGAGCATGGTGTTGAACACATCCTTGAGATGCAAAATGCCGATGATGTTGTCGATGCTGTCGTGATACACTGGCAGTCGCGAATAGCCGGTATCCGAGAAAACATCCAGCACCTCGCGCACATCCATCTCGTCGTCAATGGCGACAACGCGCACGCGCGGCTGCAAAATATCCTTGACGAGCAGCTCTTCAAAATTGATCGCCGAACGGATGAGGTCGCTCTCGCGCGCCTCCATCTCGCCGCCGCTTTCTGCTTCGTCAAGCATATTCAGAAGCTCGTCCTCGACGTATTCCTCTTCGTCGTCCTCGCGACCGGCGCGCTCCATGATCACATGGCCGCTGCCAAAAATAAACGTCAGCGGACGCAGCAGCGTCACCAGCAGCTTCAGCGGCATCGCCACGCGACAGAACACTCGGTTCTCGTAGCGCTGCGCGATCATGCGCGGCAAGATCTCACCGATGATGAGGATCGCCAGAAAGAGCACGACCACGCCGACGATGATCCCCTGGCCGGAATAGTAGACGAAAAAGAACCACGTTCCTAGCATCACCGCCGCCAGATTGACGATGGTGTCGCCGATGTTGATCGTCGTCAGCACGCGGTTGGCGTCGTCGAGCATCCCCAGCGCCACCGCTGCGGAGCGATTGTCCTCGTCCTCCGCCCAATGGCGCAGGGTCACGGGACTGGCGAGCAAAAACGACATTTCAGCCAGGGAAAAGAACGCCGAGCACAGGATCAGCGCCAGGATCACCAGGCTATATGTGGCATAGATCATGCCAATTCCCCCTCTGTTTCGACAGTCAGCTGCGGCGTCCCTGGGTCAGCGGGCAGGTCTCGTGCGCCTGATGGTCGTCGTTCAAAAGATCCTGCAGGCTGATGCTGTTGAGATAATCGCCGATCAGCGCATCCAACCGCTCCCACACAGGCAGCGTCTGGCAAACGTCGCGGTTCGGGCAGGTGTTTTCCTCCCCTTCCAGACAAGCCACCGGCGCCAGCGAGCCTTCCATCGTGCGGATGATCTCGCCCACGCTCACATCTGCCGGCGCGCACGCCAGCTGATAGCCACCGTTGTTGCCACGGAAGCTCGTGACATAACCAGCTCGGAGCAGCGGCGTCATGATCTGCTCCAGGTATTTGATGGTGATATTCTGCCGTTTGGAGATCTCACGCAGTGGAATGTGTTTATCGACGCTGTAGGTTGCAAGATCGATCATGACCCGCAGCCCGTAGCGTCCTTTCGTTGAAATTTTCATGGTCATCACCCCTGAACAAACATCTTTTTACCCATATTATAGCATATTACCATGATATTTGGTCAAATATCCTTCTTTCCCATGGGAATAAATTCTTTTATTTTTCATTTTCTTGCACCGCCGGCGGCCATTCGTTATAATGGAGGGGTACTCTGAAAAGGAGGGTCCACCATGAGCGGCAACGCATTCTTATTCACCAAACGCCGGCTGACCGACGACCACTATCTCGCCATCGCACTGCGCGAAGCGCGCGACATGAAAAAACCACCGATCACCATGACCAATTTCTGGAAGCACGCAGAAAGCTACGACGACGTCGAAAAACCGCTGCACGATCTCCTCGCCTGGCTCGACCGCGAAGCAGAGATCGGCGATTTTGTCGTGCTCGACGGCGACGAGCGCCTGGTCAAAGCGATCGCCAAGCACGCCAAGGCGCATCGACTGATCCCTGTGCGCGCGATCTGGGAACCAGAAGCAGCGATCCGCGATCTTTGATCGCCTGCGGAAAAAGAATTTGTAAAAAATTGATAAATTCTTGTTGACAATCCGCTGCCACATGGCTATAATAATTCTTGCAGTTGCGAAACAGCGCTGCGAAATGGACCGTTAGCTCAGCTGGTAGAGCACGCGACTCTTAATCGTGTTGTCCAGGGTTCGATCCCCTGACGGTCCAGTTTTTTTATGGAATCCGCGCCTCGGATTCCATTTTTTATTTGTCGCACTGCTGACCGCGTGTTATAATATAAATAGCGAAAGGGGCTACCGACAGACGGTTGGCCTCAGAGATTTGGTTTAGTAACCGTTTCCTTGGCCGGGGCGGTTATTTTTTATTGCCAATCAAACGCCTGCGCGGCGTTTTTTTCTTGCCGTTGATTTGCTGCAGGGCTGCGCCTATAATATAGAAAGAACAATCACCGAGGAGGACATTATGGATATCAAACAACTGGAGCAATATCTGATGCAGAGCGATCTTGGCATCGACGCAAAACAGCTCGAGCGTTTTCTCTCAGAATGCGACCTCGACGACAAGGGTTTTCCGCCGGAGGAGCTTGTCAGCTACATCCGCCGCCAGATCTACGATTTCAAGTGGCTGATGGCCTACTACCGCTGCGCCATCATGGAGATCGAGACAAAATTCAACGTCATCAACGAAGATTTTTCCTACCAATACGAGCGCAATCCGATCGAAAGCATCAAGAGCCGCCTCAAGGAGCCGACGAGCATCCGCGACAAGCTGGCGCGCCGCGGCCTCGCTTTCAGCGCAGCCTCCATTGAAGAAAATCTCTTCGACGTCGCCGGTGTGCGTGTGGTCTGCTCCTTTGTGGACGATGTCTACCGCATCGCCGACGCGCTCGTGCAGCAGGACGACATCACGCTGATCCGCCGCAAGGACTACATCGCCAATCCGAAAGAAAACGGCTACCGCAGCCTGCATTTGATCGTGGCGGTGCCGATCTTCCTCACCGACCAGAAAAAAATGATGAACGTCGAGATCCAGCTGCGCACCATCGCCATGGATTTCTGGGCCTCGCTGGAGCACCAGCTGCGCTACAAAAAAGAGCATCTTTTCACGCCGGAAATGGCCGACGATCTCAAGATCTGTGCCGACGTTTCCACCGAGCTCGACACCCTCATGAACAACCTCGCCATCAAGATCCACGAACAGGAAAATCCTCACCACTAACGCACACTCCCCGTATCAGCGGTCATCCGCCGATACGGGGAGTGATTTTTTTGCTCAAAGATCGTAAAGAGCGCAGAAGCGGTTCAGCATCGCCGCAAATTCTGCGCGCGTGGCTTTGCCGCCAGGATCGAGGATGCCCTCGCCCTTGCCGCCGAGAATGCCGGTTCCCATCGCCCAGGTGATGGCGTCGTCTGCGAACGGCGAGATCTTGTCAGCATCGCTGAACGCCGAAACATCGCCGCGCGCACTCACATCCCAGCCGCGATAACGGGCGTAGCGCCAGAGCATCGTCGCCAGCTGCTCGCGCGTCACATCCTCTTCCATGCGCGTGCCGTCGCAGATGCCGTTTTCCATGCCCCAAACGCGGGCGCTTTCATACCAGGCGCCGTCAACCGTCGGGATCTCCTCCTCAAAACGCGAGAGGATCGTCACCGTCATGGCGCGGCTCATCGCGCGCTGCGGCATGTAGAGATCTTCTGTCATGCCAGCAACGAGATGCCGCTCCCAGGCGGTGTAGACATCGTCATAGAACCAGTCGCCAGGATGCACATCGATGAACGGAAAAGCGTCCGGCGTTTCCGGCTCGTCGCCTGTCGCGACAAATTCTGCGTCGACAACGACGTTCTCATCTGGCATGGTGAAGCTTCTGCGACCATCGGATTTTTCCGCGAGGGAAATTTCCGCGCCGCTCTCGCCGCGCACAGAGAGCGCCGACAGCGCGTAGCCATCCTCCGGCGTCGCCGTCACGCTGACCGTCTGTCCCGCGGCGGCGAAATGCTGCGAAAGCGTCAGACTGCCGCCGTCAGCCGGCAGCGCGCTGATCTTGTGCAGCTGGATCACCGGCTTGCTCGGCTCTGGATCGTCAGGATTCTCCGGCTCTTCCGCCGGCGCACGGTCGACCGTGACGCTGTAGGTCAATGTGTGAGTGCCGCTTGTGACGACGACGGTATGCGTGCGGTCGTCAGCAGGAATGACATAGTTTCCGGCGGCGTCTGGCGAGATTTCTGCGCCGTCAAGGGTGACGCTGATCGGATTTTCGTCGCTGTCGCTCACAGTGAAGGTGACATCGCCGGTGTAATGCCCACCGTCTACAATGCCCTCAACGACCGGCGCCGTCTTGTCGATGTCGCAGAGTGGCGTGCCGATGTAGGTCACGTTGTCCTGCGCCCCCGCCTCGCCGTGACCGGCGTTGTCCTCGATGCGCACATAGACAGCAAAACGGTTCACATCAGCGACATCCTGCACAGGATCCGGCCCAATGCGTACAGCATTCTGCGTCGGCGCATCCAGGCTAATCTCCTGCCAGTCTGTGATCGCTGCGATCTCGCTTTCTGTCAGCGCGCGATCGGCAATATAATACGACAGCCGTTTCAGCCCGCTCTCGCCATCCTGCGCCGTCAGCGCCACAGGCGCGCCGGGATTCACCGCGATGCGCTCGCTGATCGCGCCAAGATCCGTATACGCCACGCCGTTGACGCTGAGCGTCCCCGTCGGCGCCACGCTGTCTGTCTCGTAAACCGCCTGCCCGCAAATGTAGCAGGTCTGCGGCTCCGTGTACGTCGGCTGCGCATCGCCGCTGAAGGAATGGTGCGTGCAATGGGTGTCGGCGAAATCCGCGTTCATGAACGTGCCCTTGCCGTCGAGGGTGAGTGGCGCGTGGTTTTCGAGGGTGCTCGCCGCGTCGTTGAGGAAACGCCCGCCGTCACAGATGGCGATCTGCGCCGCCTCATCTTCGTTGATCACCGTGCCGCCGGCATTTTCAAAGGTTCCGGCGTTGCCGATGGTCAGCGTGGCGTGATTGGAAAAGGTGCTGTGGTTTTCCAGATTGGCGGCAAAGAGCCGCATTGTGCCGCTGTTTTCCAGCGTGCCGTTGTTGTTGAATCCGGCGACCTCGAGCGCCAGGCTGCCCTGGTTGTCGATCCTGCCGGCGTTGTCAAATTCCGTGCCGCTGAGCGCCATGCTGCCGCGATTGTCAACCGTCGCGCCTGCATCGACAGCGATCGTGAGATAGCTGTTGCCGATCGCCCAGGCGTTGAACTCGGCGTTCTCCGCGATCACGAGGTTGTCGGCGATCTGCAGATGGGCGCTCTTGTGATACGCCCGCTCCTGATAGAGCACCTGACACGTCGCGCCGCTGTCCACAGCGATGCGGTCGATCGTGCAGGTCGCTTCGCTGCTGTTCGTCGAAAGCATCAGCGTGCAGTCCACGCCGCTGCCATTCGTATCACTGACGCGCAGCGCCGGAGCGTTGCCACGCTGGGTGATCGCCAGCGTCTGCGCCTGCGAGAGATCGACATTGAGATTCACGCTGATTCCCTGCGCGCTGCCCGTGTCCACGAGCTCTGCGCCGTCAAGGGCCACATCCCCGTCGACCACCACATCCAGCATGCCGCTCTCATAAACGACCACACTGGCGATGCCTGAGATCCCCACATCGCTGCACGTCCACACGCCGTCGCCAGTGTTCCAGGCGAGATCCGCCGCCAGATTTTTCCCTGCGACAGCCACCTCGCCGGTCCAGTCCGGCAGCGATTGTTCGCCGTCCTCCGCCAGCGCCGGCAGCGATCCGCTCAGCAGCGCCGCCGCGAACACCAACGCCACGAGCGTCCGCCAAAATTGCTTCATTGTCCTTTTCATAAGCGCCTCCCATTTCATTCCGCGCGATCTGCGCATATTTTCTTACAGTTGCCTGCTCTTATTATACCACGCTCGCCGTTTTCAGCAAGTACAACAAAGGAGGACCCCTGCGGATCCTCCTGCGTCGTTATTTTGTCAGCGTATGGGCAACGGCATTTTTCCAGCCACTGTAATTCTGCGCACGTTCCTCCGCGCTCATCTGTGGTTCGTAAACGTGGGCCAGACGATGGCTGGCGCGGGCTTCCTCCTTGTCCTTCCAGAAGCCGACCGCCAGTCCCGCCAAGAGCGCTGCGCCCATGGCGGTGCTCTCGACGATCTCCGGCAGCTCGACGCGGCAGTTCAAAATGTCCGCCTGGAACTGCATGAGAAAATGATTGCGCGCCGCGCCGCCGTCCACACGCAGACTGCCCATGTCCACCTGCGTGTCTGCCTCCATCGCTTCCAGCACATCGCGCGTCTGATAAGCGATCGATTCCAGCGCCGCGCGGATGATATGCGAACGGCCTGTGCCGCGCGTGAGTCCCTGGATCGTGCCGCGGGCGTACATATCCCAATACGGCGCGCCCAGCCCGACAAACGCCGGCACCAGATAAACGCCGCCGTTGTCCTTGAGCTTCTCCGCGAAAAATTCGCTGTCGCCAGCCTCCTCGATGAAGCGCATCTCATCGCGCAGCCACTGGATCACCGCGCCGCCCACAAAGATCGAGCCCTCCAGCGCATAATCTGGCTGCGCATCCAGCCCAGCCGCGATCGTCGTGACCAGGCCATGGGCGCTCTTCGTCGGCGTCTTGCCGATATTCATCAAAAGGAAACAGCCTGTGCCGTAGGTATTTTTCGCCTCGCCCTGCTCCCAGCACATCTGCCCGTAGAGCGCCGCCTGCTGGTCGCCGGCGATCCCCGCCACAGGCACCTCGATGTGCGCCGAGCCGATCGACGCCGTGCCGAACACATGGCCCGACGGATGCACCTCCGGCAGCATGCAGCGCGGAATATTGAAATAACCCAGCAGCTCGTCGTCCCAGTCCAGCGTGTTGATATTGAAGAGCATCGTGCGCGATGCGTTCGTGTAGTCCGTCGCGTGGACGCGGCCCTCTGTCAGCTTCCAGAGGATCCACGTATCCACCGTGCCGAACATCAGCTCGCCCGCCTTGGCGCGGCTGCGGTCCGGATCGACGCGGTCGAGGATCCAGGCCAGCTTCGTCGCCGAGAAATACGCGTCGATGACCAGCCCTGTTTTTTCAAAGATCTTCTGCTCCCAGTCGCTGCCCTTGATCTCCTCGCAGAGATCCGCTGTGCGGCGGCACTGCCAGACGATCGCATTATACACCGGACGCCCCGTTGCGCGCTCCCAGACGATCGTCGTCTCGCGCTGGTTGGTGATGCCGATCGCCTTCACATCGTCGGGATGGATGCCCTTCAGCGCCAACAGCTCCTGCAGCACGCCAAAGGACGACGCCCACAGCTCCATCGCATCCTCTTCGACCCAGCCCGGCTCCGGATAATACTGGCTGACCTCCTGCTGCCGCACCCCAGCGATGCGCTGGCCGTGGTCAAAAGCGATCGCCCGCGTGCTCGTCGTCCCGATATCTAATGCAACTACATATCCCATTCTCGTCGTTCCTTTCTCGTTACATGGAATTTACTGGATGTTTATGCTTCCATTATACCTTTTCAGCACAAATTTTTCCACACAAACGACAAACAGAGCAGCCGCGTTCTGTGACTGCTCCGTATTGCTATTGTTTATGCGCCGAGATAGCGCTGTAAGATCGCTGCCACCTGGGCGCGGGTGGCGTTCCCCTGCGGCTGCAATTCGTCTGCAGTGACACCTGTTAGCAGTCCTTCTGCGACGCTCCAGGAGATGGTTTCTTCGGCCCAGGCGCTTGGCTGGTCGCTGTAGGCTGAGAGATCGGCGCGGGCTGAAACATCCTCGCCTTTGTAGGCTGCGTAGTTCATCAGCATCGCCGCCAGCTGTTCGCGGGTGATGGCCGCATTTGGCGAGAAATTGCCCTCGCCCGTGCCGCTGACGGCGCCGACGCTCGCTGCCCAGTTCACAGCGGTGGCGTACCATTCGTCGTCCACATCGGCAAAGCCTGCAGATTCAGCGCTCGTCACATTTTCCAATCGCGCAAGGATAGAAACTATCATCGCGCGCGTCGTCGTCTGCTCTGGCGCAAATTCCGTTGCGCTCACGCCAGTCATCAGGCCATTATCATACGCGTATTGCACAGCGTCCTTGTACCAGGCCCCTGGCGCCACGTCCAGGAAAATCTCGCTGACATCCGTCGCTGGTTCTTCCGGCTCCTCCGTCCAGTCTGGATCTTCGGCGAAGGTCGCAGTGATTTTCACATCGCCGCTCGGCATTGTGAACGTGTAGGTGCCGTCACCATTATCCGTTACTTCCACATCCTTGCCACCGCTCGTGATCGTCAGATCGTCCAGCAGATATGCTTCGTCAGGAGAAACTTCGATCGTCACCTTGTCGCCTTCCGCGGCGTATCGATCGACGCTGATCGTGCCATTATCGCCGACGCTGGTCGTGACTTCGTAGCTGTATTTGCCAGTGTATGGTGGTTCTGGCGCGCTGATGGTGACGGCTGCGCTGGTCACGCTGCCGGTGTGGTTCTCGTCGGTAGCGGTCACAGAGACGTTGATATCTTGGTCAATATCTTCCGTCGTCAGCGTGTAGGTGCTGCTGGTAGCGTTCGCGATCACCGTGCCGTTTCTGTTCCACTGGTAGGTGACGGTCTCATCGTCCTGCGGCGTGTAGTTCGCGGTCAGTGTGTTTCCGCTCACAAACTCACCGCTGATGGTTGGTACATTCTTGAGTGTCGCGCGCTCGAGAGTGACTGTCACTTTTTTTCTGTTGGGTTCAATGCACCACTTCCACCGTAGGAGACGGTGAGGGGCAGATTCTCGCCGATGGGAAGCTTCTTCTCCTTGGTGTCATAGGTGAGCTTGAAAGAGCCGTCGGCCTGTGCGGTCGCCGTGGCGAGTTCGACGGGATCTTCTTCAGCAGGCGTATAGCTGAGGGTGGCGGTACCTTCGGCCAGCGTCTGAGCGTTGGCGCTGGTATCTGCCTGCCGTTCCGGCGTGAAGGTCACGGTGATGGTGTCACCGTATTGGAAGTGGCCCTGAAAACCGGTGTGGCCGCTGACGGTCAGACCTCCCAGCTCGACATCCGACATACCCGGTTTCCAGGCTGGTTGCCGTAATGAGGGGCCAGGTAATTACCGTCGTGCTGTTGGCAAAACTGGCGAACTGTTCTTGATAGCTTTCATCTGTGCAGATTGATATCTGTTTTGGATCGTATATTCCGTTCCAGGTTCCAGGTCCTCAAATTTAATCGACTTACTGTCACTGCTGATGGTTTTCCACGCGCCCCAGTCATCGCCAATCCCACACCGATATTCCTGACCGGATACACCGCTAATCGTGATACTTTTCTCTGTTCTCACTGTCCATATGCTTTCACTGGTTGGCGCGGTGGGCCGGGAAGGGATCTGCATACCGGTTGTAGTCGCCTCGCTTGCAAAGGAGGTCTCCGTCGCTTTTATTCTGAAATAAATGTACATTTGATTGCCTGTCCAACCCATCTCAGATAAAGAAAGCGACTCCGGTACGGCAGTCCATTTACGAACAGTTTGATAGCCCTGCGTGGTATATTCCAAATCATCAGCGGAAAAACCAGCGTTCGAGGGAATCGTCAATTTCTCAGTGGAATACGAGATATTTATGCCGGAGATCTCAGGCGCCTGCGGCCGGGCGGGGATAGAGATCGCCGTGCGCCCGGTGGTTTCCGAACCGGTTTGCTGGATATAGAGCGTCTGCCCGATATAAGCGGTGATACTGCCGCCGCTCTCAATCTTGTCACCACCTGTCTCCGCTGTATAGACCTCATAGCCCTCGCCAATGGTGATGGTCTCCTCGGCGTAGTCGATGGTGTAGCCTTCGGTGCTGTTCTCCCCCTCCCCTGCTGCGCGCGCTGGTGCTGCGCCTGCGGGGATGAACGTGATGAGCATGGCGAGAGTGAGGATAGCGGCGAGGCATTTTCTGCCAAACTTACGCATGGACGCCGCCCCCTTTCGCGCTGCACAGAGACACGAAAAACAGACGCATGGCGGGCGCGGAAGCTCCACGCACGGAATGCGTCTGTGAAATAGGTTCTCTGAAATTTTGCGCGCAAAGATCAGCGCGGACTACGCGCTCTTCTCTTCTTTTCTCTAAGGAGGATATTTTCCAGATTCATGTTTTTCAACCCTTCCGTGATAAATTTTTTCCGAGTGAATTTATTATACCATGCTGTTAAGAATAATTTCTTACCAGTTTTGCATTATTTCGACCAGTTTTGCTCATTTTTGAAAAAAATTGGAGATTTTACATTATTTTCGCCAGCGCCTGTCGCTGACGAGCGCCGAAAAATTAAAAAGCTTGAGAGGATCGCGCTGCGAATGCGGCGGGATCTTCTCAAGCTGTCATTCATTGATCATTAAAAATTAATCATTCACCATTTAATACACGGTGCCGGTGTTCTCGCCGCCGGTCCAGCCGCCGGTGCCTGTACCAGTTCCAGTGCCTGTGCCGGTACCTGTGCCAGTTCCTGTACCTGTGCCGGTTCCGGTGCCCCAGCCGCCGGTGCCAGTTCCTGTACCTGTGCCGGTTCCGGTGCCCCAGCCGCCGGTTGTGCCGCTGGTGTCACCCCAGCCGCCGGTTGTGCCGGTGCCAGTTCCTGTCCCTGTGCCGGTACCATCACCGGTTGTCGTTCCTGTCGTACCATCGCTGGTTGTTGTGCCATTCCCCCAGGTGTTCGTCGAGGTGCTGCTGTCGTACTGATAGCTGCTGTAGCTGTTGCTGGAATAGGTGGTTGGCTCGGTGCCGGAGCGATAGAGTTCGGTGGAGCGGTATGCGTATGGGGTGGAGCGGGTCGCGAGGAGGCCGCTCTTGGTATCGACGGTGACGGCGGTGAGGCCGTCTGGTTCTTCGAAGTATTCAAAGTCGAGGCCGGAATGCAGGTAGCTCATGACGACGCCCCAGATGGAGGCGGCGTAGGTGGAGGTCCCGTACATGTAGGCTGGTGTGTCGTAGCCGATCCAGAGTGCGCCGGTGTACTGTGGGGTGTAGCCACAGAACCAGAAGTCTTTGTTGTTGTCGGTGGTACCGGTCTTGCCGGCTGTTGGACGACCGTCATAAATCTGCGCTGCTGTACCGATACCGTCGGTGACGACGCTCTGCAGACAGCTGGTGATCATATAGGCGGTGGTTTCTTCCATGGCGCGATGGCTTTCTGGCTCTTCCTGCCAGATGATATTGCCTTCTTCGTCGGTGATGCTGGTGATGGCGTGTGGCTTGGTGTAGATGCCTTCGTTGGCGAAGCACTCATACGCGCCGGCCATCTCGAGAACGGAGACGCCGTTGGTCAGACCGCCGAGGCCGGCAGAAATGGTCTGGTCGGTGACGCCGTCGTCAGATTCTTCGACGAGGGTGGTGATGCCGCAGTTCTTGGCGAACTCGATGCCGGTTTCCGGCCCGATGTCGTTGACGATCTGCGCTGCTACGGTGTTGAGGGATTGCTCAAGGGCGTAGCGGATGGTGACGTTGCCGTGCTGCGAGAGGTCGGCATTTTTGATGGTGTGACCGTCGACGGTGTACGGCGAGTCGTTGTAAACGGTGCCGGTGCCCATGTCGGCGTCTTCAAACGCTGGGCCGTAAACGAAGACTGGCTTGAAGGACGAGCCTGGCTGGCGGGTGGCCTGCCAAGCGTTGTTGTAGCCGCCGACGGATTCCTGATGGCGGCCGCCGATCATGCCGGCGATGGTGGAGTCTTCGTTGTTGAGAACGACCATCCCGGCCTGGACATCGCTGGCTGGGAATGGGTAGTCGCTTTCAAAGTAGTCATACATGTAGCTCTGGAGATTCTGATCCAGGCCGGTGTGGATGACGTAGCCGCCGCTGTAGAGTTCTTCGCGGCTGACATTGAGTACCTCCATGCCTTCTTCGATGACGTAATCGATGTAGCTCTGGTTGTAGGACTGGGTCTCATTGCCGCTTTCTACAACGATGGAGGCGGTGGTGATCGGTGTGTTGACGGCTTCATCGTACTGGGTCTGGTCGATGACGCCATTGTCGAGCATGGCGGAAAGAACAGTGTCACGGCGCACCTTGGCATTGTCTGGATCGGTGATCGGTGACCAGTAGGTTGGGTTCTGGATCATCCCTGCCAGGAGCGCGGCGTCGGCGACGGTGAGCTCGTCGGCGTGTTTGCCGAGCATATCCTGCGCGGCGGCTTCTACGCCGTAGCAGGCTTTGCCGCTGAGACCGATGCCGAGGTAGACGCGGTTGAGATACGCGGTGAGGATGTCTTCCTTGCTGTACTCGTTTTCAATGCGGAAGGCCAGGACCATCTCCTGGATCTTACGCTTGTAGGTTTTTTCGTCACGGTTTTCCATGACGAGACCGGCCAGCTGCTGGGTGATGGTACTACCACCCTGGACGATGGTGCCGGCTTTGAGGTTGGCGACCATGGCCCCGCCGATACGGATCGGGTCGACGCCGTGGTGTTTGTAGAAGCGTCGGTCCTCGATGGAAATGACGGCGTTGGTCATGTTGTCCGAAATTTCGCTGGCATCGACGTTGACGTAGTTGGTGTCGACCATCTGATCAACGAAGACGCCGTCCTTATCAACAATATAGCTCGTTACATCAAAATCCGTGACATCCGTGTCTTCCAACGACGGCATGCCACTGGTTGCTGCCAGAATGACTGTCCCGACGGTACTGATACCGACAACGACGAGGAGCAGCAATACCAATAAGATAAAATGGGATAATTTCAAGCTGGAAAGAACTTGCTTGATGCTCTCGCCCAAGGACTTTTTGTTTTTATTACTCATGCAACAGCCCTCCTTATCTTCCCTATTATAGCATAGAACCTCCGCAATCCCTAGGAGAACTTCCGCATTGTTGGTAAAAATTCATTTTTTCTTCATTAAATATGCGCGATTTCCCGACAACCTGTCACTGTTTTACGATATAATAGAAACAAATACGCACAAAAAATCCAAGGAGGTTCCTATGCTCCATTTTTTAGCAACACTCATTCGCAAGCTGCTGAAGCTGGTGATGGCGCTGGTGCTGCTCGTCTGTGTGGCGGCGCTGACGATCTGCGGTGTCAGCGGCTACGCTGTGTATCACGAAGCGACGGCGAACCGGCCACTTGAACAGGCTGCGCTGGAGGTGCAGCAGAAGCCAGGCTACACGACGCTCGATCAGGTGCCGCAGATCTTTCTGAACGCGGTGGTGGCGACGGAGGATCACCGTTTTTACGATCACCACGGCTTCGATGTCATCGGCACTGGCCGCGCGCTGGTGCGCAACGCCCTCTCGGGCGAATTGCAGGAGGGCGGCAGCACGATCAGCCAGCAGCTGGCGCGCACGCTCTACTACGAGCAGACGCGCTCGCTCTCGCGCAAGATCGCGGAGCTGATCACGTCGGTGCAGCTTGAGCGCACGTTCTCGAAGGACCAGATCCTCGAGCTCTACATCAACAGCATCTACTACGGCGACGGCTATTACTGCATTGGCGACGCGAGCTGGGGCTATTTCGGCGTCGCGCCGGCAGGAATGACGAACGGCCAGGCGACGCTGTTGGCTGGTGTGCCGAATGCGCCGAGCGTTTATTCGCCGACGGTGAACTACGATCTTTCGCGCCAGCGTCAGGAGCAGGTGCTGGCGCGCATGATCGACGCGGGCTATCTCGACGAAGAGACGGCGACGGCGATCTACAACGAAGGCATATAAAGAGAAAAACAGGATCGTTCAGAAATGAGCGATCCTGTTTTTTGTTCAGCTTTTCACGGTGGCGTCTGGCGTGAGTCCCATCATGCTGCGCAGGGCGTTGCCGACGCGCTTGTAGAGCAGATAGGTGAGCAGAGCGGTGGCGCCGTGCTTGACGAGGTTGAATGGGAAAACGGCGAAAATCATCAGGGTGACGGTGTCGTTGACCCATGGATTGACGGCATGCCCCATGTCGACGATGGTCTCGATCGGCAGGCCGTAGACGCTGGCGTACATTGGCAGCATGATGTAGGCATTGAGAAAGACGTAGACGACGCTGACGACGAGGGTGGACACGACGAGGGCGATCTTGGCGCCTTTTTTCGTGTGCATGCGGCGATAGATCAGCGAGGCAGTGAGGATGAAGACCATGCTGCCGATGAGGTTTGAGAGATCGCCTATGCCGAAGGTGGCGGAGCCCTGGAAGATGAGCTTGAGGACGATCTTCACGAAAACGACGGCACAGCCGGCGACTGGCCCGAGGAAAAATCCGGCGAAGAGCGCTGGCAGCTCGGCGATATCAAATTCATAAAATCCTGGCACGAACGGCAGCGGAAAGCGCAGCAGCATCAGCACGCAGCTGAGCGCCCCCAACACACCGACAAAGGCGACGGTTTTGACATTGTTTCTACGACTCATAACGATTCTCCTTTCCGTCGCCGGCGAAAAAAATGTCCCCGGCGATCAAAATCCCAGGGACAGAAAATAATGTCAGATTTATCTTCTTCCATCCAGACTATACTGTCGGTACCGGAATCTCACCGGTTCATGCGCAGCGCGCTCGCGGACTTTACCGCCGGTGGGGAATTGCTGTTCAGGGAGGAGGTAGCCGCTTCGCCCTTCCAGGACTAGCTCGGAGAAGCGTTCTCGTTCATTGAAATGCTTCGTTTCTTTGAGTACAGCTTCTGCGAATTGAAAGCATCGTGATCTCGCGTCGCGGACGGACTCGCGTTGCTCGCTGGCAGGTAGGAGGTTCTGGCTACTGCCAAATCTGACCAACGTCTTCATGCGCTGCGATCGCCGCAACAGAAACGCCAGTCACGCCCATCACGAGCGTAACCTCCTACCTTCTACCTCCTACTTCCTACCTGATTTGCTCACCCCGCCCTGAAGATTTTCAAATAATATGTTGTTATATTTAGTGTACGCGATGGACGCGCGGCTGTCAATAGCGCGGTGCGTCTGCGGATTTAGGCGTTGGCTTCTTCTTTTTCGCGGGCGGCCATTTTTTCCTTGAAAGCACGGCCGGCAGCATCCTGATCCTTGAGGCACTGCAGGAATTTTTCCTGGGTGATGTCTTTGGAGCGGAACTTCCATTCTTCTGCGCCGACGGCTTTGTCAGCGATGATCTGGAATTCTTCTGGGCTGACATCGATGTCTTCGAAGCAGATTGGCAGCCCCAGGTCATAGTTGAACTGCATGACGCGGTCGCGCATCTGGAACTGCTTGTCGTAAGTCAAGAGGCAGAGCACGCCGAGAGAAACAACCTCGCCGTGACGATGCTTTTCGCCAGCAGGGAGCGCATTGACCCCATAGTAGACACAGTGCGCCAGCGAAGAATTGTAGTAGTATTCCGGCATGTTGGTGACCATGTTGGAGACGATGCCGGTGGAGACGATGATGTCTAAGACGACCTGGCGCAGGGCTTCGCTGTCCTGGTCATCCTTGCAGCTTTCCAGTGCTTCCTTGCCGTAGGTGAGCAGCGGATCGGTGCAGACTTTGGAAAGGGTAACGCCCATCATTGGCGTGTGCGTGAGGTCTGCGCCGCGGCTGGAGAGATCGGCTTCGCATTCCTTGGAGAGGGCGTCACCGATGCCGGCCCAGAGCATTTCCTCTGGAGATTCGGCGATGACCTGGGTGTTGATGAAGGTGTGTTCAGCGATTTTTGGATAATAGTAATCGCGGAAGGTGCCGTCTGGGTTGTACATGACGCCGACGGCGGTGACGGAGGCGCAGTTGGAGCCGACGGTTGGGAAGAGGAAAAGTGGTTTGTCCAATTTATCGGCGACGTATTTTACGGTATCGCACGCGCGGCCGCCGCCAACACCGAAGAGGATATCTGCGCGCTGCACTGCTGGGTTGGCGATCAGCGCATCGCCATTTTCATAGGTGGAGTTGCCGCCGTACCAGATAAAATCTGTGATCTCGACATCGCTGTCCTTAATGCCTGCAAGCAGCGCATCCTTGGACTTGGCCATGGCGGTCTCCCCGCCGATGACGACGGCTTTGTTGCCGTAGTAGCGTGCGAAATATGGGATCTTGTCATAGCAATCTGCCCCGATGGTGTACTGAGGCAGTGCCACACTGTAACTATTGCTCATTGTAAATAGACACTTCCTTGATGATTGTTATATCACACAGTCTCTGTGCGACGATTTATTATATTATACGCCTGTCTTTTTTGAGATGCAATCGTCTGCGGCGATAAATTTTCTTATATTGATGACAATTTTTCGCGCAAAAAAACAGGACCGCTTGTGAAAAACGGTCCTGCGATTCTTATTCTGTTACAGCGTCTGTTGCAGTGGCATCTGCTGCGGTGTCAGCTGTGCCATCTGCGGCTGCGTCGGTCTGCTGTTCGGCAGAGGTGTTCGCTGCTTCCTCTGCGGCGGCTTCGTCAGCGAGCTTGTCTTTTTCCTTGCGCTCGTCACTGGCGAGGGTGTCGTAGAGGGTATCGGCGATGAGCTTGGCGAACTGTTCAGCGCCTTCCGGCGTTGGATGGGTATCGTCCTCATAGAGCCATTCCGGATGCTGATCGATGAAGCTCTTCCAGTCGATGAGGTGGAAGTTGTCCTTCTTGCTCTTGTCGGCGTAGCTCTGCAGCATGGTGTTGACGTTGTCCTGCCATTCGCGCGGAACGTGGGTGTTCATGAGGAAGACTTCGCGGTCGCCGAGCATCTGCATGAGGCTGTCGAGCTGGTCTTCGGTGAACGGTCCGTTGGAGCCGAGTACGATGACGACGACGTCGTTCATGCTGCCACTGTCGAGCAAGCTCTGCACGACGTCAGCGCTCTGGCTGAGTTGGCGGCCGACTTTGCCGTCGATGACGGACTGCGGGAAGGCCTCTGTGAGCGGTGCAGCGGCACCGAGCAGGATGGAGTCACCGACGAAGGTGACCTTGAGCTCGCGGCTGAAGAGCATGACGGAACGATCGAGATACGGAATATCCTGAACGTTGGCCATTTTTTCACGCTCGTCGAGGGCCTGCTGCTTGGCGATGAGCGCTTCGTTGGCGGCGATCTGCGCCTGCATTTCGGCGACGGTTTCGTTTTCGCCGCTCTGCGCACGCGCAAAGCCGACGCCGCTGGAGAAGCAGAGCGCTACAATCAGCACGAGGGCGACGAAATGGCGCTTGCTCGTGGCCACAGACGTAAGAAATTCGATGACGCGCTGCTTGGCTGGCAGCTGCCCTTTGAGGAGCTTGCTCACGAAGGCTTGCTCGATGAACACGTAGGTGAGGATCGAGAGCACGAAGAGGATGATCCACTGGATCCATTTATGGCTGGCTAAGAAGGACACGCTGTTGCCCATGGTCAGCACGGGATAGTACCAGAGGTAGGTGCTGAAGGTGCACTTGCCGAGGAAGGTCAGCGCGCGCAGACTGAGGAGTCTGGCGACGACGCTGCCTGGGATCGTCAGCGCGGCAACGACGACGGTGCTGACCACTGCCGACAGGAAGAGTCCGCCGCGATAGGTGATCGCGGCCTGATCCTGCAGGCGCAGCGCCAGCACGACAAAGGCCACGAGGCCGACGATGCCGACGAGGTCTGCGATGAGTCCAATCTTGCGCCCGTGGAGCTCGGCCATTTTTGCCGGCCGCCAGATGGTGCCCAGGGCGCCGCCGAGGGCGAACGCATAGAGGCGGGTGTCGGTGCCGTAGTAAACACGGGACGGATCGCTGTCGCCACCGAAGATCACGGCCATGAGCAAGGCGCTGATGACTGCCAGCACGAGCTGCACGGCGGCGATGGCGAACGGCCCTTTTTTGAGGCGTTTCATGACGGTGAAGAGGATCGGCCAGACGACACAGAGCTGCATCAGCACGGCCACATACCAGAGATGGGTGAAGGCCGACGGATGCACGTATTGTTCAAAGTAGGAATAGCCCAGACTGATCTGCCACCAGTTATTCACATAGCAGGCGCTTGAGAGCAGGGCGCCGCGGATGTTATAGAGCAGGTCTGGAAAAAAGATGTTGATGATGGAAACAGATGCCAGAAAAACCAGCACCATTGGCACGCCGAGACGGATGACGCGCTTGACGAGGTAGGACACATAGGTGCGCCCGAAGCCCTTCGTCTCCCATTTCATGAGGCTGCGCGCGGTCAAAAATCCTGAGATGACGAGGAACAGGTCCACGCCGATGAAGCCGCCGGCCATGCGATGCGGTGCGTAATGGTAAACCAGTATCGCCAGCATCGCGAGCACACGCAGGCTGTCTAGTGCAGGATAATAGGATTTTCGCGAAGATTCTTTGCTCACAATATCCCCTCTTTATTTACGACTTCATGCGATGACGCGCTCAGCCCTGGATGTCGCCAGTCTCTTCATACTCCTGTGCCCATGCCTGATGCTGCTCGTAGTCGTCGGTGTAGAACACTTCACCGGTCTTGAGGTTGGCATAGAAATAGAGGTAGTCGTTGTCGGTTGGCTCCAGCGCAGCAGCGATGGCATCCTCGCTTGGGGAGTTCATCGGTCCTGGTGGGAGGCCGGCATTGGTGTAGAGATTGTACGGCGAGTCAACCTCGAGATCATCGTAGGTGACCATTTCCTTGTGGGTGCCGAGTGCATAGAGCACGCTGATATCCGACTGGATCGGCATGCCCTGTTCGAGACGGTTGTAGAAGACGCCGGCGATGAGCTTGCGGTCTTCGGTGGTCTGGCCTTCCTTTTCAACGAGGGAGGCGATGCTCATGATATCCTGCAGGCTGTAGCTGGAGGCATCGATATCGGCCTGGTATTTGCTCAGGACTTCGTTGGTCTTGTCGACCATCTGGGTGACGAGAGATTCCAGGGTTTCTCCCTGGGCAACGTCGTAGGTGGCCGGGAAGAGATAGCCTTCGAGCACGTAGCGCACGTTTGGATTGTTGTAGGAATCGGTGAGGATCGGATACTGCTGCACGAGCTGCGCGAGGAATTCCTGATTGCTCATAAGGTTGAGGAAATCTTCGGCGCTGTAGCTGGTGCTGTCGGCGACGACTTCTGCAATCTGATCGACGGTCAGCCCTTCGTTGACGGTGACCTTGAGCATGCCGGCTTCTTCAGCGCCTTCCTGCAGTGCGGCGACGATCTCCGGCATCGTCATCGATGGGGAGAGGTCATGCACACCAGCCTGGAGGTTGGCTGCTGCGCCCTGAACACGGACGAGCAGGCTGAAAGCGCTGGAGGAACGGATCAGGCCCTGTTCTTCGAGCATATCGCCCATAGTGCTGACTGGGGTTCCTTCCGGGATCTCCACTTCAACGATCTGGGTGTCGTTGGCGTTGGCAGGAACGAGCCAGTTGCGGCCGATCTGAGTCACGGCGAGCACGACGACGGCGATGCAGACGAGCATGATCACTGCCACCCATGGAAAACGACGGCGATGGTGTCTGCCGCGTTTTGCTGGCTCCTCGCGGCGGGCTCTGCTCTTCTTTTCTTTTTTGCTTGCGGCAACTGGAGCCGGGCGCTTGGTCTTTGCTGCTGGCTCTGCGGCTTCGGCGGTTTTGGCAGCGGCTGCTTCTTCAGCGGTCTTGTCTGCGCGCACGTCCTGGGCTTCGCTTGCGACGGCCTGCGCCTGTGGAGCGCTGGCGGCTTCGGCCTTGCGGGCAGCTTCTTCTGCGAGCTGGGCTTCGCGCTCAGCCTGCATGGCTGCCTGACGGGCCTTGGCGGCCTGGGCTGCTTTCTGACGCGCTTCGGCGCGCTTGGCGGCAGCTTCTGCGAGGGTGGCCGGATGGTCGTCGTCTTTGCGCTGTGGACGCTTGGCAGCTGTCGCTGTCTGAGCGGCCATCGGCCGTGTCGCCCACTGACCGCCCGGCTCCTGATCGGATTTGGCATCCTGAGCGGCGGCCTGCGCTGCTGCTTCTTTTTCCTCGGCGGCAGCTGCGGCGCGTTCTCTCATGATGCGTTCGTAAGGCGGGATATCGTCAAAGGACGGAGTGCCGCCTTGCTGTTGTTCTTTTGACACGGAGTTCACGCTCCTTTAGAGATTTTTGACAAAATGCAAATCAACTTTATTGTAGCACAAGCGATTCTGCGCTACAACCTCGACTTCGCCTGAGAAGCGACGAGAAGTGTTGGTTTGTCAAACATATGTTACACACTATGCAGAAAGCTTTTTAGAGTCTCCCTTGGAGATTTCCAACCCAGTGGTCTCATCGGGAAGTTATTGTATTTCTTGTTGTGAATCTTCAACTGCTTTGAAAAATCTTCGAAAGAGTAGAATCTGTGTGTAGCGTAAAAATACTCATTGTCTTTACGATGTGAGCGTTCCACTTTTCCATTGTGCCTTGGTGTAAATGGACGAATCTTTTTATGCTCAATCCCAAGTTCTGCCAGCTTCTTTTCAAATAGCGTTAGATCCTTATCAGACTTGCTGCTACCGAATCGTTTTGTGAATTCAAATCCGTTATCTGTTTGAACGCATTCAACAGGAAAGGGAAACGCTTTCAGCATATGTTCCAGAAAAACCATCGAGGAGTACGTTGAGATTTCTCGGAAAGCTTCAACATATCGAAACCTGGAGAATTCATCAATGGCGGTATACTGGTAGAACTTTTCGCCTTCCGCATCCCCTACAATGCAGGCAGCGGGAACATGCTTAACATCGATTTGAACGCGCTGACCAGGATGGGTCATTTGTTCATAAGGCTTTGGGATGTATTTAGGATTGGCAGGTTTGACCGGAAGGCATTGAAGACGTTTCAGAACACGCCACAGCCCAGTAATAGAACGAGAGTAACCGCGCTGACGGAGCTTCACCCAGAAAACAACGAGGCCAGCATGGGGATTTCTGCGCCGCATATCGCGGATCAACTTAAGCTCCTGGTCAGTATGTTGGTCAGGATGATGATGGGGCCGACGGGAACGATCGCGAAGAGAGTCCCAAGTGCCATCATAGCGGTTTTTCCAGCGATAGATGTACTGACGATTGGTTTTGTACTTACGAGCAGCTTTAGTGACACCATGCTTTTCAGCGTAACGAATCAGGGATAGACGGAATCTCATATCTTGTGTTATAGTGGTCATGCGGAAATCCTTTCTTTTCTGTGGCGTGTTGATGTGTGGTAGCTTTAACATAACACAGATTCAGGGGTTTCCGCATTTCTATTTTATTTCGTTGTAACACATGTATTGTAATCCTACAGACATTCGTTTGCTTTCTTCAAAATTGTTATTGACAATTGGTTTGGAATAAAGTAAACTAACTCTACACGGAAAAAGAGTTTAGCTCTTTTTGCGGGGAGGTATTGCGAAAGTGATACTATCCCCGCTTTTTCTATTTACCGGAAAAGTTGGGACGAGGGGACATATTAATGAAGGAAAGCTCCCTATTCGACAGAAAGAATCCCCGCACGAACGCAATTTTCCCGCCCTAACCCATCGCGAATCCTAGTAGAGTATGGTATAATAAATTGATACGTTGCATTACGACCTGAAGGAGGCCGTTTTATTATGTCCATGACTGCTCTTATTATCTTATCGGCGATAGTGCTCTTATCCTGCACGATCCTCAAGCGGGTGTCGGCGCGGATCGGGGTGCCGACGTTGCTCTTATTTATTTTGCTGGGGATGGTCTTTGGCTCAGACGGGCTGGTGAACATTCCCTTCGACGACTACGCCTTCGCGGAAAAGCTGAGCATGGTGGCGCTGGCGATCATCATGTTCTACGGTGGTTTCGGCACCAGCTGGAAAGCCGCAAAGCCTGTGGCTGTCGTGTCGATCGTGCTCTCCAGCCTCGGCACCATCGCGACAGCGGCGATCGTCGGCCTGTTTTGCTATGTTGTGCTCGGCATGCCGCTATTGGAAGGGATGCTCTGCGGCGCGCTGCTTTCGTCCACAGACGCAGCGTCCGTGTTCTCGATCCTGCGCTCGCGCAATCTGGCGCTGAAAGAAAACACCGACTCCCTGCTCGAAGTCGAGAGCGGCTCCAACGACCCGTTCGCGTACATGCTCTGCGTCGTGCTTCTAGCAGCGATGCAGGCCGGCATCACGCCGGGCGAGGTGAGCCTCCTGCTCATCAAGCAGCTGGCGTTCGGGCTCGTTTTCGGTTTTGGCATCGGATTTCTGGCGCGTTGGGTGCTCGCAAAAGCGCCGTTTGACTGCGCCGAATCAGAATCCGTTTTCGCCGTCGCCGTGGCGCTCTTTGGCTACGGGCTGCCGATGCTCGTGGATGGCAATGGGCTCTTGAGCGTGTACATCGTCGGCATCGTGCTCGGCAATAGTACCCTGCCAGACAAGCGCACCCTCGTGCCGTTTTTCGATGGCGTCACCGGCATTATGCAGGCAGTGCTCTTTTTCCTGCTGGGGCTGCTTTCGTTTCCATCGCACATGCTCGATGTGCTCGCACCAGCGCTGGCCATCGCTGTTTTTCTCACCCTTGTCGCGCGTCCGCTGGCGACTTTTCTGCTCATGGCGCCCTTTGGCGGAAGCCTGGCGCGCAGAGTGCTCGTATCCTTCGCCGGGCTGCGTGGCGCCGCGTCCGTCGTGTTCGCCATCATGGCCGTGATCGCGCCAGTGAGTATGGAAAACGATCTTTTCCACATCGTTTTTGTCGTCGTGCTCTTTTCCATTGCCGTGCAGGGGTCGCTCTTGCCATTCGTTGCGCAAAAGCTCGCCATGATCGACGAAGGCGGGAACGTTTTCAAAACCTTCACCGACTATGTCGACGAATCGCCAGTCAATTTCATCCAGTTCCGCATCGAGCCGGATCATGACTGGTGTGGCAAGCGCGTCATGGACATCACCCTGCCGCCGGGCTCGCTCCTTGTGAGCCTGTCGCGCGGTGAAGAGGAAATGCTGCCAAAGGGCGGCACCGTGCTCCAGGAGGGAGACGTGCTCGTGCTCTGTGCACTGGAAGAAGGCGATACGCCAAATCTTTCCCTCGTCGAGACCGTGCTCGAAAAGGAAGATTTCACCCCGGGCATGACCCTCGGCGACCTGCCGCCACGTCCGCATTCGCTCATCGTGCTCATCCAGCGCGACCATCGTTACATCATCCCCGACGGCGGCACGCGCCTGCAGGAAGGGGATAAGCTCCTCATCGCTGTCAACGAAGACGCCCTCCACCCAGGGCGCAAAGCTGCCAAGCATGCCGTGTTTGGCTGAGCGAAGTTTGTATGGATTTTTGGCTTGCGACCAATGCCTCGGTCGCAAGCCTTTTGTATTTATAAGGAAGAAACTTTTCATTTCCCACCGGGGGGATGATCCAAATGAGACGAGGGCTTTTCTGTTGCGAGAACAAAATCTACTATGCCATCAATCCGCGCGTCAAGAGTGCGCAGGGCTTTTTGACACTCGTCATTGACAACTGGTTTGAAATGGCGTAGTATTATAAATGGAAGACAAAAGGTTCGTCCTTTTCCGGAGCGGCATTGCGAAAGCGATGTTAGCTCCGGTTTTTTATTTGACCGTGGATAGATCTTGATTTTTTTCGGGGGGCTTTCTCGTAAAGCCCCGTCAAACGCCAGGGGGGATGATCCATTTTTG
>URZX01000027.1 GCA_900552455.1 uncultured Peptococcaceae bacterium | reverse complement strand
ACCGAACACAGAAGTTAAGCTCAGTGGTGCCGAAAATACTTGGCTGGTGACGGCCTGGAAAGATAGGGAAATGCCAACACAGGCGAAACACCTAATCGGGTGTTTTGCACTATATTCCTCCATAGCTCAGTCGGTAGAGCGCATGACTGTTAATCATGATGTCACTGGTTCGAGCCCAGTTCGGGGAGCCTTCGGACAAGGTCCGTCGGGCCTTGTCCTTTGCATAGGGGTATAGTTCAGCTGGTAGAATATCGGTCTCCAAAACCGCAGGTCCTGGGTTCGAATCCTAGTGCCCCTGGCTCACAGCCTTCATCGAAAGATGAAGGCTGTTTTTTATACACATCGCTGTAGAAAACCACCAGGGCTACAGGGCGCAGGCGCAAGCAGATCGGATGCGCGAAAAAATTATGAAAGCCAAGGCCGAAAAGCGTCCCCTTCCCTGTTCACCTAAACGTGCTAGTGTGATATCATGACAGGAGAATATCTGACAATGGAGGCAGGATCGACCATGAATAAAAACGACCTTTTACTATATGTGATCACCGATTGTGACAACCTGCAGGGAGAAGCGCTCCTGGCGCGCACAGAAGCCATTCTCGCCAGTGGCGCCACCATGCTGCAATACCGCGACAAGCACGGCAAAGCGCGCCAGAATGCAGAAGCACTCAAGGCACTCTGCCATAAATACAACGTGCCATTTATCGTCAACGACGACGTCGCCCTCGCCCTTGCGCTCGACGCAGACGGCGTCCACGTTGGCCAGGAAGACACCGCCGCCGCAAGCGCGCGCGCCCAGCTCGGCCCTGATAAGATCGTCGGCGTCACTGCGAAAACCCTCGAACAGGCCAAAAAAGCCGTCAGAGACGGCGCAGATTATCTTGGCGTCGGTGCCCTCTTCCCAAGTGTCAGCAAAGATTCCAGCCTCACCAGTCGCGATACGTTGAAAGCGATCTGCGCCAGCGTCGACATCCCTGTCGTCGGCATCGGTGGTGTGAATGAGAACAACGCTGCCATCCTCGCCGGAACCGGCGTCAGCGGCGCAGCGGTGATCAGCGCCCTCTACAGCCTGCCACAGCCACAGCTCGCTACGAAACGCCTCGCACGCAAGCTCGATTACATCGTCAATGGCGATGCGCACATCGCCGGCATCCTTGCCGATGTCGACGGTACCCTCACCGATACCCTGGCCTATTATCAGGATCTCGTGCCAGGCTATCTGCGCGCCCATGGCTACCGGCCCGGCGGCGATCTGCCACAGATCCTCGCCGAATACAACCTTCCTGAAAGCATCGGCTATGCCAAGCACAACTACTCCGGTACCTTCGGCGTCGGACAGGTCGTCGACGAGCTCGAGGCCGATCTCGAATGGTATTATCACACCGAAGGCACCGCCAAGCCGGGCGTCAAAGATTTCCTCGCTGCAGCAAAAACGCGCCGCATTCCCGTCGTCGCAACCAGCATCCACGATGCCGAAGTTTGCCGCACCCTCTTTGATCACGCTGGCATCGCCGCAGACATCACAGCCATTGCCAGCGGCTGGGAAAAACGACTCGGCGGCGGTGACTCTGCTCTTTTCCGCCAGGGTATCGCTCTCTTAAATGCCCCTGAGGGCCGCGTATGGGCCTTTAACGACGGTGCAGAAGGTGTGTTCGGGGCAAAGGGCGCAGGCTGCATGATCGCCGCTATTTACGACGAAAATCACAGTGACAGAGAATGGCAGCAGATCACGAGCAGCGCCGACGTTGCTTTCATGGACTGGCACGAAGCCACCGCATGGCTTGCCGGATGCAAGCATTCCCTGTAAGAGCGAAACCATTACAAAAAAATGCGGGATTAAAAAGATAAATAAATCTTATTGAATCTCTAGACAACGCTCGATTCCTATGATATACTAAAACCATGAAATAAGTGGTAAGTAATATGCGAATATGCAGTATTAGCAACCAAAAGCATACCATATGATACTTAGGAGGAGAAATTAAAATGGCAGTACTTGTTAGAGAAGTAATGATCAAAGATCCAGTAACCCTGAAGGACACCGCAACCATCGGTGAAGCAGTAGAAGTTTTTGCAGAAAAGAGAGTCGGCTGCCTGCCAATGGTGGACGCTCAGGGCAACCTCACCGCATTCCTTTCCGACGGTGACATCGTAGACTATGTCGTTCGCAACGTTCGTCGCCGCAACGCACAGTACAACCACGTCAGAGCATGGTATCAGGTTGACTGCTTCGGTTCCTACCTGAACAAGTGCGTCAACGACGGCGCATACGGCGCAGCCACCCATCATGTTATCACTGTTGAAGCCACCGATACCGTTAGAAACGTATCCAAGCTCATTCAGAAGAAACATCTGAAACACATCCCAGTTGTTGACGAAGGCAAATTTGTCGGCATCATCACCCGTAACG
Organism: uncultured Peptococcaceae bacterium; assembly: GCA_900552455.1. Lineage (GTDB taxonomy): Bacteria > Bacillota > Peptococcia > Peptococcales > Peptococcaceae > UMGS1590. The sequence continues at coordinate 25,342 of URZX01000027.1, read as the reverse complement.
ATATCATCAACGGCCTCTTCAAAGAATATCTGGCAAACCCAGATGCTGAATGCGTTGAAGGCCCACAGGATGACGATTTTTAATTCGTTCGCGTAGTTAATTTAATATCCCCTTCTGCTTCACCCAGAAGGGGATTTTTCACATCACAAATAATATAATGGAGGGATTATGATGGCAGAGAGCACTTTGGCAAATGTATCAATGAAAGACATCATGGTGGAAGACGTGAAGTATCTCAAGGAAACCGACACCATCGGCGATGCAGTGGAAGCATTTTCCAAGTATCGCGTTGGCGGGTTCCCAGTCGTAGATGATTCCAACCGTCTCGTCGCTTATCTTTCCGATGGCGACATCATCCACTACATCCTCTACAGAGCAGGCGCTCAGGGGCTCGTCTTCTTCAAGCACTGGTCCGATATGGACGTCGACGCCCTCGCAAAAGCAGCCGACGCTGTTTCCGACGAAACCGTCATGGCCTGCGCCACCCGCAACGTACGCGCAGCAGAAGCAGACGAAAACCTGCGCGAAGTCGCTCAGTACATGGATCGAAAAAAACTCAAAAACATGCCAGTCGTGCGCGACGGCGTCCTCGTCGGCGTGATCAGCCGCAACATGCTGATCAAGAAATTCTTCGAGCACTACGCCAGCGCCAAAGCCGGCAAATGATCGCATCATACGCGTGATCGCAAACCCCGCTTTCAGCAATCGCTGAGAGCGGGGTTTTTGCGTCTCGCTGAGCGGTCATTTTGCGACGATTCGTCATCATTTTTCGTGAGATTTTCCACCATCACGCCGCCAATTTTGGCAGGAATTGACCATTGTTCATCATTTTTCACAAAAAATCAGCCTGGATAATGAAGATGAGCCTATCTGTTTTTTGTAAAAATAGAAATTAACTTTATTGTCATGCAAAATATAAGAAAGACTGATTCTCCCATCAGAGGCCATTGTTGCAAGTGGATAACGCGAAATCTTCTGATAAATGACAAAAGCGCAAGCCCTGAAAAGCGCTTTGTTAAGGCCTTGTTACAAATTGCACAAAATGCACAAACAGTTGTGAACGGTCGAGTTTTTCTCCGGTGAACGCGCGTCTGTCGTGAGCGGATTTTTCGAGAAACGAATGTGCTTGACAATTCTGAAGTATTTTGGCAAACTAGTCTTATACTAAGATTCTGAAAAATCGTTCAACAGTGATCATCGCATGCGGGCAAGAAGGCTCTGCTCGACAGCAATCATCCATCATGAGCTGAACGAAGAAGGAATCTCGTCACGACAAAACACCATGCCGGGGAAAAGACATGATGCTTTGTCGTAAATGCAACATTTTGAGACAGTGTGTGTAAAAAGATTGGAGGAGAAACTATGTATGAAATGTTGTTAGGCCCTGAAGGGATAGAGCGTACATTAAACGGCTTTGTCTGGGGGCCAGTCATGCTGACTCTGTTGGTCGGCTTCGGCTACATCATGACCTTCTGGAGCAGAGGCCAGCAGTTCAGAAAGCTGGGCTTCGTATTCAAACGTACCATCGGTGGAGCGCTCAAGGGCGGCTCCAAAGAAAAAGATGGTAACAACATCACCCCTTTCCAGGCGATGGCGACCGCTCTAGCGTCGACCATCGGGACTGGTAACATCGTAGGTATTGCGACCGCTATCGTAATGGGGGGGCCTGGGGCCATCTTCTGGATGTGGATCGCAGCTGCCGGCGGTATGATGACCAAGTACTCTGAAATTACTCTCGCTATGAAATATCGCGAAAATAACGAAATGGGCATGTACACTGGTGGTCCTATGTACTACCTCCGCAACGGCCTCGGTTCCCGCGAAGGCTGGCAAGGCACCCTCGGTAAGATCCTTGCCTTCCTGTTCTCCCTTTTCGCAGCGATCGCCTGCTTCGGTATCGGTAACCTCACCCAGGGTAACTCCATTGCGTCTTCCCTGAATGATACCTTCGGCGTACCTGTTCAGATCACTGGTGTTGTTCTGGCAATCGTCGTAGCAGTCGTTATCGTCGGTGGTATCAATGGTATCGCAAAGGTTACTGAAAAGCTCGTACCTTTCATGGCATTGTTCTACCTCATCTTTGCACTTATCGTGCTGATCATCAACATCACCGAGATTCCTCATGCGTTCTACAGCATTTTCGTCGGCGCCTTCAATCCTGAAGCAGTCGGCGGCGGCGCAATGGGTGTTACCATCGGTGCTGCTATCAAATATGGTATTGCACGCGGCGTCTTCGCGAACGAAGCTGGTCTTGGTTCCGCTCCTATCGCCCATGCATCTTCCTCCACCAAGGACCCTGTAGAACAAGGTCTCTGGGGTATTTTCGAAGTATTTACCGTATCCTTCCTGATCTGCACCCTGACCGCACTCGTTATCCTGACTTCCTTCGATACCGATGGTGTCACCCCAATGTGGCAGTCTGGTCTTGACGGTGCGCCTCTGTCCCTCGCTTGCTTCAACTCGGCGCTGCCTTGGTTCAACCTCGGCGCCATCGTCGTTACCCTCGGTATCATCATGTTCGCTCTGTCCACCCTTCTGGGCTGGAGCTTCTATGGTGAAACCGCTCTGCTCTACCTGTTCCATGGCGCAAGCGCCGGCACCAAACGTGTGCTGACCCTGTTCTACCGTGCACTCTACGTCGTTGTTGTATACATCGGCTGCATCGGTGGCCTGCAGACGATCTGGAACGTATCCGATACCTTCAACGGCCTCATGGCCCTGCCTAACTTGATCGGTCTGTTCTTCCTGTCCGGCGTTGTTATGAAGGAAACCAAGCGTTACTTCAAGAACATCGATGCTGGTCTGCCAACCCTGACTGGCGCCGATGGCAACTACTCCGCTGAAGACATCGCTTCTACCGCTCCAAAAAACTGAGCTGAGAAGACGAATCGCGTAGAATAAACCCGAAACCCCTTACTATCGGTATATGGAAAGGAGGAATTCTTCATCACGAATGTGTTGAAGAGTTCCTCTTTTTTCTTATATATTAAAACGTTGTTAAAAACACTTGCAATCTAGTAGTATAAGGAGGACATTCTATGGACAAAAAAACACCGTTGTATGACACCCACGTCGCTGCCGGTGGGAAAATGGTCCCATTCGGCGGTTATTCCATGCCAGTTCAGTACAAAGCCGGTGTCATCGCTGAGCACATGGCTGTGCGTGAAAAGGCTGGGCTTTTCGATGTCAGCCACATGGGCGAGATCACCCTCAAAGGGCCAGACGCTCTGGCAAATCTTGAAAAGATCCTCACCAACAAATTCGGCAACATGGTTGACGGCCAGGCGCGCTACACCGTTATGTGCTATGACAACGGCGGCTGCGTCGACGACCTCATCGTCTACAAATACGCCGACAACGATTATCTCCTCGTCGTCAATGCCTCTAACAAGGACAAAGACTTTGCTTGGATGAAAGAACACGAATTTGGCGATGCCACCTTCGAAGATGTCAGCGATTCCTGGGGACAGCTCGCGCTGCAGGGACCAAAAGCCATGGACATTCTGCGTAAGCTCACCAGCGAAGAAAACATCCCTGCCAAATACTATCACGCAGTGATGAACGGCGAAGTTGCCGGCATCCCATGCATTGTTTCCAAGACCGGCTACACCGGCGAAGATGGCGTAGAGCTCTACTGCCCGGCAGATAAAGTCGTCGAGCTCTGGAACAAAGTGCTCGAAGCCGGCGCAGAAGATGGACTTCTGCCATGCGGGCTTGGCGCACGCGACACCCTGCGTATGGAAGCAGCCATGCCGCTGTACGGTCACGAAATGAACGAAACCGTTTCCCCGCTCGAAACCGGCCTCGGTTTTGCTGTTAAGATGGACAAAGAAGACTTCATCGGGAAAGCCGCTCTCGAAGCGCCAGCCACCCGCAAGCGCGTCGGCCTCAAGGTCACCGGTCGCGGCATCATCCGTGAAGAAGAACCAGTCTTCGTCGGCGACAAGCAGATCGGCATGACCACCTCCGGCACCCACTGCCCATACCTTGGTCATCCAGTGGCCATGGCCCTCGTTGAAAAAGACAGTGTAGAGCTCGGCAGCGCCGTCGAGGTTGAAGTGCGTGGTCGTCGTGTGGCAGCAGAAGTGGTTGAACTGCCATTCTACAAGAGAGCAAAATAATTTTTTTCACGGACCCGCGTCCGTGCATCATCAACACCATTTATTTTAGCTATATAAGAAAGGATGTATTTCAAATGGAAATCAGAGAAGAATTGCGTTATTCCGAAGATCATGAATGGGTACTCATCGATGGCGACGTTGCCGTTGTCGGCATCACCGACTACGCTCAGAGCGAACTCGGCGACCTCGTATTCGTTAATCTGCCAGAAGTCGACGACGAAGTCGAAGCTGGTGAAACCTTTGCAGATGTTGAATCCGTTAAGGCTGTCAGCGACGTGCTCTCTCCGGTGAGCGGCACCGTTGCTGAAATCAACGAAGAGCTCCTCGATTCCCCAGAAAAGATCAACGAAGCGCCATACGATGCATGGTTCATCAAAGTCAGCGATTTTGAAGAAGCCGACGATCTGATGAGCGCAGACGAATACAAAACCTACCTCGAAGGCCTCGAATAATAAGCAAACGAAACCGTTCCTCATAAAATGAAAAGGATGGTGATACCCTATGGGCAGCTATGTGCCTAATACCAACGAAGAACGTCAGGAGATGCTCAAGGCCTGCGGCTACGAATCTTTTGACGACATGTTCAGCGTCATCCCTGAAGATATGAAGCTGAAAGCACCGCTCAACCTGCCAGAAGGCAAGAGTGAGCTCGAAACCCGCCGCATCGTCACAGCGATCTCTGAAAAGAATAAGATCTTCCCACACATCTTCCGTGGTGCCGGCGCGTACAACCATTACGTTCCAGCAATGGTCAAGAGCGTGCTTTCCAAAGAAAATCTCCAGACCGCTTACACCCCTTACCAGGCTGAGATCAGCCAGGGGATCCTGCAGTCCATCTTCGAATACCAGACCTACATCTGCGAGCTCACCGGTATGGATGTTTCCAACGCGTCTGTTTACGATGGCGCCAGCGCAGCTGCTGAAGCACTGTCCATGTGCTATGGCAGAAAGCAGAAAAAAGCCGTCGTCAGCGGTGCGATCAATCCATACGTGCTCTCGACGATCCAGACCTACACCTTTGGGAACGACATGGAAGTCGTCGTCGTTCCACCAACGGCAGACGGCCTGACCGATATCGAAGGAATCAAAGCTGCCGTTGACGCCAACACCGCAAGCGTCTACATCCAGCAGCCAAACTATTTCGGCAACATCGAAGACGCTACTGCTATCGGCGAGATCGCGCATGCTGTGAAAGCGAAGTTCATCATGGGCGTCAACCCAATGACCCTCGCGCTCTTAAAGAGCCCACGCGAATACGGCGCAGACATCGCTGTCGGCGATGCCCAGCCGCTCGGTCTGCCACTCGGGTTCGGCGGTCCTTATGTTGGCTTCATGGCCACCACCACCAAGAACATGCGCGCGCTGCCAGGCCGCATCGTTGGTCAGACCCACGATGCCAACGGCAACGTCGGCTATGTTCTGACTCTGCAGGCGCGTGAGCAGCATATTCGTCGTGAAAAAGCATCCTCGAACATCTGCTCCAACCAGGCGCTCTGCGCACTGGCTGTTGGTGTGTATCTCTCCACCATGGGCAACAAAGGCCTGAAAAACGTCGCTACCCAGTCCATCTCCAAAGCCCATTATCTGGCAGAAGGACTTGTCGGCGCCGGCCTCACGCTGGAAAACAAGGGCGAATACTTCAACGAATTCGTTACCACAAGCGACATTCCAGCAGAAAAGATCCTCGCAGCCCTTGAAGCAGAAGACATCCTCGGCGGTTATCCGCTGGATGATAAACGCATCCTCTGGTGCTGCACCGAAATGAACACCAAAGCAGAAATGGACGACGTGGTCCGCATTGTGAAGGAGGTGGGCTGAGATGTTGGTCTTTGAAAAATCGAGACCGGGTCGCGGCATGGACATCATTCCAGCCTGCGATGTACCCGTTGTTGAAGTAGCGCAAAAGGATGCGCGTGAAAGCGCGCTGCATCTGCCAGAGATCAGCGAAGTCGATCTCGGCCGTCATTACACGGAACTGGCGAAAAAATGCCACGGCGTCAACGATGGCTTCTATCCACTCGGCAGCTGCACCATGAAATATAACCCTCGCATCAACGAAGAAATGTCCAATCTTCCAGGTTTTGCAGCCATCCATCCGCTGCAGCCTGAAAGCACCGCTCAGGGCGCGCTGGAAGTGATCCAGACCCTGGAAAAAGATCTCTGCGAGATCACCGGCATGGATCGTCTCACCCTGCAGCCTGCAGCCGGCGCCCATGGCGAATTCACCGGGCTTCTGCTGATCAAGGCTTATCACACCGCCCGCGGCGACAACAAGCGCACGAAGGTCATCGTGCCTGACAGTGCCCACGGCACCAACCCAGCCAGCGCTAACATGTGCGGCTACGAGATCATCAACGTCGAATCCGGTCCGGATGGTTGCGTCGATCTCGACAAGCTCAAAGAAGTCTGCACCGACGAGGTTGCCGGCCTCATGCTGACCAACCCAAACACCGTCGGTCTCTTCGATCCGAACATCAAAGCCATCACCGATATGGTGCATGAATGCGGCGGTCTCTGCTACTACGATGGTGCAAACCTCAACGCCGTCATGGGCTGGGCACGTCCTGGCGATATGGGCTTTGACGTTGTGCATCTGAACCTGCACAAAACCTTCTCCACCCCTCACGGCGGCGGCGGCCCTGGCTCCGGTCCTGTCGGCTGCAAAGCGATCCTCGCAGATTATCTGCCAGGTCTGCTCGTTGAAGGCGAAGAAGGCAGTCGCCATTTCGTCAAGCCAGCACATTCCATCGGCGATGTCAAAGCCTTCTACGGCAACTTCCTCGTCTATGTCCGCGCCCTCACCTATATCACGACCCTCGGCCGTGATGGTATTCCAGAAGCCAGCGCCAACGCTGTGCTCAATGCCAACTACATGCGCGTCGGTCTGCACGATCTCTATGACATGGCTTACGACGTCACCTGCATGCACGAGTTCGTCATGGATCTCTCCCGCATGAAGAAGGAAACCGGTTGCGTCGCCACCGACGTTGCCAAAGGGCTCCTGGACAACCACATCCATCCACCAACAATGTACTTCCCGCTCATCGTTCACGAAGCGCTCATGGTCGAACCAACCGAGACCGAATCTCGCGAAACCCTCGACCACGCCATCAGCGTTTTCCGCGAACTCTACAAGATGGCTTACGAAGCGCCTGACGCCCTGCACGCCGCTCCAGTTACCACGCCGGTCGGCCGTCTCGACGAAGTCGAAGCAGCGCGTCATCCAGTTGTGAAGTACGATTTCGAAGGGTAAACAACGCACATGACAGAACGGTTAACTGTAGTAACAGGCGACAGCACCGATCCATACAAAAATCTTGCCCTGGAAAACTGGCTGCTCGATCATGTCGCAGCAGATGAGGTCATCCTCTATCTCTGGCAGAATCAGCACACAGTCGTCATCGGCAAGAACCAGAATGCCTGGAAAGAATGTAACATCTCTACCCTGGAAGCCGACGGCGGGCGCCTTGCTCGCCGTCTTTCCGGCGGTGGCGCTGTCTACCACGATCTCGGCAATCTGAATTTCACCTTTGTCGCCCAGAAGGACCACTACGACGTGGTCAAACAGCATGACGTGATCCTGAAAGCGCTGCTTTCGCTGGGGATCCAGGCAGAAAAAAGCGGCCGCAACGACATCCTTGTCGATGGGCGCAAGGTCAGCGGCAATGCGTTTTACGAGCACAAGGGACGCTGCTATCATCACGGCACCCTGCTGATGCAGGTTGACGGTGAAAAAATGGCACGCTATCTCAATGTCGCCGAGGACAAGCTCGCCAGCAAAGGCGTCGCTTCCGTGAAATCGCGGGTGCTAAACCTCGTCGAGGTTTTGCCGACGCTCGATGCCGACACGCTGAAAGCTGCTCTCGTGCAAGCCTTCGCCGAAGTGTACGGCGGAACGCCGGAAAATCTTCCCCTGGCGGCCGTGGACAGCGACGAATGGCAGACGCTCGAAGCGCGCTACAGCGCCTGGGATTGGAATTTCGGGCGCAGATTTCGCTTTGATCGTGCCATCGGCGAACGCTTCCCATGGGGGCGCGTGGACATTCAGATGCAGATCGATCGCGGACACATCAGCGACGTGCAGGTTTATTCCGATGCGCTTTTGCCTGATTTTATCGATGCCCTCGGGCCAGCGCTTTTGGGCGCGCGCTATGAGCGGCAGTCGATCATCGCAAGAGTGGCAGCAGTGCCAGTAGAATCAGCAGCGGCAGAAACGCCGAAGCAGGAGCTGGCAGCCTGGCTCGGAACGCTGGATTATTAATACGCTTCTCTTTACATTGTGAAGGAGGTATGAGAATTGGAAAATCATTTTGAACTGATCGTCGTCGGGGCCGGTCCCGGCGGATACGTGGCAGCGATCAAAGCAGCGAAACTCGGACTTTCCGTCGCCGTCGTTGAAGAACGCGAAGTCGGCGGTACCTGCCTCAATCGCGGCTGCATCCCAGCCAAGGCCATGATCCATGCGGCGACCCTTTACGAAGAAATGAAAGATGCTGAGCAATTCGGCATCATCGCAGAAAACGTGCATTTTGATTACGAAAAGATCATCGACTACAAGCAGGAGACCATCAACCAGCTCGTCGGCGGCGTCGAACAGCTCTTCAAGGGCAACGGGGTCACCCTCATCAACGGGCGCGGCGTGCTCCATGCGAACAAGACCGTGCAGGTCACCGCTGCCGATGGCACAGTGACCGACTACACCGCCGACAACATCATCCTCGCCGCTGGCTCCAAGCCAGTCGTGCTGAACATTCCAGGCATGAAGCTGCCAGGCGTTATCTCCAGCGATGAGCTCTTCAAGCTGCGCGAGCGTCCAGATTCCATCGCCATCATCGGCGGCGGCGTCATCGGCGTTGAATTCGCCAACGCATTCTCCTATTTTGGCACCCAAGTCACCATCATCGAAGGGATGGACCGCATCCTGCCAAATATGGACCGCGAGATCAGCCAGAATCTCAAGATGATCATGAAAAAACGCGGCGTCGAGATCTACAACAACGCCATGGTGCAAGGATTGGAAGAAGACGGTGAACTCACTGCTGTTCATTTCAAGCAGAAGGACGAAGACAAGACCATCTCCGCCCAGTATGTGCTCTGTTCCGTCGGTCGCGGACCAAATACCCAGGGACTCTTCGGCGACGACGCCACACCAGATATGGAACGTGGACGCATCCTCGTGGATGAGCATTTCCAAAGCTCCATCCCAGGCGTTTACGCCATCGGCGACTGCGTCATCGGTATGCAGCTTGCACACACCGCCAGCGCTCAGGGCATCGTCACTGCAGAATATCTCGCCGGTCACGAACCATCCATCGATCTTGCCGTCGTTCCAGCCTGCGTCTACACCGATCCGGAGATCGCCTCCGTCGGCATCACCGAAGACGAAGCAAAGACCACCGGTCTCGATGTCGTCGTTGGTAAGTACATCATGGGCGGCAACGGCAAGAGCTTGATCACCAAGGAAGACCGCGGTTTTATCAAAATCGTCGCCCGCGCAGACGATCACAAGATCGTCGGGGCACAGATGATGTGCGCCCGCGCCACCGATATGATCAGCGAAATGGGCGTCGCCATCGCCAACGGCATGACCGCTGAAGAGGTGACGAAAGCCATTCGCCCTCATCCAACTTACAACGAAGGCGTCGGCGAAGCTGTGGAAGAGATCTTTGGCGAAGCCATCCACGTCATGCCGAAAAAGAAGAAAAAGAAAAGCAAATAAGCGTGCAGACATTGGCAGCTGCGCGCTCGCAGCCGCCGATGTTTTGTTGCTTGCAGAAAATGTCCGCGCACAATAAATGCGAGCTTATAAGTGTAACAAACAGAATTGATGAGTAAAGAATCGCTGAATCATGTAAAGTTGAAGGTGGAGCCAAGACTCCACGACCGTTATCCACTGTTTTTATCAAAAGGAGCGTGTATCAATGGGATTCAAATCTGATATTGAAATTGCACAGGAAGCGACCATGCAGCCGATCAACGACATCGCCGCAAAGCTCGACATTCCGGATGAATACATCGAAAACTACGGCAAGTACAAAGCCAAGATCGATTTCCGCTACTACAACGACGTGCTCAAAGATCGTCCAAATGCGAAAGTCGTTCTCGTTACTGCCATCAACCCAACGCCAGCCGGCGAAGGAAAGACCACCACGACCATCGGCGTTGCCGACGCGCTCAACCGCCTCGGTAAAAAGACCATGGTCGCGCTGCGCGAACCATCCCTTGGCCCAGTCTTCGGCGTTAAGGGCGGCGCAGCCGGCGGCGGCTATGCGCAGGTTGTACCAATGGAAGACATCAATCTCCATTTCACCGGCGACCTGCACGCCATCGGTGCAGCCAACAACCTGCTCGCAGCCATGCTCGACAACCACATCTATCAGGGCAACGCGCTGAACATCAACCCTAAGCGTGTCGTATGGCGTCGCTGCCTCGACATGAACGATCGTCAGCTGCGCAATGTTATCGACGGCATCGGTCGTCCAGTCGACGGCGTCACCCGCTCCGACGGATTTGACATCACCGTTGCGTCTGAGATCATGGCGATCTTCTGCCTGGCGACCGACATCAACGACCTCAAGGAACGTCTGGCACGCATCATCGTTGCCTACACCTACGACGGCCAGCCAGTCACCTGCGGCGATCTCAAGGCTCAGGGCGCACTCGCAGCGCTGCTCAAGGATGCGCTGAAGCCAAACCTCGTCCAGACCCTCGAAGGCACACCAGCGTTCATCCACGGCGGCCCATTCGCGAACATCGCCCATGGCTGCAACAGCGTCATCGCTACCCAGATGGGCATGAAGATGGCCGATTATCTCATCACCGAAGCCGGTTTCGGTGCCGACCTCGGGGCTGAAAAATTCATCGACATCAAGTGCCGCATGACCGGCATTCGCCCAAGCGCCGTCGTGCTCGTTGCCACCATCAAAGCCCTCAAGTACAATGGCGGCGTCGCCAAGAGCGATCTCGCAGCAGAAAATCTCGCTGCTCTTGAAGCCGGCCTGCCAAACCTCTTGAAGCACATCGAAAACATCACCACCGTTTATGGTCTGCCAGTTGTTGTAGCGATCAACCGCTTCCCAACCGACACCGAAGCAGAGCTGGAACTCGTGCGTACGAAATGCGCTGAGCTCGGCGTCAATGTTGCCCTCTCCGAAGTTTGGGGCAAAGGCGGCGCCGGCGGTGAAGAACTTGCCAAGGAAGTCGTCCGTCTCTGTGACGAAGCGAGCGAAATGAAATTCGTCTACGACGAAAACACCACCATCAAAGAAAAGATTGAAGCCATCGCCACGAAAGTTTACGGCGCTGACGGCGTGGATTACACCGCCAAGGCTGAAACCGAGATCGCGACCTTCGAAAAACTCGGCTTCGGCAATCTGCCAATCTGCATGGCCAAGAACCAGTATTCCCTCACCGACGATCAGACCAAGCTCGGTCGTCCAACTGGTTTCCGCATCACCATCAGCGACATGACCGCATCCATCGGCGCAGGTTTCCTCGTTGCTCTCACCGGCAGCATCATGAAGATGCCTGGTCTGCCGAAGGTTCCAGCCGCTGAAAAGATCGACGTTGACAACGACGGCGTCATCTCCGGTCTGTTCTAAGAGGTGAGCCTCATGAAAATGCTAGAAAAACCGGCAACTCAGTTTCTTTCTGAGCTGTCCTCCAATGCGCCGGTTCCCGGCGGCGGCGGCGCGTCCGCTGCCGTTGGGGCATTTGCCGCAGCCCTCGGCATGATGGTGACCAATCTCACCATCGGCAAGAAAAAATACGCCGACTACGAAGAAGAAGTGAAAGCCGTGCGCGACCGTCTGGAAGGTCTGCGCGACCAGCTCATCGATCTCGTCGACGGCGATGCTGTCGCTTTTGAGCCGCTCTCCAAAGCCTACAGCATTCCCAAGGACGATCCTGAGCGCGACACCATCATGGAAAACGCCCTTTACGAGGCCAGCGTTGTGCCAATGAGCATCATGGAAACCGTGCTCGCTGCTGCAAAAGAGCTTGAAGTCCTCGTTGCAAAAGGCAGCAAGCTCGCCGTCAGCGACGTTGGCGTCGGTATCCTCTTTGCTCAGGCTGCCATTGAAGGCGCATCTCTGAACGTCTACATCAATACCAAGTCCATGAAAGACCGCGAACGCGCCGCCGCGCTTGACGCCAAAGCCGATGCCATCATCGCCGAAGGCGCCGCGCTGAAAGCGCGCATCTATGACGGCGTGCTCGCAGCCATCAAATAAGGAGGTTTTGCCAATGGCTCAACAAATGCTCGGCAAAGAAGTCGTCGCCAAAATGGAAGCGCAGCTCACCTCTCTCACCGAAGATCTGCGCGCCAAGGGCATCGATCCATGTCTGGCCATCGTGCGTGTCGGTGAGCGTCCGGATGATCTTTCTTACGAACGCGGTGCCATGAAACGCATGGCCAACATGAACGTCAGTGTGAAAAACGTCGTCATGCCGGAAGACGTTGATCAGGCGGAGCTGGAAAAAACCTTCGCCGCTGTCAACGACGATCCAGCCGTGCACGGTATCCTGCTCTTCCAGCCGCTGCCAAAGCATCTTGACGTCGAACCGCTGAAAGCCATGATCAATCCGCTCAAAGACGTGGACAGCATGAGCCCTGCCAATGCAGCAAAAGTGTTCGCTGGCGACAAGACCGGTTTTGCCCCATGCACGCCGTCTGCCGTGATGGAGATCCTTGCCCAGTGCGGCGTTGAGCTGCGTGGCAAGCGTGTCACCATCGTTGGCCGCAGCATGGTCGTCGGTAAACCACTGGCCATGCTCATGCTCGGCAAAAACGCCACGCCAACCATCTGCCACACCAAGACCGTTGATCTGCCAGCGCGCTGCCGCGAAGCCGACGTCCTCGTCGCCTGCGCCGGCAAGGCGAAAATGATCACCGGCGACATGGTCGCCGACGGACAGATCGTCGTCGATGTTGGCATCAACATGGATGAAGCAGGCAAGCTCTGCGGCGACGTCGATTACGATGCCGCAGAATCCCACGCATCCATGATCACCCCAGTGCCAGGCGGCGTTGGCACCGTCACCACCGCCATCCTCGGCAAGCACACCATCCAGGCAGCGTATCTTCTGAACGGACTGGAGATGCCAGAGTAAAACGTCATCCCCTCGTGGAAATCCCACGAGGGGATTTTTGTATTTCGGCTCTGATGATCGCCAAATAAGACGGAAGAATCGTCGCAGTGTAATCCGTTTGGCGTTTCAATATTGGAAGGAGGTAGTTGCATTGGAAAAAACAGCGATATTTAATTTGCGCGTGAATCCTACAGTAAATGCTCATGTGCCATAAAGTAACACACAATAATTTGATAGACAGTAGCCCGCTGTTTCATGCTGTATGCTGTTGTAATCACATGTTACGGGTTGTTTTCCATTTCCCGATAAGCCTTTGGAGAACAGCCTGTTTTTTCTTTGAAGCACTTTCCAAAATGGCTTATTTGATGGAACCCAACAGCAGCGGCAATATTTCCGATAGGTTCATTCGTTTTTTTCAAAAGCTGCGCGGCTTTCGAGAGGCGGTATTCTATCAGATACTTATAGGGTGTGGTATTCATGCTCAGTTTGAAACAGCGGGAACATTCTGATTTGCTGATATTGGCACTCATGGATAGGTCAGTCAATGTAATATCTTCCGCATAGTGTTCTTCAATGAAATGGAGAATTTTTTGCATACGGAGCCGGACTATGCTTTCCCTCTGTTCCTGCGGGAGTGTAACATGTTTTCTCATAACCAGCCATAGCAAAGAGAGCCGGACTAAAATTTCGTACACATAAAAGTCGGTCTTATTCTTTTCAATCTGAACCAACTTCTTTAACTGCGCTATGACTTCTTTGTGCCAGTCAAGGGCAGTTGTAAAATGGATGAAGGCCATTCGGTCATTTGATGTTACGCTATTTACAAAATCCTTTGCTGGACTTCCGGCATAAAATTCGAGGAAATAAGCCGGGAAAAGGAAACTGTTGTAATGACAGTTTTCCAGCCGCCGTACATTATGTACCACATTCTTGTTGATGAACAATCCCTCTCCGGTGCGGATCAGAACAGAGGTATCAAGTGTCTGCACCTCTATTGTACCGTCCAGCACCAAAATGAATTGCAGATCCTCATGCCAGTGCATGACATGAAATCCGGGGTTTCTGGGAAAAGCATTGTCATTGATAACATCGAGGACAAGGTACGGAAAATTCGTGTCAATGTTCAGGTTGACCGAGTTGATATATTGTTCTCTGTCAAAATCCATTTTCGTTCTCCTTTGGGAATATAATAATAATATCCGGCGATTTTTTTATATCATGAAGCATTTCTTTGTGATAAAGTCATAGTGTAAGGAAATAAAAAAGTCAAGGCGGCAGGAGGTGGATGGATTGTATTTCTGCTATGGCGAGCGCGAAGTAGAATATCTGAAAGCTAAAGACGAGCGTTTGGGTGAAGTCATTGAAAAAATCGGTCACGTTGACCGTGAAGTAGATACCGACCTGTTTTCGTCTGTGGTACATCACATTATCGGCCAGCAAATATCAACAAAGGCACAGGCAACAATATGGGCGAGGATAAAAGCGCAGTTTGGAGAAGTGAACGCGGAGAGCATTTCGACAACCGATATAGACACGTTGCAGTCTTTTGGAATGACATTCCGTAAGGCTGAATATATCAAAGATTTTGCTGAAAAAGTAAAGACCGGGGAATTTGCTTTACAGGAAATTTCCCAGTTGTCGGACAATGAAGCAATACGGGCGTTGGTTTCTTTGAAAGGGATCGGCGTGTGGACAGCGGAAATGATTTTGCTGTTCTGTTTGCAGCGGCCTAACATATTCAGCTTTGACGATCTGGCAATCCAGCGCGGGCTTCGCATGGTCTATCACCACAGGAAAATAGACCGAAAGCTCTTTGAAAAATACCGACGGCGATTCAGTCCTTATTGCAGCGTAGCAAGTTTGTATCTCTGGGCCGTGGCAGGCGGGGCAATCCCTGAAATGAAAGACTATGCGCCGAAAAAGAAAAGGGAGGAAAGATAATTGAATGATAAGATGGATTTTTTACAGCAGAATGTTCCCTGTTATCTCTATGAGAAAAATTTGATTAAAGAACGTTGTCATACTCTGTTGGATGCAATGCCGGAAGTGGATTTTCTGTATTCTGTCAAGACCAATCCGTTTGCGCCGGTATTGAAGACGGTCGCTGAACAGGGCTTTGGCGCGGACGTAGCCTCTGCAAACGAGGTGTTGCTGGCGCAACGGGCTGGTATTCCGTATGATAAAATTTATTATTCCGCGCCGGGCAAAACCTTACAGGATATACAGAAGGCGTGGGGCAAATGCACGATTATTGCGGACAGCCTTTCCGAACTTGACCGTCTGGAGCAGTGTGCGGCAGCGAAAAACGATCGGATCTCTGTCGGCGTTCGCGTTAATCCGGATTTCTCCATGAGCGGCGCATCTGCCGTAACCGGCAAGTTTGGTATTGACGAAGAGCAGTTGAAAACAGCCAATCTATGCTTTCAACATCTGAAAATTACTGGCATTCATGTGCACCTGTGTTCACAGATCTTGGAGGCAAATATATTGTGTGAATATTATCGCAACTGTTATCTGCTTGCGGAGCGCGTGAATGAATTGAACGGTGTGGAAATTCAGTTTATCAATTTTGGTAGCGGCATTGGTACGGTTTATGATAGCGCAACCGAAAAACCGCTCGCTCTGGAAAAGGTCGGTCAGACATTGCAGGTACTGAGAGTGAAAAATAACAGCAGCTTGCAGGCAAAGTTCATTCTGGAAACCGGACGATTTGTAGTTTGCAATGCTGGTACTTATTATACACGAATCGTAGACCGCAAGATATCCTGCGGAAAAACCTATCTCGTGGTACAAAATGCAATGAACGGCTTTCTCCGCCCGGCCATTGCAGAGTTGCTACGGCAAAATGTCGGAAAATTTCCAAACAATGGACAGGAGCCGTTGTATACCTGCGGTGCACAGAGTGAATTTCGTATCCCGGGGCGAGACGGGAATTTTGAAACGGTGGATATTGTCGGCAATCTCTGCACCGCATTGGATGTGATGGCGAGGGATATTACGCTTCCACACGCAGATATCGGAGATATTCTGGCGGTTTCCAACGCGGGTAGCTACGGCTACACGCTGACACCGCTATTGTTTTCCAGACAGGAACAGCCAAAAGAATTTTTATGGACAGAAGGAGAATAAATCATGGCGAATATCATTGTTTTGTTTGAAGTGAACCCGACAAAGGCCGGAATGAAGAAATACCTTGACCTTGCGGCCATGTTGAAACCAATGCTTTCCGGATTTGAGGGCTTTATCCGGGCAGAGCGGTTTTCCAGTCTAAACGAGGATGGCAAGCTGCTGTCCATGAATGTGTGGACGGACGAAACAGCTGTAGAACGCTGGCGAAATGTCATGCAACATCGCATGAGCCAAAAAGAGGGACGGGAAAAGCTATTTGAAAGCTATAAAATTACAGTCTGCTCGGAAATCCGTTCCTATACAGACACAGACCGGGCGCAGGCTCCGCAGGACTCTAACAGATACTTTGGTACGGAGAAATGATATGCAGTACATCAGTCATTACCGCTCACCTATCGGGAATATATTATTGGCTGCCGATGAGATTGGCTTGACCGGTCTCTGGTTTGAGGGACAAAAATATTTTGCCCTTTATTTGGACAAGGAGCATGAGGAAAAAGAAATTCCCATTTTTGAAAAAGTAAAAGAGTGGCTGGATATTTATTTTTCGGGAAAAGAGCCGGACTTTACTGTACCGCTTCATTTTACAGGAACAGACTTTCAAAATGAGATATGGGGAATCCTCTGTACCATTCCATACGGCCAGACGATGACATACGGGGAAATTGCAAAGCAGATCGCCATCAAAAAGGGATTGCCGCGTATGTCAGCACAGGCCGTAGGCGGCGCGGTAGGGCACAATGAAATCTCAATCATTGTGCCTTGTCATCGTGTCGTGGGGACAAATGGTAGCCTTACCGGATATGCAGGCGGTATAGAGAAAAAAGTGGAACTATTGAAGTTGGAAAATGTGGATATGAAACAATTTTCTATCCCCAAGAAAGGGACAGCATTATGAAACCAGCAACTTTAGAGGCATCCAACATTCTTTTACCATACAAGCTCCCAATTCAGTCATTTGCGCCGCTGATACAGAGCATTGTATGTTTGGACGCAGCCCCTCGTGGATTTTCGCGAGGGGTTGTTGTTGATTTCTGGTGGCTCTGGCTTTACAATAGAGAAAAATGTGTCGAGTGTGAAGTTTTATTGACGGAGGAGGGGGAAGATGACGCAGGTGGAAACCAATATTTCCATACGACCACTCAGCGGTGGTGATATTCTATTGATGGAAACGTTTCTCTACGAAGCGATCTTTGTGCCAGAAGGCGTCACAAAACCACCGTGGGAGATTATTCTGCAGCCAGAACTTGCCATATATGTGCGGGGATTCGGTAAATGTATTGGTGATCATGGTGTTGTTGCAGAGATAAATAGTGAGATCGTTGGTATGGCGTGGACGCGCATCATGGCTGATTATGGCCATATCGACGACGCCACACCTTCGCTTGCGATTGCCGTGCTGCCTGAGTATCGTGGACGCGGAATCGGCACAGCATTATTAGAGCAACTATTGGAGCAGTTGCGCGCAGCCGGGTATGTTGCGGTATCGCTTTCCGTGCAGCAGGAAAATCCTGCGTTGCACCTGTATGAGCGCTTGGGATTTGAGCCGGTGCGTGTGGCAGATGGTGAGGTTGTGATGAGGTGTGCGCTGTAAAATTTTAGGGGGCTTAATATGCTGGAACAAATTCCTGATGAAAAAGCAATGGTTGCTTTATTGGGACAATCTTTGTATGATTTATGGGCGCAGCTGTGCCTGCTGATCGATGAAAAATATGATATGGAACATTTGTGGAATTCTGGCGGAAAGGCATGGACTTATGAATACAAATATCGTCGTGGCGGAAAAACGTTGTGTGCACTTTATGCGAGAGAAAATTGCGTGGGCTTCATGGTCATTTTGGGAAAGAGCGAACGGCAAAAATTTGAAGTGGAGCGGCAGGATTTTTCTGAAGAATGTCGCTCGGCTTATGATGGTGCGCAAACCTATCACGATGGCAAATGGATCATGTTTGAACCAAAGGATGACACCTTGTTTGGTGACTTTATCAAATTACTAATGATAAAAAGAAAACCAAATAGAAAAACAACTGATTGATCCAGCGAAAAAACTCCCCCGTGGCGAAGAACTGTTCTTCTTTACGGGGGAGTTCTGCATAATATTATCTTTCTGTAAGCCAATCGTCGATGGTGAGGCAGTGAATTTCACAGAATTGTCGGAGCTGCTTGTCGTTTGTGAGAAAAGCGTCGCATCCATATACACAAGCGGTTGCCAGTTGTAATGCATCCAATGATTTGAAGTCCTTGTAAGCAGCGCGAATTTGCGCTGCTCTTGTAGCAATTTCGAGATTAATTGACAGGACAGGGATGTGACAATCGTTCAGAAAATCCGCGCATGCTTTGATTTTCGCCTGATTATTTGTGCGATATGGATGAACTAGATATTCCATACAGGTCAACACAGATGTTAATAAAAGTCGATCGTTATACAGAATCTCTTCGAAAATCTGACGTGTTTTGAGCCCAAAATGAATGTCATCGTCGAGAAAGTAAATGAGTGGTGTAGTATCAAGAAATACTTTTTTATACTCGGTCATCGTTGCGTAATCCTTTAACATAATCTTGAGCATCTGTGTGGAACAGTTTTTCACCGCGACCCATATATTGTTTTAAATCAGGCTTGCTGTGTGTTTTATTTTGTTCGTCTAAAAGTGTGATGATGACTTTTTGACCGGTGGTCATTTTCACATCTTCATCAATAACGATCTGAGAACCATCATAGTGGCCGTTTACAGCAATCAACATAAAATGACCTCCTTACTAAGATTTCTTAGTTTTTCTTAGTATTATTATACAAGTTGCTGAGATATAGTTCAATCTTCTTGAACCATTTGAAATGATCTTGGCTTCTTTTACTCCACCGCTTTCTCCAAAAGCACGAGCTCGACGCCGTCGATGCCGTTGAACTGGCAGGGCACAATGGTGACTTCGCGATAGCCGAGTTTATTATAGAGGGTGCGTGCAGGAATGTTGCGCGCATTGGTATCGATGCGCAGGGCGGTGCAGCCTTTCTCGCGAGCGGTGCGCTCGTAGAACTGAGCAAAAGCGGTGCCGAGGCCGTGGCCTTTGGCGGCTGGATCGATGACGAGGGTGTGCATGACGAGCACGTGGTCGTCGTCGGCTGCGATTTGCCACGGAGCGTCGGTGTATTCGTCGCCCTGCAGATGATTGAGGATGGCGGTGCCGACGACGGCGCCGTTCTGCTCCTCCACGAAAAGATCGCCGCGGTCGAGCGCAGCTTCGGCGGTGGCGCGGGTTGGATAGATATCGCGCACCCAGCCGATGGTGGTGCGGCCGGCTTCCTCTTCGGTATGGATGTGGTCGTAAATGGTGCTTACAGCGTCGAGATCGGCGGCAGTGGCTTTGCGAAAGGTAACGGTCATGGCGGAATGCTCCTTTGTTGGTTGGGATGCGAGCACTTTTTCGAGAAGCTGCAAACGGATCTCCGGCAGTCCTTCGAAGCAGTGCGGATGGATCGTGATACGCTGGAAGCCGGCGCTTGCATAGAGGGCGAGGGCGCCGCTGTTGCGTTCGTTGGTGTCGATGCGCAGTGTGCGGCAGCCCTCTTTGCGTGCGTGGCGTTCGTAAAAATCCAGCATGGCGCGGGCGTAGCCCCGGCGACGAAACGTGGGATCAATGGCGAAGGTGTGCATGACCATCACTTCGTCAGGACGCGCATCGATCTGCCAGGGCGCTGGTGCGTAATAGTCGCTCTGTAGTTTGTTGAACACCGCCGCGCCAACGAGCGCGTCGTCGGCTTCCTCGAGAAAAAGATCGTCGCGCAAAAGCGCATCCTCGAGGGTCTGGCGCGTTGGGTAAATGCCGCGCACCCAGCCGACGCTTGTGAGCCCTGCTTCTTCGGCGGTGAACACGCGGTCGTAGAGCGCCAGGAGCGCGTCGAGGTCGCCTGGCGTGGCTTTGCGGAATGTGATCATGGAATGGCTCCTTCCTGAGAGATAATAATTTAATTATACGCGCAAAATGCGTCGCGTTCAACTCTGGCCGCGAAAATACAACCGCGACAATCCTGAGCGGACCGTCGCGGTTTGTTTAAGCGTCTTCTGAATGATAAGCAAAGGGCAGCAATTCACGCGCCAGTATTTTCACGAGCGTGCCGTCGGCGTCTATAATGACGGCGCAGTCCGGTGCGTAGTCGGAGAGGATCTGGCGGCAGTTGCCGCAGGGCGGGATGATTTCCTCGCCGTTTTCGCCGCGCACAGCGACGATGGTGGTGAAATCGCGCTGGCCAGCGGTGATGGCGGTACCGAGGGCGACTTGTTCGGCGCAGGCGCCGTGGATGGCGTAGACGTTGACGCCGCAGAAAATGCTGCCGTCGGCACAGCGCACAGCGGCGCCGACGGTGTGGTTTTCGTGGACGCTATCATAATTGCGGCGAATGGCGTCGCGCGCTTGAGCGATGAGGGCATGATCGTCAGGGGTGAGTGGAAGCATGGCGTGCTCCTTTCTTACACCCGCTGCCAAAGCAGACGGTTGTCGGAGAAGTTGGCGGAAAGGTTTTCGCTATCGAGCAACCAGCTGAGATAATTGCGCACGGTGCTGCCGACGAGGGCGTATTGCTCGAAAGTCATGGCGAGGTCGTAGCTGGTGAAAAGGTGCTGTAAAACTTCCTCGAAGGTGTGCGGCGCGGCGCAGAAATCCAGTATGTGCCCGGCGATCTCGTTCACCTTGTCGATGTTGTATTGCGCCAGCGGCGCGATGTTGTCGGTGGCGTCGGCATGAGCAGGCACGAAAAGTGCAGCGTGCATTTCTTTAACGTGCTCGAGGGTGTCGAGATAAGCGGCGACGTCGTAAACATAGCTGATCTGGTATTTGTCGAGGGTCGCCTGGCTGGATAGGCAGTCGGCGAGAAAGACGACATCGTCTGGCGTGCGCAGACCAACCATGTCGAAGAAATGACCCGGCAGCGGGATCAGCTCAAAGCCAGCAGGAAGATGTTCTGGCGTCAGCGGCTGGGCGTTGCTTTCTTGGGCGAGAAGAAACTTGTGGCGCAGCGCCTTCATCGGATAGCCGCCGTAGAGCAGCGCCGGTTCGAGGATCGGGTGCTGAGTAAATGCGGCCTCGATGCCTGGCGCGTAGAGGGCGCAGTCGGTCTGTTTGGCGAGATAAGCGTTGCCGCCGATGTGGTCGGCGTTGGAGTGGGTGTTGTAAATAGCGTCAAGCGTCCAGCCCTGGCGGTCGAGATGCTGGCGCACTTTGCGGCCAGCTTCCTTGTCGTTGCCGCTGTCGATGAGCACGACATGGCCGTCGCTGGTCTCAACGACGCCGATCTTTGCCGGACTTTGGATGTAATAGGTGTGCGGCGCGACCTGGATGAGTTCGTACATGGAGAATCCTCCTTTTTTCATTTTCTATCAGTATAGCACAAAGACGCCTGCAAATGGATGGGAATGAGCGGAGAAAGAGTCCCTTCACAGAAAATGCTGAGACGATGCAGGGCGCGGGTGGCTGTGATATAGAGCAGGTTGCGATCGGCGTCGTCGTGGTAAGTGTTTGCGTCGGCATCGGCAAGGATCACAGCATCGAATTCGAGGCCTTTCGTGAGCGCCACGGGGACGATCAGCGTGCCTTGAAGATCTTCGTTCTGCAGACGCAGCTGGTGTACGTCGGTGCGGGTTTTGAGCTCGCTGTAGAGCGATTGGGCAGCGGATTCGGTTTTGGTGATCAGGCAGATGCTGCCATAATTTTTCGAGCGACAGCTGTCGATCTCCTGCACGAGACCGGAAAGCCAAGCGCTGTGATCACTGAAAGCCTGACAGCGCACAGCGTCGCCGTGACGGTTGAAGGCTTCGACCTGCGGCGCCTCGTCAAGAAAGTTCAGGGCGAATGCGAGAATCTCGCTGGAGCAGCGGAAGCTTTTCGTGAGCGTGTAGCGCAGGCTGTTTTCTTTGTCGAAAATGGCGGCGATATGGTCGTAGAGCGCAGCGTCAGCGCTTTGCGTCAGACGCTGGTTGATATCGCCGAGGATGGTGAGTTTGGCATTTGGAAAAAGCTGGTGAAAAATCTCGAATTGCAGCGGCGTGTAATCCTGCGCTTCGTCGATGATCACCTGGCGGATGCGGCGCCAGGCGCGGTTGCCATAGAGCTTGAGATGGAGATAGAGCAGACAAATGGCGTCGTCAAATCCAATGCGGCCGTTTTCGAGAGCGGACAGGGTGCGGCGACGGATCGCGGCGAAATTGTCCGGCAGCCCGGCTGGATCAAAATAGCGATCTTCCTGCCAGAGACGGCTGTAGAGCGCAGGCAAATTGAGATGGGTGAAGTGGGCGAGCTTTTCCTGGGCGGCGGCGCGTTTTTCTTTTGATAGTCCGCTGAGCCCATCAAGTACACGACTTTCCACATGATCGAGCCGCGTACCAAGCAACAGGTCGTCGCGGTCGCGCACGCGCTCTTCCAGCTCACGCTTGCTCACAAGCAGACGTCCGGCAAAGCGGATGTCGTGGTAATTGATGTAATGCTGTGGAATGTCCTCTGCAAAACGATCGAGGGTCTGGCGAAAGGCCTCGCTCGTTTTGAACGTCAGGCATTGATTGACGAACACTTTCTGGCTCGAACCAATGGCGCGCTCCAGAAAACTGTGCTGCGCTTCGATGCGCATATCGTCGCCGAGGATATCGTGCAGAAGCTCGTCGAAAGTCAGCGTGCGCACATTATCCTCGCCCAGCTCTGGCAAGACACCTGCGATGTAGCTCGAGAAGGTACGGTTTGGTGAGAGGATGAGGATGTCCGTCGAGGCCAGCTTGTTCGCCAGCCCTTCGTACATAAGAAAAGCTGCGCGGTGCAGGGCGATCGCGGTTTTTCCACTGCCTGCAACGCCCTGGATCATCAGAAGATCCGCGTCGAGATTGCGAATGATCAGATCCTGATCGCACTGGATCGTTTCCACAATGGCGCGCATTTGTGGCGTTGTGTTTTGCGAGAGCAGCGCCTTGAGGATGCCGTCGCTCACTGTCATGTCTGTATCGAAGAAATATTGGAGCTGACTTTCGGTGATCTCGTACTGACGCTTGCGCGTAACCTTTCCCTTGATGCGCCCGGCAGGCGCGTCGTAATACGCGTCGCCAAGCAAAAATCGGTAGAATACGCTGGCGATCGGCGAACGCCAGTCGATGATCAGATTTTCTGCCGTGCCTTCTTCTAAAAGAGCCGTGCGACCAATGTAGAGCGGCTCAGGCTTTTTCTCACCATCAAAGAGAAAATCAATGCGACCAAAATATGGCGATGGCCGCAGCGCTTTGAGACGCGCAGCTTTTTTCGCGAGGTTGTCCTGCGTGACCGCCATGTTCGTCAGCGCCACCATGCTCTGATTCAGCTCGACAAGCGATTCAAATCCGTCGGCGCTGGAAAGACTGCCGCCGCTGCGTGCGCCGTCTTCAAAAACATCGCGCTGAACGCTCATCATTTCCGCTTCGCGGCGCGCCAGCTGATCCTCCGCCTGGGCGATCTGGCGATCCGTTTCTGCCAACACCTGCGCAAGATATGCTTCTTCTTTCATTCGTTCCTGTTCCTGATCGTTGTCGTTCATCGTCTGCGCCTCCTTGTAGATTTCTTGCCTCAGTGTACCGCATTTTTCCGCAGGTGACCAGTCTTGTTCGCAGCGGACAGAGTGTGGTATAATAGATGTGCAAAAGGCGCTCGGGAAACCGAAGCGCCTTTTGCATTGTCAGCAGGAACATGTTATACTGAGAACACGTAAGTTAACGTGTATGTTAGCACACAAGTAAACGAGTAAGTGGAAACGCTCAGCAGCCGATTGGTTGCTGAGCGTTTTTTGCTCACAAGGCTGTGCCTTTCTTTGGCACGAAGAAACGGGACATTTCCACGCCTTCCAGTTTTAGCAGGGCGATCTTTTTATCGAGGCCGCCGGCGTAGCCGGTGAGACTGCCGCTAGCGCCGACGACGCGGTGGCAGGGCACGATGATGCCGATGGGATTGTGGCCGACGGCGCCGCCGACAGCCTGCGCAGACATGCGTGAGCGCTGTTGCAGACGCGCGATTTCCTGAGCAATGGCGCCATAGGTTGTCGTTTCGCCGTAGGGAATGGCGAGGAGCAGTTGCCAGACAGCGCGCTGAAAATTGCTGCCGCTGGCGTGGAGAGGCGGTGTGAGCTCTGGATTTTCACCAGCGAAATAGCTGTCAAGCCAGCGCTGCGCGCTGATGAGAATGGGATGCGACGGCATTTTCTGCGCGTTCGTCAGCGCTGGAAAATATTTCTGCCCGTCGAAAGCGAGATGGGTCAATCCTTCGTCGTCGCTGGCGAGCAGGATCTCGCCAAGGGGCGAGGTGTAGGTCGTAAAATAATGCATGTTGCGCCCTCCTTTGAAAAATATGATATCAATATTGTAGCACAGCACGAGTACCAGCGGACAGCAGAAAGCGCGCTCGCTGAGAAAATGGTGTCGTTGACACAATGGAACGGTCGGATAACGAGCAGCAAAAGATATAATATCGAAAAACACAATATCATGATGTGGTAATTAAAAAATGAAAGTGGATCACACAGAAGAGCGGGGAAAGATGAAGATACGCGTAAAAGTCGATGAAAAGCGACGAGAAAGTTCAGAATACGATCGCGCATCGTCCACTATATGGAAACAAAAGGCCTGTTGCAGTGCACGCCTGCAAACTTGGTTGGGTTTCAGGTATTGAGTTTTTTGATCGAAAAAAGATGACAAACTGGCAACGATGTGGTAATATCATTATGACAACAGGAGTTTTCTTTTAATCTCTATACCCCCAGATTTTTTAGGAGGCATTCATGAAAAAAATCAAAACCACCATTGTTATCGTTGCTGCCATCGCTGCGATGGCCGTCAGTGTTTGGGGCGACCGTCAACTCGACGCGCGCTACAGCGATGCTGGAACCACTCCGGCAGCCGTTGTTGAAACCATAGCTGAATAAGGAATTTACAAAAGCAAAGAGCCGTTTGCCGATCTGATATGCTCCCCATAGAGTAGATACTCGAAATAACAAAAATCGAGCCTAC
>URZX01000026.1 GCA_900552455.1 uncultured Peptococcaceae bacterium | reverse complement strand
GCCAATCCTTAGCAAAACAAGCTATTTAATTTTTATAGTGTCCAACTTTTGGGGGACAGTTCATTGCGCTGTTGCACAAACTGGGATTTTAACGATGGCTAAGAAAAAAGTGGCATTTATTTGTGTACATAATTCTTGTCGCAGTCAGATTGCAGAGGCGCTGGGAAAACATTTGGCAGGAGAAATGTTTGATCTCTATTCTGCCGGAACAGAAACAAAACCACAAATTAATCAGGACGCTGTACGTCTCATAAAGGAGCTTTATGATATAGACATGGAGCAAAGCCAGTATAGCAAGACGATTGATAAAATTCCCACGCCCGACATAGCGATTTCCATGGGATGTGATGTCGGCTGCCCCTTTATTGGCAGAGCCTTTGATGATAATTGGGGGCTTCCTGATCCGACAGGAAAAAGTGATGAATGTTTTATACAGATCATTGAAATAATAGCGCAAAAGATTAAAGACTTAGCTGCCGACCGCCACGCCCCCGGCACCGCCAGCTATGCAAGCCAGGCAATCGCGGACTACTGCCGCTGAGTCTATGCACAACCAAAAATCTCACAAGGAAAGTCGACGAGTTGCATTTTTGCAGCCCATCGGCTTTTTTCATAGTCAGATTCTTTATTCAATGCTACTTTGGTCAATGGCCGCCAAGGGCCAATAAATTTTTTCTGGAAAAACTCTCTGACAGTAATCATTTTTCATCCCAGATTCGCTATCATAGATGAAGAACGTTTTTCGACTGACAATGGAGGTGTGGAGCGTGCGCGATGACGACAAATTGCTGCAGCGTATGGCAGCTGGCGATACGGCTGCGGCGGAAGCGCTGGTGGCGCGCTATTACGACGAGATCCTGCGCTACTGCCATTGGCACGCGCCGACGGCGGCACTGGCGGAGGACGCAGCACAGGAAACTTTTCTGCGTTTCATTCGTTATGCCGCACGCTGCGAAGCGCGCGGCAAACTGCGTGCGCTGCTCTATCAGATCGCACGCCACACCTGCATCGATATGGCGCGCCGCCGCTATCTGCAGGATGAGCCGCTGGAAAAAATGCCGGAACCAGCCGCCGAAGACCCGGGCTTTGCACGCGCACAATCGCACCAGACGCTGCGCGAGCTGGTCGCAGCGCTGCCGGAAGCGCAGCGCGAAATCGTACTTCTGCGCTTTGGGCAAGACCTGACGCTGCGGGAGATCGCAGAGATCACGGAGCTGCCGCTGCGCACGGTGCAGTCGCGCTTGCGCGCGGCGCTGAAAAATTTGCGAACGATCTATGAAAAGGAGACCGAACGATGAGCAACCATGATTTTGAAACCAAACTGCGCGCTGCGCTCCATGAAAATGGCTCAACAGACGTCGGCAGACAGCAGACGTCTGCCCGCGTCCGTTCAATGGTCCGCCAGCAGGGCGCTGCGGAACGCATCGGATTCGCTGCTTTTCTGGGCACGCAGGTGCGCTTCATCGGCTGGAAGATCTGGCTTGTGCAGGCGCTCTGTCTGCTCGCAGCCAATGTCGGACTGAGCAACGCTTTTGGCATGACGTATTTTACCTATCCGCGGCTGCTGGTGCAGTGTCTCTGCTGCCTTTCGGTGCTGGTGATGCTGACAGCGCTGCCGGTTCTCTACGAAGCGGCGCGCTGCCGGATGCACGAAATGGAGGCGGCGACGTATTTTTCCTCGCTGCGGCTACTGGCGGCCAAGCTCATTCTCGTCGGCATCGGTGATCTGGCGATGTTGGCTGCGCTTTGGTGCTACACGCTCTGGCTGACGCCG
This sequence comes from uncultured Peptococcaceae bacterium, assembly GCA_900552455.1. GTDB lineage: Bacteria > Bacillota > Peptococcia > Peptococcales > Peptococcaceae > UMGS1590. The sequence continues at coordinate 28,520 of URZX01000026.1, read as the reverse complement.
CTGGATGCTCGGCTGCTCCCGCTCTGTCTGCTGCTGCCGTTTCTTTTGGCGGCGAGCGGCTGTCTGACGTTGCTGGGACGGCTGACGCCTGCGCATTTCTGCGGCGGCAGCGTGCTCTGGTGTGTGCTGCTCTGCTGCGGGTTCAGTTTTTTCAGCCGCCAGACACTGGCGCTGTCTGCGCTGGTCTGGCCAGGAATTGGGCTCTGCGTTTTCCTGTTCGGCTATTGTTTGTTGACGCTGCGCCGCATTCTGCGCTCAGATCATTTCTGCGAGCTGCAGCTTTCCTGATGAAAGGAGATTTTTATGGAACTGACCATTGACCGCGTTAGTAAACGCTTCAAAGACAAAAGCGCTGTCGACGATGTTTCTCTCACGCTCACGCCGGGCGTTTGGGGGCTCTTGGGCGCCAACGGCGCTGGCAAAACGACGCTCATGCGCATGTGCTGCGGCATCATGCAGCCGACGGCCGGCGAGATCCGCGCCGACGGGATTCCGATCGATCGTCTCGGCGCGGCGTATCGCGACAGCCTCGGCTATCTGCCGCAGGAATTTGGCTTCTATCCGAGCTTCACGGTGCGCGATTATCTCGACTACATGGCGGCTCTCAAAGGGCTCGACAAGCGCACGGCGCGCCGTCGCATCGACGATCTGCTGGAACAGCTCGGCCTGGCTGACGTACGCAGGAAACGCATCGCCAAGCTCTCCGGCGGCATGAAGCGGCGCGTCGGCATTGCGCAGGCGCTGTTGAACGAGCCGGAGATCCTCATTCTCGACGAGCCGACGAGCGGGCTTGATCCGAGCGAGCGCGTGCGCTTCCGCAATCTGCTCTCAGAATTTGCCCAGGGGCGTATCGTGCTGATCTCGACGCACATCGTCGCCGATGTGGAATACATCGCCATGCAAAATGCCATCATGAAAGCCGGTCGTCTCGTCGGCTGCGGCACGACGACGGATCTCGTCGCCGAAGTCGCCGGCAAAGTCTGGACAGCGCGCGTGCCAGCTGCCGATCTGCCGCGTTGGGAACGGGCGCTGACGATCGTGAATCTCAAAAGCGAGCCTGACGGCAGCGCCAGCCTGCGCTATCTCGCCGAGCACGCAGAAATCCCCGGCTCCACACCGGCGGACGCACGTCTCGAAGACCTCTTTCTCTGGCTCTTTCCTCACGAAAGGATGTGATGTTATGCGTCTCTTTGCACTTGAACTGAAACGCCTGCTGAAAAGCCGACGCAGCCTGCTCGTCGTCTGCTTCATGCTCGCCTTCACGATTTTCATGGCCTGGGTGCCGACAAGCTTCATCATGAGCCACGACACTGCAGGAAATCCACTCACTGGTCTCGATGCGCTCGCTTACGACAAAAATCTCGAGCAGGGCATCGCCGGCACTGTCACGCCGGAAAAAGTCCAGCAGGCGCTCATTACCTACCAGGATGTCTTCGCCCGCTACAACGCGGAGACAACCTTTGATCTGCCAGACGAAGCCTACGATGAGATCAACGCCGTGCAGGGGCTGCTCTTCGATCTTGGCGATCTCTACCCGGACAAAAACGGCCAGACCCTGCCGTGGCTCGAGATCGATCCCGACGAGGTCACGAGCTATTATGAAACGATCCCTCTGCGCGTTGCAGCCATCTCTCAGGCGCAATATCCCGTCGTGTCTGGCGTAGGCGATTATTTCACAGAGCTTTACGCCCAGGTCGATACGCCGTTCAACTATGTGCCTGGCGCCGATGCCACGACGCTGGACTATCTGATCCTGCTCTCGTTCGTGCTGCTCCTCTGCTGCGCGCTCATCACCGCGCCGGTATTTGCCAGCGATTACCAGACCGGCGCCGACGACATCCAGCGCTGCACGAAAAACGGTCGCGCTCGTCTCGGCTGGACGCGCGTGTTTGCCAACCTGCTCATCTGCGGTGTGCTCACGAGCGTTTGTCTCGCGCTTTACTGGTGCATCTCCAACAGTCTCTACGGCTGGGAAGTCACCGACGCTTCGGCGCAGATGCTCGCCCTCTTCGGACCGCTCACGCCGCTGCCCTTTGATTTCGGCGGACTGCAGATCCTGTTTTCTGTGCTCGCGCTGCTCACGATCCTGGCCACAGTCTGTGCGGTCCTGCTCCTCTCCTCGCGATTGAAAAATCTCGTCGCCGCCACCGGCTGCGCGCTCTTGCTCTGCTTCCTGCCAGTGCTCGTCTACATGACGCTGCCCGCCATCGTCGTCGACTGGGTCAACACCTTTCTGCCGTCGACCGGTGTCGCCCTGCAGGCCTGCACCCTCTATGCCACGCGGTATTACAACATTCTCCATCTCGGCGATCTCATCTGCTGGACACCGATCGCCACCAGCATCGCCGGCGCTGTCGAGCTCGTGCTCTTCGCCGTCCTCGCCGTGGCAAGCTATGTGCGGAGACATGCGTAGCCAGCAAAACGCGCGCTGAGTAACATTCTAAAATGTCGCTCAGCGCGCGTTCATTTATTTCAATTGATATTTTGTCTGCCTTCCTTTTCCTATGCGCATCAGTTGTCCCGACTGCGTCATTTCGCGTAAAAGCCGCGTTGCCGTCGACGCACTGATACCAAGCCGCGCTTCCACTTCAGCACGCGTGATCACTCCGCATTCTTTTGCCAAGCACACAATGCGCGTTTCATCATCCACCACATCATTATAATGGGACACAGTTTCCGTGGTGACTTCTGCATTCACATTTGGCAGAATCACCTTAAAGGTATTATGTGTCGTTTCAATAAGCGGTGTAAGCTCCGTTCCACCGTAAGCATTCATGATCTTTTTGATGCCTGTTCCATATGCCTCGATGAGCCGCAGCCGATAAAACACATTGGCCAGATTTTGATTTCTGCACACAGACACACCTGCCATCACATCTTCCAGTAGAATACCCGGCAAAAGTCCGCCAATCGACACAAATTCTATGCGATCTGTGTAGACGCTAATAAGTCCACTTGCGTGAAACGCGTAATCACGGTGCACCAGTAGATTCATCAATGCTTCGCGCAACGCCTCTTCCGGATAGTCGCGCCTATCGATGCGCAGCAATTTATCAAACGTCGCATGGACCTGATTGTAATGATCGAGATAATCATACACCTCGTTCATCTGATGTAAAAGCGAGCCATAAAATTCTCGGCGATCCTTAAACACGCTTTGATCTTCGCCCTCAAAAACTGCCACCTTGATTGTATGCGGACATTGCTCCGAAAGCAGCAGCGCCAAATTGGTATAGAGCCCATCACTATTAATGAGTTTCAGCGTGCGCATCTGCTCTGTACCGAAAACCAGGCCGCGCAGCTCAAATTCCTGACTTGTCGCAACAAACGTCAGCTCCTGCTCCAACGCGCGCATCTCCTCAAAACGATCACCATCCGTTTCCTTGATCATTTCGCGAATTGCTGTATCCGACGCCGGCGCAACTGACGCGCCTTGCCGTACATACACACCAGCAGGCCGCAGCCCTTTTTTCGCCAGATAATATGGACGATCCGTTCCACGCTGTACGCTGACAGAAATCACACGTTTTCCATCGCGCTCCAACACATCGTAGTGAACAAACATGGTCACATCCGGTTTGATGGCGTCACGCACCATATTGCTGATCTGCAGCAACGCCGCGTCAACATCTTCTACGCCAATCCACTCTCCGTCATCAAGCACGCCAACATAGAGCGTCCCGCCCTGGCTGTTCGCAAAAGCGACCACTTCGTTTTTTATCTCGTCAACCACCCGAGCTTTTAACTCAACTGTTTCACTTTCCTGTAAAGACATTTTCTCTCACCTCGCACCTAATCTTCTAATCATATTATAGTCTTTCTCGTCTTTCTCGTCAACTTTTGACGAGATAATGAGAAACGACGAGATAATGACGGGAAAAGCCTGACGATCATGCACACGCATGGTCGTCAGGCTTCTGTTTATCTATTCTCCACGATTTTCCAAAACCGGTCGATCACAGCCAGCATCTCTTCCGGCAATCGCGCGCGACATTCGCTGACGAGATTTTCCGGCACGCCGTAGAACGCTTCGGCGATGCTGGCGGCGATGCAGGTGAGGGTATCACAATCGCCGCCGAGGCTGACGGCTGTGCGAACAACATCTTCAAAATCCTCACCCTCGAGAAAAGCGGTGAGCGCTTCTGGCACAGTTTCCTGGCAGCTTTCGACGTGGCTGTAGGTCGGACGGATCTCGTCGCAGCTGCGCGAGAGATCGTAGCCAAAATTCGTCACAACGTAGTCACAGATCGCCGTTTTCTCAGCGCCGGTTCGCGCCAGAAAGATCGCGCTCGCGACGGCTTCCGCGCCCTTCACACCTTCCGGATGGTTGTGCGTCACTTCCGCCGTCCAGCGCGCGACGCGCCGCGTTTCCTCCAGACTGTCGTAGAGCCAACCTGCCGCCGACACGCGCATCGCCGAGCCATTACCGTAGCTGCCGTACGGATTTGGATTGATCTTCTCCAGCCACAGCTGAAAACGCGCGCCATAGCCGGCGTCTGGATATTTTCTGCCCCAGCGCTGCATGGCATCGATGAGCACCATCTTCACAACCTTTTCATCCTTGCCGAGGGTGGCCATAAGCGCTTCTGCCACTGCGACTGTCATCACAGAATCGTCGGTAAAATGCGAGCCTGCGCTGAACAGCGGAAAATCCTTCACCTTGGCGCCGCGGTCAAATTCGTACGGCGCACCGATCATACCGCCCAGAATCGCTCCATACATGTCGATCACTCCCTGTTTGTTTTGCTGACTATATTATACCACATGCCGGACGATATTTTTCAGCGAAGGCTCACACCAGCACACGCAATTTCTGCGGCAGCACGTCGAACACGGCGCTGCGCGCGCGTCCCGGCACTTCGCCGTCGGCATGGACGAAAAGCGGCGTATCCAGCTGCACCTCCACGCGCGTCGCGGAGACCAGGCTGACGCCCTCTGTATGCGTATGGTGGCCGAGGGCCAGAAGCGGCAGCTTGCGAAAAACCTGCGCCCGCGAAAGATCGTCGGCGAGGCAGACGGAGAAACAGCCATCTGCAGCATCCGCGCCTGGCGCGATCGGCACACCGCCGCCTTCCCATGGAAAATTCATGCAAGCGATAAATATGAGCGCGCGCAGATCGCGCGTGAGCACGCCCTGCGGCGTTGTGAGCTGCACGCTGCCGCGCGCGGTTTCAATGTTCCAGGCGGCGGAGAGGGTCATGAGTCCATAGCTGAGACTGCCGAGGCCAAAACGATTGAGCCCGGCTTTGGCGCGTGACGCATCCACCTGCGCACAGACCCACGCGTCCATTCCGATGCCGGCGCTGATGCCAAAGCGTCGCGGCGCCTGTCCGTCGATGCGCACCTGCCCGAGATCAATGCGCGCGTCGCCGCTGGCTGCGAAAACGCGCTCCAACGCCGCCCTGGGATCGCGCGGCAGGCCCAATCCGCGCACAAAATCGTTGCCGCTGCCGATCGGCACGACGCCGAGGGCGATCTGCGAAAAATCGCTGATGCCGTTCAGCACCTCGTTCACCGTGCCATCGCCGCCAACGACCACGAGCTTTTGCAGCTCCTGCGCATCCTGACAGGCGAGCTGCGCCAGCACCGTCGCTTCGCCGGGACTGCGCGTGCACCAGGCGCGAAACGGCAGCTCCTGCTCGAGCATTTCCCGCCGCAGCGCGCGCCAGATCTTTCCGCCGCGCCCACGTCCGCTGGCCTCGTTGACGATAAATGTGATCATGATCTTCTCCCCTTTCTCTCCGTATCATAGCGCATTCGCGCCATAAGAATCAAGCCACGGTTGCGGAGCGCCGACGAAAGTTTTACAATACAGATAGCAACTATTCGTAAAGGAGGCTCTCTCATGAGTCAATTTTTAATGAAACCAACGCTTCACTGCCTCGATTCTGTCAAACAGTTTGCCGAAGAATTCGCCATCGGCGAAGGGGACCTGCTTTTCACCAGCCGTCATTTCTACGACGATTTCTTCGCCGCGCTCGATCTGAAATGTGATTTCATCTATCCGAAGGATTATGGCAAAGGCGAACCGACCGACGAAATGATCGAAGCCATGGCCCGCGACATCACCAAAGATTACAAGCGCATCATCGGCGTCGGCGGCGGCAGCGTGCTCGACGTTGCCAAATTTTTCGTGCTCGACCAGGTAACGCTGGTGCTCGATCTCTACGACGGCAAGCGCCAGCCAGCGAAAGTGCGCCAGCTCGTGCTCGCACCAACCACCTGCGGCACCGGCAGCGAAGTCACCAGCGTCGCCGCCCTCGCGCTCGTCAGCCGCAGCACCAAAGCCGGCTACGGCAATCCAGCCATGTTCCCGGACGACGCCGTGCTCATTCCTGAGCTGCTCGAAAGCCTGCCGATGGAACCATTTTCCACCAGCGCCATCGACGCGCTCGTGCACGCCGTCGAATCTGCGCTCTCGCCAAAAGCCACGCCGATCGGCAAACTCCTCAGCTACAAAGCCATCGATCTCATTCTGAACGGATTCAAAACCATCGTCGCTGACGGCCCAGAATCCCGCAAGCCGCTGCTCGAAGATTTTCTCTTCGCCAGCACCTACGCCGGCGTTGCTTTCTCCAACGCTGGCTGCGCCGCTGTGCATGCGCTCAGCTATCCCCTCGGCGGCACCTTCCATGTGCCACACGGTGAATCCAACTACGCCATGTTCACCGGCGTCATGCGCGCCTACATGAAAATCCGCCAGGATGGCGAGATCGCTGTGCTGAACGCACGCATGGCAGATATCCTCGGCTGCGATGTGGCAGACGTTTACGACAAGCTCGAAGATCTCCTGAACCACCTCGTCCAGAAAAAACCGCTCCACGAATACGGCATGACCGAAGCGCAGATCGTCGAATTTGCCGACGCCGTCCACACCGGCCAGCAGCGCCTGCTCGTCAACAACTTCGTGCCACTCTCCCGCGACCAGATCGAAGCAATCTACCGTGAATTGTATTGATCAAATACGCCAACAACCCCCGAACGATTTCGTCCGGGGGTTGCTTTATTTATACAAGAATGATACGGATCACGCCCAACACAGCCAAATGTGCCGGGTAGAAAATATAGAAAAACCATTTCGCAGCAGTGCGTCCACGCGTCGCGCGCTGGCCGTTGTAGAAACAGCAGATAACGATCGCTGCCAGCGCCGGGCCGCTCATCGCCGCAAGGGCGTAGCCGAGATTTTGCGCCAGCGAGAAGCGCCCGATCCCGCCAAGGAAATTCATCGCGCCGAAAAGCAGGATGCTCGCGAGAAAAGCGCGTGGCCGCTTGTGCGCATCCCGTCCCGCCCAGGCAAAAAGCAGCGTGAACGCCGGCGCCAAAATCGCCCAGTCGCATACCAACGACACCAGAAACAGCCCGACGATCGCCAGATTTCTCCAGCATTTGCGCGTAATCTGTTCGCGCGCCACAAGTATCACAAAGCTCAGCAGCAACGTGAAAAGAATGTTCAGCTTATACCAGCCTTCTTCAGGGAACGCCAAAAGATAGGCTGGCTGAGAGATCACAGCGAAAATCGTCAGCCGCAGCGCGTAACGACGCTTATCGTGCGTATACGCATAGCCTTCGACAAGAAAATAACACATCGTGATCGCCGTAAACCAGCCAACATCCAGAAACAACTCCGCCCAGAATGTGCCGGACGTCATAAAGATCTGCGAAATATGGTTGAGGAGCATCGTCATCATGGCAATGCCTTTGATCTGATCACGATTCAGCGTGAATGCACGCATGATCCTCACTTCCAATCTATAATGAAAGAATTAAATCGAGAAATGTCGTTTGACCTGTCCAACCTTCTTGCAGTAGCCAACAAGCGCTTTCCAGCAGAAAACGCCAGCGAGAATGAGCAATGCGCCGAGAACGAGCAGAAAGAAGAACGTTGGCACAGGGCCGAGGGGATCTGGTCCGGCGAGAAACACGCCGACGTTGTCCATCCACGGAATGCCGAGATCGAGCAGATAGTCGATCAGCTTAGCGGTGCCGGCGATTGGACAGAAAACCCCGCAAAGGATGAAGACCGGCGCCATGATCGCCAGACACGGGATGACGATCATTCCAGAAAATCCGACGAGGCTGTAAAATGCGCAGACAGTGAGCACACGCGTCCAGCTGAAACCGTTCGATTCTGCCAGCAGATCGCCGAGATAAGCGCGAGCGAGATCCTTCGCGTCGCCAAGCCGGGCGAGGATCTGTTCGCTCGAAAGTCCCTCGGCCTGCATTTCCTGCATCGAAGCCTTGACTTCTTTGACGATGTCGACGCGCTCCGAAACCGGCAGCGGTTTCAGATGTTTATCGACGGTGTCCAGATATTTTTCCAATTTTGCATCCATGATCTATTCTCCTCTCAATTCCGTGATCGCTTGCAGCAGATTGTTCCATTCCTCGTCCATCGCCGCCACATAAGCCTCACCTTCTGCAGTGAGCGCGTAATATTTTCGCGGCGGCAGGCCTTCCTCAGATTCCTGCCAGGTCGACTGCAAATAGCCTTCCTTTTGCAGCCGGCGCAGGAGCGGATACACCGTGCTCTCTGTAGACGAGATGATCGGGTAGCGCTCTAATTCCTGCAGGATCTCATAGCCGTAGCGGGTTCTGTCTCCCAGCATCAGCAACACACAGTATTCCAGCGTGCCGCGGACGATCTGACTTTTCCATTTGTCCAGGTTCATATCGACCCCTCCCTCGCTTGATCTATATACATCGTACTACGCAGTACTGTTATTGTCAATGGTACATCGAGCATTTTTTCTTCAATAAAAATTCCCCACGACCAGCATTGATCGTGGGGAATATTTGATTCAGACGGCATCCCAGTTGAAATCCGGGCGGATGCGTGTCCAGTTTTCAATACGTTTTTTGTTGGCTGTGCGCCATTCGTAATCGTGGCCATTGGTGGCTTCCTGCATGTCCGCATAATACCAGGCGTTGGTGTCGCTGTTGTCGGGCCAGGTACGCATTTCTGACGTTGGCCGCAGATGATCTTTCTCTGGCACGCGCTGCAGTGTGCGATTGACGATGGCGCAGGCTTCGGCGCGGGTGATGGTGCGCGCCGGACGCACGCTGCCATCGGGATAACCGCCGATGAGTCCGAGCTGGAACGCGGCGGCAAAATTTTTGGCGAACCATTCGTCGCCACGAATATCGCTGAAAAGCCCTTCCTCATAGGCAATGTCGGTGTTCTCGAAAAATCGCGTGGCGACGGCTGCAAATTCCGCGCGGCTGATCGGTGCGTTTGGCTGAAAATCGCCGCTCGGATAGCCGCCGATGATGCCCATGCGGCTGAGCGTGGAAACCGGCACATTGAACCAGTCGTCGGCGTTGACATCGCGGAAAGCGTTGTCAGCGGTCTCATTTTCTGCGCGCACATCTTTTTTGAGCAAACGATAAAACATCGTCGCCACTTCTGCGCGGGTGATGGCGCCCTGTGGTTTCACCGGCCAGCGACTTTCATCCCAGGATTCTACGCCGGTGCGATAATCTTCCGGATAACCGACGATGTAGTAAAAATGATCGGTGGTGTTGAGATCGTCCGGTCCATCCGGATCGAGCGGCGGTTGCTCAGGATCGTCCGCCGGTTGCTCAGGATCGTCTGGCTGCTCAGGCTCGTTTGGCTGGTCTGGAGCATCCGGCTCGTCCGGCTTATCTGATGGTTGATCGGGATCGTTCGGCGTTTCCGGATGATCCGGTGGTTCCGGATCATCGGACGGCTGGTCGGGATCGCCCGGCTGCTCAGTCAGCTCTGCCGCATCGCCAACGGTGACCATGGTGGTCCCGGAGAAGCAGGCGTTCAGCGGCTGATCGCCGAGATCCTGCTTGTAGGTGTTCGCGGTGGCAGCGTCGCGATCCTGGGTAACGAGCAAACGCGACCAGCCACTTTCGACGTGGCGCGTCAGCGCCTGCTCCACAGCAACTCCGTCGTTGAGATCCAATCCCGGCACGCCATACTCAAGCGCACCGTACATCTGCGGCTGATAACTCAGCTGCAGCGGCGTTTCCGCTGTGGATCGCCACTCCGTTTTTGCTCCATCATAAGCTTCTGCAGTCTGCAGCGCCGCGTTCACATCGTGCAGCGTGGCGTCGATCTGATCGTCGGCGGCAAACTGCACCATGCTCTTGACGACCTTGCCAAGTCCCAGCGTGACGCCAATATCATCCTCTGCCGTACCGGCGTTGGCATGCACGCCAGTCTCATCAACAACAATTTCCACCGCCACCGGATTGCGCGTGTATCCGTCTGGCACCTGATCCTCCAGGAGAACGTACCGCCCCAGCGGAACACGATTCAGCACCGCTACGCCCGGTATCGTCTGCGCGCCGAGCTGATAGCTTCCGGTCGGCGCAGAAGTCATGATCGGCTTGGCGCCGTCGCGCACCGCGCCCTGCACAACATCGGCAGCATCATAGAGCGCGAAGGTTGCGCCGTCAAGCGGTGCTCCGGTGTCTGCATCCACCTTCTGCACAAGCAAACGATTTTCAATATTCGGCGCAAAAAGGGTGACAGCGAAATCGCGTGTAAAGTCGTCGGATTTGAGCAGCGCAATATCCGCAGGCTGCGCAGCAGTAAGCGTGTCGCTGTCCAGATAGAAAAACGCGATGGTATAATCGACGGGCTGCGTTTGCGCACCGGCGCCCTGGGCGTTCACCCAATAATAGCGGGTGATGTCGCCAGGGAGGTTTTCAAGAATGGTGTAGAAATTGTTTACAGCGTCGCTGTTCTGTTTTCCTTCCTGAAAACGATAGATGCCCTGCATCTCAGGATTTGCGACGATGGCTTCCGCCGCTTCGCGCAGGCCTTCCTTGCCGGTATTCTCGCTGAGGAACCAGCCATTCACAGGATCGCCGTAGACGACCTGACAATTTTCATAGCCCTCTGGTCCGCGCGCGGCATCTGCGCCCTTAAAAACCGCCGCGAAAACAACGCCGTTTTGCGCATCATGCAAACCGCCGTCCACGTCCTCCACCGTCAATCCGGTAGAAACGCGCGCTTTTGCCATCGCGTAAGCGCCTGTGTCCCACTCATTCTGCGAAAGCAGGAGTCCGCTGAGACCGGCGCGTTTTTCCAGCCAGAGCTGGATATCGCCAGCCGAACGATAACCCGTCGGCACCTCTGTTTCTCGCAGCAGATAATGCCCCTGGCTGAGCGCGCCGAGCGAGAGCAAACTGCCGTCTGAGCGATAAAACGGAAAACTGCCGCCAGCATCTGTGGTGCCGCGCGCCAGCGGCTGAGCGTTTTCTGCGACGATATAGTCGGCGTCGGTGTCATAAAGCGCAAATTCCGCGCCTTCTACCGGCGCACCGTCCTGGTCGGTTTTCGCCAGATCGCTGCCAGGGATCGTCGCAAGGTTGAATGTCATCTCCATGTTCGAATCGGTGTTGCCGCGCTCAAGATAAAAGAAATCCAGCGTGTGATAGGAGTTGTCCGCATACGTTTCTCCGGCGAACTGAGACGTATCCGCGCCAGCGTCTGCGTAAGCCTGGCGCAGCGTGTGCGCATCGTACGACTGATCGCCGCTGTCGTACGCGCCATTGCCGTTGACATCATCATAAACCGTCACGCCACCCTGCGCAAAATCGATGGCTACCGAGCAAGCGTTGTGATTGCCGCCAAGATCAGCGACACGCACGCCATCGATAAAAATCCAAACATCGTCATCGCCAGTGAAGCCAAAAGTCACCGGCTCGCCATTGTTCTCGCCGCCAGCCGGCTGCTGAAAGCGCGTCGTCATGTGCAGGCCAAAATAGTGCTTGATCGTTCGATTTGCCGAGGAGATCGTGCTGAACAGCTTCCCATCTTTTTCGCCAAAAACCTGCTCACCGGTGTTGAACGGGAAAAACTGCCCCATGATTCTGCTGGAACCGCTGGAAACCACACCAGGTGCATCGTAGAGCGCAAAGCTGTTCGTCGCTGCGTTGAATGCAGCGAAATTGTCTTTGCTGTCGTACGTATAGTAGCCGGCGCTGTTTTGCCGCAAAAGACCGCCGGTGTTGATAAACGCCTGTTTGCCTGCGCCGCTGACGCCATTAAAAAGATAAGCCAGCGATTCGCCGTCGCCCTGTTCGGTGGCGCTGACATAGTTCATCTGCGGATAGCCGTCGTCGCCGAGCGTGCGTTTCACGATGTTCGTTTTCGGCTGCGCCGATTCTGTCCACCAGTTGATATTAAAATCTGCGCTGTTCGGATTGCCACGGCCCATATTCTTGCCGAAATTCAGCACGTGGTCTTTGTTGATGCCCCGCTCCGCGCCGTTTTCTGGCTTTCCATCGTCCGGCGCATCCTGAGCATCCAGCCAGTAATCGAAAAGATCAACGGTAATCCCCTGTGGATGCAGCGCTTGCGGAGCCAGCGGCACAATGTGATCGCTCACCGCCGCTTCAGCCACTGCCGGCGGCAGTAGCCCAGCGAGCAACGCAACAATGACGCTCGCCGACAGCATCCGTCGCAGCCGCATTTTCTTGTGATACATATTCCTTTCCTCCTCGGTTCTGCGGGACAGAACCTATCTCCCTGACGCAGCAGTTCCCTTCTGCTGCGCAGCTGACAATGCGCTCAGCCAGACGCCGGTCCGCGGTTCCCCTCAGGCGCGACCGCCTCCCTCCTGTTCACCTCCTTATATAATGATAGAAAATCATCGCCTAAATTATACCACCGTACTAGGATTTCGCCACCCCTGTATCCCAAAAACTCCTTAATGCAAGAAAAAAGTGCTCTTAAAGCAGCTGCTATAAGAGCACTTTTTACGAGCACTTTTGACCTGTCAATCGCTCATATCGATATCGAGATTGGTGAACACGCTCCAGCCGGGATAACGTTTCTGCACATCCTCGACGATGTGCTGGCGGAGCGATTCGCGGTCGTGAATATTGAACGAAATGATGACATCAAAATGAATGTGTTTTTCAGCGTGGTTGGCGTAAAAGCCGTGCATCTGAATGACGCCCTTGTGCGCCATGACGAGCTTGCGCACGGTTTCGCGCATATCGATGGCTTCAGCGTTCGTCGTGTTGTAGGCGTAGACGCCAACGGTGGTGATGACAATGCCGTGTTTTTTGAGCACACGCTCCTGAATGTGATGGCTCATGTGGTCGATCTCATCGGCGGTCATGGTTTCCGGCACCTCCACATGAACGGAGCCGTAATAATTGCCGGGGCCGTAGTCGTTGAGGAAAAGATCGTACGCGCCCATGACGCCAGGCTCCTCGGCGACGGTGGCCTTGACAGCTTTGGAAAGATTGCCGCTGACGCGCGCGCCCATCACAGAATTGACCGCTTCGCCGATCATCTCAAATCCGCTCTTGATGATGAAAAGCGCGATCACCACGCCGACCCAGGCTTCAAGACTGAGCCCGGTGCCAATATAGAGCAGCGCGGTGACGAGCACAGAGAGAGAAATGACGGCATCGTACATGGCATCGAGGCCGCTGGCTTCGAGCGCGCCAGACTCGACCATTTTTCCTTTCCGGCGCACGTAGCGCCCGAGCGTCAGCTTGATAACAATGGCGCCGACGAGCACCACCAACGTCACGACGTTGTAGCTCGCTGCTTCGGGATGGAGGATCTTCTTTGCCGATTCCATCAGCGCTGTGATACCAGCGTAGAGAATGACGACGGCGACGACCATCGTCGTCAGATATTCCATGCGCCCGTGGCCGACAGGATGTCCTTTGTCCGGCGCACGGTTCGCCAGCTTGGTGCCGATAATGGTGATCACGCTCGAGAGCACATCGGTGAGATTGTTGACAGCATCGAGAATGATGGCGATGGAGCTGGAGGCAAAACCCACCAGCGCTTTGAAAATGACCAGCACAATATTCGCGAGGATGCCGATCATGCTCGTCCGCACGATCACCTGCTCGCGCTCTGCTTCTTTACTCATTTCTGTCGCCTCCTTCTGTTCATTGCCCCTATTATACCGCAATGCTGGGAGAAATAAACCGACAAATCCCGCGCGCGATCGATAAAAAGATTTTCTCGCTCTTTATGTTTTCCCCTCTTTCGCGCGGCAAAATCTCTTTGCTATGATAGGGACAGAAATATTTTTGGCGCGAAATCATTTTCAAAAAAGGAGGAACAGCCATGGGTTTTCTGCGCAAACGTCTGCAGCGCGTCGGCATGAGCCGCGGCAGCGCAAATCTGCTGCTGGCGCTCTGCACCATGTTCTGGGGCATGTCCTACGTGATGAACAAAATCGCCGGTGCCGGCGTGCCGCCGCTGGAAGTGATGGCCATTCGCTACACGCTGGCCGGTCTGCTCTGCGTGCCGCTTTTTCGTCGGCGACTCGCTCGCGCCACGGCGTGCACCTGGCGCTACGGCATCATCCTCGGTCTCATCGCTTTTATCAGCAGCCTCGGCATTTTCTACGGGCTCCTCGTGACAGAAGCCTCCACGGCTGCTTTTCTCACAAGCACCGCCTTTGTTTTCGTGCCGCTCCTGCAAACGCTGCGTCACCGTCAGCTGCCGGAGCCTGTCATTCTGCTCTGCACAGGCATGGCTGCTGTCGGCATCGCGCTGCTCTCGCTGAAAGACGGGCTCCATCTTTCCGCCGGCGCGCTGCTTTGTCTGGCTGGCGGCGTGCTCTACGCAGTCTTTATCATCCTCACCGACGACTACGCCCACAAAGAGGACGGCATCGTGCTCGGTGTCATCCAGATCATCGTCATGAGCGTGATGGGCATTCTCTGCACCATCCTTCTCGCCGATTCGGTCATGCCGCAAGGTTTTGCAGAATGGGGCGCCATCCTCTGTCTGACGCTTTTCTGCAGCGCCTTCGCGTTCATTGCGCAGCCTTTCGCGCAGGCTTTCACAACGCCAGAAAATACGGCGGTGATCTTTTCGATGGAGCCTGTGTTTGGCTCCTTCTACGCCTTTCTCATTCTCGGCGAATGGCTGTCGCTGCAGGGAATTTTCGGCGCCTGTCTTGTGCTCGCGAGTGTGCTCATCGTCTCGCTCCACGGCACAAACGCCGACCGTTGATTTTACCTATATCCGGCATCGCAAAATCGTTTTGGCGCGATGAGCCGTCGCCGTGCTATAGTGCATATAATAAGAAGTTTTTAATAAGGAAGGAAATCACGATGTCGATCCTGCAAACCCGCGCGCGCCGCGTCGGCATGACGCGTCACGGCGCCAATCTCCTGCTGCTTTTGGTGGCAGCCTCCTGGGGGCTGTCCTACGTCCTCCTGAAAATGGGCGCATCCTCCATGCATCCCTTCGAGGTGTTGGCCTGGCGCTTCAGCTTCGCCTCGCTCGCCTGCATCCTCATCTTTCGTCAGCGTCTCACGCATATTCGCATGCGCACCGTTCTCTACGGCGCCATTCTCGGCACGCTGATGTTCGCCTGCAGCTGCGCGCTTATTTTCGGCGAACTCACCACAGAAGCCTCCACCGCTGGTTTTCTCACGAGCACAGCCATCGTTCTCGTGCCGCTGATCCAATCTGTGCGCAGACGCCATCTGCCGGAAGCCCGGCTCCTCGTGAGCATTCTCTGCGCCAGCATCGGCATCGCCATGCTTTCTCTCAAGGGCGGACTTGTGCTCACCGCTGGCGCTGCGCTCTGTATCCTCAGCGCCATTCTCTACGCCAGCCACACGATCACAACCGGTGAGCTTGTGCAACGCGAAGACGCCCTCCTGCTCGGCGTGATTCAGCAGCTGACCATGTGCGCCTGGGGCTGGAGCATGAGCCTGCTCTTTGCTTCGCCGTCGCTGCCAGAAACCAGCGAGCACTGGATCATCCTCATCGCCCTCGGGCTGCTCTGCGGCGCTTTCCCTTTTGTCGCCCAGCCAGCCGCTCAGCGCTTCACCTCGCCGGAACACACTGCGCTCATTCTGTCGCTGGAGCCAGTCTTTGGCGCTGTGTTCAGCATGATCATCCTCAGCGAAACGATGTCGCTGCAGGCAATCTGCGGCGCCGTGCTCGTGCTCGCGAGCGTGCTCGTCACAAGCCTGAAAAAATAGACGCCCAAAAAGCCAAAAGCTGTATCGAGCTTCCATCGATACAGCTTTTTTGCGCTCATTTTTTCCTGCCACTCAGCCCCAGGATCACAAAGACCAGCCCCACACCGGCGAAAGCGGGATTCAGTCCCGTCAGCGTCAGCACGATGAAGCACAGCCCCACCGGAATAAATGCACTGTTGTCATTCATGTTCAACACACTCCGCTCTCATCGCCACAAGCATCATTTTTTACGCCGGGTGATCCAGCCAAGCAAAAGGAAGCAGACACCCACTCCGGCAAACTGATCGAGTCCGCCGACAAGCGCCATCAGCAGAAAGACAGCGCCTAAAACCAAAGCGATCATTGCAGCTCCTCCTCTCACAGCTTCTGCGTAAAATACACGTCTTTTTCCTGCACAGCGAATCCCTGTTTTTCGTAGAAATGATAGGCGCCGGCATCGCGCCGCGTGCGCAGACCAATCTCATCGATCGCCAGATCGCGGCAGGCATTTTTCACCGCCGTCATCAGCTCTGCGCCGCTGCCCTGTCCCTGACAGCGCTGGCAGACACAGAAATCCTCGAGGATATATTCGACGCGATTGTGCCAGTGCCGCACATGGCCCAGCGCCACCGCCGCCAATCCCTCGCCGTCAGCAAGGCCAAAGGCCAGCGCATTTTCGCCGTCCATGCCCTCACGCACATATTGCGTCAGCCGCTGTGCATCGTTCCAGTCCTCGCCCCATGGCGGTCCGGCAAAAGCGTCGCGGATGACCGCTGCAACCAGCGGCACATCTTCCATCGTCAAGCGTTTGAATTCCATTTTTTCCTCCTCAGCGTTTTTCTCCAGTGTACCACAGCGCGCTCCATTGGCAAAGCGCTTATTGATCTCTTAATATTCTAACACTTCTGCTAGACGCTCGCCCACAAACGTGATATACTATTCACATAGATAATAGATCATCCGTTATCAACGGATCCGAACTACAGGAGGGATTGAAAATGGCAGTATTAGTAAAAGAAGTTATGATCAAAGACATTGTTACCCTCAGTGACAAAGCAACCATCGGCCAGGCCATCGAAATTTTCGCTGAAAAAGAGATCGGCTGCCTGCCAATGGTAGACGAAAACGGCAACCTCACCGCCTTCCTCTCTGACGGCGACATCGTGTACTACGTTGTCAATCATCTGCGTCTCATGCAGACCAGCGCTGCGGCTTACGGCGGACGTCTTCTGCCGGATCCAAAGTGCACCAACTATTTCAGCATGCTCATCAAAAACTGCGTTGACCAGCCTGCTTATGACGCCGCCACCCATCGCGTCGTCACGATCAACGAAGATCAGCCAGTGCGCAAAGCTGCTGAACTGATGCAGAAGAAGCATCTGAAACACATGCCTGTTCTGAACGATGACAACAAGCTCGTCGGCATCATCACCCGCAACGACATCATCCATGGCCTCTTCAGTGACTACCTCGCTGATCCAGACGCTGTCTGCATCGAAGGCTCCGACGACGATTTTTGATCCACACGACAAACACCCTGCGACCATCCGTCGCAGGGTGTTTTCTTTTTCGCAAAAACTGGCGATCAATAATTTTCGCAGTTCACTTCGAAATAGCTTTGTGGGTGTGCGCAGGTTGGGCAAACTTCTGGCGCTTCCGTGCCGACGACAATGTGCCCGCAATTGCGGCATTCCCAGACCTTGACCTCGCTCTTGGCGAAAACTTCTGCCATCTCAACATTGTGCAGCAGCGCACGATAACGTTCTTCGTGGTGCTTTTCGATCGCAGCAACGAGACGGAATTTCTGCGCCAGTTCCGGGAAGCCTTCTTCCTCAGCAGTCTTGGCGAAGCCTTCGTACATGTCGGTCCATTCGTAGTTTTCACCCTCAGCAGCAGCGCGGAGATTGGCGGCAGTATCGCCGATGCCGTTCAGCTCCTTGAACCACATTTTGGCGTGTTCCTTTTCATTCTCAGCGGTCTTCAGGAAAAGTGCCGCGATCTGTTCGTAGCCTTCTTTTTTGGCGACGGAAGAGAAATAGGTGTATTTATTGCGCGCCTGAGATTCGCCGGCGAATGCTGCCTCGAGATTTTTCTCTGTCTGAGTGCCAGCGTATGGATTTGATTTTGGCGCTTCGCTGACGAGCTCGAGTTTGTCGCCGCGCGCCTTGCAAACCGGGCAGACTGGTTCAACGCCATCTTCTACCTGAAAAACTTCGCCGCAAACTTTGCATTTATAGGTTTTCATAGTCTTATCTCCTTTTCATAAATCCGCTGTCAATAAACGTCATGCTTTTCTGCCGCTGCGCGACATTCTGGACAAACATAGCTGACCTTGAGATCGTACGAAAGAATGTCACAGCCGAGCTGCGCCGAGAGCGCTTCGGTCATATCCTCAAAGCTCATGTCGGCCAGCCGCCCGCAGCGCTGACAGACCAGATGATCGTGGCGCTGGATGCGATCATAGCGATCTGGTGAATCGGCGAGGGTCAACTTGCGCAGCAAGCCATCGCTCGTGAGCTTTTTCAGATTGTTGTACACCGTCGCCTGAGAAACAGCCGGGTACTCCTCACGCAGCGCCGCCAACACCTGCTCCGCCGTGAGATGATCGCGGGAAGCATTGACGATCTCAAAAATCTTTTTTTCGTATTTGGTCATTTGGGATCCCTTCACTTCTTTTTTAGAACTGTTCTAAATTTATTATAACCGCTCTAATTCCATTTGTCAATAGCGAAATGAAAAATAAATAGCGCTCCGCAGCCAACGGAACGCTTTACAAACTTTTCTTCATTATAATATTCGCCAACATCACACCGCGCCGCACAACCTGCTGACGACGCACAAGCTGATAGCCGCGAGCGGAAAAAAATCGCACTGCAGTCAGCGACGCTTCTGTGGACAACACCGATGATATTGCCCAAGACTCCAGCTGATCGCAAAGAGCACTGGCGATGCCGCGACGCTGGTAGTCTTTGTGCGCATAGAGATGATCGATCAGCCCGCCCTCCACGTCAAGACTGGCAAACCCTAAAAGCACATCATCCTCCTCAGCGAGCAGCACACGCTCCGCCGCCAGCCGCGCCTGCCAGGCAACGCGATCCGGCACGCGTGGCGCCCAGGCATCCAACTGTGCCGAAGAATAATCACCGGCATTCACTGTGTGCACCGTTTCATAGAAAAGCGTCAGTACCGCTTCAAGATCGGCAGGCGTGTAATCACGCAACGTAATCATAGCGTCGTCACCTCCACGCTGTGCCCTTCACTGCGCAGAAGATCCACAAGACCCGCGGTGGCAAGAAAAATCGTGGCGGTGTTGTCGTTCGGATGCACGCCGATGATGCCCTCGCCGCTGAAAAAATCCGCGTCAATGAACCAGCGCACACTTTCCGGCGCAGCATTCAAGAGTCCCAGCGGCGTGACGCTGCCAGGCGTGAGCGCGAGCAGACGCGACAGATCCTCGTCGGACGCGAAGGTGAGCGGCCGCGTGCCGTGGGCTTTGCGGAATGCCTTGAGATCAAGCCGCTTCTCGCCCCAGACGCTCACGAGAAAAAACGCACGCTTTTTATCGTCGCGCAGGAGCAGATTTTTCGCGATGCGATCCAGATGCGGCACGCCTGCCTCAGCGAGTGCGCCCATGTGAAAGACCGCTTCGTGCTCCGCCAGCTCGTAAGAAATGCCGCGCGCATCGAGCAGCGCGAGCACCTGTGTTTTATCCATCACTCATTTTCCTCCCATCCCGGGCCATCAAGCAAGATGATATCCTCAGGATCGAGCTTGTCCTCCGGTCCCAGCGCGCGGTGCACGCGGCAGGGATTGCCAAAGGCGACAACGCCAGGCGGAATGTCGCGCACGACAACGCTGCCGGCACCGATGACGCTGCCTTTTCCGATCGTCACGCCTGGCCCGACGACGACGCCGGCGCCGATCCAAACGTCGTCCTCAATGACGATCGGCGCAGACACGCCGACGGCGCCCTTGCCACGCTGCACAGGATCCATGGCGTGACCGGCGCAGCTGATGATGACGCCTGGCGCGATGAACACAGCGTTGCCGATGTGCACCGGCGCAGTGTCCAGGATCACGCAGTTGTAATTGAGAAATGCAAAGCCGTGAAAATGGATGTTGAAGCCGTAATCGCATTGAAAACTCGGCATGATGCCGACAGGCCCTTCCATGGTGCCGAAGAGATCGCGCAGGATCTCCTGCTGACGCTCGCCGTCTGTCGGATCGGTCTGATTAAATTTCCAGCAGAGGCGATGCGCCTTGCGCTGGCGCTCGCTGAGCGCGCGGTTTTCTCTGACGGCGAAGGGCCGGCCCGAGGTCATCACTGTGTTGATAAAAGTATCGATGTTCATGGAAATTTCCTTTCATTTAAGAAATAAGAAACGTCAACGTGCTGTCGTCGCTCAGCGCGTCTGCGTAGCGCAGCCCCAGCGCGTCAAAATGGCGCAGGCTGTCGAGATCGGAGATCTGATTTTCCGCCATGTAGCGCACCATTTCCCCCCGCGCCATTTTCGCGAAGGTGCCTTTCTGCCTGACGCGGCCATTCGCAAACTCACCGAATCGCACGCTGACAAAACGCACAGCAGGCTGCACATACGGACGCACCGCCTTGGCGTATTCCTCGCTGGCGAGATTCACGATGAGCGCATCCTCCTCGAGCGCTTCGTAAAGGCGCCCGCCCCAAAACGCGTAGAGATCGCGCGCGCCGTCCACCGCGAGCTTCGCCTGCATCTCCAGACGATAAGGCAGCACTGCGTCAAACGGCCGCAGCACGCCGTAAAATCCCGAAAGAATGCGCAGATGTGCATCCAGCCAGACGAGGGCGTCGCGGCTCATCACCTGCGGCGCCATGTGCTGGTACTGCAAGCCTTCGTAGGCAAGGATCGCCGGCGTCTGCGCGCGCGATTGCTCAAACGCTGCGAGACGGGCGCTGTTTTCTGCCGCAAGCTTATCGCTGCACTGCCAGATCTTTTGTCGCTCCGCCGGCGCGAGCGCGCGCAAAAGCGCTGCCAGCTGCGATGCCTCGTCGCTGAAAACCGGTTGCGAACGCGCTGGCAGGGTGTCGCTGTCGATGTTCATTTTTTTCGCTGGTGAAATGATGATTTTCATGATCTTGGATTCCTTTGCAAAAGTGCGTGGCCATTGTTTTTGAGCCAGTCGCGGCTTTCTGCGTAGTTAGGCAAGATGCGCGCAACCTCCGCCCAGAAACGCCGCGAATGGTTCATTTCCTTCATATGACAGAGCTCGTGCACGACGACATAATCGCGCACCGTCTCCGGCGCCAGCAAGAGCAGCGCATTGAGACTGATCGCGCCGCGGCTGGAACAGCTTCCCCAGCGCGCATGCTGTGTGCGGATGGTGAGCTTCGTCGGATGGGCGCCAAGCTGCGCCGCCCATTTTTCCAGTCGTGCGCCGAGATCTGCCTGCGCCGCTTTTCTGAGCTGCGCCAGCTCCTCCGGCGAAAGCGCCGCTCCACCCCAGTCGCGCTTCCCGCGCGCAAGGATCGCGCGCTTTTCGCAGATCCACCGCTCCTTGCTCGCGACAAATGCATCCACCTCGCACCGGCTCATCCAGCGCGGCGCGCGCACCAAAAGACTGCCGTCGTCACGCAGCTGCAGGCGAATGGAACGGCGATCCGCAAAGATCAGCTCGTAGTCCATCAATAG
The DNA here is from genome assembly GCA_900552455.1 of uncultured Peptococcaceae bacterium. Taxonomy (GTDB): domain Bacteria; phylum Bacillota; class Peptococcia; order Peptococcales; family Peptococcaceae; genus UMGS1590. The sequence goes on along the minus strand of URZX01000026.1, from coordinate 6,921 downwards.
TTCACCGGCTGCTCTTCCAGCCAGTTCGTGAAATCCGTCACCGTGCCGGAAGTCGCCGCCGCATTGCCGCGCAGATTGTAGCCCGTCGCCACATACGCATCGCACAGCGAGGAGATCTCGTCGCGGCTCGTGCCAGCGCCGCTGTCCTCTGCTTCATAGCAACAAACAGGGATGATCGTTTTCTTGGAGAGATCGTATTCCTCCAGGAAGCTTGCCACCGGCATCGGCAGACCGCCCCACCAGTTTGGATAAACGAGGATGATCGTGCCGTAAGCGTCCATGTTTTCCACATGGCTCGCCAGCTGCGGACGCGCCTGATCCAGCTGCTCCTGCTGTGCCTGTTCGTAGGTTTTGTCCTCGTCGCCAGGATATTTCGTTTCGCAGAGGATCTCAAAATAATCGCCGCCCGTCACCTGCGCCGCCGTCTGGCCCATCAGCTGCGTATCGCCGACCAGCGCACCAGAAGCATTTTTGTTCAGCGTCGCCGAGGAGACAATGTCCACATCCTCCGGCAGATCCGCGTTGTTCGCCCAGGAGAAAACCGCCACCAGCGTCGCCTTCGATTCTTCTGCCGACGCGTCGGCAGATTTTTCCGGCGCCGCGCTCAATTCTTCACTGCTCGAAACAGGCGCGCTCTGCGTCTGTTCTTCTTCGTCATTGCCGCAGGCAGAAAACAGCCCCGCTAGGCCCATCGCCAACAGCACACATACGATCCATTTTTTCATTTCTATTCCCTCCGATCGATCGTTATAGAAAAATGATACCCCATCTTCGACAATTTCGCAACGGCAAGCCATTGCAATTGACACCCACGCCCAACTCGACTATACTGAAACCAAAGCGATGCCCTGCACACAAGGAACGAAGGTGAATCATATGGGACGACCAAAGAAATGCAGGAAGGTTTGTCAACTCCCGAACACGAAGGAATTTCTTCCTGTCGGCACTGACGACTGCACAACTGCCATCGTGCTGACCGTCGATGAATTTGAAACGCTTCGGCTCATCGATCTCCAGGATCTTTCCCAGGAGGAATGCGGCGCGAATATGCAGGTAGCGCGCACCACCGTGCAATCCATTTACGGCAGCGCCCGAAAAAAACTTGCGCAAGCCCTCGTCGAAGGCCGGCCGATCCGGATCGAAGGCGGCGACTATCAGCTCTGCGACGGCAGCGGCGGCGTCTGCGGCTGCAGCGCCTGTCACAAACACCATCTCCATTGTCAGCGGGAAGCATCGACCATCGCCATCCATCCCTGTGACAATCTAGAGGAGGATTTACAATGACCAACAAATTCCGTATCTGCCGCAAATGCGGCAACCTCGTCGGCATGGTTCATGACAGCGGCGTACCAATGATGTGCTGCGGCCAGCCAATGGACGTGCTCGAACCAAACACCTCAGAAGGTGCCGGCGAAAAGCATCTGCCCGTCGTGAGCCTTGACGGCGACACCCTCAGCGTGAACGTCGGCAGCGTCGACCATCCAATGCTCGACGCCCACTACATCGAATGGATCTTCGTCCAGACAGAACACGGCGGCATGCGCAAAGCCCTGAATCCAGGCGACGCGCCACACGCAGAATTCTGCCTCAAAAACGACAAAGCTGTGGCCGTTTACGCCTACTGCAACCTCCACGGCCTGTGGATGACCGAAGTGTAAACGAACCGTGCTCAGTAACGAACAGCGCCAGCGATCATTTTGCGATCGCTGGCGCTGTTGTCGTCTATCGCTCGGGAAATCTTGCCGCCGGTCAAAATCGCGCCAATGATTTCCCGTCACAACATTCTGCGTCATCCTCCTGCATTCGCGATTGCGCGCTGGAACGATTTCTGCTATTCTGGAATCAGAAACAAGCGCACATAGCTAAAAAAGGAGGACGACGAAATGACGAAGAAAAATCGACGCGCTGCTTTTACACTGGTAGAATTGATCGTTGTGTTAGCGATCCTGGCGGTGCTCCTGATCGTGATCGTGCCGCGCGTAACTGGCTACGTGAGTGAAGCGCGGGAAACCGCTGCCCAAAACAACGCCTCGGCGATCCTGCGCGCAGCCGAGCTCTACGTGGTTGACCAGGAAGGCGACGGACGAGATCCGGCAGGAACCTACACCAACGGCGGCGGCGAGGGCGCGACGCTCGACGGCTATATCGATAATCTCGATGAAAAAGACAGCTACACCCTCACGATCGTCTACAACGATGACTCGTCGCAGTATGATATCAGCGGCAGCTACACGAGCGGCGACATCACCGTCACCATTCCGGAGATGACTGTTGCGCACAACGACGCATCCGAATGAGCGTGATCACCGCCGCAAACAGCCATAGTCTATCGCCATGTGGCCCGCCATGATATCGAAAAAAATGATACCACGTTACTAAGAAACAAGGCTTGCAAGTTCGGGATGATTCGTGTATTCTATTAATGGCGGATAAAGTTGTACACCTGTCAACCCACTCATCTACTACTACTATGGCAGTTGTTACATGGTTTCTGCATAGGAAGACCCTATTACAGGGTCTTTTTTATTTGCCGGAGCTATTCCGTCGGGAAATCTCCGCGTCGCGCCACCGCGGACATGCCTAAATTTCTTTTTTCTCTATTATTAATTTCTGTGATATCAAACGGACGCCGGCTTGCTGGGCGTCCATTTTTGTTCTTGCGACAAACCTTGAACGAAACGTGTGTAGCCGCTACAATAAGATATAATGAAGGCTAAAAAATCTAGCGGAGGTGAACCCCATGGCTACGATCGCCATCATCGACGACGACATTTACATCGGCGACATGCTTGCAGAGCTTTTGCAGAAAAACGATTACGCTGTGCTGCGCGCCTACTCTGGTACGGAAGCGCTCTATCTGCTCGAACACGAGCGGCCGGATCTGGTGCTCCTGGATCTGATGCTGCCGGGGCTTTCCGGCGAGGAAGTGCTGCCGCATCTGGCCGGTGTGCCGGTCATTATTCTCAGCGCAAAATCTGAAACAAAAGGAAAGATCGATCTGCTCCTGGCCGGCGCTGCCGATTACATCACCAAGCCGTTCGACAACGGCGAGCTTTTGGCGCGCATCGCTGTGCAGCTGCGCCAGAAATCAGCGCGCGCCGGCGCAGTGCTCACAGTTGGCGCACTGCAGCTGGACACGGCGGCGCACAGCGTGAACGCTGGCGGCACGCCGGTGCATCTGACGAAAACCGAGTACGCGATCCTCAAGCTCCTGATGCAGCATCCCGGCCAGGCGCTGGCAAAATCCACGATCCTCGAGCGCATCAGTCTGGACACGCCAGACTGCACCGAAGCAAGCCTGAAGCAGCACGTTTCCAACCTGCGCAAAAAGCTGCGCGACGCCAGCGGCTGCGATCCCATCGAGGCAGTCTGGGGCATCGGGTTTCGGCTGGCAGACGAATCTTGACGAAATCTTTACCCTTTCCTTGACCGCTTTCTTGACCCTTGTCCGTTAAGATGGAGGCAAACAGACAAGGAGGTGTCCATCATGGACCACATTTTCACAACCACTGCGCTCAGCAAGCGCTATCGCCACACCAAAGCGCTGGATCAGCTGTCGATGCAGGTGCCGCGCGGCGCGATCTATGGCTTCGTTGGCAGAAACGGCAGCGGCAAGACGACGCTGATCCGTCTCCTTTGCGGCCTGCAGGCGCCGAGCGGCGGCAGCTTTCGTCTCTACGATGCCGAAAACACAAGCCCTGGCATCCATCTGGCGCGGCGCAGACTCGGCGCCGTCATCGAGACGCCATCGTTTTATCATCATCTCAGCGCCGCCGACAATCTGCGCCAGCAGTACCGCATTCTTGGACTACCGAGCTTCGCAGATATTCCTGACCTGCTGCGGCTGGTCGGGCTTTCGGATACCGGGCGCAAGGAAGCGCGGAATTTTTCCCTCGGCATGAAGCAACGCCTGGGCATCGCCATGGCGCTGGCGGGGCATCCTGATTTTCTCGTGCTCGACGAACCGACCAACGGCCTCGACCCGCAGGGCATCATCGAAATCCGCGAGCTCATATTGCGGCTCAACCGCGAGGAAGGCATCACCGTGCTGATCTCGAGCCATATCTTGGACGAGCTCTCGCGCCTCGCCACCCACTACGGCATCATCGACGGCGGTCGCATGGTCAAGGAGCTTTCTGCTGCGGAACTTGACGCGAACTGCCGCAAGGCTTTGCGCGTACGCGTCTCCGACATTCGCGCGCTCGTGCGCACACTGGACCGGATGGCACTGGACTACGCCGTTGCTGACGATCATACGGCTGACATCTATGCCGAACTTGCTGTGAGCGATCTTGTGCATGCCCTTGACGCTGAAGGCTGCACGCTGCTCTCTGCCGAAACACGCGATGAATCTCTGGAAAGCTACTTTATCTCTCTGGTGGGAGGTGAGCGTCATGCGTAGACTGCTAAAGGCTGATCTGGTCCAACTTCTGCGTAATAAGGTTTTCTGGGCGATACTAGCCACGATGATCATTGGCACCATTGCACTCGATCTCTCATTTCGCAATGCGTTCCAGTCCCATGGCTCTGTCGCCACCGATTGGACGGCTGAAGGCGCCATCTTTTGCATGATGCCCGGGATCGGGATGCTTAACGCGCTCTGGATCCACTTCTGTATCGGCAGCGATTTTGATCAGGGGACGATCCGCAACAAGCTGATCTGCGGCCACCACCGCAGCAGCATCTTCTTCTCTCACTGGCTCGTTGCCTGCGCGGGCGCACTCGCCAATCTGGCCATCACGCTTCTCATCGGTACGGTGTTGAGCAAGATGTTCTTTCAGGATTTTGCGCTGGATCGCAGCGGCCTCTGCTGGCTCTATCTCTGCTGTGCCCTGCTCACCGTCGCTTACACGGTGATCGGCGTGGCGCTGGCAATAAACATCAGCAGCAAAGCAGGCTCTATTGTCACAGGGATGCTCGTCATCACTGGGCTTTCTGTCCTCTCTTCGTTCATCGACAGCAAGATCACCGACATCGAAATCCGTGGCATTGATGTCGGCCCGCTCAGCGAAAAAATCCTCTATTTTTTCCACGACTTTTTGCCGAGTGGGCAGTGCACGCAGATCAATAACCTGCTCTTCGACCGTATGGCGATCTGGCCCCTTTACTCGCTAATCCTCACGGTCCTTGTCACAGCTGTCGGCTATCTATTGTTCAGAAAGAAAGACATCAAATAAGGAGGTGCCCCCATGGGTGTTTGGCTGCTTGTCATTGTGCTGTCTCTCGGCGTGCTCGCACTTAGCGCAAAGCTCCTGCTGATGCGGCGCGATCTGCACGTCCTCGCCGCCGATCTCCACGACCATCTGCACACCGACAGCAACACCCTGCTCACCTCCGACAGCCGCGATCCAGCGCTGCGCGCCGTCGCCGCCACGCTGAATGACGAGCTCACAGAACTGCGCCGCCAGCGCCTGCGCTACGAAAACGGCGACCGCGAACTGAAGCAGGCCGTGACGAATATTTCCCACGATCTGCGCACGCCGCTGACGGTGATCAACGGCTACCTCGATCTGCTCGAGGGCGAAGAGAAAAGCACCGCTGCCGCGCGCTATCTCTCTCTCATCGAAAACCGCACCGACGCCATGACGCGTCTCACCGAGGAACTTTTCCGCTATTCCGTCATCCTCGCCGAAGAAGAACCGCTGGCGCATGAGCCTGTCGTGCTGAACGACGCCCTGGCAGAAAGCCTCGCTTCTTTCTACGGCGCGCTCACCTCCCGCGGCATCACGCCGCAGATCAAGATCTGCGACACGCGCGTTACGCGCCTGCTCGACAAAGACGCCCTCGCTCGCGTGCTCGCCAACATCCTGAACAACGCCCTCAAATACAGCGACGGCGATCTCGCCGTCCAGCTCGACGAAGACGGCACGCTTTACTTTTCCAACCACGCCGCCGCCCTCGACGAAGTCTCCACCGCGCAGCTCTTCGACCGCTTTTTCACCGTCGAAAATGCCCGCCACTCAACCGGGCTCGGCCTTTCCATCGCAAAAAGCCTGACCGAGCAAATGCACGGCGAGATCAGCGCTGCTTATTCAGACAGCCTGCTCACGATCACGCTGCGTTTTTCCTCATGATCAATGACAAAGACAGCAAAAAGCACGCGCAAGATTTCTGCGCGCTGGCGTACAATAAAACCAACGACAATGAATTGGAGGAGTTCTCATGAAAGTTTTACTCGTCAACGGATCGAGCCACGCCCACGGCACGACGATGCGCGCGCTGGAAGAAATGATCCAGATCTTCGACGCTGAAGGTGTGGAAACGGAGGTCATTCAGCTGGGCGCCCAGGCCTACAAAGATTGTCTGCAGTGCGGCGCCTGCCGCAAGACCGGGAAATGCGCGTTTGGCGATGACGACGGCGTCAACGCGTTCATCGACAAAGCGCGCGAAGCAGACGGCTTTGTTTTCGCGTCGCCAACGTATTACGCCCATCCAAGCGGGCGCATTTTCTCCTTCCTGGACCGCGTCTTTTTCGCCGCCGGCAAGGATGTGTTCCGCTACAAAGTTGGCGCAGCCGTCGCCGTGGCCCGTCGCGGCGGCAATTCGGCCAATTTCGACGCGCTGAACAAATATTTCACGATCTCGGAAATGCCCGTCGCCAGCAGCACCTATTGGAACATGGCCCACGGGCATAACGCCGAGGAAGCTGCGCAGGACGCCGAAGGCATGCAGACCATGCGCAATCTGGCGCGCAACATGGTGTGGATGATGCGCTGCTTTGCAGCAGGAAAAGCAGCCGGCGTTCCTTACCCAGCCAGCGAATACGGCGCCGTCACCAATTTTATCCGCTAAAACGCAACAGCGCGGAACGATCTTTTGTGATCGTTCCGCGCTTTTTTAATTCTTCCATTCAAGAACGACGACGTTTTCAACGGTATTACCTTTTTCCCACAAAAGCCGCCTTACCTCTTGACCATCCCG
>URZX01000025.1 GCA_900552455.1 uncultured Peptococcaceae bacterium | reverse complement strand
AATGAGAAAACCCTATTTTGGCTAGATGCCAAAATAGGGTTTATCTACAGTCTGACGCAGTCTCAATTCGAGACTGCGTTTTTACGTTATGAGCGCCGTGCATGATAGGCGATGATTACGTGCTATTGGCATATTCTGCTGACATTGTTTATAATTGTAGGAAATGCATGAAGGAAGGAGTACCAAGGATGACAGTAGAAGAATTTTTGGCGTTTATGAACAGCGGCGCGGTGCTTGAAGGACAATCGGACGTGCATGTGGTGATGCATCAGCTGGCTGAGGAGGCCATTCGTATCTGCGAGCAGCTCAACACTTGTGATCGCTCGCCAGAGACGATCCACGCCCTTTTCTGCGCACTCACTGGCCGCGAGGTGGGTGAAGGTGTGAATTTTTTTCCTCCATTTTTTAGCGACTGTGGGAAAAACCTTAAAATTGGTAAGGGCGTGTTTTTTAACAGCGGCGTGAAGATTCAGGATCAGGGTGGGGTGACCATCGATGACGGCGCGCTCATCGGCCACAATACGGTGATCGCGACGCTCAATCATTTACAGGATCCTGCGCGGCGCAGCGGTATGTATGGGCGACCGGTGCACATTGGCAAAAAAGTTTGGATTGGCGCCAATGTGACGGTTTTGCCAGGTGTCAGCATCGGCGACGGTGCTATTGTGGCAGCAGGTGCTGTGGTGACGAAAGACGTGGCGCCAAATACCATTGTCGGCGGTGTGCCGGCGCGCTTCATCAAGACGGTAGACTGCGAAAATTAAGAAATGCTTCCAGCGAATGTGTGCTGGAAGCATTTTCTTATGTTACAACTGGATCACTTCGGTGGCGATGGCATCGCGAAAGGCGCGGTCGTGTTCGACAAGAAGCATGGTTGGTTGATATTTTTTGATGAGCGCTTCGATCTGCAAACGCGAGGCGAGATCGATGTAATTCAGTGGTTCGTCCCAGACATAGAGATGGGCTTGTTCGCTGAGACTTTTTGCGAGCAGGATTTTTTTCTTCTGGCCTTCAGAAAATGCGCGCATATCGCGGTCGAAATGATCGCGTGAGAAGCCCATTTTCCGTAGAAAGGATAGGAAAAGGGTGCGATCGATGTGCATGGCTTCGGCAAAATCAAATACGCTGCCGGCAAGAGTATCGGTATGCTGAGGCACGATGGAGATGATGAGTCCGCTGGCGATGTGCAGTCTGCCGCTGAATGCTGGCGCGTCGTTTGCGAGCAGGCGTAGAAGGCTGGATTTGCCGCAGCCGTTGGGACCGTCGAGAAAAAGGCGATCGCCGCGATGGATGGTGAAGGTGTGTGGTGCGCCGATAGGGGTGTCGTTGTAACGCACCTGTACGTTCTCGAAAGTAACGAGGCGGTCAGCGCGATAAGTGAGGGGCACGAGTTTGAGTGGCTGCTCGCGCTCAAAATCCTTGAGGAGCCTGGATTTTTCCTCGATGGTGCGCTCGCGACGCGCTTCGACGGCTTTTGAGCGTTTCATCATTTTTGCCGCCATGTGGCCGACGTAGCCTTTGTCAGCGGCGCCGATTTTCGTGCGTTCAACATGGTCAGACCAGGACGCGGTACGTTGCGCGGCTTGTTGAAGATGATGGATCTCCTTTTGCAGACGGGCATTTTGCGTTTTTTCATAGGCTTCGCGGCGTGCAAAATTTTCCTGCCAGGAGGAATAATTTCCGTTGTGAATTTCAATGTCCGAAGGGTTGATCGCGAGAATGTGGTCGACACAGTCATCGAGAAAGGTGCGGTCGTGGCTGACTAGGATGAACCCGCGTTTGCGGCGAAGATAGCGTGCCACCGCCTCGCGTCCTGCAAGATCGAGATGGTTCGTTGGCTCGTCAATGAGCGGGAGCGCGACGTCGTCTAAAAAGAGTCCGGCCAGGAGCACCTTCGTTTGTTCGCCGCCAGAGAGTGTGGAGAATGGCCGCCAGAAAATGTCGTCGGCATCGAGTTTGAGCAGATTCAGTTCACGCCGGAACTGCCAGTCTTCGGCGAGTGGATACAGCTCGGCAAGGACATCGCGGCTAAGCAGTGTGGGATCGGCAGGCGTCTGGGGAAAATAGATGCACTCAACCGGGCAAGAGATCGTACCGCTGTGGGATTCTTCGCCCATGAGCAACTTCAGAAAGGTCGTTTTGCCGCGACCGTTGCGCCCGATGAGCCCAAGCCGCCAGTCGGTGTCAAGCTTGAAACTGACGTCTTTGAACACCGGTTCAAGGCTGGAAGGATAGGAAAAAGTGAGATGTTCTACGTTAATAAGTGACATTGGATCAGTGCCTCCTTTGTATTCTTTGAAGTTTACAAAGTCGGTGTTGAGCGTGTGGTCACTGTCAGGCGAGGCAACCTCCGCCCATCACCTTGATCATTTTTTTCATATGAAACCACTTCCTTTCATTAAAAAAAGAGCCATGAGATCGATTCTCACGGCTCCGTGCATACAAATAGGGCTGTTCATTAAGCAGCGGCGTGAGACGTGATTCGTCAATCTTGCAAAAGGGCGCAAAAATCCCGACGGATGGTTCTGCGGTGATTTTATTTGCAAGAATGATGAAGCATGCTGCCACTCCTTTCGGTTCAACACATTCAGCATACCACAGCGCAGAATTTTCTGCAAGAGCGATTGACAGATTCGGCTGAAAACGGCTACACTTATAAGAAGAAAACCAAACGCACATGGAGGAGGACGGATCATGGAGACAACGATCACACGCGAGCAGGCGCTGGAGCTGCTGCTGAAATACAACAAGGACACCTTCCACCTGGAGCACGCGCTGACGGTGGAGGGCGTCATGGGCTGGTACGCCCGCGAATTGGGCTACGGCGAGGAGGAGGATTTCTGGCGGCTGGTGGGGCTTTTGCACGACATTGATTTTGAGCAGTATCCCGACGCGCACTGCCAGAAGGCGCCAGCGCTGTTGGCAGAGATCGACGCCGGCGAGGAACTGACCCACGCCGTCTGCAGCCATGGCTACGGCATCTGCAGCGATGTGAAGCCGGAGCACGAGATGGAGAAGGTGCTCTTTGCGGCAGACGAGCTCACCGGGCTGATCAACGCCGGGGCGCTGGTGCGTCCGTCGAAGAGCGTCATGGACATGGGCGCCGACAGCGTCAAGCGCAAGTTTAAGGATAAGCACTTCGCCGCCGGTTGCTCCCGCGATGTCATCCGCCAGGGCGCAGAAAATCTCGGCTGGGAGCTCAAGGAGCTTTTCGAGAAAACCATCCTCGCCATGCGCGACTGCGAAGCCAGCGTGCGCGAGGAGCTGCCGCAGCTCGTGGCACGGGCTGCATCTATCTAAAGGAGGAATAAACATGGGCACCCCATCTGTACACCCAATGGGCACGATCATCTACAAACCGGAAAAATGCTACAACGGCTACACGCTGTTTCAGGCCAATGAGCACGGCGCCACCCTCATCGATATGAACGGCGGCGTTGTCAACCACTGGCACAATCTCGAGGGTTTTCCCAACAAGCTCCTCTCAAACGGCGACGTTTTCGGCTGCCGCGGCCAGCGCAACAGCACCTACGGCTGGCAGGATTACAAGGACCTGGTGCAGGTGGACTGGAACGGCCGCGTGCGCTGGGAATTTAAGAAAAACCAGTACATCGAGGACCCGGACCACGCGCCGGAATGGATGGCGCGCCAGCACCACGACTACCAGCGCGAGGGCAATCCCGTCGGCTACTATGTGCCAGGGATGGATGCCAAGACCGAAGGCGGCAACACGCTGATCCTCACCCACACCGACGTCGTCGTGCCGGAGATTAGCCTGCACAAGCTGATCAGCGACCGCATGATCGAGGTCGACTGGGAGGGCAACATCGTCTGGGAATGGTGCATCCACGATCATTTCGACGAGCTGGGCTTTGACGAAGCGGCGAAAAACGCCATCGCCCGCAATCCAAACCTTGTGAAAAACGGCCTCGGCGACTGGATGCACATCAACTGCATGAGCGTCCTCGGCCCGAACAAATGGTACGACGCCGGCGACGAACGCTTCCATCCCGACAACATCATCTTCGACGGCCGCCAGACCAACATCATTGCCATCCTCGACAAAAAGACCGGCAAGCTCGTCTGGAAGCTCGGCCCCGACTACGCAACCGGCAAGGCGGCAGAGATCGGCCAGATCATCGGCCAGCACCACGCCCACATGATCCCACAGGGGCTGCCTGGCGCCGGCAACATCCTCATCTACGACAACGGCGGCTGGGCCGGCTACGGCGCGCCAAATCCTGTCTCGCCGATGGGCGTGAACAACGCGCACCGCGACTATTCGCGCGTGCTCGAGATCGATCCGACGACGCTGGAGATCGTCTGGCAGTGTCGGCCGATGGACCTCGGCTATATGCAGCCTTTCATCGCCGACCATTTCTACAGCTGCTACATCTCCAGCGCCCAGCGTCTGCCAAACGGCAACACCCTGATCACCCAGGGCGAAGACGGCCGGCTTCTGGAGATCACGCCAGAGCACGAGATCGTCTGGGAATACATCAGCCCGTATTTCGGCGAACACATAACCACCAACATGGTCTACCGCGCTTACCGTTATCCGTATGAATACGTGCCACAGGTAGAAAAGCCAGAGGAGGTCGCCATCGCCCCTGTCGATAACACCGATTTCCGCCTGCCAGGCGCCAAGAGCAAGGAATTTCGCCGCTTCACCACCGTGGAAGGCACAGAAGGCTACGGCGATGTCTCCGGTTTCTGCCTGACCATCGAGGAAGATTAACTTTCATTAATTCTAAACTGCTCATCGGTTGAAATAACGGATGAAAATAGTATAATGGTAGTATTCTGGTTGTGAGGAGGGAAGAAATTTGAGTCAAATGATTATTGGTTCCGGTAACGGCGGATTTATGATCCTGTACATCGTCGCGCTTTTTGCGCTCCTGTATTTTCTCATGATCCGTCCGCAGAAGAAATCTCAGGACAGACATAAGCAGATGATCAACAATTTGAAGGTCAACGACCGCGTGCTCACCGTTGGTGGGATCACCGGCTATGTCCGCGACATGAACGACAGCTATCTCTATATCGAGATCGCCGACGGCATTGTCATCGAGCTCAACCGTCAGTACATCGCGATGGTGCTTCAGGAAGAAGCCGACGACGAGGAAGATCTGCCAGTTGAAGACGCCGAAGAGATCGAAGAAGTTGCAGAGATCGAAGCAGCAGAGGAAGCCGAAGCAGAAAAAGAAGCTGCGGATGAAAAAAAGGCCTGAGCGCCTTGTGATTTTTACAGGTAAAACCGCTGCGTTTCAGAAATACTGGATAACGATGCGACTTTTGCACATGAGCTGCGTCATGCAGCTCATTTTTTGCTTTTATTTAACGGCCTGTTGTCCTATAATAGGTCATGGTTTTATCACATCATTATTAGGAGGGATTGACTCATGCAACGAGGTAGAGTTGCCGTGGTGGTTGCGGTCGTTTTGGCGATCGTAGTCGCCGCGTTCGCCCTTGTGCCTGTGTATCGGAGCCACGCCAATCTCGGGCTCGATCTGCAGGGGGGCGTATTGATTCGTCTGGAAGCGCCGGAAGGCACCTCCAACGAAGACATGATGGGCGCCATCTCCATCATCAACAACCGCATCAACGGTCTCGGTGTCGCCGAGCCAGACGTTCGTCTGGAAGGTGAAAACCGCATCGCCGTTGAGCTGCCGGGTGTTGAGGATCCGGAAGAAGCCGTGCGCACCATCGGCACAACTGCGAAGATGCAGTTTGTGCGTGTGGATAATGGCGAGGTCGTCGTTGATGGCTCGCATCTGAAGGATGCACAGGCAGCCACCAACGACCAGACAACCGACGCCAACAAGATGTTCGCCGTCAACATCGCTTTTGACGACGAAGGGGCGAAAGCCTTCGCCGAAGCCACGCAGGATCTCTGCGACAAATACAGCCAGGGCGATCAGAATCGCGCCATCGCCATCGTCCTCGACGACCAGGTGATCAGCGCACCAACCATCCAGGAGCCGATCACCGACGGCCAGGCTTCGATCTCCGGCGGCTTTGCCACCCGCGAAGAAGCCTCCAACCTGGCCATCCAGCTCAACAGCGGCGCGCTGCCAGTCGATCTTGAGATCGTCGAGCAGAACACCGTCGGCGCTCAGCTCGGGCCGGATGCCATCGCTCAGAGCCTGCAGGCAGCCATCATCGGCTGCGTGCTGTTGGCGCTGTTCCTGTTCTGCATCTATCGCGGACCAGGCGTCGTCGCCATCATTTCGCTCGTGCTCTACGCCATCCTTTTGGCCGGAGCGCTGATCCTCATTCGTTCCACCATCACCCTGCAGGTCATTGCCGCGTTCCTCTTGTCCATCGGCATGGCCGTCGACGCCAACGTGCTCATCTACGAGCGCATCCGTGAGGAGCTGCGCGCCGGCAAGACCGTGCGTGTGGCCACCGATTCCGGCTTCAAGAAAGCCTTCGTCACCATCCTCGACTCGAACGTGACCACGCTCATCGCCACCTTCGTGCTGATGCTCCTCGGCACAGGCTCCATCCGCGGCTTCGCCGTCACGCTGGCCATCGGTATCATCCTCAGCCTGTTCACCGCCATCAGCTTCACACGCTTCATCCTGCGCAATCTCGTGCAGGGCGGCGTCATCAAAACGCCACGCTTCTACGGCATTAAACGGAAGGAGGGCCAGCAATGAACTTTGATTTCATAGGTAAGAGAAAATTCGCTTACGCGCTCTCCTGCATCCTCATCATCGCCGGCATCGTTTCCCTCTTCGTGCAAGGGCTGAACTTCGGCGTCGACTTCACCGGCGGCACCGTTTACCAGATCCAGTTCGAAGACGAGAAGGACATCGCCGATCTCCGCAGCGAGCTCGGTGACATGGGCTACGACGGCGCGCAGATCCAAGAGCTCCAGAACGGCGCCTTCCAGATCCGCACCGATTTCATGGACCAGAGCGCCCAGGACGATTTTACCAGCCAGCTCACCGACGCTGCTGGCAGCTTTGAAGTGCTTTCCGCCAACGCCGTTGGCCCATCCATCGGGCAGGAGATCCTGCTCAGTGGTGTGCTCGCCCTCGTTGTTGCCGTCGTGCTGATGATCGTCTACATCACCGTGCGCTTCCAGTGGCGCTTTGCCCTTGCCGGTAATCTCGCGCTCTTCCACGACATTCTCATCACCGTCGGGATCTTCTCCATCTTCCAGCTCGAGGTCAACTCCAACTTCGTAGCCGCCATCCTCACCATCTTCGGCTACTCCATCAACGACACCATCGTCGTTTTCGACCGCATCCGCGAGCGTCTCGGCGCCGTCAAGCGCGACGATCTCGCCCAGACCGTCAACTACGGCATCCAGTCGACATTGCGCCGGTCGCTTTTCACATCACTGACCACCCTCATTCCGATCGTCTGCGTCTTCTTCTTCGGTGGTGAGACCACCAAGCTCTTCGTGCTCGCGCTCATCATCGGTATCGTCAGCGGGACCTATTCCTCGATCTTCGTCGCCTCCCCATTGTGGTACGACATGTCGATGAAGTCCAAGAAAAAACGCTTCTAAAAAACAGGCTGCAGATCTGCTCCGCGCGGATCTGTAGCTTTTTTTGTACAAATTTGCGCACGCTGGATATTGACGGGGCGCGGCGCGCTTTGGTATCATGTAAAAATAGAGCCGATGAGAAAGAGGAGTAAGACGCCGGAGCTTTCCAGAGAGCGGCACCGTGGCTGGAAGTGCGGCAGGCAGAAAGCGTCTGAAGGTTGCTTTTGAGGCGGGGTGACCCCGGTTGATGACCGTTAGAAAATCGTGAGGGCCTTCGGGCTGAAAAAAGGTGGTACCGCGATCCATGTCGCCCTTTTGCGGGGGCGGCGTTTTTTTATTTTGGAGGAGAAAAATCACACATGTCTATTGAAAATCTTGAAAAAAATTACGATTCATCCAAGGTTGAAAACCGCTGGTATGAATTCTGGGAAAACAACCATTTGTTTGCGCCGACGGACGACGACACGAAGCCATCGTTCTCCATCGTCATTCCGCCGCCAAACGTCACCGGTAAGCTGCACATGGGCCACGCCATGGACGAAACCATGCAGGACATCCTTGTGCGCTACAAGCGCCTCAAGGGCTTCAACACCCTCTGGGTGCCAGGCACAGACCACGCCGGCATCGCCACCCAGGCGAAGGTGGAAAACATGCTGCGCGAGCAGGGCATAGAGCGCGAGGAGATCGGCCGCGAGGCTTTCATCGGTCACTGCTGGGACTGGAAAAAGCAGTACGGCGACACCATCACCAAGCAGATCCGAAAGCTCGGCGCTTCCTGCGACTGGGACCGCGAACGTTTCACCATGGACGAAGGCTGCAGCCGCGCTGTGCGCGAAGCATTCGTCTCTCTCTATGAAGAGGGCCTGATCTACCAGGGCAATTACATCGTCAACTGGTGCCCACATTGCCAGACCACGATCTCTGACATCGAGGTTGAGCACGAAGAAAACCAGGGCAAGCTCTACTATCTGAACTATCCACTCGAAGATGGCTCCGGCAAGCTCACCATCGCCACCACCCGTCCAGAGACCATGTTCGGCGACACCGCCGTCGCTGTGCATCCGGAGGACGAGCGCTTCAAAGATTTCATCGGCAAGAACGTCATCCTGCCGATCGTGAACAAGCCAATCCCCGTCATCGCCGACGAATACGTTGAGCGCGAATTTGGTACCGGTTGCGTCAAGATCACGCCAAGCCACGATGTCAACGACTTCGAAATGGGAAGCCGCCACGATCTGCCACACGTCGTCGTCATCGACCAGTACGGCAAGATGAACGAAAACGCCGGCAAGTACAACGGCCTCGACCGTTTTGAATGCCGCAAGCAGGTCATCGAGGATCTCCGCGGCACCGAATACTTCGACCACGAGGAAGACTACACCAACGCCGTCGGCCATTGCTACCGCTGCCACACCGCCATCGAGCCGCGCGTCAGCAAGCAGTGGTTCGTCAAGATGGCGCCCCTCGCCGAGCCAGCCCTCGCAGCTGTGAAAACCGGCGACATTCGCTTCGTGCCGGAACGCTTTGAAAAGATCTACACCGGCTGGCTCGAAAACATCAAGGACTGGTGCATTTCCCGTCAGCTCTGGTGGGGCCACCGCATTCCAGTCTGGTATTGCCAGGACTGCGGCGAAGTCATCTGCACCCGCGAGGATCCGACCGTTTGTCCAAAATGCGGCAGCGCCCATCTTGAGCAGGATCCAGACGTCCTCGACACCTGGTTTAGCTCCGGCCTCTGGCCATTCGAAGTCATGGGCTGGCCAGACCTCGATGCCGAAGACCTCAAGCGCTTCTATCCAACAGACGTCCTCGTCACCGGGCGCGACATCATCTTCTTCTGGGTCGCCCGCATGATCTTCGACGCTTTCAAGATGACCGACCAGCGTCCGTTTAAGGACGTTCTCATCCACGGCCTCGTCCTCGACCAGCACGGCCAGAAAATGAGCAAATCCAAGGGCAACGGCATCGATCCTCTCGAAGAGATCGAAAAATACGGCGCCGATGCCCTGCGCATGACCCTCATCACCGGCGTCACCCCTGGCAACGACGTGCGCTACCGCGCCGAGAAGATCGAAGCCAGCCGCAACTTCACCAACAAGCTCTGGAACGCCGCGCGCTTCGTGCTCATGAACCTCGACGGCTTCAACGGCACCCTTTCCGCAGAGCCACCAGCCACCGCCGACGACATCGACCAGTGGATCATCACCCGCTTCTACGAGATCGCAGCGAAAATGGGCGCAGAGCTCGATCACTACGACTACGGCGAAGCCGCCAAGACCATCCGCGATTTCATCTGGAATGAATTCTGCGACTGGTACATCGAGCTCATCAAGCCTCGTCTCTACGGCAAGATCTCCGAAGAAAGCAAGGCACAGGCACAGGCCGTCGCCGCCTGGGTGCTGCGTGAGACCTGCGTGCTCTTGCATTCGATCATGCCATTCATCACCGAAGAGATCTGGCAGCATCTGCCACACGACGGCCAGTCCATCATCGTCGCAAAGTGGCCGGAAAACACCGCCGGCATCCATTATCAGGAAGCCTACGACAAGATGGTCTTCTTCATGGACCTCGTCAAGGCCATCCGCTCCATGCGTCACGACATGGGCATCCCTACCGGCAAAAAGTCCGCGCTGCAGATCCACTGCCACAATGCCGCCCAGGAAGCCGTGATCAAGGCCTACGAGGTTCAGCTCAAGACCCTCGCCTACGCCGAAAGCGTCGCCCTGCTCGACGATGTTGCAACAGCTGAAAAGCAGAGCGTCAGCACCGTTTGCCACGGCGCCGAAGTCATCCTGCCGCTGGCTGGCGTCCTCGACATCGCTGATGAGCTCGCGCGTCTCGACAAAGAGATCGCCCGCTTCGAAGGCGAAGTCACCCGCGCAGAGAAGAAGCTCGCCAACGAAGGCTTCGTGAAAAAAGCGCCAGCCGCCGTTGTCGAAGCGGAAAAAGAAAAAGTAGAAAACTACAAGCTCGACCTGGAAACCGTGCAGAAACGCCGCGATTTCCTCGCCAGCCTTTAATAGAAATCTTTCAAAGTGAGGTGTTCTGATGTTTGGACTTAGTATGGGCGAAATGCTCATTATCCTCGTTGTCGTCGTCGTGCTCTTTGGCTCCAGCCGCCTCGCCGGCCTGGGCAAATCCGCCGGGAAATCCGTGCGCGAATTCAAAGAAGAGCTGCACAAGGACGACGAACAGCCGGCAGAAAAAACCGCAGCTGATGCAGACGCTGCCGACGACAAGAAGTAAGAGAAGGAGATCGTATGGGACTCAGTTTCGGTGAGATCATCGTCATCGTGCTCGTCGCCTTTCTCGTGCTGGGACCGGACAAGCTCCCGGAAGCCGGGCGCACCCTCGGCAAAACCGTCAACAGCTTCAAAAAAGCGCTGTCCGATTCTAATTTGAACCTCAAGGATGAGGTCGACGCCATCAAGAAAGAGACCGGCTTCACAGAAGTGTCGCAGAAAGCCAAGGACACAGAAGCCCAGTTCAAGAGCGAGCTCGCAGATCTCAGAAAAGACCTTGATCTCAAAGATCATACAACCAATCCAAAAGCGTAGGAAGGAGGGCACCATGTCGGACCAAAAAGAACTGCCGCTTTCCGAGCATCTCAAGGCCCTGCGGCGTGTGTTCCTCGTTTCCATCATCGCCGTGCTGGCAGCATCCGTGCTCTGCTACGCTTTTCTGCGTGAGCCGATCATGGATCTCGTGATCGCGCCTGTCAAGGAATACGGCATCGAGCTCAAATTCACCAGCGTCGCCGAAGCCTTCATGGCCTACATGAAGATCGCCATCCTCGCCGGTGTCATCTGCGCCAGCCCCGTCGTGCTCTGGCAGGTGCTGAAATTCATCCTGCCCGGCCTCTACAAAAACGAGAAGCGCGCCTTTCTGACCGTGCTCTTCTGGCTCTTTGTGCTTTTCCTGGCCGGCATCGCCTTCGCTTATTTTGTGGTGCTGAAATTTTCTCTCAAGGTGCTGCTCTTCGATTTCAGCGGCGAGTTTGATCCCTTCATCACCGTCGCCAATTATCTGAGCTTCGTGTGGAAATTCCTCATTCCCTTCGGGATCGTCTTCGAGATCCCGCTGGCCATCTATTTCCTCACCAGCTTCGGCATCGTCACGCCAGCGGCCCTCGTCAAATACCGGCGTTGGGTGATCCTCTTGATCGTCGTTGCCGCCGGTGTGTTCAGCCCGCCAGACGTCGTCAGCCAGCTCCTTCTCGCGCTGCCCATGTACGTGCTCTTTGAGATCAGCATCGTCCTGTCGCGGCGTGTGTACCGCAGAAGAATGAAAAAGTTGTCACAGCAAGAATCTACAGAGAGGTGACCAAGTATGATGAGAGAGATGCTCTACGCATCCGACTTTTTAGATAAAGACGTTTTGAACCTTGAAACCGGCGACCTCGTCGGCAGAATCACCGGCCTGTTGGTCTGCGAGGATCCGCTGCGCGTCAGTGCTTTCGCCTATCGCGTAGAGGACGAGGAAGGCTCCCGACTCGCCTTCTGCAGCTTCTCGCAGGTCACCGACATCGACCAGCAGGTCGTCGTCATTTCCTCCAGCCAGAGCTATCTGCCAGGCGACGTGAAAAGCCTGCTCGGCCTTTCCTGCCTCGATTCCACAGGCAAGCTTCTCGGCAAGATCCGCGACTGCGCCTGGACCCAGCCCGACGGCACCCTGCGCGATCTCATCATCGCCGGGGCTGAAGAATGGTACGGCATCGCCATCAGCGACGTCGGCAAGCTCGGCAGCGGCGCCGTCATCCTCGCCGTGCCTGAAGCCGGCATCCACAAGAGCGCCTACACCCGCCAGGCCGCTCAGAGCGCCGAAGCCGAAGACGCCGAAGAAATGATGCGCTCGCTTCTGCGCCGCCTCGGCGCCACCCTTTCCGAAGCCGGCCAGAAAGTCGGCGAACGCATGCGCCAGATCGACACCGACGAGCTTAAGCGTGACGCCGGCCGCTTCACCGAGCGCGTCGCCGTCGAGATCCGCGACGTTCTCGACAACCTCTCCGAGCAGTCCAAGAGCGCCAAAACCGCCAACATGGAATCGGAGATCGCCAGCGTCCTGCGTGACCTCAAAGGCTTCACCGTGACCAGCCCAATCTACGACAACCAGGGCGAAGTCATCATCATGCCAGGCCATGCCATCGATGAAACCGCCGTGCGCCGCACCGTCGAAAGCGACAAAGTCGCCGAGCTCTATCGCGTCGCCGTGCAGGTCACACAGGGAGAAGACCATGAGTAAATTGTTTCGACTGAATGAAGCAGCAGAAGGAGAGATCTACGAGATCGTCTCCGTCGACGATACCCGCATCTCCGACGAGATCGGCGCCTACAAAGGCATGAGCGTCGTCGTCCTCAAAAAAGCCCTGCAGAGCATCGTCCAGTTCGGCTATTCACAGATCGAGCTCGAGCTCGAGCAGATGAACAAGATCGTCGTGCAGGCAATTTGAGCAAGGTGTTGTAAATGAGTAGTGATCAATAGTAGTAGGTTTTTGGCAGGACGCCGCTGGCAAGCCACCTGTCAAAAACCTTTTTATTTTATCAGCGGAGCTACACAGTCCACAAAAAATTATTTGCTTTGGCGCGTAAGCGACAAAGCATTCCTGCATTAATCATTAAAAATTACTAATTTATCATTTAAGCGAAACACAGCGACGTGATTTTCTTGAAAATAGTCATATTTTGGCTACTCGCTCTCTGTGATTATTGCTAGAATAAATTTGTCTTTTAGAACAGAATTATTTTGGAGGTTCGAAAAAATGAGTGAAATGAATTACGATTTGATTATCCTGGGCGGCGGCCCTGCTGGGCTTGCTGCTGGTATCTACGGTGGCCGCGCGCGTTTGAACACGTTGATCATCGAGAAGGGGACCATCGGCGGCCGTGCTGAAACGACCCGCGAAATCGTAAACTATCCTGGTTTCCTCTCCACCACCGGTCCAGAACTGACCGACACCATGCGTCAGCACGCTGAAAAATTCGGCTGCACCATCACCAAGGAAACCCCAAAAGAAGTCATCCTCGAAGGTGAAAACAAGGTCGTCAAGACCCGTAAAAATACCTACACCGCTCCAGCGATCATCATCGCTACCGGCACCAGCGCCCGCATCCTCGGCATTCCTGGCGAAAAAGAACTTGCTGGCATGGGCGTTGCCTACTGCGCAACCTGCGACGCTGAATTCTTCCAGGATCAGCGCGTCTGCGTCATCGGCAGCGGCGACCAGGCCATTGAAGAAAGTATGTTCATCGCCAAATTTGCCAGCGAAGTCACCATCATCGTGCTCCACGACGAAGGCGTGCTCGACTGCAACAAGGTTGCTGCTGAAAAAGCATTCGCACATCCTAAGCTCAAATTCGTCTGGAATTCGTCCCCAGCAGCCATCCTCGGCGAAGACGAAGTCACCGGTCTGCAGGTCAAGAACTCCAAGACTGGCGAGCTCACCGACATTCCTTGCGAAGGCGTGTTCTTCTTCGTTGGCCAGGTGCCTGAAACCAAGGGCCTGACCGAAACCGGCCTTGCATTCAACGGCCGCGGCTACATCCCAACCAACGACCGCATGGAAACCAACCTCGAAGGCGTTTACGCAGTCGGCGACGTGCGCGACAAATACCTGCGCCAGGTTGTTACCTCCGCTGCTGATGGCGCCATCGCAGCCACCGCTGCTGAACGCTACATCGAAGAGCTGAAGGATTTCAACACCCGCGTGCTCGGCAGCGACAAGCCAGTGCTCCTCGCATTCTGGAGCCAGGAATATGCCGGCAGCCTCGAAGCCATCCAGGCAGTTGAAGCGAAAAACGCTGAAACCGGCGACCACATGTTCGTCGAAGTCGACTACATGCGCAAGAAGACCCTGGCCAAGAAGTTTGACATCGTTCTCGATGAAAACCAGCCAGCCAAGATCCTCGAGCTCGTCGGCGGCGAAGTAAAGCGCGAAGTCACCGCTGAAACCTTATAATTTTTCGCCCATCAAGCATTTTTATAACGAGAGAAAAGCATGCGTCTGTATAAATCAGCGCATGCTTTTTTTGATGCAGCGATGGTGCCACGCGCGCAGAGAACATATTTCTGCGGGAATTTGTCGCAAGTTATTGAATTTCCCTGTGTGTTGATTTATAATGAAAATTGATTTAAAAATGCATGACTGCGGCTGCCTGGAAGTCAATGCTCTTTCGGGCAAGCAATAGCTGCCATAAATATTTTGCTGTAAATCGCTAAGCTTTTAACTAGCTGTAAATCTTTAAGGAGGATGAGAAGAATGAGCGAAGCAATCCGCAATATTATGGAGAAAGATGTATACTTTGCGCATGAAGAGGACGATATCGCTACCGTACTGAGAACCCTCGTGGACAAAAAGATCAGCGGTGTGCCGATCGTCAACAAGGACATGGAGGTTGTTGGCTTTATCAGCGACGGCGACATCATGAAATTCATCGCCAAGCAGGATCCACGTATCATCGATATGACCAGCTTCATCACCGTATGGTACGATTCCGAATCCTTCGACCAGAAGCTCGACGATCTCTTGCGCATCAACGTTATGGAGCTCGCCACCACCAAGATCATCGGCGCAGAGCCAGATGAAACCGTTGACGAAGTGGCCCGCACCCTCGGCAAGAAGCGCATCAAAAAGCTGCCTGTCATCGAAGACGGCAAGCTCGTCGGTATGGTCAGCCGCCACAACATCATCCGTTACATCATCAATTATCACGAAAAGAAACAAGGAGAACAGAAGTAATCATGACAACCCCACAGCAGAAAGCCGTCATCACCGTCACCGGTTATGACAAAAAGGGCATCATCGCCAACGTCACCGCCATGCTCTTCGAGCACGACGTCAACGTGCTGGATATCAGCCAGACGATCCTCGATGGCTTCTTTAACATGATCATGCTTGTAGATATCAGCGAGTGCAACATCTCCCTGCAGGAGCTCGTCGACGAATGTGCGCGCGTCGGCAAGGAGATCGGTCTCGAAGTACGCTGCCAGCATGAGGACATTTTCAAATTCATGCATCAGGTTTGATTGGAGAACGAACAATGTCATTTTCAATGAATTCATCGGATATTTTTCAGACGATCCACATGATCGCCGAGGAGAACCTCGACATCCGTACCACCACCATGGGCATTTCTCTGAAGGATTGCGTGTCCGAATCCACTGAGACCACCTGCCGCAAGATCTACGACAAGATCACCACCATGGCCGAAAATCTCGTGCCAACTGCAGAGGCCATCAGCAAGGAATTTGGTATTCCAATCGTCAACAAGCGCATCTCCGTGACGCCAATTTCCATGATCGGCGAAGCCTGCGCAGACCGCGACTACCTCGCCATCGCCCGCACGCTCGACCGCGCCGCCAAAGAAGTCGGCGTCGATTTTCTCGGCGGCTACGGCGCCCTCGTGCAGAAGGGCATGACAAAGGCAGAGCGCGAATTCCTTGACACCATTCCGGAAGCCCTTGCCACCACCGATGTCGTTTGCTCCTCCGTCAATATCGGCTCCAGCAAAGCCGGCATCAACATGGATGCCGCCGCCATCTTAGGCCGCGTCATAAAGGAAACCGCCGAGCTTACAGCCGATCAGGATGCCCTTGGATGCGCCAAATTTGTCGCATTCTGCAACGCTGTGGAAGACAACCCATTCATGGCAGGTGCGTTTTACGGCGTCGGTGAAGGCGAATGCTGCCTTTCCGTCGGCGTCAGCGGTCCAGGCGTTGTTTTGAACGCCGTAAAAGGCCGCGACAACCTGCCATTTGACGAACTCGCCGAACTCATCAAGCGCATGGCCTTCAAGATCACCCGCTCCGGCGAAATGGTCGGCCAGGAAGCCGCGCGCCGCCTCGGCGTGCCATTTGGCATCGTCGATCTCTCGCTGGCGCCAACCGCCGCCATCGGTGACTCCGTTGCCGACATCCTCGAAGCCGTCGGCCTCGAAAAATGCGGCACCCACGGCACCACCGCCGCGCTGGCTATGCTCAACGACGCCGTTAAAAAAGGCGGCGCCATGGCATCCAGCCATGTCGGCGGCCTCTCCGGTGCGTTTATCCCAGTTAGCGAAGACGCCGGCATGATCGCAGCCGCCAAGGAAGGCAGCCTCAGCTATGACAAGCTCGAGGCCATGACTTGCGTCTGCTCCGTCGGCATCGATATGGTCGCCATCCCTGGCGATACCCCGGCAGAGACCATCACCGCCATGATCGCCGACGAAGCAGCCATCGGCATGATCAACAAAAAGACCACCGCCGTCCGCGTCATCCCTGTTCCAGGAAAAGGCGTCGGCGAAATGGTCGAGTTTGGCGGCCTTTTGGGACGTGCGCCAATCATGGACGTACACCCATTCTCGTCAAAAATTTTCGCCCAGCGTGGCGGGCGTATTCCAGCGCCAATCCACGCCCTCAACAACTAACCACAGAAAAATGGGGTCCTTATGGAAAAAAACTCACACCCATCCAGGCAGTCCAAAGCGCCGACACCTGCTCAGGCCAAGAGCGCGCTCAAAAAGCTCCAGCTCAAGCGCCCAACCGGTCACCGCTACCATGTGAAAGCAAAAAAGACCAAACAGCAGCAGATGATCGACGCCATGGAGCACGCCCGGCTTGAAGAATACGCCATGTATCTCAACAAGCCGTGGCGGCTTCTCGGAATGAATTTTCTCATCGGCCTCGCGCGCGGCTTAGGCATGACCATCGGGCTTGCGCTCGTACTCGCGCTCTTCGTGTTCGTCGCGCAGGAGATCATCTCCGCCAATCTGCCAGGCATCAGCAAATGGCTCGCAGATCTGCTGGGACTCGTGCAAAGCTATTCCGTAACAGGACTGCCATACAACGATTAAACCAATGAAACGCATAGTGCCTTATCTATTGGCTGTATTCTTGCTCGGGATCGATCAGTGGAGCAAAGCCGTCGTGCGCAGCGAAATGAGCCTCGGCCAGAGCATTCCCGTTATTCCCGACATTTTTCACCTGACCTACATCGAAAACACCGGCGTCGCCTTCGGGCTTTTCTCCGGACACACAGAGATCTTCATCATCGTCAGCCTCGTCGTGCTCGCAGGGCTTGCCGTCTTCGCATGGAAGGAGCGAAGCGCCTCGCTCTGGCTGCACTACGGCCTCGCGCTCGTTGTGAGCGGCGCCCTCGGCAACATCATTGATCGCGCCAGCAAAGCGTCCGTCACCGATATGTTCGACCTTCGCGTCTGGCCCATTTTCAACGTCGCTGACATCGCCGTCTGTGTAGGATTCGCATGTTTGGTCCTGTATCTTTTGTTTGACCAGGGGGGAAAGGATGGCAATCCAGACACTCATCATACCAGCTGACGCCAAAGGCCAGCGCCTCGACCAGTGGGTCGCCGAAAACAGCGACCTTTCGCGCTCCGCTTTCAAGCAGCGTGTCGAAAAAGGGCTCGTCAGCCTGGATGGCAAGCCCCTGCGCAAAGCCGGCGCCAAGATCGCGCAGGCTGGTCAGCTCGTTCTTGCAGAAGAGGACCGCCGTCCCACACCTGTTCCCATGGACCTCGACATCGTCTATGAGGATCCATACCTGCTCATCGTCAACAAACCCCGTCACCTGCTCGTCTATCCAGCTCGTGACACCAGCGAGCCCACCCTCGCAGGTGGCTTGCTCGCATACACCACACTCTCCGAGTTTTGCGGCAAAGAACGCCCAGGCATCGTGCATCGCATCGATCGCGACACCTCCGGGCTCGTACTCGTCGCCAAAAACGACCACGTTCACGAAAAACTCTATGTCCAGCTCGCAGAACACCGCATCGTGCGCGAGTACATCGGCATCGCCGCACATCCCTTCGCAACAACAAGCGGCACCATCGATGCACCCATCGCCCACGATTATGCCCATGGCACAAAACGGACCGTCGTCCAAGAGGGCGGTCAGGAAGCGATCACCCATTATGTATGTGTTTACCAAAACGACGCCTACGCCCTGATGCGCTTCCGCCTGGAAACAGGACGCACGCACCAGATCCGCGTGCATATGGCGTCCATCGGTCATCCTCTCATCGGGGACGACCTCTATGGCGAAGGAAAAAACATCTTCGGCTTTCGCGGGCAGGCCCTGCATGCACTGCGGCTCAGATTCACGCACCCCATCACAGGAGCGACCATCGAAGCCGTCGGCAGCCCCCCGGAGATATTCAAAAAAGCCGTAACACGCATACAAATGATGAAGTAGAGGAGGAATCAACTTGCTTAGTGATAGTTTAAAAGTTTTTATCACCGTAGCGGATAAGAAAAACTTTTCCAAAGCGGCAAAAGCGCTGAACCTGACTCAGCCCGCGATCAGTTTCCAGATCCAGACCCTCGAGCAGTATTATCAGACCAAGCTTTTTGACCGCATCAACCGACATGTCAAGCTCACCGAGACCGGCGAACTCCTGCTCGAGTATGCCCTCTCCATGAACGACCTGCAGTCCGAGCTCGAACGCAAGATGCAGCAGCTCACCGGCCACGTCAAGGGCCAGCTTATGATCGGCGCCAGCCGCACCGTTGGTGAATACGTGCTGCCGTACGTCATCTGCAAATTCAAGGAAGATTATCCAGACGTAGATGTCACCCTCGAGATCTACAACACCAAGCACGTCGAAGAAAAGGTCATGGGCCGTTATCTCGACATCGGCCTCGTCGAATCTGAGATTCGCCACAAGGAGCTTTTCTTCCAGAACATCCTGAGCGATGAGCTCGTGCTCGTCGTACCAAAGGATCATCGCTGGGCCGACACCCAGGAGATCTCCGTCTCCGAGCTCAAGGGTGAACCGTTCATCATCCGCGAAGCCGGCTCCGGCAGCCGCCTCGTTTTCGAACAGGCCCTCATCGATGCAGAATTTGACGTCGAAGACCTCAACGTCATCATGGAGATCGGCAGCATCACCTCCATCAAGAGCGCCATCATCAACGGACTCGGCGTCGCCGTCATGTCCCGCTGGGCTGTGCGCGACCTCGAACAGGCCGGCATCGCTCATACCGTGCACATCAAAGACCTCAAGCTCGAGCGCCCATTCAGCATCATCCTCAACCAGGGCAATTTCGAGTCTGAAGCCTGCAACAAATTCATCCGCTATCTCGGTGAAGTCACCGAAAAAGAAATCTACGAGCATTTTTAAGGAGGGAGAACGTCCATGTTAAATGATAGTATTCGTGTGTTTTTGATGGTCGTGGAAAAGAAAAGCTTTTCCAAGGCCGCTAAGGCACTGTTTCTCACACAACCGGCCGTCAGCTTCCAGATCCAGATGCTCGAAGAACACTATGGCACCCGTCTGTTCGACCGCGTTAGCCGCAACATCATCCTCACTGAAGCAGGCGAACTGCTCTATAAGTACGCCACTGAAATGAGCGACATGCAGGCCAGCCTGGAAAAAGACATGCAGGAGCTCAACAACACCATCCTCGGACGACTGCGTATCGGCGCCAGCATCACCATCGGTGAATACATCGCGCCGTACATCCTTGGCAACTTCAAGAAGCATTATCCAAAAGTTACCCTGAGCCTTGAAGTCGCCAACTCCGACGAGATCGAAATGGCCATCCACGACACCAGCCTCGACATCGGCCTCGTCGAAGGGCCACCCGTCGACAAAGACCTCGAGAGCATCCCATTCCTCGATGATGAGCTCGTCGTCATCACCAGCGTCGACCATCCGTGGAGCAAGCTCGAATCCATCTCCATCTTTGAGCTCGACCAGTATCCATACATTTCCCGCGAGAAAGGCTCCGGCACCCGCGCCGAGATCGAGCAGCATCTCAAAGCCGCCGGATTTTCGCCAAACAATCTCAACGTCATGATGCGCCTCGGCAGCACCAACGCCATCAAGAGCGCCGTGCGCAACGGCTACGGCTTCACCATCGTATCCCGCTGGGCCATCAAGGACGACCTCAAAATGGGCAATCTCGCCATGGTCAAGATCAAGGAAGACGAATTCAAGCGCCGCTTCCGCATCGTCTATCACAAGAAAAAATTCAAAACCCAGGCAGCAGAGGAATTCCTCAAATTCATCGAAAGCGAAACCTTTCAGTAAATGACAAATCTCCGACCTTGCACACAGGGCCGGAGATTTTTTCGGCCTCAGACAAAAACTGTAGGCACATTGAAACTTTTGCACAGTTGAACCTGCACCCATTTTGTGGGATAATAATACAGGCCGAAAATCGGCAAATTTCAATGAAAGGGAGTAAACATGACGAAATTATCCATTAAAAAATTCATAGTCACACTGGCCATCGCCGTTTGCGCCACCCTCGGCGTGCAGGCAGGGCTCGATGCTCAGCCTGCAGAGGCAGCGCCATCTATCATCGTCGATGGACAGACCATTTCATCCGACGTGGCGCCAACCATCATGAGTGGCAGAACCATGGTGCCTGTGCGAGCCATCGGTGAGATGCTCGATGCCAGCGTCGTCTGGAGCGACGCCACCCGCACCGTCACCATCACCAAAGGCTCCAACACCATGTACCTCACCGCCGGGCAGTACAGCTACACCTTAAACGGCACCACCCAGAGCCTCGACGTACCAATCACCATCGTCAACGGTCGCACTCTTGCGCCACTCCGCGTTATCAGCGAAGGCCTCGGCGCCGGCGTACTCTGGGCCAACAACACCGTTTATGTCTCCGCCACTGGCAAGATCCTCGTACAGGTCGACGTTGGAAGCGGCTACGTTCTCAACTTGCGTTCCGGCCCAGGCACCCAGTATGCCAACGTCGGTACCGTTCAGAACGGCGCCTTCCTCGAAGTCATCGACGTCGCTTCCAATGGATGGTATAAGATCAAGACCGCCAACGGCGAAGGGGCCTACGTCTCCAACGACTACGCCCATCTTTACACCGGCGTGAACTCCGGATCACCAGTCACACCGACCCCGGATCCAGATCCCGGCGATAATCAGGGCACAACCACCGGCGACACCAACGGTACCCTCACCGTCACAAACCGTACCACCGGCACCGGCCAGTCCAGCATCGCCTTTAATATCGGCAGCGGCACCGCATCCGTCGTCTCCAACAACGGCGAGCAGGTCGTCATGCAGATCGACGGCGCCCAGATCAGCGGCGGCACCTGGATGCCAGCAGAAAATATGGCGCCATTCAACGGCTTCAAAGTCGAAAACTACGGCTCCAACGCCGTGCGCATGACCGCCAACGTCACCCAGGGCGGCTACTTCCGCCTCGACATCAACGGCAGCACCTTCACAGTCACCGCCGTTGCCAAGCATAAAAATGGCACCCTCGGCCTTGCCGGGAAAACCATCGTCGTTTCTGCCGGTCACGGCGTTTACGGCACAGGTGGAGCCATCGACCGCGGCGCAGTCAGCACCATCGACCCAAGCTTCGACGAAGTCGATTTCAACACCTACGTCGCACAGAAGCTGCGCGATAAGCTCGTCGCTGCAGGCGCTACCGTCATCATGATCCGCGAAGACGAAAATCCGATCAACATGTCGCTCTATGAGCGTTCCGTCATCGCCAACAGCAACAACGCCGACGCCTTCATCGAGATCCACGGCGACAGCGCCGGATCCTCCGCCAGCGGCATCGGCACCTGGGCATACATCGACAGCGCACGCCTCACCTCTTCCGCACAGGTTGACATGCGCAACGAATTTGCCAGCGTCATGAACCAGGCCTTGAACGGCGCCACTGGAGAACCAGCCTATGTCAAATACGGCAACTTCTCCGTCATCCGCGAGACCGAAGTCCCATGCGTCCTCATCGAATGCGGCTTCCTTTCCAACGCCCACGACCTCGCCCTCCTCAAGAGCGAAGCCTACTGGGAAAAGCTCGCACAGGGAATGTACAACGGCCTCTACAATTTCTTCTCATATTGATAAGCAAAAGAACACGGACAAGCGCCGTGTTCTTTTTGTTTTTGTATAAGAACAGCCCGCGACGATAGGATGCGTCGCGGGCTGTGGTTTTATGCAGATGTTTCTTTGACATTCACCGATCAGTGGATATCCGCGTGGTATTCCTGCAGGGATTTCACGCCGGTGTGTTGGCCGAATTTGTAGGCTTTGATGCCTTCAGTGACGGCTTTTGCAGCGGCCATGGTGGTGATGTAGGAGATGTGGTGCTTGATGGCAGATTTACGGATGTAGCTGTCATCATGGGCGCTCTCCTTACCAGATGGGGTGTTGATGATGAGCTGGATCTTGCCGTTGGCGATCTCGTCGGCGATGTTTGGTCGGCCTTCGTAGATCTTGTAGATGAATTCGCAAGGGATGCCGGCGTCGTGGATCATGTTGTAGCTGCCGCCGGTGGCGAGGATTCTGAAGCCGAGTTCATTGAAGGCCTGTGCGACTTCGAGAAGCTCGGCCTTGTCACGATCGCAGACGGACAGGAGCACGGTACCTTCGAGAGGAAGCTCCATCTGTTTGGTTGCTTCTGCAGCCTTGAAGTAGGCTTCGCCGAAGGATTTGGAGAGACCGAGCACTTCGCCGGTGGAGCGCATTTCCGGCCCAAGGACCGGGTCAACTTCTGGGAAGTTGCCAAATGGGAAGACGGCTTCTTTGACGCCGTAGTGAGGAATGACGTGATCCTTCAGCGCTGGCACTGGGGAAGGATTGCCGGTGAGCGGCGAGGTCATGATCTCGGTGGCGATCTTCACCATGTTGATGTTGCAGACCTTGGAAACGAGCGGTACGGTGCGGGAAGCGCGTGGATTTGCTTCGAGCACGTAGACTTTGTCGTTTTCGATGGCGTACTGCATGTTCATGAGACCGCGCACATTCATTTCAACGGCGATCTTTCTCGTGTAATCCTTGATGGTGGCGATCTGTTCGTCGCTCAGATTCTTGGAAGGCAGGATGCAAGCGGAGTCGCCAGAGTGAACGCCAGCGAGCTCAATGTGTTCCATGACGGCTGGCACAAAGCAATGTTCGCCGTCGGCGATGGCGTCTGCTTCGCATTCGGTGGCATGGTTGAGGAAACGGTCGATGAGGATCGGACGGTCTGGTGTGACGCCGACAGCAGCGGCCATGTAAACGCGCATCTGTTCGTCGTCGTGAACGACTTCCATGCCGCGTCCGCCGAGCACGTAGCTTGGGCGCACCATAACTGGGTAGCCGATGCGGGCTGCGGTTTCGAGGGCTTCGTCGACATCGACAGCCATGCCGCTTTCCGGCATTGGAATGCCGAGACGGTCCATCATATCACGGAAGTGGTCGCGGTCTTCGGCGAGGTCGATGGTTTCTGGTGTGGTGCCGAGGATGTTGACGCCGTTTTTCTTGAGGTCGGCTGCAAGGTTGAGCGGCGTCTGACCGCCAAACTGAGCAATGACGCCGACTGGCTGCTCTTTTTCGTAGATAGCGAGCACGTCTTCGAGGGTGAGCGGCTCGAAATAGAGCTTGTCGGAGGTGTCGTAGTCGGTGGAGACGGTTTCTGGGTTGCAGTTGACGATGATGGATTCAAAGCCGAGCTTCTTGAGAGCGAGGGCGGCATGAACGCAGCAATAGTCAAATTCGATCCCCTGACCGATGCGGTTTGGACCGCCGCCGAGGATCATGATCTTTGGCTTGTCGGTGGAAACCGGGCTTTCGTCCTTGTCGAGGTGGTAGGTGGAGTAGTAGTAAGCAGCATCTTCGGTGCCGGAGACGTGAACGCCTTCCCAGGCTTCGCGGATGCCGTATTCATAGCGCGCAGCGCGGATGTTATCTTCTGGCACGGCGAGGATCTGGCTCAGATAGCGATCGCTGAAGCCGTCGAGTTTGGCCTGACGCAGCACGCTTTCTTCTGGCACGCTGCCTTTAAGCGCGAGAAGCTGTTCTTCTTCCTGAACGAGTTCTGCCATCTGTTCGAGGAACCAGTGCTTGATCTTGGTGAGAGCATGGATCTCGTCCACGGTGGCGCCTTTGCGCAGTGCTTCGTAGATGATGAACTGGCGTTCACTGGATGGGAAGCGCAGTTTGGCGAGCAGCTCGTCTTTGGTCAGATCGTGGAAATTCTTGGCGTAGCCGAGCCCATAGCGGCCGGTTTCCAGACTGCGAATGGCTTTCTGGAAGGCTTCCTTGTAAGTTTTGCCGATGGACATGACTTCGCCGACGGCTTTCATCTGGGTGCCGAGCTTGTCTTCGGCGCCTTTGAACTTTTCAAAGGCCCAGCGGGCAAATTTGATGACGACATAGTCGCCGCCAGGCACGTATTTGTCAAGAGTACCATACTTGCCGCATGGAATTTCTTTGAGCGTCAAACCACAAGCGAGCATTGCCGAAATGAGAGCGATTGGGAAACCAGTAGCTTTTGAAGCGAGTGCTGAGGAGCGGGAGGTACGAGGGTTGATCTCGATGACGACGATGCGGCCGCTCTTTGGATCGTGGGCGAACTGGCAGTTGCAGCCGCCGATGACTTCGATATCCTGGACGATGCGGTAGGCATAATCCTGCAGACGATCCTGAACGTCCTGGCTGATGGTGAGCATCGGTGCTGAACAGAAAGAGTCACCGGTGTGGACGCCCATTGGGTCGATGTTTTCAATGAAGCAAACGGTGATGATGTTGTTGTCGGCGTCGCGCACAACTTCCAGCTCCAGCTCTTCCCAGCCGGTGATGCATTCTTCAACGAGGACCTGACCAACGAGGCTGGCCTGGAGACCGCGTTCGCAGACGGTTTTGAGTTCGTTGATGTTGTAGACAATGCCGCCGCCGGCGCCGCCCATGGTGTAGGCTGGACGCAGCACGACAGGATAGCCGAGCTCGTCAGCGATCTTCACAGCTTCGTCGACGCTGTAAGCGACCTGGCTGCGGGCCATTTCGATGCCGAGTTTTTCCATCTCGTGCTTGAATTCGATGCGGTCTTCGCCGCGCTCGATGGCGTCAACCTGAACGCCGATGACCTGGACATTGAATTTTTCGAGCACGCCTGCTTCGGATAGCTCGGAGCAGAGGTTGAGGCCGCTCTGACCGCCGAGGTTTGGCAGGAGCGCGTCTGGGCGTTCCTTGTCGATGATCTGGGTGAGACGCTCCACGTTGAGTGGTTCGATATAGGTGATGTCGGCGACATCTGGGTCGGTCATGATGGTGGCTGGGTTGGAGTTGACCAGCACGATCTCGTAGCCGAGCTTGCGCAGCGCCTTGCAGGCCTGGGTGCCGGAATAGTCAAACTCGCAGGCCTGGCCGATGATGATCGGGCCGGAACCAATGATCATGATCTTATGGATGTTCTCTAATTTTGGCATAAAAAAACTCCCTTGCAAATTAGACTTAAACTTAACATATAATCTCGTTCATATTTTATCGCAAGTGGGAAGGGTCATTCAAGAGTTATCGCACAGAAAAGCGCGGTTTTTTGTAGTGGCAGAAATTTTTTCTGCGCGGCGTGCGCTGTTTGACGCGCTGGGGTGCGCGTGCTATACTGAAAGCAATTCAATAATGAGATGATGAAACGGCTGTGCGCCGTTACAAAGGAGGAATTTTTATGTTGCTCAAGGATATCATGACCAAAGATGTGCTCACACTCTCGCCAAACGATTCGCTGGAAAAAGCGGCGGAGCTTTTTGTGGAGCACGGCATCAGCGGCGCGCCAGTAATCGACGCGTTCAACAATGTCATCGGCATGCTCACAGAGGGCGATCTCGTGCGCCAGCAAAAACCGCTGACCAAGCCGCTGTTCCTGATGCTTTTTGACGGAGCCATCCCTGTCAATCTCAAAAAGATCCAGAACGAGGTTGAGGAAATGGGTGCAACGACTGTTGCCCAGCTGATGACCCAGGATGTTGTCTCGCTGCACGAGTACGATCCTGTCAGCGAAGCAGCGGATTACATGATCGAAAAGAACATCAACCGTGTGCCTGTCATCAACGACGAAGGACAGCTCCTCGGCATTGTCACCCGCCACGATATTGTGCGTGCAACGTATCTGGAGCACCACAGCGGAACAGACGCTGTAGAGAGCGATGAATGAGAAATACGATCCACAGAAAGCGCTGAAGCTGGCTGTGATGCTCGGCGCCGCGCTCATGGAGAACGGAGCCGAGATCTATCGTGTGGAGGAAAGCATCATCCATGTGCTGCGTGCCTATGGGCTCAAACGCATTGATGTGTACGCGTTGCCAAATATCATCATCGTCACCATCGAGACGGAGGAGGACGTGTCCTACACAAAAACGCGGCGCATCTACCACCGCACCGTCGATTTTGAACGGTTGATCCATCTCAATGATTTTTCGCGCCGGCTCAGCGCCAATCCCGTGCTGCCGGAGGCAGGCATCGACGAGCTGTCGACCTACTGCATCGGCTGCGGCTATTCGCCAGTCGTGATCTGGCTGAGCTATCTTCTGGCGGCAGCGTCCTTCGCCGTGATGAGCGGCGGCTCGCTGTGGGACGCAGGCGTGTCGATCCTCTGCGTGTTCCTCGCGCGCATCGTGACCACGCCGATGGAGCTTTACCATGCTAACGATTTTTTCACAACGCTGGTCGCCACCTATATCCAGCTGGTCGTCGCTTTTGTGTTCTCGACGTATTTTGCGCACCTGCATTTCAACAATATCATCATCGGTACCTTGATGATGCTCTTCCCGGGGCGCAGCTTCATGACAGCAGTGCGCGATGTCATCGCCAAGGACCTCAGCGCCGGGCTTATTGAAGCGGTCGAGGCCATCGTTGTTGCCGTGGCCATCGCCATCGGTTCAGCGCTGGCGTACGCGTCTTTTCCATCGATAGTGGGGGTGATGCCATTATGATCGATTCTCTGATGATCTACATCTCGGCGTTCACATCGTCGTTTTTCTTTGCGCTGCTTTACGAGAGCAAGATGCGGCTGGCGATCGTCTCTGCGTTTTGCGGGCTTTTGGGCAAGCTCATCTTCGATATGATGGATGGCGTGAACATTGTGCTGCAGTTTTTTGTGCCGACGGTGATCATGTGCATCTACGCGGAGATCTTTGCGCGCGTCTGCAAGGTGCCGGTTATGGTCATCACGACGATCGGGATCCTGCCGATCGTGCCGGGGATGCGTTTCTACAACACCATCGACAGCCTGCTCAACAGTCATGTGGCAGATTTTTATTCCTATGGCGTCGACACGCTGCTTTCCATGGGCGCGATGGCGATCGGTCTCGTGCTCGTATCGTCGTTTGCGCGCATGCTCAAGATGGTGCAGCGCAAGGTACCGAAGCGGCGGCGATTTATGCCGAAAATGCGGTAGTATCATTTTATGTGCCCGGCATACCATTCTAAGGAAAGGAAGGGAGAAGTATGCAGCTTTCCGATCTCATCGCCATGGCAGCGCCAGTGGACGTGCACCCCGAGCGCTGCATCCGCGCGTTTTCGCCGCGGGCGACGTGTTCGAAATGTGTACAGCTCTGCCCGAATGGCAGCATCCGCATCGACGGCGGCGTTGTGAGCGTGGATACCTGCGATGGCTGTGGACGCTGTATACAGGCCTGTCCGCACGACGTGTTCGAAATGGATTTCCCGACAGCGCTGAAAATACCCCAGGATGGTCTGCTCATCATTTGCTGCCGCAGGCATGATTTTTCCGATATGCCAGTGCTCGCTGCCAATTGTCTGCAACAGTTCACCTGGTTGGAGCTTGCGATCCTCGTTGAACGTTTCGGCGAAGTCGTGCTCTTTGCTGATCAGGCAACCTGCGCAGCCTGCGACTTCGACTGGTTCCCAGAGGGCCAGCAGATGCTCCTGGAGCGCTACGGCCTGGCTGCTTATGCAGAAAAGCTGCGCGTGATCCGCGAAAGCGATGAAATGGAAGCGTATCTCCAGGCGCATTTCGGCGATCTCAACACACGACGCGCCTATATGAAAAATCAGCTCGGCCATGTTCGCCAAGCCGCTGAAAAATACACGCGCCAGTCGCTGAGCGGTTATCTCGACGCTTTTCGCGAGACAGTGCACCCCGAGCGGGCGCTCGTTTTTGAAAAGACCCAGTCTCAGGCGCTGCTCCTGCATGAGCTTTACGAGGACGCGCCAGAGCGCGATCCGGCGCAGGAGATTCCGCTGCAGGCGCTGACGAACACCCATTGTCGCTTTTGCCGCAGCTGTGAAAAGCTCTGCCCCTGGCAGGCCATTGCCATCGTTGAAGAAGAGGGGCACGCCGTGCTCGCGCATCATGATGTGCTCTGCGCGCGCTGTGGGCTTTGCTTGGATATCTGCCCCGAGCACGGGCTGCACTGGGATCGCGGTCTCACCGTAGAAAATATCGCAGCGCCACATTGGCGTGTGCTCGCAGAAGGCGCAGCCCGCGAATGCGAACGTTGCGGCGAGATTTTTTACACAACAGAAGAGGGACAGACCCGCTGCGCAGTCTGTCGGAACAAATACTGAAAAACGGCCACCGGAAAATCCAGTGGCCGTTTTTGGTGCAAAAAAACTGCAGCCCGACGGACTGCAGTTTATGAGAATTATTGTGCCATGTTGCTGTAGACGTTCTGCACGTCGTCGTCTTCTTCGAGGGCGTCGAGAAGCTTCTGCATGCTCTTTTGTTTGTCCTCAGGCACTTCTGTGTAGTTGGAAGGCAGCATGGTGATATCGCCGGAGAGGACCGGGATGTTTGCGCCGTCGATGGCGTCACGCACAGCTGCGTAATCTTCCGGTGCGGTGAGAATCTCATAGTGGCTGTCTTCGCTGGCGAAATCTTCAGCGCCAGCTTCGAGAGCGAGCTCCATGAGCTCGTCTTCGCTCATTGGGCAGGCTTCTCTGTCGATGGCGATGGCACCCTTGCGTTCAAACATGAAGCTGACGCAGCCATCGGTGCCGAGGTTGCCGCCGCAGCGGTCGAGATGGTGACGGACATTTCCGGCGGTGCGGTTTTTGTTGTCGGTCAGGCATTCGATGATCAGCGCAACGCCGCCAGGACCATAGCCTTCGTAGGTGATGTGTTCGTATTTTTCGCCATCGGTGGCGCCGATGCCTTTCTTGATGGCGCGGTTGATGTTGTCGTTTGGCATGTTGTCGGCTTTTGCCTTGTCAATGGCCAACTTCAGTGCAGCGTTGTAAGCTGGATCTCCGCCACCCTGACGAGCAGCAACGGTGATGTTGCGCGCGTGTTTGGTGAATGTGGTGGAGCGCAGGCTGTCCATTTTGTTTTTCTTTCCTTCAATATTATGAATACGACCCATTCATATCTCTCCTTAGGTTTAATTTATGCGCATTTTCTATTATAATCTTCAGTGTGAAGCATTTCAAGTGGAGAAAGGGATGAATTTCATGCTTGCTTTCGAAAAAATTTCCTGGCCGCAGTTTTTAGAGGACTGGCGTCAGAAAAATGACGACCGCACAGACGATCCGTCAGAGATTTACGGCGATATCCGTTTGCCGGAACGTGCGACGGCGGCTTCTGCCGGCTACGATTTCTTCGCGCCGCACGCGTTTACGCTCCATCCTGGCGAGGAGATCACGATCCTCACCGGCATTCGCGCGATCATGCCGGAAAATGTGGTGCTCCTCATCGCGCCGCGCAGCGGCCAGGGCATGCGCTACAAGCTGCAGCTTATGAATACGATCGGCGTCATCGACGCAGATTATCAGCACGCCGACAACGAAGGGCATATTATGATCGCCATTTACAACGACCACCCGGATGAACACAAGGTTTTGACGGTGGAAAAGGGACAGGCATTTGCCCAGGGAATTTTCCTTCCGTATCTTGTCACCGACGATGACAGCGCCACGGCGGCGCGCAGCGGCGGCTTTGGCAGCACGGACAAATAATCGCTCTCTGTCAAGAAATAATGCTTGACAAGCCGTTGGGGATTTGTTATCCTATCGTAGTGTCAAGGCGAAAAAGTTGACAGAGGTGCTGATATGCCATTATCTATGGACAACAGAAATCGCATGGTCTGCCTGTTTGACTGCTACGGCAGTCTCCTTACAGAAAAGCAGCGGACCTTGTTCGCATATTATTTTGACGAAGACCTCTCGCTCGCTGAGATCTCTGATCTGGTCGGCATCAGCCGGCAGGCGGTGCACAACAGCATCAGCCGCTGCGAAGAATCGCTGGAAGCTTTCGAGAAAAATCTCGGCATGCTCAGGCGGGATGGCGAAGTGGATGCGGTGCTCGATCGCACCATCGGCGCCATCGAGACAGGGCTCAGCACAGGCCAGTGGCCGGAGGAAACGTTTACAGAGATACTGGCACAACTAAAAAAGACCAGAAAGGCTGATTAATCGTGGCACTTGATGGATTAAGCGAAAGACTGCAAGATGCCTTCGCCAAGCTCAAAGGCAAGGGTAAGATCAGCGAACAGGATATTAAAGATGTGCTCCGCGAAGTGCGTGTGGCTTTGCTGGAAGCCGATGTCAACTATAAAGTCGTCAAAAGCTTTGTAGGAAACATCAAAGACCGCGCCATGGGCGCAGACGTCATGGAAAGTCTCACACCTGGGCAGCAGGTTGTCAAGATCGTCCACGACGAGCTGAGACAGCTTATGGGCGGCGAAGCGAAAAAGATTGAGATCAGCTCCAAGCCACCGACGATCATCATGATGGTCGGGCTGCAGGGCTCCGGGAAGACGACCTCGACTGGGAAGCTCGCCCGCTATCTCAAGGAAAAGATGCACAAGCGTCCGCTCCTGGCTGCCTGCGACGTGTACCGTCCGGCAGCGATCCAGCAGCTCAAGGTTCTTGGTCAGCAGCTGGACATTCCAGTGTTTGAACAGGGCAGCGACCGTTCACCGGTCGACATCGCCTCGGACGCCGTCGCCCACGCGAAAGCGCACGGCAACGACGTCGTGATCATCGACACCGCCGGGCGTCTGCACATCGACGAAGTACTGATGCAGGAGCTTGTGGCGATCAAGGAAGCCGTCACACCGACGGAGATCCTTCTGGTCGTCGATGCGATGACTGGTCAGGACGCGGTAAACGTGGCCGAGCATTTCAATGACAACCTCGACATCACCGGCATCGTGCTGACAAAGCTCGATGGTGACACACGAGGCGGGGCAGCGCTCTCTGTAAAGAGCGTCACCGGCAAACCGATCAAATTCACCGGCCAGGGCGAAAAGCTCGATGCCCTCGAGCCATTCCATCCGGACCGCATGGCCTCCCGTATCCTCGGCATGGGTGACATCCTCACCCTGATCGAGAAAGCAGAGGCGGAATTTGACCAGAAGCAGGCGGCGGAGCTGCAGGAGAAGATCAAAACACAGAGCTTCACCTTGGAAGATTATCTGGCGCAGATGGATCAGCTGCAGGGCATGGGCGATATTGAATCGATGCTCTCAATGATCCCGGGCGTGAGCAAAAAAATGCTCAAAAACGTCAAGCTCGACGCCAAGGATATGGACCACACACGCGCGATCATCCTCTCGATGACGCCGGAGGAACGCCAGAACACCAAGATCATCAACGGCAGCCGCAGAAAACGCATCGCCGCCGGCTGTGGTCTGAAGGTTCAGGACGTCAACAGACTGATCAAGCAGTTTGAGCAATCACAGACATTTATGAAGCAATTTGGGGCCATGGCAAGTGGCAAAGGCGGGAAAAAAGGCCGTCTGCCATTCTTTGGCTTGAAATAATGATCAACGTAAGGAGGTGACATCATTGGCAACTAAAATCAGACTGAGAAGAATGGGTGCAAAGAAGAAACCTTTCTATCGTATCGTCGTCGCTGACAGCCGCGCTCCACGCGATGGCCGCAGCATCGAAGAGATCGGTTACTACAACCCAAACGTAAATCCTGCTGAAATTAAGGTTGATGTCGAAGCTGCTCAGAAGTGGCTCGCTTCCGGCGCTCAGCCTTCCGATACCGTTCGCAGCTTGCTGAAAAAAGCTGGTGTTAACTGATTGATTTTATAAGAAATGGATGATTAGTATGGAAAACTTGGTTTTGCACATCGCAAAGTCTTTGGTTGATGACCCAGATTCCGTATCTGTAAAAATTAATGAAACACCAGAATCTGTGACAGTGCAGCTTTCTGTTGCACCGGATGATATGGGCAAAATTATCGGCAAACATGGGCGCATCGCCAACGCGATCCGCACCATCATGAAAGCCGTGGGCAATGTTCAGCATAAGAAGGTTTATGTCGACATTGTAGACTGATGATAAAATCCAGATTCGTTCGAGTCTGGATTTTTTGCTATGTTTTAGAAAAGAGGTATGAACAGATGGAAGAATTACAGATCCTCGGTAAGGTGACATACAAACAGATCGTCACCGATGGCTATAAGCAGAGAACCGCTGCAGAAATCCAGAAGCAGATCGACGAGATCGATTCCCAGCTCGCTGACTTTGACAAGCAGATGAGCAAGACAATGACCGAGCTCACCCTCAAAGCACATCCACAGACCGAAGCCATTCGCGCCCAGCTCAACGCCGAACGCGATAAGATCAACGTCTACAAGGAACAGTTCAACAAAGCGCTGGCCGCTGTGGACGATCTCATCATGGGCAGCGAAGTGGACGCCGGCGAAGGCGATTTCCTCACCACCATCAAGGTTGGCGATCCTTTCACCGCTGGCACCCACTATGAGCTCGTCATTGAAGACGACATTGTCAAAGAGATCCGTCAAAAATGAGTGCGGATATGAGCAACGACAAGACACGCATCGGAAAGATCCTCAATGCCCATGGCGTGCGCGGCGAATTGAAAGTTGAGCCGCTCACCGACGATCCTACGCGCTACTATCTCCTCGATGAGGTGTATCTGGAGGACCGCAACAAGAATTACACCGTCTACGACATTGAGCGCGTGCGTCTGCACAAGGACACCGTCCTCGTCAAGCTTTACGATGTCGACGACATGGACGCCGCCAAAGCGCTGAAAAATCAGTACCTAGCCATTGACAAGAGCGACCGCATGCCGCTGGAGGAAGGCGCTTATTATATTGACGACCTGATCGGGCTCGTCGTTTACGAAGGCGAGGAAAAGATCGGCGTCATCACCGACGTGCTGCAGCCAGGCGCCAACGACGTTTACGTCGTTGAACAGTCGCCAACACGCGAGATCCTCATCCCGGCGGTCAAATCTGTGATCCTTGGCGTGGATCTTGACGCTGGCCGCATGGAAGTGGAGCTGCCGAAAGGACTGGTCGACTGATGGACGTTACGATTCTGTCGCTCTTCCCGGAAATGTTCCAGGGTCCACTCACCACAAGCCTCATCGGCAAGGCAAGAGAAAAGGGCCTGCTCAATATTGAGATCGTCAATTTCCGCGACTACGCGACGAACAAATTCCACCACGTCGACGACACGCCGTACGGTGGCGGTGTCGGCATGCTCCTGCAGCCGCAGCCGATCGTCGATGCGCTGCGCGATAAGCTGCCGCTGGATGGCAGCGTGCCGATCATTCTCGTTTCGCCGCAGGGCAAGGTGTTCAGCCAGGCTGACGCAAATCGGCTGGCGCAGTATGAGCACATTGCTTTCGTCTGTGGCCACTACGAAGGCTTCGACGAGCGCATCCGCGATTATGTGACCGACGAATATTCCATCGGCGATTATGTGCTCACCGGCGGCGAGCTGCCGGCGATGGTCATGATCGACACCATCGCACGGCTGAAACCGGGCGTTATCAAAGAGCAGGCGTCGTTTGAAGACGATTCCTTTTACAACGGACTCCTGGAGTATCCCCAGTACACCAAGCCGCGTGTTTTTGAAGGCAAGGAAGTGCCGGAAGTGCTGACAAGCGGCCACCATGAAAACATCGCGCGTTGGCAGAAAAAAGAAGCGCTGCGCCGTACACTCGAGCGTCGGCCAGATCTGCTCGCCAGCTATACGCCAACGAAGCAGGAGCAGAAGCTCCTCGATGAGCTTTTCGCCGAAAATCCTGCCCTCGCTGAGCGCTATCCAAAATGAATGCAAGCCTGTGGCTTATGCCGCAGGCTTTTTACATGCGAATAACTATGGATGGAAAAATGTAAAGTTCTTGTAAGGGCGGAGGACCTCTGCTATACTTAACCTCAAGTATCAGATTTATCAAACATTGAATGCTTTTCACATATTGTAAGAGCTGGCAGCGCCAGCGACCGGCCGTTACAATATGTGAAATGTGATCTCCGTTTATTTTTTGGTACTAATTTCATCTTTTGGAGGTTCACAATGACTGGAAACGTAAAATGGTTCAACAA
This sequence comes from uncultured Peptococcaceae bacterium, assembly GCA_900552455.1. Taxonomy (GTDB): domain Bacteria; phylum Bacillota; class Peptococcia; order Peptococcales; family Peptococcaceae; genus UMGS1590. The sequence continues at coordinate 1,720 of URZX01000025.1, read as the reverse complement.
TGAAAAAGGCTTTGGCTTCATCACCATCGAAGACGGCGAGGATGTGTTCGTGCATTACTCTGCCATCCAGGGCGACGGGTTCAAAACCCTCGAAGAAGGTCAGGCTGTCGAATTTGACGTCGTCGCCAGCGAACGCGGCGATCAGGCGGCAAACGTTGTCAAGCTCTGATCAGGCTGCAGAAATTGAAGATACGCCGGCAGGTCCGTTTGTGGATCCTGCCGGCGTTCGTCGTTTTTATGGAAGCTTGTTGTCCAAATAGGTATCGAGGGTTGGCGGTGTTTCGCGCGGCTGATCAAGCGGCAGCGCGACGGTGAAGGTTGTTTCGTGGTTCTGGCTTGTCGCAGAGATCTCGCCGTGGTGCAGCGTCACGATCTCGCGGGCGATCGCCAGCCCAAGGCCGGCGCCACCGGTTTTCGTCGAGCGTGAGGAATCGAGACGGAAAAATTTCTCAAAGAGCAGCGCGAGTTTTTCCTGTGGAATCGTCGGGCCGCTGTTTGTGAAGGTGATGACGACGCGATTGTTTCCTTCCCAGGCTTTGACGCGGATCTCTGTGTCGGCGTCGCTGTAGGCGATGGCGTTTTTCAAGATGTTGTTGAACACGCGCGCCAGCTTGTTCGCGTCGCCGACGAGGCTGAGATCCTCCGGCACATCGAGAATGATCGTGTTGCCGTGGCTTTGCGCCAGCGGGTAGAATTCGTCGGTCATCTGCACGAGCATGTAGGTGAGATCGAAGCGCGAAGCGTCGAGGTGCACCTGCTGCAGATTGAAACGGGTGATGTCGAAAAATTCGTTGATCAGGCTTTCCAGCCGCAGCGCCTTGTCGACGCCGATCTGCGTGTATTTTGCGCGCAGCTCCAGCGGCATATCCGGCGCTTCTGAAAGCAGGCTGAGATAGCCGATCACAGAAGTCAGCGGCGTTTTCAGATCGTGGGCGAGATAGGTGATGAGATCGTTTTTGCGCGCCGCCTCTTCGCGCAGCAGCTGTTCATGCTGCCGCATCTTGTCCTTGACCTCGCTCATCTGGATGGCGATGGCGTTGTATTCCTTCGGGAAAACAGCCGAGGCATCCTTGTCCGAGAACATGTAATCGTGGATCATCTCGCCGAGATCCGCCATGCGGTCGCGCACATCCGCCTTGGTCAGGAAACGCGCCAGCACCAGCGCGATCACGCTGCAGACGAGCACGAGTACAAACGCAAAGATCGCGCCGTAGAGCTTAACCATCGTCCAATCCGGCCGCCAGATGTAGACCATCTCGCCGTTTGCTGTCTGCGTGTAGCTGTAGACCGCCATGAGCCTGTCCTCAAACCAGCCCGTCAGCGCCCCTTCCAGGCCGCGATCGAGAAAGAAGAGGAAGCCCATGCAGACGACTGTTCCCAGAAAAGCGATGAGGAAAAAGCGTTTGATCGTTTGTTTTTTATGGTTCAATTTTGTATCCACACCCCCAGACTGTTTTGATATAGCGTGGGTTGTCAAAAGAATCACCGAGCTTTTCACGCAGGTGACGGATGTGTACAGAGATCGTGTTGTTGCGTTTGTCGTAGTATTCCTCACCCCAGACTCCGCGGAACAATTCTTCAGCGCTGACCACGCCGCCCTTGTGCTCGCAGAGAATGCGCAGGATGGCAAATTCTGTCGGCGTCAGCACAAGCGGCCGTTCGTTCTGAACCGCCCCCTGTCAAGTAGATAGGGTAAATAACAAAAATATTGTTTCAAACG
>URZX01000024.1 GCA_900552455.1 uncultured Peptococcaceae bacterium | reverse complement strand
AACCCCTTACGAGATCTACTATTCGGTTGTGTTGCACTTGACTTGACAATTCAAGTGCGACGAAAACGCTTCAGTTCTGTTGCAACAGGGCCAGCCAGTACGGCGTGATGGCAGAACCCAGTTGATAGGAATAGAGTGGGTGCAAAGGCGTGTGACGATCAAGCTGCAATCCGGCCCCGTCACCTTTTCCGACAATATTGCCATCAGCATCAACGACATCGAACGTCATATAATCTTCCGATCTTATGGTCGTCGTCGTGGTGAGCTTTGACAGCACATAGCCGTTATGGTCATAAATTTCCGCATGTCTGCTCATAGGGCTTAGCCCAAATGTGATCATCGTCACCGGTCCAATATACTGCGGATCGTCCATGATCGCAACATCACGCGAGGCATTGATCACTTCGGCTTCGATCTGGATGCCGGCACGGCCGTCATAGATATGGTATTCTTCCGGCCCCGGTGCCGGTTCGTCCGGCCCGGCACTGACGCCAATGGCGAAGGCCGCAACGGCAAGCAGGACAGCGATGGCAGCGAGACCAAGTGCCAGTCCACCTTGCTTTGAACGTTTTTTCATCTGTCTTCCCTTCTTTCTGTTGCGTTTTTGTGCACGGTCTGTCATATTATAATTTCATTATATCAGGCGCCCTCTGCAGCAACAATCATCCATGCGCAAAATCCTGCAGCCATAGAGAGAACGCTTATCCATCAGCGCCATTTCTGTAACCACCTTTTCTCTTGGTATGAATTTCCAACTTTTTTTGTCGGGTTCATTTTGACAATAACCTTCACCAGAGCACAATGGCAGATTCACTGCAAACATAAGACACAAACTTTTCGATCTATCCTAATAGCCAATAGCCTATCATATAATCGACATTAACAGAAATATTTAATTTTTCCACAGTCTTGTTTCAGTGTACGAAACACATCATCCAGGTTTGTCTCCTTAAAACTCATCCATCCCATAAAGACGGCGCACCAATCCGCAACTGCTGCCATCGATTCCACGTATCTGCACTTGATTGCTGTTGTTTTCAAAATGATGCAGGGCACCTCGAATAGCTGATGCTGCCGATTCGTCCCAGATGCGCGCACCGCTGAGGTCTAAAATGACGGTACGGGAGTCGTTATGGAAGTCCAGGGCGTTGGTGAAGCTTTCGGCGGAAGCAAAAAAGAGTTGACCTTCAACGCTGTAAACGATGGTGTCTCTGTCTCGCTGTTCTTTCACCTGCATACCTGCCATTTTATAGGAAAAAAAGATGGCTGTCAGTGCCAAACCCAGGATAACACCATATGCAAGGTTATTGGTGGCGACGACAACGGCAACAACTAGGAGGATGACTAAGGCGTCGCTCTTTGGCATGCGGTGCAATCGTCGCAGGGCGCCCCAATCAAAGGTGGAGATGCTGACGGTGATCATGACGGCGGTAAGGGCTGCGAGGGGGATCTGTACCATGAGGTCGTTCAGGAGGAAGATAAGGACCATCAGAAAGCTGCCTGAAACAAGGTTCGACAGTCTGCCTCTGCCTCCGGAATTGACGTTGACGATGGCTTGCCCGATCATGGCACAGCCACAGGTGCCGCTGAAGAATCCGCTGACGATGTTGGCGATGCCAAGTCCCCGGCATTCTCTGTTGCGGTCACCCTGGCTGTCAGTCATTTCATCGATGACTTTAGAGGTGAGGAGAGTTTCAGAGAGGCCGACGATGGCGAGTGAGAAGGAATATGGCAGGACGATCATAAACGTTTCCATATTCAGTGGTACGTCTGGGATGTGAAAAGGTGGCAAGGTGGCGGTGATGGTGCCCATGTCGCCGATGGTGCGTACGTCTACATGGCCGAGGATGGCGATGGCGGTAACGACGATGACGGCGATGAGAGTGGACGGGATGGTGGTGGTGAGGTATGGAAAGAAGTAGATGATGACGATGCCAAGGAGAACGAGAACAACCATAGGCCAGCTTTCTCCTGCAAAGTTGCCGAGCTGTGATGAGAAGATGAGGATGGCAAGGGCATCGACGAAGCCGATCTGGACGGTGTCGGGGATGAGTTTGATGAGGTTGCCGATGCCGAGTGCGCCTAGGATGAACATGATGATGCCGCAAAGGATGGTGGCAACCATGAGGTATTCGGGGCCATGGTCACGTACAAGGCTGACGATGACGAGGGCCATGGAGCCGGCCGCTGCGGAGATCATGGCTGGGCGTCCGCCGAGGAAAGCGAGGAGGACGGTGAGCCAGAAGGAGGCATAAAGTCCCATCATGGGGCTGATGCCGGCGACGATGCAAAAGCCGACAACTTCAGGGATGACGGCGAAGGAGGAGACGAGGCCGGCGAGGATATCACCACGAATGTTGCCAAACCACTCCTTTTTTTCTTGTTCGAGGTTCATAAATGTCAACTCCCTATATTAAAATAAAGCAAAAGAGTCTATTTCGATACTACGCTACGGCAGGTCGAAATAAACTCTTCATGTTAAAACAACACGTGTTAAAGCGTCTCTATATCGATCACATCATTTCTGTAGATACCCCAGCGATTGCCATATCTATATACCAGCTTCGAAACAAGGCAGGTATTCGATGCGAAAATAGTCATGCCGTAGTTTTTCAGAAATGTGCGGCTTCCTGTGAAATCATCCATATTTGTGATATACTAAAGATATGATGATTTACACCATCAATCACTTTTCACTGCAATGGACGGAGGGATCTTATGCATATTGATCAACTGCGTTATCTGGTTTTGATTCAACGATTGGGATCCATCAACAAGGCCAGCGAACAGGTGCACATTTCTCAACAGGCGCTCAGTACCTCAATCAAAAAGCTTGAAAATGAGGTCGGCCATGATCTGCTTGTTCGCCACACGCATGGTGTATCTCTCACAGAAAATGGCCGGTTGTTGGCAAAATTCGCAGAGGAGATGTTAAAAAATCTGGATGATACCCTTGGGCAGATGCGGACAACCAATGCCCCCATCCATGAAAAGAAAGAAAACCTGCAAATCTTATTCACGCCAGCTGTTGGCAACACCTTCGTGCCAGGCATCTCTAAACTCTTCACACAAGCGCATCCAAACACCCAACTCCTCTTGATGGAAAAAGAGTATGGAGAAATCACCGAAATGATCTTCCAAGACAACACGCCGGCACTTGGACTTATTGGTTGTTTAGGCAACTCCCTCTCCAAAAATTCTGAAAAGCACAAAATTTTTTCCATCTATGATGACAAACTCTATATTGTCGTCGCTAAATCTCATCCATTAGCCAAACAGAAAAGTGTCTCTCTTCATACCATTCTTAAATATCCTCTTGCTGTCTATCAAGGCAGCCATGCAAGCGCTAACAATGTACGCTTCCTGCTCGAAGAAGCAGGCGATCCGAACTATCTGACAATCACCAACAGCCTCAGCATCTATCAAAATGCAATCCTCTATCAAAACGCACTCGGCTTTATCAACAAATCTGCCCTCAAAAATCACACCGCACTCCCAGATATCATTGATGATGTTATCACTCTTCCGATTCGCAATGTACCGGCTCTTTCTTTTCGCGCCATTGTGACAAGCACCTATTTCAATGCCCATGAAGGCAGCATCCGTGATTTTTTGCACATTTTTCAATCGCTCTTCTGAACAATGCGCCATACATTACCAAAGTAACGCAGCGCCTCTGTCTCAGAATCCTGCTCACATTCTGACAAAAATCCTGTCAAATCTTCCGCACTAATAAATGCTGGATAATCTGCAATCTCCCGCACAGCCTCCCAGTATTCATCGTTAAGCAGCTTTCGGCAAAGCGCCTGATGCTGGTCTCGCGTATCTTCCATCATACCATTTTGATTATTGTACCAATAGGTATGTGCGTACACCGGAGCTACAATCTTGCCCTCTTTTTCGAGGGCAATTTTTTTATTGTAAGCCCATTCTTTGCGCGCATTGGTAAGCTGTTTTTTATGCCCGGGACGGTCTTCATAAGTCAGCGTGTACCAGGTTTTGCTCATGATATCCTTTGGAATGATATCATCCGCAAGGTTCTCACGTTCTTCTGAAAACCATGCCTGAAATTCCTCATAAGATGCACTTGTCAGCACTTTGCGCCGATAGGCATAACGTACAAGCTGCTCAAGAACATCGAGACGGTCGGCCGAGAAGGTATTGGCATATTTTTTGCATAACGCCGTGAGCAAAGGCTTCGCCATGTCGTTGCCCTCACGCTTGTTCAAACGTGCCAACAGCCGCATAAATTGCACGGAATACTCAGTTTGCAACTTACGAGCCAGGCGCACCTTCACCTCATTGGCGATACGTTCGCGTTCGCCTGCTGGTACATGACAAGTCTCCGTCAGCGTGCACAGCGGCAACGCCAGATACCCTTGATCGATGTCTGTGTCAATAAAATCAATGATGCGTGGTGCATTGGCGCTGATCATGTACTGGCGCTGGTCATCTGTGTAGTAAATCGTGCCATACATAGTAAATTCTGTATCCACATACCCTTGTGCAGCCATCTGCTGAAACTCCAGCGCCACCTGCACATCGCGAAAGAGGCTCATTTTTCTCAAGTCTGTCATTATGCGCGTCCTCCTTTCATCAGTTTCGCCACATGTGACACTGTTTCCACACGTGCTTCCAAACCATGGTAATCTCGCGTAAAGATGTGCGTCGGTGCGTCCAAAAATCCTTCAAATACCTCATCCGTAAACAGTGCTTCCGTATCACCCTGCGCATAAATCAAACCGCCTTTCAACAGCAGTGATTTTTTGAACACATCCAGCAAAATTTCTTCGGTATAATGGGTAACATAGATGATGGTAAGTGCGCTGTTTTCTGCCAAATCCCGCAGCGTATTCAGGAAATGTTCTCGCGCCAGAATATCCAGCCCGGTGCAGGGTTCATCCAAAAGCAAAATTTCCGGATCAGACAAAAGCGCACGAGCGATCAGGGTGTCTTCGCGCTCACCTTTGCTCATCATATGAAACGGCTGATAAATTTTATCGCCCAACCGCAGTTCGGTCAGCAATCTTTTCGCCTGCTTGATATCTTCATCAGAGATCAGCTGTTTATCACGACCAAGGGCCCCAGTTTTTCCTGAAAGTACAATATCCAGCGCCGATTCACGCGTATATTTCTGATCAAAAAATGAGCCGCTCACCCAGCCAATGCGCCGACGCAAATTGAGAATATTTTCTGCGCTGTACGTTTCACCAAGAACGGTAAAATTCCCTGCAGTAGCTTGTTTGTAACCAGCAAGAACTGATAGCAACGTGGTTTTGCCGCTGCCGTTCATGCCGAATACCACCCAGTTTTCACCGCGCTCTACCTGCCAATTGATGTCTTTCAAGATATAGCGATAACCCGCTTTTAGTTCAAGATTTTTTACATCGATCACCAATTCTTTTGGCATCGTCATCACCTTCTTTTAAAGATCACTGTCGGTAAGATGCAGACACTCACTGACTCTGTTTTTATCCATATGGATTGGTACCGTGAAACCATCCTCACCAAGGATGTCCAGATTTGTTGCCAGCCAGTCCATAATCTCAGCGACGCGCGCGATGGACATTTGTTTGGTTGTTTCTGTATAGTCCAGATCCGGATAGCAGTTGTAGTCAAATTCTTCCACATAATACTTGGCTGCCTGGTAAATCTCCGGCTCTACGCCAAATTCTACACGTCCGCAGCTGTCACAGAAAAGTTCTGTACGACCATCCACAATCTCGTTAAACGCGATACTCTTGACGTGCAGCTGCCCACCACAATATTTGCACACACATCGTTCACTGCGTTTTTGCAGCATATCTGTTCGGTTTTCATAAGCCATCGTATTTTCCTCCATTCATACAAAACACACCAAGCTTCTGCGCCATTGAGACGCAGAAGCTTTTTTCAAATCGCTTTTTTACAACAATCCAATAATATGCCAGTATCCTGTCAATACAAGCACAACACCTGCTAATACAAGCACGGAACGAATCGCATTAAAAACCAAGAAATCTTTGAATTTCATTAAGCCAAAACCATAAATGACCAAATATGGAACATATTCATATGGAAGCAAAATCGCTTCCGCAACAGCGTTGACTGCGTAAGCAAATGGCAATGGGTTGTACCCCATATTCACTGCAATCGACAGAAGCGGCACTGTGAGAATCGACCAGATAGCCATTGGTGTCATCAAAAAGTTCAAAATAAACACAACCACAAAGACAACCGTCAGTACAACGATGATATTGTCGTTGCCGTGCAGAAGCGTCATGCACAAATTAGCGAGTTCATCTGCAAGCCCAAGTTGGGTAGCAACGGTACCAATGGCCATGCAGCTGGCAATGAAGAAAAGCATTTCAAAATTGGTTTTGAGTGCTGTTTCAAACTCTGCACCATTGATTCCAGGCAAATAGAGCAAGAATGGAATAATGGCAAAGCCCAATTCCATGGTGAGGCCTGTCCATTCGGTGGTGAACACATAGAGCACCAGGAGAACCAAAACAATGGCATTTACCTTTTCACGACGGGTCATTTTACCCATTGCATCCAGATGTTCTCTGAAGTATTTGATGTCACCAAGCCCTTCTTTTGGGCGAAACATCAGATAGGCAATGTAGAGCACCACAATCGATACAAGAAACATTGGCCAGCAATGAGCCATCATCATCAAAGGTGTTACCGGTTTTTCAAGGAACTCAGCTCCCAGGGTGTTGATAACGCCCCAGGACGCTGCCATATAAGTATAAGAGTGAGCCGTTGCGCAACCCAGAATGCAGGCAGCACCCAACCCGGCAGCCGTCTTAGTGCCTAAACCATCCAAAGAAAGACAAAGCCCTACGGCCATCGCTGGCACGATAACAAAAGATGCGCCAAAGGTCAGGATATTCAGAATGATCCCGACGACCATCATCATGAACATTAATAAGAAATAATTCCCTTTGACCATGCACATCATTTTAAAAGCGATACGTTTCAAAAGACCGCAATCTTCCAAACTGGCAGCCATAAAGAAAGCACCAACGATCATCAACATCGTCGAGCTCGTCCAAGATGACATAACAGTTGCAAAGTCCGACACTCCAAAGAACACCCACAGAGCTGGCAAAAGAATGGCTACGGCAAAATTAGGAATCAACTCAAAAGCGCTTAAAGCCAAACACAGTACCGTGATCGCCAGGAACCATTTTATTTGATGAGTATAAATACCCTGCTCTGGAATAATCAGACAGATGGCTGTCAAGATCGCACAGACCAGCCATTTAATCCAGGTCGATTTATTGGTTGTTTGTGTACTCATAAGGTTTCCCCCTAACAAAATCTAATCATGAATATTCATTGCTACTCCTTCTTCGATTTTGTTATTCTGTTTTTTACAAAATTTTAATCCATTTCTTCGCATAAAAAGGGCTGTCACGCTTTTCTCTTCATTTAGTTTTGCGTAACAGCCCTTCCCTACAATATCGTTATTTCATTAATATACGTACTCTTCGTCAAAAATCTGATAAACTGGTGCGCCTTCGCACTGATGAGGCATTCTCACACCACCAAGCGCTGCTACTGTTGCTGCAAAGTCTGTCTGACGAATGACACGATCGGTTTCATAGCCTTCTTTAACACCAGGGCCGGCAGCAATAAAGATTGGGGATACAGAGGTGCTATTTTCGCCAAGGGTGGTCGAGAGGCAATCGCCATGGTCAAAGTTATAGCCTTCTGCCATCCAGTAAACGATATCGCCGCAGTCTGGGCCGCCATAACCAAGGAGTACAGCGTCTCTATTGCGCAGTGCAACCGATACGATGCGTTTGCCGGTTTCTTTATCTTTGTAACCATAGAGATCGGTCATGATTTTTTCTTCGAATTCATACTTATCTTCAGGATCCACAAGGCCATCGATCACTGTGCCATCAGGCAGCGTATGTTTGTTGCGGCCTTTGAGATTGATATGAATGTTGCACTCACGGTTGGCAATCGCAGTGGTCTTGGTCCAGTCGATTTCCTGCAATTCGTTGCCATTTTCATCGCGGAGCACATCGGTATAACCGAGTTCCTGCATAACACGGAGATTAACACCGGCTGGGTCACCGAGGAAACGAATGCCATGCTTAGGTGCAACCTGACCATGGTCAGAGAAGATGCAAACCGTCCAGCCTTCATCAAGGAAGTGGAGGAATTTACCGAGGTAATAGTCGGCCTGTTTATAAAGGTTTTCCATCCATTTTTCTGCCATGGACACTGGATTGCGGTTTATTGGCAATTCAGCCAGATGCTTGATGAACATGTGTTCTTCAAGGTCAATGGCATGGAAGTGAGAGAAAACAACTTCAATGTCTTCGTTTTCAATCATATAGTGAAGTGCTTTCGCCTGCCAGTCAGCAGTGGAGTACCAGCAATCAAGCATGCAATCGGTGATCAAGGTGTCGCTCTGGCAACCAATATTAGCGGTAGGCGTTGGATAGCCAACGTTTTCGCAGATGTCTTTATAGATGCGTTTTGGATGGTAGACGGTATCATTGTCGATATCCATAGCCGGGGAAATATACATGGAAAGCTGGGTGCCATCTTCTGCCAGTTCCAACACCTTCAGGTTACGAATAACACGATACTTCTTATCATTGACAATAGCTTCATCCTGTACGCTGCGGGCAAGTACACCAGGGGTCAGAACCACATATGGATCCATGTCTTTCTTGGACTTGTAGAGTGCGACTTTATCGTACTTGCCATCCTCGCCCTTTAAGATGAGTGCTGGACGACGAATCATCCCACCAGAGAAGAGCACAATAAATTCTTTCGCGTCTTCTGGCGCATTGGCCCAGCCGGATGCATCCTTGACTGGGGACAACGCATGGTCAAGGCCAATTTCGGTTGCCGCACTGGTGGTGTAGTTTTCATCCATAACAATGATGCTCGCGCCCGCTTCGGATCTCACGCTTTCGATACGGTCAAGCAGGGTGTCCTCGCGCTGGTCTTCGTCATCCAGCTCTAAGCCAGTGACAACGCAGGCAGGGTTGGCTTCAGAAGCGGCTTTCTTTTTAAAGGTAACCACAGGCTGATTGACATTTGCAGAGACCAGATATTCGCCTTCGATCTGAGCCACAGACATGCCGACGCTCCCTGGAGAGGTACCATCGACGACATAGAGGTTTTCACTGTCAGAGCTTGGTGGCCAAGCGCTGCCAGGCCAATGCCATACGAGGGTCTTCTTGCCGGCTTCAGCGAAAACATTCCACAACTGCTCCGCTTTGCAGAGACGGCTGTCAAAATTGTAGGAAACTCTATCGATGTCACTGCCTACACGGGTAAACCCTGTAATGCCATGTACGTTTGAATAAGCACCGGTTGCCAGAGTCGTCCACATTGGCGGAGTAATCGTTGGATGGCCGCCAAGCATCACCAGGTCATGACGGGCAGCGCCGCGACGAATGTATTCGGCAGTATTTGGCATCTTACCTTCATCAACATATTTTCTCGTTAAACGTGGGTCCATCCCATCAAGACCTAAAAGCAGAAGTTTCTGAGCCATTGGTTTTCTACTAGTCATGATATAATCTCTCCTCTACTGATGATCACTGTTGTTTTAAGGTGTTTTATTGTGTTGGCCAGCACAAGTTTTTCTCTATGGCTATTATTATAGACACTTATTTTTATTTATCCATCAGATAAGAAATGTATATGCGAACGCTTACAAACAAAATTTGTAAGCACGCATTTTCATTCTATATTCGTCTAAAACGGCTTAACCATGCGCTTTAAAGGCACTAATAAAAAAGCAGCTCCGCAAAAGAACAACACGCAACGTTGCTCATTTTACAGAGCCATCAATGGTCGTACATGATTGTAACAAACGGTATTTGCAGCCTTTAACAAAAAATTCGATTTTTAATTTGATTTTTACCATTTTTCGCGAACCAAAACCACCTCTCCATTCAGGCTGCAAAGATAGAATGCTGATGCACAAAAAGACCGCTCACGGGGGAGCGGTCTTTGCGATCATTCTTCGATCATTTCGTCTGGGGTTTCGAGGAAATATTTCATGCCGATCTTTTTGAGTTCGCGCAGGCTGCGCAGTCCTTCATGCGGCACATCATGGCCCAACTGGGCACGCACCAGGGCGCAGAGCTCATCGAGAATGCGTGTGTATTCGTCGTCACTTTGAGCGTGCACCATGGTATAAAAATTATAGGGGAAGTCCGGCCGGCGATTGCGTTTGTAGCAATGAGTGACAGCGGGATGGCTGCTGACGCTTGCACCAACGGCGGCGATGGCGTCTTCAGGGATGTCCCAGACAAGCATGACGTTGACTTTATAGCCAACGTTTTTATGACGCAGAGCGATGGAGATGCGCTTGAGGCAGCCTTTTTCCTGCAATCCACGGATGCCTTCCAAAAGGGCTTCTTCGCTGATGCCAAGGTCGTCGGCAACGGCACGGTAAGGTTCCGGCACGAGGGGCAGATCCTGCTGCAGGGCACGCACAATGGCTTTTTCCTGTTCGCTAAGCACGACTGACATGGCGTCCCCCTCCTTGCTGTGCAACGTCGAAGGTGACGTCGATCTTAAATCGCTGGCTCATCTCAAAGCGCATCATGCTTTCCACGGCACCGCAATCTTCGATGCGGTCGAGAATCCAATCCAGTGTTGGACGGTTGATGGCGATGATGGTGAACCAGATGCTGTACGTGTGGCTGCGTTCGTAGTTGTGGGTGATGCCGGGAAAGCGGTTGATGAAGTGCACGGCCTGATCAAAGGCGCCAGGCAGCGGCTTCACGGCCACCAGCATGGACTGATAGCCCAGGCGGCGAGAATCGAAAAAGCCGGACATACGGCGGATGATCTCGGTCTCTTTCAGGCGCGCGATACGCCGAATCACGTCTTCTTCGCTGATGCCGCCGATTTCATCGGCCATGGCCTGGTAGGGACGGCTTTCAATGGCAATACCACGCTGCAGGATCATCAGGATCTGGCGATCGATGGGATCGAGTTCAATCATCGTTCTCCCCCTCTCGATTCAGCACACAAAGTGGATCGGCGCTCATGTAATCGCCGCGATGATAATAGGCTGCGCGGGCACGGCAGCCGCCACAGGAGGCGCGATAATTACACTGGCCGCAGCTGCCGCTGTATTCAGCGGTACGCAGTTTTTGAAAGGTGTCGTTTTCATGCCAAATGCGGTCGAAAGGCAGGTCGCGCACGTTGCCCAGCGGCATATCCAGATAGGCGCAGGGCTGCACATCGCCGCGCGGCGAAATGATGCAATAGCTGATGCCGGCAAGACAGCCTTTGGCAAAGCGCTGCCTATGACCGACCTGATCGGCAACGCGGATGAACTGCGGGGCACAGGTTGGCTTCACTTCGATTGGCACGTTTTTTGCTTTGTTCATGATGCGCGTGAGCACATTTTCATAAGCGAGCCGCTCCAGTGCCTGGTCTTCAATATCTTCACCGCGGCCAGTCGGCACCAAAAAGAAGATATGGTGCGCACGCGCGCCAATTTCGACGGCAAAATCTGTAATCTGCGTGATCTCGGCTTCGTTCCAATCCATGACGGTGGTGTGAATCTGAAACGGCAGCCCAACAGCGCGGCAATGTTGCATACCGTTCACAGCAGCCTGCCAGGCGCCCTGCTGACCGCGCAGGCGGTCATGCGCAGCGGCATCAAGGCTGTCGAGGCTGATGCCGGCCGCCATCAGACCGGCGTCCTTGAGAGCGCGCGCCGTCTCCAGCGTGAGCAGGGTGCCGTTGGTGCCGAGCACAGGGCGCAGACCCACTTCGCGCGCATGGTGGATGAGGTCAAAAATATCGGGCCGCAGCAGCGGTTCACCGCCGGAAAAGATCATGATCTGAAAACCAGCTCTGGCAATGTCCTCGATGAGTGTCATACCTTCGGCAGTGGTCAACTCACCGGCTGCTTCTTCGCCGGAGCCGCGATAACAATGGGCGCAGTAGAGATTACAAGCGTTGGTGGTGTTCCAGCTGACGATCTTCATGGCTGCACCTCTGGTGCCGGCAGGGCACGTTCTTCGTCTGTCAGATAGCAGGCTGGGTCGAATCCCCAGAAATCGCCTGTCACAGCTTCGCCGCGGGCACGGAAATTACCGTTGCAGATTTCCAGCCAGCTGCAAGCCCGGCAGCGCGCGTCCAGCAAAGGTTTGCGATTTTTCAGCCCTGCCAAAAGCGGCAGCGTCGTGTCACTCCAGATCTCACCAAAGGCGCGTTCGCGCACATTTCCCAGAATATGGTGCTGGGTGAATTGATCGGGATGCACATTGCCTTCGTTGTCCACGTTGGCAAAAGCCATGCCGGAGCGGTTGCCGCCGCTCATCATCAGCAGACGATAGATCGCCGCCGCGCGTTCTGGATCTTTGTCGCGGTATTTGAGATAGAGGTATGGGCCATCGGCATGGTTATCGACGAGGAGCACTTCTTTTTTCAAACCGCGACGCTCAAAGTCCAACACGCGATCAACGATCAAGTCCACCACGGCACGGGTTTCCTGTGCGGTAAGGTCTTCCTCCTGAATGGCGGCACCGCGCCCGGAATACACCAGATGATAGAAGCAGATTCGGTCGATGTCTTCGTGTTCGAGCAAATCCAGCACCGTCGCCACCGAAGCGGCGTTGCTGCGGTTGATCGTAAAGCGCAGCCCCACACGCTGCCCCACAGCCCGGCAATTGCGGATACCTGCCAGGGCGCGCGAATATGCACCTTCCACACCGCGAAAGGCGTCGTTAACAGCAGGGTCGCCGTCGATAGAAATGCCGACATAACCAATGCCGTGGTCTTTGATGGTGCGTGCCATCTCCGGCGTGATCAGAGTGCCGTTGGTGGACAGGGTCGCGCGAATGCCTTTTTCGCGGGCATAGGCTGTAAGGGTGAAAAGGTCTTCACGCATCAGTGGTTCACCACCGGTAAAGAGGATCACTGGCACGTTAAAAGCGGCAAGATCGTCAATGAATGCCAGAGCTTCCTCTGTGGTCAGTTCACCTTCATAGCGTTTGCTTTCAGAATTGGCATAACAATGGCGGCACTGCAAATTGCAGGTACGGGTGCAGTTCCAGCTCACAACCGGACCGCGCCCTTCCGCAACGCCATTTTGGGCGCGACGGCTCGCCGGCGTATAGCGCAGATCATCTCCGAAATACGCATCGCCAGTCAGTAATTTTGTTAAACTAAGCATTTTTTCTCCTTCATGTAAATTCCTTGACAATAAATACCTTCCAATCTCATACGCCTGTGCCTGCTGTTCTCCACACAGCAGTGCCGATCACCGAACGCCCTCGGCCATCCTACAGGCAGGGACACTTGGAATGAACATTTTTATTTCATGTTCATTTTGCGTTTTCAGTATACGAAAAAAAGCCGGCGCGGTCAACCATCAGTTGACTGCGCCGGCAAATAATACTCAATGTCGTTCGTCGAGGGTGCGCTACACGTTCCTGCTCTGACTACCGCGTTCCCTCCTCAGCGTGCGAAAACTCCGCGCGGGTCCCTCAGCCCAGGAGTTGTTTCATGGCGTTCTGAAGGTTGGCGATGAGGCCATCGATGTCCTTCGGATCGATCTGATCAAACTGGCTGTCGGTGTCGCTGACGACGGCATCGAGAAAATCGTTGCCGTTGGCAATGGCGATCTTCAGCGCGCTCCATTTGTCCGGATCGTAGCTGGTTTCTTTGAGCGCTGCGCAGCCGTCGATCATCTGCTGCAGGAAGGCGAGTTTCGCCAGAAATTGCTGATAATCGCGGTGGCCGATGAGGATGTCACCGAGTGGCAGCGCCATCATGCTCTCGTCGGCGAGCACCTGATAGCCGAAAACGATGCCGTTATCGACGAGTTTGTCGAGGAATTTCGCGGCGGCATCGTGGTCGATGTCGGCGGCGTTAAAGATGATGCCCGGGTCTTCCGGCAGGTCGGCGGCGGCGTGTGGCTTTGGCGTATCGTCACCGGCGAAGAGCTCGCCGAGGGTGTGACCGGCGGCGTCGGTGCCGACATAGCGATGGGCGATGCCTTCTTCGCTGATAATGTCGCGCAGGCGCGCGGCGCGGCTGTCGTTTTCCGGAATGGCATATAAAATGATCATGGAATGATCCTCCTTCGTGGTCGTTTCTCCCCTTCAGTGTACGAAAAAAAGCAGGCGCGGTCAACCATTATTGGCGGGCTGCGCCTGCTTTATATGTTATTCCTGCTGCTCGCCGAGGGTGACCTGCACGTCGCTGCTCTGGCCACTGCGTTCAACGGTGAGGGTGACAGTGTCGCCTGGCGCTTTTTCGCCGAGGAGCTTGGAGAGATCCTCAAAGCTCGTGACGGTGCTGCCGTCGGCGGCGGTGATCACATCGCCCATGCGGATGCCTGCTTCATAAGCTGGCCCGCCGTTGGTGACACTGGCCACGAGAATGCCGGAGGTCTGGTCGACGCCGACCTGGTTGGCCAGATCTTCATCAAGGCTGTAGCCGCTGATACCAACCCAGGCTTTCTTCGTGGAGGTGTTGGTGTTTTTTCCATCCTTGACGCTGTTGACGAATTCCAGCACGGTGTTGGATGGGATCGCAAAACCCATGCCTTCAACGTTGCTCATCATACCGGAGGAAGAAACCTTCAGCGAGTTGATGCCGATGAGCTGCGCCTGGCCGTTCAGAAGCGCGCCGCCGCTGTTGCCGTTGTTGATCGCGGCGTTGGTCTGGATGTAGCCGATGTCGCCGTTTTCGCTGGAGATCTCGCGGTCGATGCCGCTGACGATGCCGTCGGTGACGGTGTTGGCAAATTCGCTGCCGAGCGGATTGCCGATGGCGACGGCCATGTCACCAACCTGGACCTGGTCGCTGTCGGCAAAGTCGAGGTACGGCATATCCTTGCCGTCGATCTTCAGCACGGCGAGGTCGAGGTTCGAGTCAGCGCCGAGCACCTCGGCGTCGTACTGGGTGCCATCTTCGGTGGTGACGACAACGCTGTCGGCGCCTTCGATGACGTGGTAGTTCGTGACGATCATGCCGTCAGCGCTAATGAGCACGCCGGAGCCATAGCCCTGCGCAGTCTCGCTGCCGCTGTCGCCTTCTTGCTGCTGCTGGCCGAAGCCGAAAAATCCGCCGTACGCCGACTGGGTGGTCATATTGTAAACGCTGACGACAGCTGGCGTCGCTTCCGCAGCGATGGAGGACACCGTCATGTTGCCGCTCTCGTCGTAGGTGATCTCGTCGGTATTGCGCGGCGTGGAAACAGCCTGGATGGTGTTCGAGCCGCCGACCTTGGCGCCGACAACGCCGCCGGTGGCGCCGCCGATGATGGCGCCGATCAAGAGCAGCGCAACGGCCTTGACCCAGCCATTGTTTTTGCGGCGCTTCGTCTTGCCGCCAGGCATTTGCGTGCCACCTGGCTGCTGCGGCGGAACAATGCCGATCTGCTCCGCCTGCACACGCTCCGCATCGGCGGAAGCAGACGCGCTCTGTGCAGCGCCCTCTGGCTCCGCTTGCGTAGCCTGCGCGGTGTGTTCCTGCTCTGGCTCAGCAGTCGCGCGCGCCTCCTCGGCGCGCACATAGGTTGCACCCTCGTAGCTTTCGCCAACCGGCTGCGCCAGCCGCGTGACATCGGCGTCGCCTGCAGCGTCGTCGGCGCGCACATAGGTGTTCGTATTGTTGCTATTGTCAGATCCTGCGGTGTTCAGTGGATCGTTGTTGTTCATGTTCTGATCGTTTTCCATTTTTTTACAGCTCCTTCGCATGTTAATATGAAGTCTTTGATCAGAGGGAGAGTGCCAGCGGCAGCTTCTGCTGCGCCACCCAAAGGCGGAAATGCGCCGCTTTCGGCGGGGTTTGATGCAGCTGGTCGTAGACGGTGTGAAACGCACGCTGCGGCAGGTTGTTTTTCTCGCTGAGATGGGCGAGCACGACATGCTTTGTGTGACCACCGATGAGTCCGCTCAGCGCCTGCGCGCAGGTCTCGTTGGAGAGATGCCCGTGATCCGAGGCGATGCGCCGTTTGAGCGACACCGGATAAGGCCCCAGGCGCAGCATCTCGCGGTCGTGATTGGCTTCGATCAGCAAAAGATCGCTGTCAGCGAGCGCTTCGAGGTTGTCATCTGACAGCCGGCCAGCGTCGGTGAGCATGCCAATCTTTTTCTCACGCCAGAGGATCTGATAGCTCACAGGATCGGCGGCGTCGTGGCTGACGCGCGTCCAGCCGATGGCAAAATCGGCCAGCTCCATGGCCTCTCCTTCGAGCGGCCGCATAAGGCTCGGATCCACCTTGCCGATGACGCCCTCGCCGAGCGCCTCCAGTGTGGCGGCTGTGCCGTAGCAGGGAATGTGGTAGCGTCGGAGCAATGGCCCGAGTCCGGCGACATGGTCGCGATGCTCGTGGGTGATGAAGATGCCGCCGAGATTTTCCATCCCGCCTGGCGTCTGCGCCTCCACACCGGCCACCAATCGTTTCAAACTGATGCCGCAGTCGATGAGAAAAGCGCCTTCGTCACTCGCAAGGTAATAGCAGTTTCCCTTGCTGCCGCTGGCCAAACTCACAAATTGCACCGCTCTTCCTCCTTCATTTCGATCATATTATACGTCGGTTCTGTTCTGAAAGGGTGTGGGGCTGGTTACGTCTTGTCAGGAAAGTATCAAGAATTCCCCACACTCCAACTCATAATTATACGCGAATGTCCGCCGCCGCACAAGAGCCAGCGCGCGTCGCCGCGCGATATTTGCAGGCGCGCGTTCGCGAAAAAATTTTTCGCCGCGGGCGTTCGTCGCGCGCTCTTTGTGTTATAATTGTAGAATGCAATAAAGGAGGAAAGACTTTATGTCGATTCGCGATCTTATCTACGACTACACCCAGGATCGTTCGATGATCAGCCAGGGCCTGGCGCTCTACCAGCTCGGCCGCGTGCAGCACATCACGATCGATTCCATGGATCACATAGCAGGTGGACAGTGTACGCTGTCCTATTCCAAGAGCGTGCTCGCCGACGCCGAAGTGGATGGGGAGAAGCCCTTCGTCGTCATCCGCGGCGAGGATCTGCTGAATTTCCACTGCTCCTGCGGCGGCGACGCTCAGGGCACAACGTTTTGCAAGCATCTCGTGGCGCTCGTGCGCGCCCTTTCAGATATTCTCGTGCCGCCAGCAAGCCGCGTGGACACACAGGCCGTGACAGCCTTTCTCGATCAGTACGAGCCAAAGGTCACCTTTTCGCCAGACGGCAGCGCCGCCTCATCCTCCCAGCTTGTGACGCTCATTCCGCAGCTGGATTTCGATCCTTACAAACAATATTTCAGCCTCGAATTTCACATCGCCACACCGCGCAAGGCTTACGTGCTCAAGAGCATCTCCAATTTCTACCTGCATCTGCGCCGCGGCGAGACCGTCACCTACGGCAAGCAACTCGTGCTCGAGCACAAGCGGGAAAATTTTGACCAGCCGAGCCAGTTTTATCTCGATCTCATCGACAACGCCTTCGACTGGATGTGCTACAGCAGCGGCAAATACATCGGCGATCTGCCAAAGATCGGTCGCTATCTCAGACTTTCCCACAACCAGTTCGACCAGTTCTTCGACCACATCGTGCGCCACGGCGGCGAGATCGACGCCCACCGTTCAAACGGCGGCACAGCGCGCATCCGCTTTGCCAAAGAAACACCGCCAACCACCGTGCAGGTCGTGCAGCGCGCCGACGACGCCTACCAACTCGGCGTCGCCATGGACGAATTTCAGATCCTGCCCAATGCCCAGACCAGCTATCTCTACAACGAGCAGAAAGTCCTGTGCCCAAGCGACGGCTATCAGCAGCAGGTGCTGCCGCTGATCCGCGCCGCCCAGCAGATGGGCAACGATTTCGTCATGAACGGCGACCAGCTGACGCGTTTCATGGCCCTCGTCGTGCCAAATATCAGCCCGTACGTCAAGCTTGAGATCGATCCCGCCATCCAGCGCGAGCATCTGCCGGCCAGCCTCGAGATCGCCCTCACCCTCGATTATCCGCAGCGCAACACCATCCGCGGTCGTCTGCGCTTCCGCTACGGCAAGGTCGCGTTCAATCCGCTGACGCCTGAGGACATCCCGCCACAGCTCCTGCGTGACATCGAAGCCGAAAATGCCTTTGCCGCGCTCCTCGATAAATACCGCTTCTCCGTCAACGAGGACGAATGGCTGCTCGTCGGCGAAGAACAGGTCTACGATTTTCTCCACGACGGCCTGCCGGAAATGATGCCGCTGGCCCAGATCGACATCGAAGACACCTTAAACCGTGTCAAGCCACGTCAGGCGATGGCGCCGCACATGGAAGCCAACGTCAGCCACGGCGTGCTCGAGCTGCGCTTCGACGAAAAAGTCTACGGCATGGACGTCTTCCTCGAAGTGCTCGCCGCCTACCGCGCCGGCAAAAAATACATCCGTCTCACCGACGACACCTACATCGACATCATCAATCCCGAGATCCGCGCCGTCAGCGATCTGCTCGCCGATTGCGCCGTCTCGCCGAAAGCCCTCGCCGAAGACGACACCGTCGAGCTGCCGCTCTATCGCGCGCTCACCCTCGATGCCTTCGACGAAAGCGACTGCGGCGTCCGCTTCGACCGCCGCGCAGCCTTTCGCGCCCTCGCCGAAGAGATCACCCGCGGCAGCGAAGCCACCGAAGCGCCGCTGCCAAGAGGGTTGAACGCCACGCTGCGCAGCTACCAGCACACCGGCTATCAATGGCTCGTGCGTCTGGCGCGGCTCGGCTTCGGCGGCATTCTCGCCGACGACATGGGCCTCGGCAAAACCCTGCAGACCATCGCCTATCTCCTGCACCAGCACGAGGAAAATCCCGACGCCCTCTCCATCATCGTCATGCCAACCTCCCTCATCTATAACTGGGAGGCCGAGCTCCAGCGTTTCGCGCCGGGCCTGCCTTACCGCATTATCGCCGGCGCCAGAAAAGATCGCGAGCGCCTGCTCGCCGATATCCCGCCAGGCACGCTCCTGCTCACAAGCTACGCCACGCTGCGCCGCGACGCGCCACTCTACGAAAATATCCAGTTTGACAGCATCATTTCCGATGAAGGCCAGTACATCAAAAACAGCTACACCCAAAACACCCGTAGCCTCAAAAGCCTCCACGGCCTGCACCATTTTTCCCTCACCGGCACACCCATCGAAAATTCCCTCGCCGATCTCTGGAGCATCATGGATTTCTGCCTGCCCGGCTATCTCCACAGCTGGCGCGAATTCCGCCATCTCTACGAGATCCCCATCACCCGCTACGAAGACAGCGCCCGGCTTGAGCAGCTGCGCCGTCAGATCGCGCCGTTCATCCTGCGCCGCATGAAAAACGACGTCCTCACCGAGCTCCCCGACAAGATCGACACCGTCCTCTACGCCGAGCTCAGCGAAGAAGAACGCCGCATCTACCACACCCAGCTCGCCCTCAGCCACAAAGCCTTCATCGAAGAGATCGCCGGCCATCCGCTGGCGCAGAGCCGCGTGCGCGTGCTCACACTCCTCATGCGCCTGCGCCAGGTTTGCTGCTCGCCAGCCCTCTTCCTCGACGGCTTCGACAAGCCGAGCGCCAAACTCCAGCTCTGTCTCTCCGTCATCGAAGACCGCGCCGCTCAGGGCCACCAGATGCTCGTTTTCAGCCAGTTCACCAGCGTGCTCGACATGATCGCCCCCGAGCTGGAACGCCGCGGCATCGGCTACGTCACCCTCACCGGCAAGACCAAAGCAGAAGACCGCATGAAGCTCGTCAGCCAATTTAATGAAGAAAAGATCCCCGTCTTTCTCATTTCGCTGAAAGCCGGCGGCATCGGCCTCAATCTCACCAGCGCCGACACCGTCATCCATTTTGACCCATGGTGGAACCAGAGCGTGGAAAACCAGGCCACCGACCGCACCCACCGCATCGGCCAGAAAAAAAGCGTCCACGTCATCCGCCTCATCACCAAAAACACCATCGAAGAAAAGATCCTCCAGCTCAAAGAGAAAAAACAAGCCCTCTCCGACGCCATCATCACCAGCGAAGAAGGCGTCGTCAGCCGCCTCACCATGGACGATCTCCACAACCTCTTCGCCCTCGACTACACCGACATGCCAAACCTCGCCCCGGCGCCACGCCCAACGCGCAGCACCTATACCATCGACGAGGACTGAGCACACGCGCAGAAAACCCCGACGAGCAATCATCACGATGGCTCGTCGGGGTTCTTGCTTTTCAGCTGCCAGCCGCTACGTTCCAGCTGTGCACACGCTGGCTCATCTCCCAGAGCGTGCGATAGACGCCGTCTTCTGCAAGCAGCGTCGTGTGATCGCCCTGCGCCACAAGCTGCCCTTCATCGAGCACGAGAATCCTGTCGGCGCCGGAAACGGCAGCGAGATTGTGTGCAATTGTGACGACGGTGCGATCAGCGACGAGCGCATCCAGCGCCTGCTGGATCATCGCTTCGTTTTCCGCATCGACGCTGGACGTCGCTTCGTCGAGCAAAACGATCGGCGCATCCTTGAGAATGGCGCGCGCAATGGAAATGCGCTGGCGCTGTCCGCCGGAGAGCGTGTGCCCGCCCTCACCGACCATGGTTTCAAAGCCGTCCGGCAGCGCCGTGATGAAATCGTAACAGCAGGCGCGCCGCGCGGCGTCGATGACTTCTTCCATGCTCGCGTCCGGCTTGCCGAAGCGGATATTCGCAGCGATCGTGTCTTCGAAAAGATAGACCTGCTGGAAAACAACGCTCACATACGAGAAAAGCTGCGCCGGCGGTATCTCGCGCACATCAATGCCACCGATACGCACCGTTCCCATCGAACAATCGTAGAAACGCGCAATGAGTTTCATCAGCGTGCTCTTGCCACTGCCGGAACGGCCGACGATGGCCGCCGTTGTACGCGCAGGAATGGTGAAGCTGAGATTTTCCAGCACCAGCTGCTGGGCGTCGTAGCCAAAGGACACGTTGTCGAACTGGATAGAGAATTTCTCTGGCGCGCTGTGCGCCTCCTGCGCCGCTTCCTGCGGCAGCTGCACAATGCGATCGATGCGGTCGAGCGAGGCTTCCATGATGCGCAGCATCGGAATCTTGGAGACGCTTTCTTCAAATCCGTTGAAGAGCGTCAGCGATGCCACCAACAGCGTCAGCGCAACCGCAAGAGTCAGTTCGCCAGCAAGTGCGAGCCCGGCCACAGCAAGCACCATCACCACACTCGCCAACCGCACCAGCACCTGAAACGCTGAAACGCCACAGACAAATCCCCGCTCCACGCGAAACGAACGCAGATTGCTCGCGCGAAACGCGCGCTTCAGCCGACTCGCACCGTCGTTTCCCAAATCGTAGGCCTTTGCAGTCATGATGCCCTTGGCATATTCGAGCACCGCTGCGCCGAGTTCCGCCTGGGTATTCTGGCGCAGCGCGCCGAGGTTTTTTCCGCTGCGCTCGAGCACGGCGAAAGCCACCAGCGCTGGCAATAGTGCAAGCACCGCGCAAAGCCCAATGCGCCAGTCAAAAACAAAGAGAAAGACGCCGCTGACAAGGGTCATGAGAAAACCGTTCACAATCTTGTCGAGGATGAACATCACATACATTTCCACAAAGCTCAAATCCGTCGTCAGGCAGGCCGCAAGATCACCGCGATCGTGGCTGTCATAGAATGACATTGGCGCATTTTTCAAAAGCCGCGCCAGTTCGAGCCGTTTATCGGCAGTCATGAGAAAACCTGTGCCGGACTGAAACCGCGCCACCAGATAGCGAAAAACAATGCGGCCGCCAAGCCCCAGCAAAAGCAGCAGCACAATCAGCCCGAGTCGCTCTGCGCCCCACAGGAAAGCCACAAAAATCGCCGCCAGTGTCAGCAGATTGAACAGCGCTTCGCAAAATCCAAAGACAAAGCCCAATATCACCTGTCGGCGGTATGCGCCCGCCAGCGCCAACACACGCGATAGCAATTTAATCATGATGCGCACCTCCCAACTGCCACGTCTCTGCGCGCACGCTCGCCCGCCAGAGCCGTGCGTATTCCTCGCAGCGCGCGAGCAGTTCCTCGTGGCGACCGCAGTCGACGAGTCTGCCCTCCGCCATCACCAGAATCTGCTGCGCCGGCACCGCCATGCGCAGGCGGTGCGAAACGAGCACAACGGTCTTGTCGGCCATCATCCGCAAAAGCACCTGCTGAATCTTGTATTCGTTTTCCAGATCGAGATTCGCCGTCGGCTCGTCGAGAAGCAAAATCGGCGCATCCTTGAGAATCGCGCGCGCCAGACAGACACGCTGACGCTCACCGCCGGAAAGCCGCGCTCCACCAGCGCTGACAACGGTGTCAAGCCCGTTTTCAAGACGCGCCACAAGCTCGCCGCACTCCGCCAGCTCGATCGCCCGCGCCAACGCTTCCTCGCTGGCGTCCGGTCGACCGAGCAGAATGTTGTCACGGATGCTGCGATCGAAAAGAAAAGCATCCTGGTCAACGATGCTCGTCACCTGCGCCAGCTGCGACTGCGGAAAAGCGCGCACGTCGACACCGCCGATTTCGATGCTGCCTTCTGCCAGATCCCAGTAGCGTGCGAGCAGGCGCAGGAGTGTCGTCTTGCCGGCGCCGGAGCCGCCAACGATGGCGGTGATGCTGCGCGGTGGAATCACCACAGAGACATCATCGAGCACCAGCTGACCGCCGTAAGAAAAGCGCGCATGGTTGATCACGATGCCTGCGTCTTGCGGCAAGACCGCAACATGCTCGTAGTGGGGTTCTTCTTGCGCGAGAAAATCGCGCACTTCCTGCTCAGTTTTGATGATGACCGCCAGATTGTCGACAAATTCGCTGAGCTTGATGAGCGGTGGAATCAACGCAAACGACAGCAGCACAAAAAGCAGCAATGTCGAAAGTTCGATTGCCCCCTGCGCAACAAACCAGCTGCCCAACGGCAGCACGCCCACAATCGAGGCCGGCAGAACAACGCTGTACGCCGCGGTGAACGGCCAGTTGTGGCGATACCAGGCGAGGGTGAAATCGCGAAAATTCAGCACCGCCTGGCGCAGCTTGTCAAAACTCGCGTCGCCACGGCCGAAGATCTTAATCACTTCGATGCCGTCGAGATATTCCACGACAGTTTTATTAAGCGCATCCCCTGCCTCCATAAAACGGGCGTAGCGCGCGGCGTAGCCGTGAAACATTCCCTTCATGATGAGCACGCCGACCGGAATCGTGATGAGCGCCGCCAACGCCAGCCGCCAATCCGCCGCAAGCATGAGGGCGAACGTCAAAAGGAACGCGCCAAGATTGCCGCTGACTTCAGGAATCGCGTGCGCCAGCGGATATTCGAGCTTTTCTACTTCGTCGAGGATGAGATTTTTATATTCACCAGACGACGCGCGCCAGATGCTTCCCATGGAGAGCCGCTCCATCTTTTCTGTCAGCGCGTTGCGGATGTTCTCGAGAATCTGAAACGCGCAGCGATGGGACACCAGGGTGCTGGCCCCCTGCAAAATCCCCTGCATGAGGTAGAACACCGCCATCGCGACCAACGCCGAAAAAAATGTCGCCGCCGTCAGCGTGTCCGCGATTATCGCGGCGGCGATCCACGCCAGCACGAGATACGGCGCCACGCCACAGATGACGCCGACAACCGAGAGCAGCGCCGAAACCACGAGCAGCCAACGATGCCCCACCGCGAAAGCGAGAATGCCGCGCCAGGTATTTGCTGTCTTAGCCATGGCTGCTTATCCTTTCTGCGCCTGATCGATGCAATCGCGCACTGCCGCCTTGATTGCCTCGCTCGTCATCGTGGCGCCGCTGACACTGTCGACATCGCTCGACTGTGCCTCGACGATTGCCTGCGGAATTTCCGCGAGTGCATCGTCAGCCAGATCCGGCGTTTCGTTGTGTTCGGTGACGGTGACATCGGTAATCTCTTCCGCTGAAAACGTCACTTCCACCGTCAAGGCGCCGCCAAAACCAGCCGCCTCCGCACTGTACGATCCCGGCGCATAGGTGCCGGCACTGCAGCCAGCCAGCAAAAGCGCCGCCAGCACCACGCCAATAATTCGCTGTTTCATCATCTACACCTCTTTCTCTTCATTATTAAAACGTTGTCCACGCACACCGTACGGCAGACAAACCGGCACGCCAAGCACCGGATGCGGCAGAATCTCTGCTTCCACGTCGAAAACGTCGCGCAGCATGTCTGTCGTGATGACCTCTTCCGGCGTGCCTTCGCGGTATTTCTCGCCGTCCTTGATGGTGACGAGATGGTCCGAAAACATCACCGCCTGATTGAGATCATGGAGCACCATGACCACCGTCACGCCCTGCGTGCGATTGAGCTGCCGCAACAGCTGCAGAATCTCCAGCTGATGAGAAATATCCAGATAGGTTGTTGGCTCATCCAGAAAAAGCAGCCCCGTTTTCTGCGCCAGCGCCATGGCGATCCACGCACGCTGCCGCTGACCGCCGGAGAGCTGATCCATGTCGCGCTCCGCCAGCTCCAGCATATTTGTACATTCGAGCGCCCAGCGCACAATCGCGTCGTCCTCAGTGCGGCGCCCGGCAAATCGCCCGCGATACGGATAGCGGCCGTATTCGACGAGATCGTGCACGGTGATTGCTTCCGGCGTCTGCGCGCCCTGCGGCAGCATCGCCAGCTTCTGTGCCACCTGTTTTGTCGGCAGGCTGTGGATGGACGCACCATCCAGAAGCACCGTTCCGTCCAACGGACGCAAAAGCCGCGCCATTGTCTTGAGAATCGTCGACTTGCCGGAGCCGTTGGCGCCGATCAGCGTCGTGATTTTTCCCGGCGGAATGCTCAGATCAAAATGGCGAAAAATCGCGCGTCGGTCGTAGCCGGCAGAAAGATCTTTCGCAATCAGTTCAATAGGCACAAAACCACTTCCTCAAATTTTCTTGTGCAACAGATACAGAAAATACGGCGCCGCCACGACCGAGGTGACAATCCCCGTCGGAATCTCCACATCGCCCAGAAGCACACGCCCCAGAAGATCTGCCAGCACCAGCAGAATCCCGCCTGTGAGCACGCTCGCGCCGAGCAGCAGCCGATGCCGGGCGCCTACCAGCCTGCGCGCGATGTGCGGCGCCACAAGACCGATGAAGCTGATGCCCCCGCTCACCGACACGCAGCTCGCTGCCAGGGCCGCCGCCAGGAAAAGCAACAGTTTGCGCTCGCGCTCCACCTGCACCCCCAGCGAAGCCGCTGCATCATCGCCCAGAAGAAGCAAATCCAGCACATGCATGCGTGAATAGAGCAGCGGCAGCAGCACCACAAGATACGGCAGCAAAATGCCAATCTGATACCAGCTCGTGCCCCAGATATTGCCCACAAGCCAGCGCGAGACCATTTGATACAGGCTCGATTCCATGTCCGCGCCGACGATTGTCATCAGCGCCGTGAAACCTGCCGACAAGCCAATCCCGCCGAGCAGAAAATGCGCCGGACGGATGCGGTCGCCGCGCTTGGCGAAGCGATAAAGCAGATACGCCGTCACAAGCCCGCCAACCATGGCGAACAACGGCTGGTAGAGTTTGCCGTCCAGATGCAGCGCAGGAAAAAGGCTCATGAAAAGCATCACCGAAAAGCCAGCGCCGGAATTGATGCCGAGAATACCGGGATCCGCCAGCGGATTGTCGCTGACCGCCTGCAGCACACAGCCGGAAAGCGCCAGCCCCATGCCGCAAAGCGCCGCCAGCAAAACGCGCGGCAGGCGAATCTCAAGCAGAATGAAACGCGCCCCGCCGCTTTCGCCGGTGAACGCATCTGCCAGCGCCGAAAGCCCGGCATAGCCGCCGCTCAGCGCCAAAACAACCGCCGCGACAAGCACCACCCCCAACGCGCAGAGTCTGAACACACTGCGTTTCTCCATCACAGATCCCTCCTTCTGCTGCGATACGTCAGAAGCAGGAACACCGGCACACCGATCAGCGAAACCAACGCACCCACCGGCGTATCAAACGGCGCATGCAGCATGCGCGCCGCCACGTCTGCAAGCACCAGGAGCACTGCCCCAAGCAGCAGCGACGCCGGAATAATCCGCAGATAGTCGCTGCCCACAAGGCGTCTGGCCACATGCGGCACAATCAGGCCCACAAAAGAGATCCCGCCGACCAGCGACACGCTCGCGCCTGCCAGAAGCAGCACCAGCGCCATTCCCGCCAGCCGCACCGCCGCCACATTTACGCCCAGCCCGGCAGCGCCGTCATCACCGAGGGCCAGCAGCGTCAGCCGCGGCGCCAACAACAGCCCCACCACGAACGCCGCAAGCAGCCATGGCGCCACCAGCGAAAACTGCGGCCAGAGCACGCCGGAAAGGCTGCCCACCGTCCAGAATGAGAGATCCTTCGACAGTCCAAACGCCAGCGCAATGCCCTGACTCAGCGCCGTCAAAAAAGCCGACACCGCCGAGCCAGCGAGAATCAGCCGCAGCGGCGACGTTTTGTGCTTCTGCATGCCAAATCCCGCCACCAGCGCTGCGGCCATCGCCGCGCCGCAAAAGGCCGCGCCCATCATCCCCAGCGACGAAAGCTGCGGCAACAGCGCCGTGCACAGCGCCACAAGAAAACAGGCGCCGGCATTGATGCCCAACAGCCCGGAATCCGCCAGCGGATTGCGCGTAATCCCCTGCATGACCGCGCCCGCCAGCGCAAATGCTGCGCCAGTGAGCGCCGCCGCCAGCACACGCGGCAGGCGCATCTCAAGCATGATCTCTGAAAGTGCCTGAGGCGTTTCGCCGCCAAGCGCCGCAAGAAACGCGCCCAAATCGCCGCCGGCCACGCCCACGCTCACACCCAGCAACATGCTCGCCACAAGCGCCAGAGCCAACGCCGCCAGAAATCCTGCGTATGCCGAGCGCGAGCGAATCCACTGCCCGGAAGCCGTGGATCGCTCGCGCGTGTGCTGCTTATTTGTCGACGTTTTCATGATTAATGACGGCGTTCGCCATCTGTTCCATATAAGTCAGCTTGCCGTTCGGCATGAACGCCAGGTCGTACTGCATCTCGTTCTTGCCGCAGTAAACGTTGCCGTTCTGCACCGCTTTCAGATTCTGCCAGGATGGCAGATCTCCTGTGTCGCCGATGGTGCCGTCATCGCTGAAGAAGAAGATGTGGTCCGCGTCGATGTTCGCGAAATATTCCGCGTCGACCACTTCACCCCAGACATCCACAGGCACGCCGGAGGAGGCCGGCAGCCCCATCGCATCGTAAACGAGTTCACCAGGACCGCCTGTGCTGTAGACATAGTAGGAACCTGTACGCACGGAATTTTTCTCAATCACAGCGAAGGTTTCGTCACCAGTGACGGCGCGCACCTGATCGCCAAATTCTTTGACCTTCACCTCGTAGTCAGCGAGCCAGTCTTCCACAACATCTTCCTTGCCAAACCATTCGCCGAGCTGCTGGAAACGGCCTTTCCAGTTGACATAGTTCATGTCGTCGTCAAGCATCACCGTTGGGGCGATTTCCTTAAGCTGATCGTAAACTTTTTCGTGGCGAATGTTCATGATAATAAGATCAGGTTCCAGCTCAGCAATTTTTTCGAGATTCAGCTCGCCAACAGAGCCTGAGTAGTTACCGACTGTCTCCACGCCGTTCTCTGTGAAATATTCTTGCAGATTTGCCGGCACTGTGACACCGTCAAACATGCTCGTGTTCGCCGAGCCCACAAACGGCACGCCAAGGATAATCAGCTCATCTGCCGATCCGGAAACATCCACCACGCGCTGTGGATCTGCCGGAATCTCCACCGTGCCTTTCATATCTTCGACAGTGATCGTTCCGCTTTCAGAAGTCGCGCTCTCTGCCGGCGCCGATGCGCCCTCAGCCGCTGCGCTGCCACTGTCCGACGAGCCCCCGCCGCAGGCCGCAAGGCCCACCATCATGACCAGGCTCATGAGTATCGCTAACACTTTTTTCATTATGATTCCTCCCGTTCTTTAATCAGCAAAAGCAAGTTAGACTTTTGCAACTAAACAGAGTATACCTCGGCTTACTTCTTTACTTCTGCCCCAAAACGGAAACTCTCTGCCCCGAGCGGGATTTTTTTCCTGCAGTGCTCTTGACGCATTAGCTTTTGCTAACTATACTGTAAGATAAGGATACTCTTATCCCAACAATCAACAAAGGAGGCTCTGCCATGTCCCCGCTTCCACTCAGCTCTGAGTTTTCATCCGTTTTCCCCAATAAGCGCATCGAGGTTCGTCCAGGCGTTCAGCTCTGGCGCTCGGCGGGCATTCTGCCGAGCCGTCTCACCCGGCGAGCCTCCGTCACCGCACCTCTCGTCGAACTCGCCTACAGCTGCAAAAGCACCCTCTACAGCGAGCTCGGCCGCACCTCCATCGAGATCACACCCGGCTATTCTCATCTCGGCTTCCACGATACCGCCACCGGCTATTCAGAATACGACTGCGGCGACGAAGTCGAGCTCTACTCCCTCTGGATCACGCCAGACAGTTTCGACGCCCTCTGCCGCGCCGCCACCGGCCGCGACACGCTGCATTTTCGCGCGCTGCGCGACGCCGCCC
Source organism: uncultured Peptococcaceae bacterium (assembly GCA_900552455.1). Lineage (GTDB taxonomy): Bacteria > Bacillota > Peptococcia > Peptococcales > Peptococcaceae > UMGS1590. Next base: position 9,213 of record URZX01000024.1, on the reverse strand, counting down.
ATCCCTATCATCATTTTCGCCACGATGTCCGCGAGGCGCGGCTCCTGCATGAAATCGGCACGCTGCTCGCTGACGGCGAAGGCGGACTCAACCGGCTCATGCTCGAAAGCCACATCCTCGAGCTCCTCGCCATCAACATCGCCCATCTCGCCGGCGACAGCGCAGACGACACCGCGCCAGCCTGCAGCCGCACCGATCGCGAACGCCTGCAAAACGCACGCGACATTTTGCTCGAACGCCTCGACGCGCCGCCGTCGCTCCACGAGCTCTCGCGCATGATTCAGATGAACGACTGCAAGATGAAACGCCTCTTCAAGCAGATTTACGGCCAGACCGTCTACCAGTTCATCCGCTCCCAACGCCTCGAGCAAGCCTACGATCTGCTCGCGCACGGCGACTGCAACGTCAGCCAGGCCGCGTTTCAGGTTGGCTACACCAACGTCAGCCATTTTTCTGATGCATTCCGCAAACAGTTTGGCGTGCTCCCGCACACCCTCACCCACTGACCCCACAAACGCCAACGACCTCGACAGGCCAGCGCCCGTCGAGGTCGTTTTTCGTTGCATTGTGTTCAGTTTTTGCCCAGCATTTTCCGGCCCACGCGCAGCACCAAGCGCGCCGCCGTCAGCCAGAATGTCGCCTGCAACGTGTAGTAAAGCACGCGATTTATGATTCGCTCCATCCTCCGCGCCTCACTTTCTCTTAACCATGCGCGCTAGCAAAATCACCGCGCAGCCCAGCTGCACAAACGCCAGCGCCAGATCAATCGCAGTGTTCTTCGCTTCTTTTAACCGTTCAAACATCGTAAGCAGACGAGCGCCCACACAACCAAAGCAAAATCAGCGCCCGTCCTTCGCCTCCTTTCGTTGCTTTTATCATAGCGCAGATCACGGCGAATGTCACGCGTGAATTTCTACGCCTTCGCACTAAAGACCTTTCACCTCATTTTTCGAATGCACAAGCCCTCGCCAACCAACGACAGCGATGATCGAACAGATGGTGAGCATCGCGCCATTCGGTGGTAAGTAAAAACCACAATCCCTATACCGATACAATAACCAAGCAAAAGTCAGCCGTGGCGTCACATCTCAACTAATTACAGACACAAAATAGCACGACTCCGCAAAGCGGAGCCGTATGAATCATGCTTTAACAACAACGAGATACATTTTGAATGCGGTAATAGCTTTGACGGCATGAGGAATGCCGGCTGGCATGACGATGGCCTGGCCTGCCTGAAGGATGTGCGGGGTACCGTCGATGGTGATTTCGGCGGTGCCTTCGAGGATGGTGGTCATGGCATCGCCGGGAGCGGCGTGGGTGCTGATGGATTCACCGGCATCGAAGGCAAAAAGGGTGATGCCGCAGCCTGGCTGCTGGGCAAGGGTGCGGCTGACTACTTTGCCAGGTTCGGTCTGCACTTGCTCTGCCAGGGGGATGGGCTGGGCATGAGGGATGTTTTTAATGACTTGTTCCATGATGATTCCTCCGTGTGTGGGTTATTGTAGGGTGATCTGCAAAATTTTAAAAGGCCCTGCACCGCCGATGGCGTGGCTGGTGCCTGCTGGGATGAGCAGGCCGTCGCCGCTCTGCAGGGTGTGGCGCGTGCCTTGCTGCCGCAGAGTCATGGCGCCTTCAAGAACGAGGTAGAGGGTGTCGCCGAAGTAGCGCTCTTCGCTGACACCTTCTCCCTCAGCAAAGGCAAGCAAAGTCATCTGGCAATGGTCGCTCCTTGAGAGAGCCATGCTGACAACGCTGCCTGGCTGAATAGCAATGAGGTCGGCGAGGGGCTGGGGTGTCTCGAGGGGTAGATTACGAAGGGTGTCCATACGGCGCTCCTTTCAGTGGGTGATGTGGTGGATGATTTCGCGGCGAATCTCGGAAAGCTCAGGTGCGGAGGCGTCGCGGCCTTCGGCGCCGGGAAGGGTGAAGCTGTGGCAGACGCTGGCTGGCCGGTCGGAAAGAATGGCGATACGGGTCGCAACGGTAAGGGCTTCATCGATTTCGTGGGTGACAAAGAGCACGCCTGGCTTTTCGCGCCGCCATATGGAAAGGAGCATATCAACCATTTCCATGCGAATGCCATAGTCGAGTCCGGAGAAAGGCTCATCCATGAGAAAGATGGCGCCGCCAAAGAGAAAGGCACGGGCCAGGGCACAGCGGCGGGCCATGCCGCCAGAAAGCTGCCCGGGGTAGTAGTCGGCAAAGCCTTGCAGGCCAACGGCGGCAATGATGGCAGCGACTTCCTCTTCTGCAGCATCCTCGCGGACAATGCGGATGTTTTCGCGCACGGTGCGCCAGGGCAGCAGCCGCGCGCTCTGAAACATATAACTCATCTTGACATCGGCGCCACTGACGCTGCCCGCATCTGGACGAACAAGTCCGGAGATGATGTTGAGCAGGGTGCTTTTGCCGCAGCCCGAGGGCCCGATGAGAGCAAGGATCTCGCCTTCGGAAAGGGTAAGCGAAAGATCATTGAGCACAGGCAGCCCGCCGTAGCTTTTCGAGACGTGTTCTAGGGTCAGCATGGGCGAGTCTCCTTTCGGCAAAAGAGGATGCGCAGCAGTTTCTGCGTGGCAAAGCAGCCAAGGACGAGCAAGATGGACCAGGCGATGATGGCATCTGGCTCAATATTAAGGCGGGCGGTGGTGATGGCGCCGCCAATGCCGCTGGAGGTGGTCAGCACTTCACCCATGACGGCAAGTTTCCAACCGCCGCCAATGACGATCTCAAGGGCGGAGCGAAAATACGGCCGGATTGAAGGCAGGGTGATATGCCACAGGGTCTTCCAGCGAGAAAAACGATAGAGCCGCGCCATTTCGAGAAGGTCGCGGTCTACGCTGCGCACACCGTGACAGAGGTTGATGACAACGGTCGGGATGGTGGCGGCGGCAACGATAAACACGCAAGGCCGGCCGTTGAAGCCAAACCAAACGAGGGCCAACACTACCCAGCAGACCGGCGGCACAGACTGCAGCACATGGATGAAGGGCATGCCAATGTCTTCCACGCTGCGCGACAGGCCAAAAAGCAGCCCCAGCACAGCGCCGATGGCTATACCGATGCCAAGTCCAGCAATAAGCCGCAGTAAGGTGGTGCCCACAGTAGGCCAAAAGGCTGGATCCTGCACCAGAGTCACAAGTCGCTCCAGCACTGAGGAAATGGGCGGCACGACAAGCGGCGGAAAATGCAGCGAAGCAAGCTGCCATACTGCCAAAAGCAGGCCCGCGCCGAGCAGCCGGCGCAGCCATAGCGCTGCTTTAGCCGGCATAGAACATGCCTTCATCTGGTAGTTCGCCGCCGATCATCGATGGATCAAAATCGTAGAGAAGCTGGTAAAAGTCGTCAAGCTCCGGTTTGGCGTCTTCGGCGCTCTTGAAGGTGAGACCCATGGTTGGAATGGCCGCTTCCACGACTGTGGCGTTCATATCAAGGTATTTTTCCGCAAGGGCAGCAGCCTCGGCTGGATTGTCGAGCACCCACTGCACGCTTTCTTCGTAGGCGGCCTGGAACTCGGCAGCAAGCTCTGGATTTTCATCAAGGAAACGCTGGGTGGTGCCGAAGCCGGCATTTGGAATCATGGTGTCGGTTCCGGTGACGCGCTGCCATTCGTCTTCAAAGCTGAGCGCGCGGCGCACATCGCTGTTCTGCTTCATGGCGGAGGTTACCTGCGGTTCGATCAAGGTGGCATACTGGGCTTCGCCAGAAGCGAGCAGCGAGGCCACTTCGGCGGTGCTGGCGTAGACAATCTGCACATCCTTTCCAACGGTGAGCCCTGCTTCATTGAGGAAATACTGGGTCAAGGCATCTGGCGGCGAAGATTGCAGCGGCACGTAAACGGTCTTGCCGGCAAGATCGCTCCAGCTGGTGAAGTCTGGATCGGTGGTCATGAAATAGGTGACGCCCCAGGTGTTGACGTTCATCAACCGCACATCCATCCCTTTATTATAAAGGGTGGAGACGACGGTGAGCGGAAAGGCGTAGAGATCATGCTCGCCGCCCTGGACCATGGCCAGAAGTTCTTCCGGTGCATTCCAGGTGGCAAGCTCGATGGTCACATCCTCACCGAGAAGGTTGTCCTCGATCATATGAAGCACGGGCAAAGCCGGCGGCGCGGTCGGCACGCCGACAGAAATGGTGGTGGCTTCTGCGGATGCAGCTGATTCGCTTTCGCTGGCGGCAGAATTTTCCGTTGCCGCACTTTCGTTGGCTGCAGTGCCACCGCCGCAGCCGGCAAGCGTAAAGAGCATTGTCGCGACAATCAGAAGGGAAGCAAGTTTACGTTTCATGGGGGATTCTCCTTTTCTTATGGATTTTCCGGCGCGAAGATTAGCCTCCGCGAACCTTGCATGCATTATTCCACAAAAAAATCCGGCTGTCCGTTGCTATGGCAACGTCAACCGGATTTTTGCACCAATCCATTTATTCGAGAAAACCTTTGTCCAGCATATGCACGTGCTGCCCCTGGACGGTGAGGATGCCCTCTTTCTGCATGCGGCTAAGCTCACGCGAGAGGGCGCTGCGATCAACGCAGAGATATTCGGCAAGCTCGCTGCGGCCCATGTTCAGGCAAAGATCGCCCTCCGGTCCGATGGCAAGACTTTGAAGATAGAGCTTGAGCTTGTTGCGCAGGCGATTTTGCGCAAGGATGCGCATTTTTTGGATGCGCACGAGATCGCCCTGGCCCATCTCTCGCAGCAGATTGGCCGTCACCTGCATTTTGTGCGGACAGCTGGCCCCTTGTTCAAGAAGAAGCGGATCGAAACTGAGATAGAGCACTTCGGCGTCGCTCAAAGCATCGATCTGCACGGGGCTTTCCTGCTTATTGGCACAAGCCAGGGTCTCGCCGAAGATCTGCCCGGCGCTGAGACGGTCGATGGTGAGCAGGTTGCCGTCCTCGCTGTAAAGGGCTAGGCGCAGCTTACCTGAGACGACCACACCAGGCCGCCCTTGCTGTTCGCCAATGTGCAGGATGACAGCGTCCTTGGCGTAAGTCTTTAGCTGCGCATTCAGGCAGTTCAACACATTCTTATACTTATCTTCCGGGATGCCATCGAAGAGATGGCAGCGGCACATGACATCTATGATTCGCTTCATCTTATCCCTCCGTGTTGCTGTGGCAACTGACAGCAGGTTTGCTATGGATTACAGTTAGTTTACGATAATTCCATTGTAGCTTAAACGAACCCTATTGTCAAATGAAGGAAAGGGAGGATTCATGTGAAAGATAAAGCTTTTAGCATCGGAGTGGACTGCGGCAGCGCCACAATCAAGGCAGCGGTTCTTGTTGATGGCGCTGTCGCAAAAACGCGCACTGTACGCCATCATGGCGATGTGACCCAGGCAGCGCAAAAGCTGCTGACGGAGCTAGCGCAAGCCTGGCCGCAGGCGCCGGTGGTGCTCACGGGCAGCATGGGCGGACGTTTGCAAGAAAACTGCCCCAGCTTGGCAGCGCTCGACGAGATCCCCGCACTGCAGCAAGGGATCGCCTTACTGGCCCCGGAGGCGCGCGCGCTCATCGAGGTGGGCAGTCAAAGCGCACGTTTTCTCACAGGATTGGGCCGCGGCACGCCGCCGCGCTTTGCGGTAAACGAACACTGCGCCGGTGGAACCGGTTCCTTTTTCGAAGATCAGATGTCGCGTCTGGGCCTGGCGCTCGAAGACTATGCTGCGCACGTTGCAAAAGCGCAGTCGATTCCGCGCCTTTCCGGGCGCTGTGCCGTTTTCGCCAAGACGGACATCATCCACCGTCAGCAGGAAGGTGTGCCGGTGGAGGACATTCTTCTCGGCCTTTGCTATGCCATGGTGCGCAATTACAAGGCGGTGATCGTGCGCAGTTTGCCTGTGGAGAAACCGTTGGCGCTGGCTGGTGGTGTGGGGCATAATCCTGGCGTGCTGCAGGCGGTGCGTGCTGTCTTCGCCTTAGATGAGGAAGATTTCCTGTTGCCACCGCATTTTGACCATGTGGGCGCTGTAGGAGCAGCCTTGGCAGCGCAGACGCTGACGACTTGCTCTATCCAAGCATTGGCGCTCAGTCTGAGCCATCTGCCGCCTACCGCGCCGCTGCCAAGTCTGCCGCCGCTCCTGCTGCCAGAGGGACTGCGCCTCGCTGACCCTGAAACGAGCGGCACGATCCCGCCGCAGGGCTGCATGCTCGGCATCGACATTGGCTCCACAAGCACAGATCTGGTGCTCGTAGCGCCAGACGGCAGCCTCATCGACCTGCAGTATCTGCGCACCGCCGGCGATCCTGAGACCGCCGTGCGCCAGGGGCTGGAAAATATCCGCAGGCGCTATGACAAGATGCCTTTTCTCGCTGTCGGTGTCACCGGTTCGGGACGCGCACGCATTGGCCGGCTCATTGGCGCCGATGTAGTACGCGACGAGATCACCGCTCAGGCACGCGCTGCCACAGCCTGGGTGCCCGAGGCCGACACGGTCTTTGAAATCGGCGGCCAGGATTCAAAATACATTTCTTTGCGCGATGGCAAGGTCGTCGATTTTCAAATGAACAAGATCTGCGCCGCCGGCACAGGCTCCTTTGTGGAAGAACAGGCGGCGCGCATGGGCATCTCTTTGGCTGATTTCGGCGCCCTCGCCCTTAAAGCCGAGGCCCCGGCAGCTTTGGGCGAACGCTGCACCGTCTTTATCGAAACGGCCATACAAACAGCGCTTGCACGCGGTGCCTCGGCAGCGGATGTAAGCGCCGGGCTCTGCCATTCTATCGTGCGCAACTATCTGCACAAGGTCGTAGCAAACAAAACCGTCGGCAACTGCGTCGTTCTTCAGGGTGGCGTCGCCTACAACCCAGGCATTGTTGCCGCCTTCAGTCAGGTCCTCGGCAAGCGTCTGCATGTCTCGCCATGTTTTTCCATCAGCGGTGCTTACGGCGCTGCGCTGCTCGCTCTGGAGGCGGCAGAAGGCCCGTCCCGCTTCCATGGATTCGACACCAGCGCTGGCGAAGAGACCGCTCTGCCACCAGCCGTGCAGCAGAACATTGCCTTCTACGAAAAAACTGGTGCGCTCCTGCTGGCGGGTTACGATCCAACGCCGGTCTCTGGCAAAAAGACGGTCGGCGTGCCTTTCGCTCTGATGCTCCATAAATTTTTCCCGATGGCCAACACTTTTTTCAAAAACCTCGGGTTCAACGTGCTCCTGTCTCCGGCAAGCAACGAAGAGATTATTCGGCTGGCGCAAAACACTGCGCAGGCCGAAACCTGCTATCCTGTCAAACTTCTGCATGGACACATGGCCTGGCTGGCAGAACAAAACGTAGATTATATCTTCATTCCGCAAATTCACACGATGCGCCACGAAACCTCTCGCGTCGAACACAATTATGGCTGTGTCTACATGCAAACAGCACCGCTTTTGGCCGCCCGCGCCCTAAAGCTGGAAGAACGCGGAATCACGCTGCTGAGCCCTGTCTTTGATCTGGACTTTGGCAAGGAAGCCATGGCCAGCGCCATGCTCACGCTCGGCAAGGTGCTCGACATCCCCAAACCACGTCTGCTGCCAGCGCTCACGGCCGGCGCCATGGCTGTACGCAAACACACTGCCGCCGTCGAGAAGCAAGGTAAAGCTCTGCTCGAAGGATTGGCGCCGGACGAAAAGGTGCTCGTACTCATCACACGCAACTACGGCCTTTCTGACCCTGTTCTCAATATGGGCATTCCCCGCCTGCTTTTGGAACGCGGCCACAAGGTCATCACCCTCTCACACCTGCCGGCCCACGACCTCGACATCGCCCAAGATCATCCGAACCTTTACTGGCCGTTTGGTCAGCACATCGTCTCTGGCGCCAAGCTGGTGGCACACCACCCAAACCTCTACGCCGTCTATCTCACCAATCATGGTTGCGGCCCGGACACCATGCTTCAGACACTTTTCCGCCAGGAAATGGCAGGCAAACCCTACCTACAGATCGAAGTTGACGAGCATTTCTCTCCGGTCGGCGTCATTACCCGCATCGAAGCCTTTCTGCACAGTCTGGAAAACCGCCCAACCTTACCGCTTGCGTCAGATTTTTCTCTCACCGATGTGCGCACCCAACATCCTTCTGTAATCGCAACGCCGCGTCCAAACGGCGGCCCGCTCTATCTGCCAGAAATGGCACCATTTACCCCTTACCTTTGTAGCTATGCCGCCCAGGCCTGGCAGCTGGAAACCCGTGCGCTCCCCCTCGATGCAGAAGCTTTACGCCTAGGTCGCAGTGAAACCACAAGCAAGGAATACCTCCCCTACGCCATGCTTCTCGGCGCCACTTTGGCCGCCGCCGAACGAGAATCCCGGCCGTTTCAGGTGCTCGTGCCAAGCACCCAGGGCGCCGAGGCCGACGGGCAATATGCCTGGGCAATCAGCGCTGTGCTTGCGCGCCGCGGCCTCAGTCATGTGACACTGGTGGCGCCGCAGCTCGAAACCCTGCCTCAGACGCTGCCCGAACCAGAACGCTTTTTCCGTGCCCTGCTTACAGCAGATCTTCTGCTCTGCGCCCCGCCAGAGGCCCGTGCCCAATTGGCGCCGCAAAATATTCCCGATGCCAAGGCCCTGCGCCAGCTCGCCGCAGAGATTGGAGCGCTCTCTGTAGGCGCACGGCGTCTTGGCGTGGTTGGTGAACCGCTCACCCTCTTTGCCCTCAACGGCGGCCTGCCTGCTCAGCTTGAGCGAGAAGGCTGGGCACTCTCTCGGGCGCCACTCTCGGAATACCTGCTCATGCTTTGGCAGGACGCCGGTATAAACGTTCCTGCCGATTGGCGCGAGCTGTGCAGTGATCTCGCCTTTCACCTTCATGCGCGCAGCAGCTTCGCAGGCGACCACCAAAACCTGCGTGCCCTTGCCGATCAAACGCTGCCGCGTTTTGCCGGCGCCGGCGGCCGCTACCGCCTGGCTAAGGCCTGCGCCCTCGCGCAAACAACACGCGGCGTAATCAGCCTCGCCCCGCGCTATGAGAACACCGCCACCGTCCTGGAAATGACCGGCGCCGCCGCCAACCTTCCTCATCTCACTCTCGCCCTGGACGATGATCAGGACGACACTGTGCAGGCAAAATTGCGCGCCTTTCTTTTCTATCTCAGCTAATTACAGGCACAAAAACACGGCTCTGCAAAACGGAGCCGTACTCTGACTATAGATAAACCCTGCTTCGGGCAATACACCCGTGACGTGCCCCCAATAATTTGGACACCCGAATTATTGGGGGTATTTCTATTGTCA